>NZ_CP121247.1:1343748-2015622 GCF_029632765.1 Arcanobacterium wilhelmae
CGGAACCTCCCCGACCGGCGTCGGGAAAGAGTCTCGACGCCGAGATTGGGCACGCGCCAACGCATGCAGTTACTCGGGCGCGAGTTCCTTCAGGCGCTGCGAGATTACGGAGGTGACGCCGTCTTCGGCCATCGCCACACCGTAAATCGTGTCCGCGATCTCCATTGTGCGCTTCTGGTGCGTGATCACGAGGAGCTGCGAGGAATCCTGAAGCTCCTTGAAAATCTCGATCAGGCGCGAGAGATTCACATCGTCCAGCGCGGCCTCCACCTCGTCCATCACATAGAACGGTGAGGGGCGCGCCTTGAAAATCGCCACGAGGAACGCCACCGCGGTCAGCGAACGCTCACCACCGGAGAGAAGCGAAAGGCGCTTCACACGTTTGCCTGGCGGGCGCGCCTCAATCTCCACGCCCGTAGTGAGGATCGAATCGGGATCCGTGAGCACCAGGTGTCCCTCTCCCCCAGGGAAAAGCCGCGAGAAAACGCCCTCAAACTCGCGCGCCACATCCTCGCACGCGCTCGTCAGCACCTCTTCCACGCGCGCATCAATATCGCGGACGATGCCGAGCAGATCGTCGCGCGATTTCTTCAAATCCGCGAGCTGATCCGTGAGGAAGCGCTGACGCTCCTCGAGCGCCGCATGTTCTTCGAGCGCCAGCGGGTTGATTTTTCCAAGCTTCGCCAGATCGCGCTCCGCCTTGGCAAGCCTGCGCTCTTGCGCCTCGCGGACGAACGGAACTTCGCCGTCGTCGGTGGGGATCGGCAGGTGCGGCCCGTACTCGGCCACGAGCGCGCCCGCTTCCACTCCCACCTGTTCGATCGCACGCGCCTCGAGCTGGCGGTGAGCCATACGCATCTCGGCGAGCGCCACTTCGCGGCGGTGGGCGAGATCGTCGAGCTCGCGTTGCTCACCCAGCAACCGATCAAGGTGCCTGCGCGCGGCAGATAGCGCCACGTCCACATCCGCGCGCTGGGCTTCGGCGCCGTCACGCTCGGCCGTGACCTCCGCCAACGCCTGCGTGGTGAACGTCAGTGCGCTCGTGGCGTCCTCAGCAACACGCTGGGCAATCCGCGCGCCCTCCGCGCGGCGCTGGGCGGCACGTGCCTCGGCAGCGATCCGCGCCTCTGCCGCCTTCGCTGTGTTCTCCAGGGCGTCGGCCTTCCCAGCCACCGCACGCAAACGCTCCTCGCGGGTTCGCAAGTGCAGACGTGCCTCGGTTTCCGCACTGCGAGCTGCGATCGTTGCCTGGTGTGCGGAATCGCGCGCGGCCTGGAACTTTTCGACCTCGGCTGCGAGCGCCGCAGGATCCGCGGCGGCTGCGGCAGCCGTCTGCTCGAGTTCCACTTTTTCAGCGGTGCGCTTTTCAATATCCGCGCCGATTGTTTCCAGGCGCGCCTTGCCGCGCTCAACTTCCGCGTTCGCAGCGGCGAGCGTCTGGCGCAACACGCCGAGCTGTGCAGAGAGCGCCGCGAGCTGCGAATCACGCGCCCCGAGCTGGGTTGCGATCTGCGCGCTCACCTCCTCGAGCCCGGAAAGCTTCTGATGTGCTTCCCCGACCACGGCCTGCGCGGCAGTTTGCGCTTGGGCGGCCTTCTCGGCCTGCGCGAGCGCGTCCTCGTAGATGGCTTGGCGCGCGAGCACCGCCGCGGCTGCCACTTCCCCGCCCCAGGCACGTCCGCCGTCGACGACGTCGCCGTCCATCGTCGCCACCCGCGGCGCGCCGGCCGCGAGCAACGCGCGAGCAGTCGCGAGATCCACGGCGAGCACAGTTCCTGCAAGGAGCTGGGCAAACGGCCCGCTCACGACGTCGGTGGCGAGGCGTGCCTCGTCTGGCGCGAGTTGCGCCTTGGCGAGAGCCGCGCGGGCGGCGTCGTCGGAAAGTGTTCCACTGTGCCCGCCGATCAGCACCTCGACGTGCCCAGCTTGCGCCTCGCGAGCCGCACGGAGCAGATCGAGCGCAGCGTCGACGTCGGCCGTGGAAACGCCTCCGGCTCCCCCGCCGAATGCTGCCTCGGTTGCGCTCTCCCAGCCGGCCTCCACGTGAATCGAATCGCGCGCGAGATCGGCTCCGTGCGCATTCGCCGCCCATGCGGTGGCGTCTTCCGGAGCGAGCGACAGTGCCAGCGTTTCGGCTTTGGTTCGCCACTCGACCGCGGCCGCTTGGGCCTCGCTCAGCGCAGCGCGCGCTGCTTCGAGTGCCGCTTTACCTTCCTCGACCTCGCGCGTAGCCTCCTCGTGCGCGATCGAGAGCGTGTCGTCGCCGTCGGTGTGTGCCACCACATCCTGTTCAAGAGCGGAAACCTGCGCCGCGGATTCCTCGGCGCGTTCGCGCGCATCGTTCACGGCCGCCTCGACGCGGGCCTTCTCCTCCGCAAGGGACTCCAGCCGCGAAGTAGCCGCGGCGATCTTTCCGCTCATGCGTGCCGCGTTCTCGCGCTGGTCCGAGAGCGCACGGTTCGCCGCCGCGAGCTCACCTTCCGCGTTTCGCTCTGCACGCTCGGCGTTCTCGCGCGTGTCAATCACGGAGCTGAGCGAATCGCGAGCCTCCTGCGCCTCACGTGCCAGGCCCTCCTCTTCCTCGCGCGCCACCTGGGCGCGCTCGCGAATATGCTCCGGCGATTCGCCGCGGTTCGACGTCGGCATCGCGGAGCTGAGCGAACGGTGCCGCTCCGCCGCAAGCTCCGTGAGCGATCGGAACCGTTCCTGGAGCGACGTGAGCCGCTGCCACTGCTCGGTGAGCTCGGCGAGTTGCGGGCTTGCCGCCTCGGCTGCGTCCTGGAGTCGGTTGACCTCGTCGCGGGCGTGGGACACCTGCTCGCGCATCTCCTCCGAGCGCTTTGCCATCGTAGCCTCGTCGAGGGTCTGCGCCTCAAGGCGAGCCTGCGACTGTGCGAGATCATCGGCGAGGAGACGGGCGCGGGCGTCGAACACGTCCGCTTGGATCGTTTGCGCGCGGCGGGCCGTTGCTGCCTGGCGCGCGAGCGGGCCAAGCTGGCGGCGCAGTTCCGCCGCCAAATCCTCCACGCGCGTGAGGTTCCCCGCCATCGATTCCAGCTTGCGCAGGGCTTTTTCCTTACGACGCCGATGCTTGAGTACGCCAGCGGCTTCCTCGATGAAGCCACGGCGATCCTCCGCGGTGGCAGTGAGAACCTGATCGAGTTTGCCCTGACCGATAATCACGTGCATCTCGCGGCCCATGCCCGTATCGGAGAGCAACTCTTGAATATCGAGCAGACGCGCGGCCGTGCCATTAATCGCGTATTCGGAGCCGCCCGCACGGAACAGGGTGCGCGAAATCGTCACCTCGGAATACTCAATCGGCAGGGCACCGTCAGTGTTGTCAATCGTGAGCGACACTTCGGCACGCCCGAGCGCCGGACGTTTCGCCGTGCCCGCGAAGATCACGTCGGCCATGTTGCCGCCGCGCAGGTTCTTCGCACCCTGCTCGCCCATCACCCACGCCAAAGCGTCCACCACGTTGGACTTTCCCGAACCGTTCGGGCCAACAACACAGTTGATACCCGGCTCGAAGTGCATCGTGGTGGACGTGGCGAACGACTTGAAGCCCTTCAGCGTGAGCGTTTTCAGGTGCACGAATGTGCCTTAGAACCAGACCGCGATCTCGCGCTCGGCCGACTCGAGAGAGTCCGAGGAGTGGATAAGGTTCTCGATCGCCTCCGTGCCCCAGTCGCGTCCAAAGTCGCCTCGGATCGTGCCCGGAGCCGCCGACGTCGGGTCGGTTGCGCCCGAAAGTGAGCGCACGCCCTCGATCACACGCTCACCCGAAATCACGGCGGCGACGATCGGGCCCGAGCTCATGTAGGCAGCCATCGAAGCGTAGAACGGCTTGTCCACATGCTCGGCATAGTGGGCGGCGAGCTGCTCCGCCGAGGCGGTGAGCATTTTCAGCGAATCGATCGTGTAGCCCTTGCGTTCGATGCGTGCCAGGATCTCGCCGGCGAGGTGACGGCGAACGGCGTCGGGCTTGAGCAAAATCAACGTGCGCATATCATGCCTTATCTGGCGCCGAAGCGCCCATCAGGTGGCGGGCCTGCCCCGCCAACATAATCGAGCCGAGAACAACAGTGACTCCCGGCACCACCGAATCCGGATCAGCGGTTTCAGCCAGATCCGACGCCCGCGTGATGGCGTCCATTAGATTGTATTCGACTTCCACGCGCTCCTCGCCGAAAATATCACGCGCTATCTGCGCGATATCCTCTGGGTCCGCTGCGCGGCCGGTGCCCTCGATCTGCGTGATCACGATCGCATTGAACGCGGGCTCGATCTCCGAAAGCACACCCTCGATGTCCTTGTCTGCCATTGCTGAGTAGACGGCGACGCGCGGGCCGAGGAACGTTTCCTCGATCGCTTCTCGGGTGACCTTCGCGCCAGCAGGGTTGTGTGCCGCGTCCACGAGGACGGTTGGCGAACGCTTGACCACTTCCATGCGGCCTGGCGAGACGGTCGACATGAGCGCGTGCTCCACTACCTCCGCAGGCAGGGCACCTCCGCCAAAGAACGCCTCCACTGCCGCGAGCGCAACAGCGGCGTTCTCGGATTGGAAAGCGCCAAGCATCGCGAGCGGGACGTCTTCATAGAGTGCCGACGGCGTTTTCACTGTGATCATCTGCCCACCGAGCGCCGCCTCGCGGCTCACAACGTGCAGATCCGGGCCCTCGTGCACGAGGGTGGCGTGCATCTGTGCGGCGCGCTGGGCGATCTCGCGTGCGGCATCTTCCACTTGCACCGAGGTGACGACGGTGGCGCCTTCCTTGATAATCCCAGACTTCTCGTGGGCGATCTGCGAGATTTCGTGGCCGAGCCACTTCTCGTGATCGTGGGCGATCGGCGTAAACACGGCCACTTCGGCGTCGATGACGTTCGTGGCGTCCCACTGGCCACCCATCCCCACTTCGATCACGGCAACATCGATCGGAGCATCCGCGAACGCGGCGTACGCCATCACGGTGAACACTTCGAAGAAGCTCATGCGCGGGCCGCCCTCGGCCTGGGATTTCGCGTCCACCATTTCGATGAACGGGGCCACGTCCTCCCAGGCTTGGATGAAGCTCGCCCGCGAGATCGCCTCGCCGTCGATTGAGATGCGCTCGCGCACATTGTTCAGGTGCGGCGAGGTGAAGCGACCGGTGCGCAACCCCCTCTCGCGCAGCAAAGCCTCGATCATCCGGGACGTGGACGTTTTGCCGTTCGTGCCCGTGATGTGAATCGCTCGATACGCGTGTTGGGGGTTGCCCATCATGTCCAGCGCGGTGCGCACACGATCCAGCGACGGCTGGACCTTGTGCTCAGGTGCACGCTCGATGATCTGGGCGTAGATCCGTTCAACCTCGGATTCCAGTTTGGCGTCCTCGGCGAGTAGGTGTGCGGGGTCCAGATCGGGTTCCTCAGAATCCTTGATTTCCTCGATGATTCCCGAATCAGGCCCGGCGAAGAGCGGGGAGGCGAGCAACTCGGCAATCGCCGCCTCTCGCTCATCCTCCGCGGTCAGCGCCTCGTCGGCACTGCCTTCTTCTTCCTCAATGAACGGATCATTGCCCAGATCGTTAGCCAATCTTTTCCACCTTCACTTCCAATGCCTCGCCGGCCGAAACCTCGGCCTCGAGCGAGAGAGTTTCAGATTTGATGAACTCCAAGTTCGCCTCCACCGCCGCGAGGCGATCAGCGGGAACCGTGAGCGTGAGTGCGATGCGGTCTGCCACGTGCAGATCGTCGGCCTTGCGCTGATCCTGGATCGCTCGGACGACATCACGCGCGTAGCCCTCGGCCTCCAGCTCATCCGTGAGCACGGTATCGAGCACCACGAACGAACCCGAATCGAGCACGGACGCAACCGAGCCTTCCTCTGCCTCTACTGCCGTAGACACCTCATACTGGCCCTCGGTGAGCGTGACCGGCGGCTCGACGTGCATCAGCACACCGCCGTCGACCTTCTCCCAGTTGCCCTCGCGGGCAGCCTTGAACAGTGCGGAGGTCTGCTTGCGCACCGACGGGTCGAGTTCGCGCGGAAGCACGGCCAGCTCAGTGCGAACCTCGAGGCCCGACTCCGATGCGCGCTGAATTGTGACTTCCTTCACGTTCACTTCGCCTGCGATCAGCTCCGTGAACGGGGCAAGATCGAGCGGGGTGACAACGGTCATCGACGCCAGCGGCTGGCGCACGCGCAACTTGTTCGCCTTACGCAGGGCGTGAGCCGCGGAAACGACGTCGCGAACCTCATCCATCACCGCAACGAGATCCTCGTCCACAACCGAATCTGGCCACACCGGCCAGTCGGTGAGGTGCACGGAACGCTCGCCAGTGATGCCACGCCAGATTTCTTCCGAAACCAGCGGCAGCAATGGAGCGACCACGCGCATGAGCGCCTCGAGCGCGGTGTAGAGCGTGTCGAACGCGGAGCGATCCTCGTTCCAGAAACGATCGCGCGAGGTACGCACGTACCAGTTGGTCAAAAGCTCCACGAACTCGCGGATCTCGTTCGCACCTTCAGCGATCTCCAGCGCATCCATGTGCTCGCGCACCGAATCGGCCAGGAGCTTCACGCGCGAGAGGAGGTAGCGGTCCATCACGTCCAGCTCGTCGAGTGTGTCAAAATCGACCTGCTTGCCCAGGTAGCCCTCGCCGTTGTTCACGGTGCCGGCGTAGAGCGCGTAGAAGTAGTACGCGTTCCACAGCGGCAGGATCACGTGGCGCATTGATTCGCGGATGCCTTCCTCCGCAACCACGAGGTTGCCGCCGCGCAGAACCGGCGAGCTCATGAGCATCCAGCGCACGGCGTCCGAGCCATACGTATCGAACATCTCCATCGGATCGGGGTAGTTGCGCAGCGACTTCGATGCCTTACGGCCGTCGTTGCCCAGTACGATGCCGTGCGAGATCGCGCTCTTGAAAGCGGGCCGATCAAACAGGGCGGTTGACAGTGCGTGCATCACGTAGAACCAACCGCGGGTCTGGCCAATGTATTCGACGATGAAATCGCCCGGGAAGTGGGTCTCGAACCAGTCCTGGTTCTCGAACGGGTAGTGCACCTGCGCGTACGGCATGGAGCCCGAATCGAACCAAACATCCAGGATATCCGTGACTCGGCGCATCGTGGACTTCCCGGTGGGATCGTCTGGGTTCGGGCGCGTGAGCTCGTCGATGAACGGGCGATGCAGGTTCGGCTTGCCCTCGCGGTCGCGCGGAACGTCGCCGAAATCACGCTCGAGTTCCTCGAAGGAGCCGTAGACGTCGATGCGCGGGTATTCCGGATTGTCTGACTTCCACACCGGGATCGGCGTGCCCCAGTAGCGGTTACGGGAGATCGACCAATCACGAGCGCCGGCGAGCCAGTTCCCGAAGATGCCGTCCTTGATGTAATCGGGCTGCCAGGTGATCTGCTCGTTGAGCTCGCCCATGCGATCGCGGAACTCGGTCACGGCCACGAACCAGGAGGTCACGGGCTTGTACATGAGCGGGCGGCGGCAGCGCCAGCAGTGGGGGTAGGAGTGCACGTGCGACTGCTCGCGAACGAGCACCGCGCGCACCTCGGCCGGGCGACGGGCCATCGAACCGGATGCGTCGCGCAGATCATTGATGATCGGGCGGTTGGCATCGAAGATGTTCATGCCCGCATAATCCGGCACGTTCGCCGCCATATTGCCGGCAGCGTCCACCGTTTCGACAACCTTGATCTTCAGGCCGGCGAGTACGAGCATGTCCTCTTCGCCGTAGGGGGCAATGTGAACCAGGCCGGTGCCGTCCTCTGTGGAAACGTAATCGGCGGTGGCGATCTGCCAAGCGTTTTTGCCGGGGGCCTCATCTTCGCGCGAGAAGTAATCGAAGATCGGATGGTACTTGGTACCTGCGAGATCCGCACCCTTCATACGCGCAACAACGTTCGGCTCTTCGCCGAGTTCCTTGGCGTAAGCCGCGAGGCGCGACTCGGCGACGATGACCTTCTCCCCTGCCAGCGGGCCCTCGGCGGGCTCCACAGTGACGTAGTCGATTTCAGGCCCGACGGCGATCGCGAGGTTGGAGGGCAAGGTCCAGGGCGTGGTGGTCCAGATAAGTGCGAGTTCGCCGGTTTCGAGGCGCAGGCCAACGGTCACCGTAGTGTCCTGGCGATCCTGGTACACATCCGCGTCCATCTTCAACTCGTGGTTAGACAGCGGGGTTTGATCGTGCCAGCAGTACGGCAGTACGCGGTAGCCCTCGTATACGAGGCCCTTGTCGTAGAGAGTCTTAAACGACCAGATCACGGACTCCATGAACGACGGATCGAGAGTGGTGTAGCCGCCCTGAAAATCGACCCAGCGGGCCTGGCGGTTGACATACTCTTCCCATTCGTTGACATACTTGAACACGCCGCTGCGGCACGCATCGTTAAACGCTTCGATGCCGATCTCATCGATCTGGGACTTATCGGTGATGCCGAGCATCTTCTCGGCCTCGAGCTCGGCAGGAAGGCCGTGCGTATCCCAACCGAAGACGCGCTCGACGCGGTGCCCACGCTGAGTCTGGTAGCGGGCCACAAGATCCTTCACGTAGCCGGTGAGGAGGTGGCCGTAGTGCGGGAGGCCGTTGGCAAATGGCGGGCCGTCGTAGAACACGAACTCGTCGCCCTCGCTGCGCTGATCAATCGATGCCTGGAACGTTTCATCGTTCTTCCAGTATTCGATGATGTCGGTTTCCAGCGTGGGGAAATTCGGCGACGCGACCAGCTCAGTATCGCGGTGAAGCGGATATTTGGCGCTCAATGTGGCTCCTCGGGTTAACTCAATACCTCACGAGGACGCATATGCGCGGTACCACCTCGCTTGCCGCTTGCGCGACCACTTCATTTGGGACGATGACGGATCCAACCCGCCCGGTTCTAGTAAGCCCGAGGGCCGTTCTTCCGGGTGCTCCCCGGTGATAGCCGGATCTACACCCGGCCTATTTTACCGACTGCGCCCGCGCGCTTCCAGCCCAATTTTCCGCGCCAACGCAGCGACGACGAACATCACACCGTCAAGCGCAGCCATCGCCGCCGACGTCGGGAGCTCGAGTTTCCAGGCGATCGCGAACCCTGCGAGCGCGGAGGCGAGCGCGACGACGCCGGTGGCCGCGATCGCCGTCGACAGGCGGCGAGCAAACAGGAGCGCGACTGCAGCCGGGCAGATCATGAGTGCAACCACGAGGATCGAGCCAGCAACAGCGAAAGCGCTGACCACAGTGAGAGCCACAAGCACCATCAGCCCGTTTTCTACCGCGACTACTGGCATGCCAGCGGTGAGCGCGAATTCGCGATCGAAGATCGCCACTTTGAGAACGCGGTAGAACACGACGATATAGGCGGCGGTCAACGCGAATACGCCGACGAGTGGCCACATCGCGGCCGGTCCGTAGTTGATCCCGTCGATAATCACGTGTTCACTACGTAACGCCATCAGGTTGAGATCTCCGGCGAGCACCGTGTTTTCTGAAACGTGGACGCCGCGGAACACTGTGGACATCAAAAGCACGCCGAGCGCAAACAGCGCCGGGAAGAGAACGCCTTGATCGGCGTCGCCGGTGACGAGCCGGCGCGAACGCAACCAGTTCGACGTCCAGACGATCAGCAAACCCATGGCCGTGGCGGCAGCCGTCATCACGGGCGAGTGGAGCGTGCCGGTGATCGCCACGCCGATCACGATGCCGGGGAGCACGGCGTGGGAGATCGCGTCAATGAGCATCGATTGCCCGCGCAGCACGATGAACACGCCTGGCAACGCGCACGTGAGGGCCGTGACGGAGGCGAGGAGGAAAGCGGCGGCAATAAAGCTCATGCGGCCACCTCCGTCCCGACGCCGGTGCGCCAGTTGCGCAGCGCCCGCACGGCGAGCGAGGCGAGGAAGCCAGCGAAGAGAACGAGCACAACGATTGGGCCGGTGGGGACGTTCCCCATCGAGATGGAGAGGTAGGCGCCACACGCACCCGCGAGCGCGCCAACACCAGCCGACGCGGCGACCATACCGAGCATGGAGCTAACGAAGGGCCGGACCACGGCCGCTGGCATGAGTGCGAACGCCACCACGAGGATCATGCCCACGGATTTCACGCCGAGCACGATCGCGATGGTGACAACGCCGGTGAGCACGGCATCAACAAGTCGCGGCCGGAAACCGCCAACGCGCGCGAGCACCGGATCGAACACTAGCACGGCGATCTCTTTCCACAGCGCGGCAACGACGAGCGTGGCAACGGCGCCAAGCACCGCAACGGTGTAGAGGTCGACCGCACGCACTGTTGCCGCATTACCGAATAGGTAGCTCATGATCCCAGCTTTTCCGGGGAGTTTTGAGTGGTTGAGGATGTGGATCGCGCATAGACCGCCCCCATAGAAGAGGGAAAGGGCAACAGCCATCGCAGCGTCGGGTTTGGTGGGAGTATGAGCCACTACCCAGTTTGTCAGTGCCACGGCAACGAATGCGGAGGCGGCCGCGCCGAGGGAGATGACGAGTGTGGATTGCCCGTTGGCGCCGAGCGAGGCCGCGAGCGCAAAAGCTCCAACGACTCCGAGGATCGCAGAGTGGCCCATGACGTCGCTCATCAGTGACTGCGCCCGCATGTACAGGAACGATCCTGCTCCCCCGGCAAATAGCCCGACGAGGAGAACGGCAAAGAATGTGGTGCGAAACCCGTAGGTTGCGAAGAACTGCCCGAGTGGGATCATCGGCTCCCGGCCTCCGAAAGCTCGGCCGGAATGCCGTAAGCCTGCGCGACGACGTCGGGCGCCAGTACCTGCCCAACGTGACCGGTTGCGACGACGCTCCCCTCGGCGAGCAGGCTCGCGTGGGTGGCGAATTCTGAGACGGTGGCGAGGTTGTGGTGGACGAGCACAATGGTGGCACCGGCCTCGGTTTGTTCGCACAGAATATCGAGGATCGTGGCTTCAGATGCCATATCAACGCCCGCGAACGGCTCGTCCATGAGCAACAGGTCTGCTTTTTGCGCGAGGAGGCGCGCCACGAACACGCGCTGTTTTTGGCCGCCCGAGAGGGCAGAGATATGGCGGTTCGCCACTGATTCGAGCCCGGCGCGCTCGATAGCCTCCGCGGCCGCGCGCCGGTGTTCGCCGCTCACACGCTTCAACCAGCCCACGCGCGGGTAGGTCCCCATCGCGACGACGTCGGCAACGGTGATCGGGAAATCCCAATCCACCCCGGCAACCTGCGGCATATAGGCAACACGCGTGCGGACTTTGGACAGCGGGCCGCCGAAGAAACGCGCCTCGCCACTCGAGGCGATCAGGCCGAGCGCCGCCTTGATCGACGTCGACTTCCCCGAGCCGTTGGGCCCGACGATCGCGTGCACGCTCCCCTCTTCTACGGTGATGTTCACGCGTTTAAGCGCGCGCACCTGCCCGTAGGAGGCGGAGAGATTTCGCAGTTCGAGTGGCGAGGTCATGCGTTCCTTCCTATTGCCGACTGCCCAGCACATGCTGGACACCAGCGGATGTTGTCACTTGGTGAGCGCCTCGGCGATTGCCTTGGCGTTGTGCTCGAAGGCTCCGAGGTAGGTGTTGACCGGGGCGGAATCGCCGAGGGTATCGGCGTAGAGCACCTTGTCCGAGACTTCCACCTTACCGCCCTTCGCGGCCACCGACTCCTGAAGGTGCTTAATGACCTCAGGGTTCTTGAGGTTGTCCTGGAACACCACGTGTACCTTCTTTGTCGCGATCATGGTGGCGAGCTCGTCGAGCTGGGTGGCGCTCATCTCGGACTCCGAGGAGACGAAATCGGTGGCGTGGATCTCGAGGCCGAAGGTCTTGCCGAGGTAGTTGAAGGCGTCATGGCCGGTCACGAGCACGCGCTTCTCGGCCGGGATCGAATCGAAGACCTTCTTGGCACTTTCGTATGCGGCATCAATCTTGCCGGTGTATTCCTTGGCGTTCTTTTCGTAGGTTGCCTTGTTTGCCGAGTCGATGGTGCCAAGCTTTTGCGCGATCGCGTTCACCGCATACTTCCACAGGATCGGCGAGTTCCACACGTGCGGATCGTGGCCTTCAACCTTGCCATCTTCCTCCCACGGGAGCAGGTCCTTTTCCGGGATCGCTTCGGCTGCGGGCAGCGAGCGCTCCTTGAGGTTATCGAACTGCGCCATCATCTTGTGCTCCATGTCGTGGCTCGTCCACACAACGAGGTCTGCAGCATCGACCTTCTGGATATCTGCGGTGGTGAGCTCCTGCGTGTGCGGATCCCCGCCCGGGGCGACGAGAGTGGTCACCTTCGCATTGGGAGCAATATTGGCGATGGCATCGGCGAGATAGCCGGTAGAGGCAACGATGTTCAGTTCCTTTGCACCAGCGCTTCCCGACGACGCCGGGGCAGGCTTTGCGTTTTCCGAGCAGGCGGTGAGACCAACGGCGAGGAGAGCCGCAGAGGCAAGCGCGGCGATACGATTCAGTTTCATTCTGTTTCCCTTGAGGTATTCGTGCATGTCCCCGAGAAATTAGGGTAGCCTAACTTCTCGACAAAGTTAGGCTACCCTAATTCATGTGCACGTGTCGCAAAAGTCTACTAGATCACTCCCGCGAATCACAATGAAATACAGTGTTTTTGCGACTCTTTCTCACGCGAGTGTCGCACGCTTACGCAACTCACGCTCCGGCGTCGGCCCTCATGCGCTTCTTCAGCACAGAGTTCGCCTGCTCACGCGGGCGGATCACCAGCGAATCGATATTGACGTGAGATGGAAGCGAAAGCGTCCAGCGCACAGCTTCCGCGATGTCGTCCGCGACGAGCGGGGCATCCACGCCAGCGTACACAGCGTCGGCTTTCGCCTGGTCGCCGCGGAACCGCACCAACGAAAACTCCTCCGTATGCACCAGGCCGGGTGCGATCTCGATCAGGCGCACCGGCTCCCCCACAAGCTCGAGGCGAAGCGTGGAGACGATCTCGCGCTCCGCATGCTTCGCGGCCGTGTATCCGGCACCGCCCGGATAAGATTCATGCGCAGCGGTGGAGGTAATAAACACAGCGTCACCGCCTGCCGGCCCGAGCTGCGCAAGGAAACGCTGCGTCACCGCAAGCGTGCCAAGCACGTTCAGCTCGTACATCGCCCGCCAATCGGCCAGCCCGCCGTCGGCGACAGCCTCGGTACCGATCGCGCCGCCCGCGTTGTTCACCAGGGCGTTCACGCCACGAAGCTTGGCACAGTAATCGAAAATCGCTGCCACGCCGGCGTCGGTGGTGAGGTCTGCAGCCACGTAACGCGCGCCGGTCTCGGCCGCGAGCGCTTCCAAGCGGTCCTCGCGCCGCGCCGTCGCGATCACCTCCCAACCGTCCTTCGCGAGCGCGCGCACGCTCGCCGCCCCGATCCCGCTCGACGCTCCCGTCACCAACACTCGTTTCATCCGTTTTCCCTTTCCCGACGCCGGAGCCCAGCTCCCAGCGATTGTTTCGTTGTCTTATCCAACCACCGCGCGCGGGCGTTGCAAAGCAAGGACGCCCGAACGTTGTTGCCGCGCGAGAGCGCTCAAGCACAGGCAATACCCGCACGAGAGGTGTGGAGCGGCAGCGAGAGGTCGCAGGGGAACCTGCCACGGGCGTCGTGGGACGCGCGAGCTGTGCAAAAATAGAGGGAGTAATTGGAGCGAAGGAGGGGCCATGCTGGGCTTTATCGGACTGGGGAACATGAACGGCGCGATCTTGAAGGGCGTGCTCGCCGCGGGAATAGTGGAGCCCGGCGACGTGTACTTCACGCGCGCGCACGCGCAGGCCGGGCGCGACGTTGCGGGCGAGCTCGGCATCAACTTCGTCGAATCGAACGCCGAACTAGCAAAGAAACTCGGCGACGGCGACGTCATCATCTCCGGAGTCAAGCCACAGTACATGCTCGAGGTGCTGCGCGAGCTCGGCACGGACGCGAGCGGAAAGGTGATCGTGTCGGTGGCCGCCGGCGTCGCGATCGAGCGCCTAGAATCGGCGCTCCCCGAAGGAACGTCCGTTGTGCGAGCAATGCCCAACGTGCCCGCGCAGGTCGGCGCCGGAATGACGGCCCTCGCCGCGAACGCACACACCACCGAAGACGAGCTTCACGCCGTCGAGGTGCTCTTCGGAGCCGTCGGGGAAACCGTGGCCATCGCCGAGCCCTACTTCGCTACTTTCTCCGCGATCGCCGGCTGCTCCCCCGCGTGGACCTTGACCTACATTGACGCTCTCTCGCGCGCCGCGCTCGCGGCCGGCATGCCCAAGGATGTTGCGCTCAAGGTTGCCTCGCAAGCCGTGCTCGGCAGCGCAAAGTATGCGCTGGAAATGATGGACGAGGAGCGGCCCGCGCAGTTGCTTGATCGCGTGACCTCGCCGGGCGGCACGACGATCGCTGGGCTCGTTGCGATGGAGAAGGCAGGTTTCTCCTCAGCGGTTGTGCGCGGCGTCGAATCCGCCATCGCCCGCGACGCCCAACTCGGGTAAGCGCTACCTACGCTCTTTTACCGAATCGAGAGCGAAACCTGCCATTAACCGCGAGCGCGTTCGCAACAGGAGCATCGGCATCATACCGCCTGGATCACCTACTACTTTTCACCTGTGGATAACTCCGTCGGCAAATTTCCGCCACCGGGTATGCTAGAGACCAACAGTGAAGGAGGAGACATGTCTATCGAACACATCAGTGCGCATTTGTCCGAGGATGAACGGCGCTCGCTCGCACTTGACGCTCTCCATTCGGGCAAGCTCGAAGGTTTGTCACCCTCCACATTTTTGATCCACGAGCTTGAAAACTGGATTTCGGGAACGTCCTCGATTGATGAACTCATTAGCCGAGTCAAGTCGCATCACAATGCGTCGCTCTGAGAAAGTTCCAGACCCGTACGTCGATCCGATCAGTGGAGTGCTGAAGAACTTGATCGGCGCCACCACCACAAAACAGCTCAACGCATTCGAAGCAGACATCGTCCCATTGCGTCAGATCCAACTGCTACACACTGGCTGGGAAACGAGCGGAGATTTTCACGAGCTTCAGTACATTCACTTCGCACTCTTTCACGACATTTACTCGTGGGCAGGCGAACCCCGCACGATAGACATTCAGAAAAACGCCGTCGGCTCTATCCCGTTCTTCCCCGTTGCCAAGCTGGAGGATGGGATCAGTAACGCTTTTGCACAGCTAAAGTCCGATGGATATCTGCGCAACCTCAACACACAGGATTTTGTCGAGCGGCTAGCATTCCACTACGAGCAACTCAATTACCTTCACCCGTTCCGCGAAGGCAATGGCCGCGCTCAACGCGTTTTCTGGAGCCGGGTAGCCCGAGATGCCGGCCATAACATCGACTGGACCCAGCTCACCCGAGAAGACAATGATCGAGCATGCATGATCGCTATGCGAGACCTCAACCTCCAGCCTCTGATTCAGATGTTCTCAACAATTGTTCGATAGACAACTTCGCGGATTGAATCTGCTAGTCCTCCCAGGTGAGGACTTCGAGGCCGCGGATCACCACGACGGGCGTGCCCTCCAGCTCCATCACGGTGCCGGCGAGCGCCGCGAGCGCATCCGCAACAGGAGCTCCGGCGTCGGCGGCAACGTCCACACCGGCTCGGCCAATCGCGACGTCGGTGCCACCCGCGCGAGAAGCCGTCACGATCACGCCGGCTCGGCCACCGAAACGCGCGGCGAGCCCGCGCCGGATTTCGGCCGCGGCGGCGTCGGGATCGCTGGGGGCACCCAGGCCGAGCTTGGCAGGGATGCCAGCGCGCGTGCGGAAGCCGCTCGGTTGGGTGCCTTCCTTGTGCCAGCGGCCTTGCGCTTTCGCCACAATTTTTCCGGCGACGGCCACCACGTCCGCGCCGCGCAAGTGTTCCCCACCCTCGAGAGAGTTGAGCGCTGAGCCGATCACGGCGGCGACGTCGTCGCCGCCGGTGAGCTGCGGAATGCCATGCACGGGAAAAATCTGGATCATGCGCACTAGTGTACCCACCGCCACCGACGCCGGCCGGTCACCAATCTTCCACGCGCAACGACCACCGAGTTCCAGAATCCGTGCGCCGACGTCGCCCGCCAACCACGCTCCTCCTACCAAACAACGCGAGCCGCGCCCCGGCGTCGGGCACGTCACTCTCCCGCCCGCTCCCCGATGCCGTAAAACGGGCGCCCCCGTGAGACAATAGGCGCATGACTCAAAATAAATCCGCATTGCTCGATCACACGGAGGTTCCGGATAGGGCGTCCCTCGAAGGTCTCGAGGATCGCTGGGAGAAGTCCTGGACTGACAACCGCACCTATAGCTTCGATCGCGAGACCACGCGTGAAGCCGTCTATTCTGTGGACACTCCCCCGCCCACGGTCTCTGGCTCTCTTCACGTGGGCCACGTTTTCTCCTACACCCACACTGATGTGGTGGCCCGCTACCAGCGCATGACGGGCAAGAACGTGTTCTACCCGATGGGCTGGGATGATAACGGCCTGCCCACCGAGCGCCGCGTGCAGAACTACTACGGCGTTCGTGTGGATCCGTCGCTTCCGTACGAGGAGAATTTCGTTCCTCCGCACGACGGCGGTGATGGCAAGTCGATCAAGTTTGCCGATCAGAAGCCGATTTCGCGTAAGAACTTTATTGAGCTGTGCTGGAAGCTCACGGCCGAGGACGAGAAGCAGTTCGAGGCGCTGTGGCGCCGCCTGGGCCTGTCGGTGGATTGGGAGCAGAACTACCAGACCATCGGTTCGAAGGCGCAGAAGGTTGCGCAGGCAGCGTTCTTGAAGAACCTGGAGCGCGGCGAGGCGTACCAGGCGCAGGCTCCGGGCCTGTGGGACGTCACGTTCCAGACGGCGGTGGCGCAGGCCGAGCTCGAGGCTCGCGAGTACCCGGGCGCTTACCATGCGCTCGCGTTCCATGCGAAGGATGAGGACGTGGTCATCGAGACCACCCGTCCGGAGCTCCTGCCCGCGTGTGTGGCGCTGATTGCTCACCCGGATGATGAGCGTTACCAGCACCTGTTTGGCACCACTGTGACCTCGCCAGTGTTCGGCGTTGAGGTGCCTGTTGTGGCGCACCCGATGGCTGAGATCGATAAGGGCGCCGGTATCGCTATGTGCTGTACGTTCGGCGATCTGACCGACGTCGTGTGGTGGCGCGAACTCGATCTGCCGATGCGCACGGTGCTCGGCAAGGACGGCCGCATGAACCGCGAGATCCCCGAGTGGATCACGGACGAGGCCGGCCGCGAAATGTATGCGGAAATGGCTGGGAAAACCACCTTCTCGGCTCGCAAGGCTCTCGTTGAGAAGCTCAAGGAAACGGGCGAGATGATCGGCGATGAGAAGCCGACCCAGCGTATGACGAACTTCTTCGAGAAGGGCGATAAGCCGCTCGAGATCGTCACCTCACGCCAGTGGTACATCCGCAACGGTGGCCGCGCCCACGAGGAGGCGAACGGCAAGGATCTTCGCCAGAACCTGCTTACTCGCGGCTCGGAGCTGGCGTTCCACCCGGATTTCATGCGCGTACGTTACAACAACTGGGTTGAGGGCCTGAATTCGGATTGGCTCGTGTCGCGTCAGCGTTACTTCGGTGTGCCGTTGCCGTTGTGGTACAAGGTCACCGAGGCTGGGGATGTGGATTACGACGCCGTTTTGACGCCGTCGATTGACTCTCTCCCAATCGATCCGACCACGGACGTTCCGGCTGGCTACACGGAGGAGCAGCGCGGCGTGCCGGGCGGCTTCGTGGGCGAAGTGGACATCATGGATACGTGGGCTACTTCGTCGCTGACCCCGCAGATCGCGGGCGGCTGGCTCACGGATGAGGATCTGTTTGCCAAGGTGTACCCGATGGATGTGCGCCCGCAGGGTCAGGACATCATCCGTACCTGGCTGTTCTCTACCGTGGTGCGCGCTCACCTCGAGTTTGGCGCGTTGCCGTGGAAGAACGCCACGATTTCGGGCTGGATCCTGGATCCGGATCACAAGAAGATGAGTAAGTCGAAGGGCAACGTTGTGACCCCGCTTCAGCTTCTTGAAAAGCACGGTTCCGACGCCGTTCGTTACTGGGCAACGTCGGCTCGCCTGGGTACGGATGCGGCTTTCGATGAGCAGCAGATGAAGATTGGCCGCCGCCTGGCGATGAAGGTGCTCAACGCGTCGAAGTTCGCGCTGTCGATGGGCGGCGAGGGCGCTGTGGATCTGGATCTGTCGAAGGTCACCGAGGTGCTCGATCGCGCACTGCTCGCTCGCCTTGCTGAGGTTGTGGAGGGCGCAACGGCCGCGTTCGAGAAGTTCGATCACACGCGTGCGCTCGAGATCACCGAATCGGCGTTCTGGGCATTCTGTGACGATTACCTGGAGCTGGTGAAGGATCGTGCCTACGATCGCGACGGCGCCTACTCCGCGGCTGGCCAGATGGCGGCCGTGGAATCGGCTCGCGTCACGCTGAACACTGCGGTGGATACGTTCGTTCGCCTGCTCGCTCCTACCCTCCCCTTCGCTACCGAAGAGGTGTGGAGCTGGTACCGCACGGGCAGCGTTCACCAGGCGCAGTGGCCGACGTCGGAGGCGTTGGTTGCGGCAGCGGCTGGCACCGATTCGGATATTCTCAAGTCTGCTGGCAGCGTGCTTCAGGCGCTACGCAAGGTGAAGTCGAACGAGAAGGTGTCTCAGCGTATGGCGTTCCTCTCGCTCGCCGTCACCGTTCCGAGCGAGGACGTTGCCGACGTCAAGGCCGTACTTGCGGACCTGAAGGCGGCAACGCACGCCACGGGTTCGTTCGAGATCACGGCTGGCGAGGATCTGGAGGTCACCTCCTACGAGCTCGATCGCCCGGCAGAGTGATCGCTCCAGGTAAGAAGTAATCGCCACAGGCGATAATGGTGTGGGCGGAAGGTCAAACCTTCCGCCCACACCTGCATATCAGCACAATTGTTTGCGTGATCCTACGTGCTGATCGCGGCCTCACATACAGAGTATGTAAGCCGTCATTCACCGCGCGTCGGTCACCGAGCGATCACAGATTCACTTGCTCGCAATTTTGCACACCGTGGCCTTGCGGTTCGCCGCGACCCAGCGGTACACGCGGCGCGCGAGCGGCGCGATGATCGGCAACGCGAGCGCCCGGCCAATGATCGGCCACGCTCCCCGAGCGCGGCGCAACAGCTGCGAGATCGCCAGATGCTCGGCGTATTCGCGCCCATCGACAACAGCCAGCGCCGTACGTTCCAGGTCCACCGACGTCGGGCGCCGGTACTGGTAGGAGGGCACGAACGTGACGTCGTGGGTGCGCGAGCCGAAGTAGGCGACCACGCGAGAGCAGAAACCGCAGTCGCGGTCGTAAACGAATTCCATGCCGAGCCTTTCACCCCGAGTTCACTTTCCTCGGATATCCTAGCGTTGACAAGGAAGTCGCACGTCACCCCGAAGTTCTACCTTCGGGGCGTAAGTTACGGTATCGTACATCCCAGGACCCTAACCGAAGGATGAAGTATGAAGAATGTGATTGACGAAGAGGGCGTGGCCTACACTCCCGGCAAATTCCATGTGGAAGATACGCTCTCCATCCCGAAGTGGCTGATCCAGCTCGCCGCAGACCGCCCACTTGCCACCGTGATCGAACGCAAGGTCGGCCTGGGCAATGCATGGGTGCCAGTCACCTACCGCCAGTACATCGGCGAAATCCGTGCGCTCGCGCGTGGCCTCATCGCCCACGGTGTGAAGCCCGGCGATAACGTGGCGATCATGGGCCATACCTCGGACAACTGGGCAATGCTCGATTACGCCATCCAAATGGCCGGCGCCGTGGTGATCCCAATCTACGAAACCGATACGGCTCCGCAGATTGAATGGATTTTTGAAGATTCGAACGTGCGCTTCGCGTTCGCGGAAGACGAATCCATGGCAGGCGTGATGAAGCCGATGATCGACCGCTTCGAGAATCTTGAGGAAGTGTTCGTGATCGCAAACGACGCGATCTCCACGCTCACAGCCGAGGGCCGCCCGGAATTGGACGAAGAAATCGACCGCCGCGTTGAAGCATTGCGCGCTGACGACATCTTCACCGTGATCTACACCTCCGGCACCACCGGCCGCCCGAAGGGCGTGGAGCTCACACACCGCAACTACCTCCATACCGCGATCAACGGCCCTCTCGACGACGAGCTGAAGCCGGCTCTTCGTGAGGGCGGGCGCGTGTTGCTCTTCCTTCCGCTCGCTCACTCGTTTGCGCGCTTCATCAACATGGCCGTGATGTATGCGGGCATGCCGATCGGTTACTCGCCCGATGCAAAGAACCTGGTTGCGGATATGCAATCGTTCCGCCCCACGTTCGTGCTTGCTGTTCCGCGCGTGTTCGAGAAGATCTACAACGCTGCCGATGCGAAGGCGGGCAAGGGCGCGAAGCTCAAGATGTTCCGCTACTTCGCGAAGGTCGCGATCGAGTATTCGCGCGCGCTGGACACGAAGGAAGGCCCGTCGCCGTGGCTGAGGGCACAGCGCCAGCTCGGCGACAAGCTCGTGTACTCAAAGATTCGCCAGATCACGGGCGGCCAGTTTGAGTGGGCCGTATCGGGCGGAGCTCCGCTTGGCGCCCGCCTGGCACACTTCTTCCGCGGGATCGGGATGCCGATCCTGGAAGGCTACGGTCTGACGGAATCCTCTGCCCCGACGTCGGTGAACCGCTGCAATCGCATGCGTATCGGTTCAGTAGGCCCGGCCTACGCCGGCACGTACGTGAAGGCGAGCGAGGAAGGCGAAATCCTGATCAAGGGCGAGCACGTGTTCCACTCCTATCGCAATAATCCGCAAGCTACCGCGGAATCGTTTACCGAGGATGGCTGGTTCAAGAGCGGCGATCTGGGGCACGTGGATGAGGATGGGTTCATCTGGATCACGGGCCGCAAGAAGGAACTGATCGTGACCGCCGGCGGTAAGAATGTTTCCCCGGCCGAGCTGGAGGATCGTCTGCGCGGCCACCCGCTGATCTCGCAGGTGGTGGCAGTGGGTGATCAAAAGCCATTCGTCTCCGCGCTGATCACGCTGGATCCGGATATGTTGCCGGGCTGGTTGCGTAACCATAACCTGCCGCAGATGTCTCTGACAGACGCTGTGACGGATCCGCAGGTGATCGCAGCGATCGACCGTGCGGTGAAGCGCACGAACGAGCACGTCTCGCGTGCAGAGTCGATCCGCAAGTTCACGATTCTGCCCACCGATTTCACCGTGACCAACGGCTACTTGACGCCGTCGATGAAGGTGAAGCGCGCCGCGGTGCTCAAGGGCTTCGCTGCGGAGATCGAGAAGATCTACGAAGGCAAGTAAGCGAAAATCGAACGGAGGGCCGGTTCGGGATTTTCCCGAACCGGCCCTCCGGCGTTCTGTGCGGCGTGTCCGCCCCGCGCGGCGATCGCCCGTTGTGGCCGACGCCCACAACCCGGCGCGCGTCCGTCAGCGCTTACGCCGACGCCGAGGCGCGGTTTGAGAGCACGAGGGTGGGCTCCGCCTTCCCGGAGAGCACTTCGCCGCTGATCACGACCTTCTCAACGTCCTCGCGCGAGGGGATCTCAAACATCAGCTCACCAAGCACACGCTCCATGATCGATCGCAGGCCACGCGCACCAGTGCCGCGCTCCATCGCCTCCTTCGCGATCGCACTCAAAGCATCGGCCGTCATCTCGAGCTTCACACCGTCGATCTCGAACATCTTCTGGTATTGCTTGAGCAGCGCGTTCTTCGGCGTGGTCAAAATCTGAACCAGATCCTCTTCCTCGAGCGGATCGACCACCGCCGTCACTGGCAGGCGGCCCACGAGCTCAGGGATCAGACCAAACTTGTGCAGATCCTCAGGCGTGACCTCGTGGAAAACTTCCGCACCGCGGTCGGCGTCGTGCAACTCTGCGCCGAAGCCGATGCCTCGGCGGCCCGTGCGGGAGGAAATAATATCCTCCATGCCCGCAAACGCGCCGGCCACAATGAACAAAATGTTCGACGTATCGAGATCGATGAACTCTTGCTGTGGATGCTTGCGCCCGCCCTGCGGCGGCACAGAAGCGACCGTACCCTCGATGATCTTCAACAGCGCCTGCTGCACGCCCTCGCCGGAAACGTCGCGCGTAATCGACGGGTTCTCGCTCTTGCGCGAAATCTTGTCGATCTCGTCGATGTAAATAATGCCGCGCTGGGCACGCGCCACATCGTTATCCGCGGCCTGGATGATCTTGAGCAGAATGTTCTCCACATCCTCGCCCACGTAACCGGCCTCGGTGAGCGCAGTGGCGTCTGCAATCGCGAACGGCACGTCGAGCATCTTTGCCAGCGACTGCGCCAAATACGTTTTGCCCGTACCCGTGGGGCCGATCATCAAAATGTTGGACTTGCCGATTTCCACATCGTCGCGATCGAGGCTCTTGCCCGCAGCCTTGAGCTTCTCTTGTGCCCGCAGACGCTTGTAGTGGTTGTACACCGCGACGGCGAGCGTGCGCTTCGCGCTGAACTGCCCCACTACGTACTGGTTGAGGAAGTCAAAAATCTCTTGCGGCTTCGGAAGTGGCTTCTCTCCCTGCTTCGGGGCGTCGTTCGCCAGCTCCTCGGCAATGATTTCGTTACAGAGGTCAATACACTCGTTGCAGATGTACACCCCGGATCCTGTGATCAGCTTGCGCACCTGGCGCTGGCTCTTTCCACAGAACGAGCATTTGAGGGTGTCGGCTGCGTCGGCCGTGCGTGTCATGAAACCTCCCTTGTCCCCCACCATTTCACACCATGAACGGCGATTTTTCTATGAGCCACGCCCTAGGCTCGCAACCTGCGAGCGGGAGCACGTTTACCGAGGCCGGTGCGCGAGTTATGCAGTCGGCGCGAGCCGAGCCCCGGCGTCGGGAATGCACTGAGGGCGGGGCCAAAACCCCGCCCTCAACGCCACGTGACTCTCAGGCGCCCGGAAGCTGCTCCGGGGTTGCCTTACGCGAAACCAGCACCTGATCCACCAGGCCATACTCCTTAGCCTGCTGGGCGGTGAGGATCTTGTCGCGGGAGACGTCCTTCTTCACCTGCTCCGGATCCTGGCCGGTGTGTGTGGCGATCGTGTCGATGATCCAGCGGTTCATACGATCCACCTCATCAGCGATGATCTCCAGATCCGAGGCCTGGCCTTGTGCGCCCTGCATTGCCGGCTCGTGAATGAGGATACGAGCGTTCGGCAGTGCGAGGCGACGACCGGGCGAACCAGCAGCGAGCAGAACGGCTGCGGCCGACGCGGCCTGGCCGAGACAGACCGTCTGGATCTGCGGCTTGATGTACTGCATCGTGTCGTAGATCGCGGTGAGCGCCGTGAAGGAGCCGCCCGGGGAGTTGATGTACATCGTGATCGGAGCATCGGGATCGAGCGACTCGAGAACGAGGAGCTGGGCCATGATGTCATCTGCGGAGGCATCGTCAACCTGCACGCCGAGGAAGATGATGCGATCTTCGAACAGCTTGGCGTACGGATCTTGGCGCTTGTAGCCGTAAGGCGTGCGCTCCTCGAAGTTCGGAAGGATGTAACGGTTGGTGGGCATGGCCGGCGCGAGACCGCCCGGCTGGGCCTGGCCCGCCGCAATATTCGAGAGGTTAAAGTTGTTCATCATGCGCGTTTCTCCTCTCAGTTTTCACCTTGGTTGCCGTGGCCTTCGGCCACGCCGCCGCCACCGATCACGGAGGTGGACGATTCGATAATGTGATCCACGAACCCGTACTCGAGGGCTTCGGTTGCGGTGAACCAGTGGTCACGATCCGAATCGCGCAGGATTTCCTCGAGCGTGTGGCCTGTGTGGTCCGCGTTGAGCTGCGAGAGCTCCTGCTTCATCTGCAGGATCAGATCGGCGTTGATGCGGATCTCGGTGGCGGTTCCGCCGACGCCGCCGAGCGGCTGGTGCATCAGCACACGAGTGTGTGGGGTGATGTAGCGCTTGCCTTTTGCACCTGCGGTGAGCAGGAACTGGCCCATCGAAGCGGCCATACCCATGCCCACGGTTGCCACATCCGGCTTCACATACTGCATGGTGTCGTAGATCGCCATGCCAGCGGTGACGGAGCCACCGGGGGAATTGATGTACAGGTAGATGTCCTTGTCCGGATCTTCCGCCGAGAGCAGCAGAAGCTGTGCACAGATCACGTTTGCGGACTGGTCAGTAACTTCCGATCCGAGCCAGATGATCCGCTCTTTGAGCAGACGGTTGTAGATCGAATCTCCAAGGCCGAATGCGCCCTGAGGGCCTTCGCCGGCATTGGTTGGAACGCTCACGTTTCCTCCTTTTAAAAACTATTGCTTCACCGAGTATAACGAGTGGAGGGAAGGATTCCTCCTTCCCTCCACTGTTAGCGAATTGTGACGCGCGTTAGGCGCTCTCAGGCCTTGGCGAGGATGGTCTTGCGACCCTTGCCCTCTTCCTCAGCCTTAATCACGCGGGCCTTCTCGGCGTCGTCTGCGGACTCGAGGTAAGCGAGCACTTCGTCTACCTTGTGGTCGGCCGGATCGAAATCGCCAGCGGCGGCCTTCTTCTCAGCCTTGGCCGGCTTATCGGCCTTCGTCTCCTCGGCCTTCTTCTCAGCCTTGGCCGGCTTATCAGCCTTCCTCTCGGCCTTAGGAGCCTTGGCCGACACCTTGCGGGTAGCCTTCTGGGCGCCGAAGTCGAAATCCTTCTCCTTCTCGTCGCGCTCGCCGATCACCTCGGCAACGTCGAACTTCTCGCCCTTGGCATCCACGACGTTCGCGAAGCGAAGAGCGGTGAGGAGAGCCTTGTTGCGGGCAACCTCGCCGGCGAACACGTTCACCTGGTTGGTCTGAACTGCGGCCTGGATGAACTGGTTCGGATCCATGCCGTAGGCCTGTGCCTGCTGGACGAGGAAGTTGAGCAGCTCGTCCTGCTCCACCTGCACGCCGAACGCCTCAGCGTACTCGTCAAGGAGGAGCTGGGTGCGCAGTGCCTCTTCGACGTCGCCACGGATCTCGTCCGCGTGAGCGTCGTCGGCAGTCTTGCCTTCCTGCTTGAGGTGGTTGGCGATCTCAGCCTCAACCACGCCCTCCGGAAGTGCGAAATCGGATGCCTCGAGGAGCTGCTTGAGGAGCTCGGTCTGAGCGTCCACAATCTGAGCCTCGGCCTTGTTGTTCTTGGCGGTCTCAGCGAGGTCCTTCTTGAGCTCGTCGATGGTGTCGAACTCGGAAGCCATCTGAGCGAAATCGTCGTCAGCTTCCGGGAGCTCCTGCTCCTTGACCGAGTGCACCGTGATCTTGACGTCGCCCTCTTCGCCTTCGTGCTCGCCGCCCTTCATCGCGGCTGTGAACTCCACGACGTCGCCAGCCTTGGCACCGGTGAGCGCCTCATCCTGACCGTCGAGCATCGAACCGTCGCCGATCTTGTAGGAGATGCCGGAGACATCGTCGATCTCTTCACCGTCGATCGTCGCAACGAGATCGATGTTGACGAAGTCGCCTTCTTTAGCGGCGCGCTTGACGTCCTTCAGCGAAGCAAAACGCTGGCGAAGATCCGTGAGCTCGTTCTCCACATCCTCGTCGGTCACGTCGGTGGACTCGAGGGTGAGGGTCACGTCTGCCGGGTTCGGCATGATGATCTCGGGGCGCACAACCACGTTGATGAGCACGCGCAACGGGTTGTCGTCCGACTTGCCGGTCATCTCCGGGTGCGAATCGAGATCGACTTCCGGCTGAGCCATCGGCACGAGGCCGAGCTCATTCATGGCGGTCTGGTAGTACTTGTCCAGGTTGTCGTTGATCGTCTGATCGATCAGGTAGTGCTTGTCCAGGTTCGCCTCGAGCACGCGGCGCGGGGCCTTGCCCTTACGGAAGCCGGGGATCGTGATCTGCTTGCCGGCCTCCTTCACGCTCTTGTCGTAGGCTGCTGCAAACTCGTCCGCCGCAACCTCGATGGTCACGTTGGCGCGAGTGGCGCTGAGGAACTCAACGGAATTCTTCACGGATTAACTCCACTCAGTATGTTGGGGACTTTTCGTCCATTGCTTTTCTTCTCGGCGCGATCTTGCCGCGACCGAGTTGGTCTAAGGCGCGGTAATTACACGCATACTGCTCCATAATAAACCATTGGCGCGGCTTTTCGCGCATTCGGGTTGATGTTTCTCACCACGTTCGCCGGCGGAAAAAGAAAGGCCCGGTATCCGTGTTTCAACGAATAACCGGGCTTTTCAGCTGGTCGGGATAGCGGGATTTGAACCCACGACCTTCCGCTCCCAAAGCGGACGCGCTACCAACCTGCGCTATATCCCGTGTGTTTTGCGATCGACTCTCCCTCGAAAACGAAATGACAAGAGAGAATCTGTCACTAACGTCGGCAAGCATAACAGTGCCGGAAAAGGCCCGC
The DNA here is from genome assembly GCF_029632765.1 of Arcanobacterium wilhelmae. Classification (NCBI taxonomy): domain Bacteria; kingdom Bacillati; phylum Actinomycetota; class Actinomycetes; order Actinomycetales; family Actinomycetaceae; genus Arcanobacterium; species Arcanobacterium wilhelmae. The sequence goes on from NZ_CP121247.1 coordinate 1,370,073, forward strand.
AAATTTTCATTTGCCCAGGGCGCACGATTTCAATCAGTGTTAGAATGACACTGCCGGCGATAAAAGGGTCAGGGATCCTTTTCCGATTGCTCCGAAGGGTGCGGGAGGATAGCCGGCCTTTAACGTTTACGCGTACCCCACGGAAACCGAACGCTATTGGTCGAGGGCTGAATCCACTGCACATCTTGAGCGATCGGTTTCCCTTTGATCCGGCGCTGTGTCGCCCACAGCAGATAATCGGCAGCCTGCAACCCCCACGCCGAATCCGAATCCCAAAAACACGGGGTTATTTGTTGAGGCATCTGGTTCACGATATCGACAAATGCAACTTTCGCCGATTCTCTAAAGCTTTTCGTCGAGATAGTTGCCAAAACAACGTAAAGGCGGTCTCCGGGAGAAAGCACTTCCGTGCACAAATATTTCAGATGCAGATATAGCGCCATCTTATATAGACGCGCTTTCCCTTCTTCCTTGACATAACCACATGCATTGTCTTTGCAGAGAAGAGTTGCGTCGAAACTCAATTTATGTTGAGCGATGAGCGCAAAGACCTCGCTCCTGGTCGCCCAGGTATCGTTCTTCGCATGAAAGCCGTGAGGAGTAGCAACTCCACGATCTTCCAGAGAGGCCCTCAGAACATGCGCGTCCCAGATCGCAGATCCGTGCTCCCCGGAATAAATCACCGATCCAAAGCCGAAATATGGAAGCTCATTCCCTCCAGAATGCGAATAGTCCGGAGTACCAGTCTCATCAAGATAGATGAAGTAATCAGACATATATTAATGGTAACAAACACATTCATACTGTCTATATTCACAGAATAAACAGCGCATGCGCCATAAGCACACCTCGAGAAAAGGTGGATTGAGTCAAGAAACTTTGAAGGCCATACTCCGCAAAACTGTGGAGCTTTGTAACCAAAACGAGTGCCGCACACGAGCCTGCGCACCGAATCTATACACCCCCAGAACGGTTGGTGTAACGAGGCAAAAAGAGAGCGAGTGACGAGAATCGAACTCGCGTCATCTGCTTGGAAGGCAGAGGCTTTACCATTAAGCTACACTCGCATGCTGGCGAACCAGCGTGAACGATTTTAACAGCATTCCGACGCCGGAGCACAACTTGGGCAGTGATCTACGGCTCACCGACGGTGCGACTCGCACAATATAACACTTGACGTCACGGAAATAGCGGGAATATATTTGGAGGGAACTAATTCTCAGTAAGGGTTCTCCGAGTTTGAGATCCTGAATGCTCCATAGAGGCGCCAATGGCGCCTCTATTTTTTCGCGTGTCGCAAACCTTCTGTAGCTCACGTCACATACAATTTCTTCATGCACAATACTTTAGATTTCCTTTGCGGCATTGATGTCGGTTCTAATTCTGTTGGCATGGTTGCCATCGCTGTCGATGGGAGCGGTCTGCCAACAAAAATTTTGAACTCCGTGGTGATGATCCATGACGGCGGTGTTGATCCAGAGCAAGCCAAGGCGGCGGTTACGCGCCTCGCAAGTTCTGGCGTCGCGCGCCGCACTCGCCGCCTCATTCAACGACGCCGGAAGAGGCTCGACCGACTCGACCGGCGAATCGCGAAGCTTGGATGGCCAATTGTCGACCTCGAAAGCTCAAAAGATCCGTACCTTCCTTGGAACACACGAGCTCAGCTTGTGCGGGAGAAGCTTGAAGGCGACGATCTCAACCGTGCACTGTCCATCGCAGTTCGCCATATGGCGCGTCATCGCGGCTGGCGTAGCCCGTACGCAAGCATCGAAAGCTTGTTCACAGAGAAGCCTGCCAGTGCCCAGATGGACACGTACAAGGAGAATGTGACGAAGCAGAGTGGTGTTGTTTTCGATGAGGATGCCACCCCTGCTGAAGTCGCAGTTGAACTTGGCCTTAACCCGTCGAACCGCTTGCGAAACGCCGCTGGTGCGAAGTATGGCGCGAAGGCTCTCATCGACGGGAAGTCTGTATCCGGCCAGGACAAGCTCGGCGTGCTCGGCGGCAAGCTGATGCAGTCCGACAATGCGGCAGAACTAATGAAGATTGGCCGCGTTCAAGGGCTGAGCGATGAGCTTGTGAAAGATTTAATCCGTTGGGTGTTCGAGTCCGAGTCACCGAAGAGCAAGGCGGGTGAACGCGCTGGTTTCGATGCCCTCCCTGGCCAAGGAAGGAAGCACCGTGCAGAGAAAGCGTCCCTGGAGTTCCAGGAGTTCCGCATCGTTTCTGTGGTGGCTAACCTTCGAATCGGGCTCGAGGGCGGCGGTAGCCGTCTACTCTCCTCCGACGAGATCGACAGAGTTGTCACTTTCTTGATGAACGATTCCGGCGACGACGGCGTGACGTGGAACGACGTCGCGCAAGTATTGGGAGTCAGCAGAGGAATGCTTCTCGGTACCGCATCGCTCTCCCCCGAGGGCGAACGCGCATCGAGCTTCCCTCCGTCGAACACAACTAATCGTGCGATTTATCGTTCGAAGATCAAAGAACTCACATCGTGGTGGGATGCTGCAGAACCTGAGGAAAAGTCTGCGATGGTGACCGCACTGTCGAACGCAGACGAACTCAAGGAAGATGCCCCCGGAGCTGAAGCTGTACGGGAGTTCTTGGGAACTTTAGGCGAGGACCAACTAGGCAAGCTCGACGATGTTTCGCTCCCGAAGGGTCGCGCCGCATATTCGGCAGATTCTCTCGTCAGGCTCACGAAGGTGATGCGCGAAAACCATGTTGATCTTCATGAGGCCCGAAAGATCGAGTTCGGGGTGGACAATGATTGGACTCCCCCAGCTGATCCGATTGGAAAGCCGGTTGGGAACCCGGCGGTAGATCGCGTTCTCAAGATCGTGAGCCGCTGGCTCCTTGCAATTGAGAAGAAGTACGGCACTCCCGCGTCAATCAATATCGAGCATGTTCGTTCAGGCTTTCTCTCGGAGTCGAGCGTGCGAGAGTACGAGCGCGAGTTGAAGAAGCACCGGGAACAGAATCTGAAACTAGTTGCCGAGATGCATGCGAACCTCGGCATTTCGGGCGAAGTTCGTAGCTCTGATATCCGCAGATATGCGGCGATCCGTCGGCAAAATTGCCAATGCGCTTATTGCGGGTCAGTGATCACTTACGAATCATCCGAAATGGATCATATCGTTCCCCGCAAGGGCGAAGGCTCCACAAACACCCGAGACAATCTGGTGGCAGTTTGCGAGCCCTGTAACAAAGCGAAGTCGAACACTCCGTTTGCTGTGTGGGCGGAACACACCACGCGCCCAGGAGTGAGCCTGGACGGTGCAATTGAACGCGTGAAGTTCTGGATTGATGAACCGGGCTTGGGTAAGAAGCAAAACTTCAATTTCCGCAGTGATGTTATTGCCCGGCTGCGTCGCACCTCCGCTGACGAGCCTTTGGATAGCCGTTCCATCGAATCAGTGGCATGGATGGCGAACGAACTTCGTGATCGAGTTGAGGCGCATTTCAAACCGGCGGGTACGAAGGTGCGCGTATTCCGTGGTGCAATCACCGCAGCAGCGCGCAAAGCTTCGGGTTTCGAAGGAAAAGTGGAGCTGATTGGAGGAAACGGAAAGACCCGTTTCGATCGCCGCCATCATGCGATGGACGCATCTGTCATCGCCTTGATGCGTCAGTCTGTTGCCCAGGTTTTGGTGGAGCGTGAGAGCAAGCGTCAGGCAGCGTTCCTCACGTCAGACCATAACTCGAATTGGCGAGACTACCGTGGCAGCTCTACCGAGGCGAAGATCAACTACGGCAAGTGGCTCAACAATATGAATCGGCTCGTCGTACTTTTCAATGCCGCGTTAGCAAACGATGAAATCCCCGTCATGCAGAATCTGCGGCTTCGGCTGGGGAACTCAACTGCTCACGACGCGACAATCCGTAAGTTTGCAACGAAACGCGTGGGCGATGCATGGACACGCGACGAGATTGATCGAGCGAGCACACCTCAGATGTGGGTCGCTCTTTCTCGCGATCCTGATTTTTCAGATACAGACGGGCTCCCCGAGAATCCTTCACGCGAATTGCGGATAAAAAATATCTGGTACGCCGCAAACGATGACGTGAAGATCTTGCCGAAGAAGATCGCGGCTATCGCCGTGCGCGGCGGATGGGCCGAGGTTGGTAGTTCCATTCATCATGCACGAATTTACCGTTTCAAAGGAAAGGGAGGAAAAGAGGCCTACGGAATGATCCGCGTGTTCACGCCCGACCTTGTGAAACATCAGACCGAGGATCTTTTCAACGTTCCACTCGGCCCTGAAACTTTGTCAATGCGCGATGCAAAACCAGCAGCTCGCGATGCGGTGCTGAGAGGCAACGCCGAATACCTCACGTGGCTGACACCTGGCATTGAGCTTTCTTCGGGGCAAATTAAGTCTTCGAAGCCCGATGCTTTTGGTACCTTCATTTCAAGATTCCCTGACACGAGGCGTTGGGTTGTCACAGGATTTGAAACCAACACAATTGTCAACGTTAAGCCACGCTATCTCGCAGTGGAAGGGGCACAAAACTTAAAGCTTAGTGACGACATCGTGAAGTTCTTGACTCGTGGATGGCGGCCATCTATTGGCGTCTTGACTTCATTACCTGATCTAAGGACCGTAATCCGAACAACGCTTGGCACACCAAGACAAGATTCAACACACTTACCCGCTTCAAAGCCAATTTCTGGAGACTGATAATGGAGCAGTGGCGAATCCTCGATTGCTCAACGATGCGAGGGAAGCTCTGCACGAAACGTGGAGCCCTCTCCGTTGAGCGCGAGGATTCGCCACCAGTTCTACTGCCAGTTGCTGATATAGCGGTTGCTCTGATCGGGATCTCCGTCTCTTTCTCTGCGGCAGTTATCCACCAGCTCGCTAAGCACGATGTTGCAATCGTCTTCTGCGATTGGAAGGGAGTTCCAGAGTCAGCCGCTTACAGCTGGTCAGAGCATGGTCGTGTCGGTGCCCGCCATCGCGCGCAAGCTTCACTGCCGGAATCTCGCCGAAAAAGCGCATGGGCGCAAATCATTCGTGCGAAAGTGAAGGGCCAAGCGAACGTACTCGCTAAGGCAGGCTCGCCAAGATCAGCATTGTTGAGGAAGCTCGCCTCCTCTGTACGCTCAGGCGACCCCGCAAATGTCGAAGCACAAGCAGCTCGGGCCTATTGGCAAGAACTCTGGGGCGACGAGGGATTCCATCGAATTCCCGGTGGGAATGCTGAAGCTACCGATCCACGTAACGCTTATCTTGACTATGCATACACCGTGCTACGTGGGCACGGTATCCGTGCTGTAATCGGTGCCGGCCTCTGCCCGACGCTCGGAATTTTTCATAAAGGCCGAGGAAACAACTTCGCACTCGTCGATGATCTGATTGAACCGTTCCGCCCCGCAATCGACTCCGCGATTCTGGAACTTAAACCGGATCTTCCGATCGAAGATCCTCACGTACGCCGAGCACTAGTGGAAGCCTCGTCTCAGACTTTTCTTCAAGACGGCACTACGATCGCGTCAGCATTCGGTGATCTCGCACAGCATTACGCTCGCTATGTTGAGGGCGACGTCGATCGGCTGACAGTTCCCCATTGGCGAGGTGATCTCAAGGATGGCTGATGGTCCGATGTGGTGCATCGTAATGTTCGATCTACCAGTAAAAACAAAAGAGCAACGAAAACGATACTCTGATTTCAGGAACATGCTCCTCGACAACGGCTTTGTTCGCGCGCAATACAGCATCTACGCAAAGTATTCGCCCTCGGGTGTGTTGGGTCAGCGAGTGATTAGCCTCATCAAGCTCTCCGTTCCTCCTCAGGGCGAGGTTCGTATTATGCATATCACAGATCGTGCGTGGGCAAATACAGTCCGATTTTTCAATTCCGCAGAAGAGAAACCGGAAGAAACACCTGAGCAACTCGCGTTTTTCTAAACGAAAATTAGCTACATTTCCTTTAGATTCCAAGGAAAAGTCTTCCCCCTGAAGTCTATCAGGGGGAAGACGAACTAATTCCCAGCGTGTCGCCCTTGATGCGGAAAGTGATGGGAAGTCTATCAGGGGGAAGACGAACTAATTCCCAGCAGCTTCTGCAATCTACCCATGATCTCGCGAAGTCTATCAGGGGGAAGACGAACTAATTCCCAGCGCGACGCAGGATGGCGCGTCGGATACTGGAAGTCTATCAGGGGGAAGACGAACTAATTCCCAGCTGCTGGGCGTGTGCAGCGTTATGTGGTGGAAGTCTATCAGGGGGAAGACGAACTAATTCCCAGCCACTTTACCGGGTGCGCTTGACCAGAGCGAAGTCTATCAGGGGGAAGACGAACTAATTCCCAGCTGCCGCAGTGTCGGTTGACCGTGCCGCTGAAGTCTATCAGGGGGAAGACGAACTAATTCCCAGCCCGGTGATGGTTGCGAATCCGGCTGTGAGAAGTCTATCAGGGGGAAGACGAACTAATTCCCAGCTCATTCACGAACTGGAGATTCAGGCCAAGAAGTCTATCAGGGGGAAGACGAACTAATTCCCAGCGGATTCACACTCACCGCCTCGTTGCGTTGAAGTCTATCAGGGGGAAGACGAACTAATTCCCAGCACAAAGAGCTCGCGAAGCGCGCAGGGCTGAAGTCTATCAGGGGGAAGACGAACTAATTCCCAGCGAGCCGGTCGAAGGCTTCCTCGATTTCGGGAAGTCTATCAGGGGGAAGACGAACTAATTCCCAGCGGGTAGCCGTCACGGTCGCGTTCGGTACGAAGTCTATCAGGGGGAAGACGAACTAATTCCCAGCATCCGGCCCATGCGTGTTTCTGCGACCTGAAGTCTATCAGGGGGAAGACGAACTAATTCCCAGCCGCGTCGCCAGCGGTCTTTCCCTCCACAGAAGTCTATCAGGGGGAAGACGAACTAATTCCCAGCGACGAGGTGGTAGGCGCCGATGAGGTGGGAAGTCTATCAGGGGGAAGACGAACTAATTCCCAGCCCTGATTTTGATGGCGAGTGGGATTACAGAAGTCTATCAGGGGGAAGACGAACTAATTCCCAGCACGTCGCAATTGTGGGATGCGAACGTGCGAAGTCTATCAGGGGGAAGACGAACTAATTCCCAGCCCGTCTGCTCGTGGTGGTCGTGTGACAAGGAAGTCTATCAGGGGGAAGACGAACTAATTCCCAGCAGATCGCTGTGATTGATGCGCTCATTTTGAAGTCTATCAGGGGGAAGACGAACTAATTCCCAGCGATGTTTCCGCGCTCCAGTTGGAGTATGGAAGTCTATCAGGGGGAAGACGAACTAATTCCCAGCTGTGACGCGGATGCGGTGAACGCCGTAATGAAGTCTATCAGGGGGAAGACGAACTAATTCCCAGCCGCGTTGATTTTGACACTGCGACGATCGGAAGTCTATCAGGGGGAAGACGAACTAATTCCCAGCTCTTCGTGTCGGTCACGCGCGTGAATCCGAAGTCTATCAGGGGGAAGACGAACTAATTCCCAGCTTAGGCCGCTGGAGTTTTTCGGTGTTGGAAGTCTATCAGGGGGAAGACGAACTAATTCCCAGCTTCTCGAGTGTGGCAAGCATCGTGGGCCGAAGTCTATCAGGGGGAAGACGAACTAATTCCCAGCAGCGGGTTGCATTCAGTGTGGCTAGATCGAAGTCTATCAGGGGGAAGACGAACTAATTCCCAGCTACAGGGTCGCACGCCTGGCGAGGTTGAGAAGTCTATCAGGGGGAAGACGAACTAATTCCCAGCCTGTCGTGCGTAAGGCCGGCGTGAATATGAAGTCTATCAGGGGGAAGACGAACTAATTCCCAGCTCAGTGCAGGAATTGGAGCTAGCGCAATGAAGTCTATCAGGGGGAAGACGAACTAATTCCCAGCGGGTCGGACGTGTTGGAGAACTTGATGGGAAGTCTATCAGGGGGAAGACGAACTAATTCCCAGCACCGGCGTTGTGTTGGCGATCGTATCGGGAAGTCTATCAGGGGGAAGACGAACTAATTCCCAGCGGGACGGGAGGCTCCAAGCGCGCGTGCAGGAAGTCTATCAGGGGGAAGACGAACTAATTCCCAGCAAGCCGGCCTCTTCCACATCGAGGTTCGGAAGTCTATCAGGGGGAAGACGAACTAATTCCCAGCCGCGTCAGAGACCCCGGTGCGCACCTCGGAAGTCTATCAGGGGGAAGACGAACTAATTCCCAGCGAACCCGTCGTAGCTTGGTTGATCGGATTGAAGTCTATCAGGGGGAAGACGAACTAATTCCCAGCTGTGGCGCGCACATACCCCAGCGAACGATTTTGGCTTCCCGCCGAGTCCCTCCCTCAAGAAGATGCCCGAGTCTAGATTTGCCGAGCAGCCCGCGGTATCCTTGGAAGTGTTCTCAGACGTAACCGATATGAGGTTCTCGTGCGTGTTCTCATTCATCCCCATGCGTTCAAACACGGGCTATCCCCTGATCAGATTCTTGCTGCATTCACAACAGGAATTGACACAGGAATTGTGCGTAGCCGCGATCGCAATACAGACCCGCCACGATTCGCCTCGATCGGTTTCGACAACGAGGGCAGAGCGATCGAATTTGTGTGCGCAAAACTCGTGGACGAGACGGTCCTGATTTTTCACGCAAACTATCTCACGGCAGGCTTCAGAAAGGAGTACCGCAATGGCATACACCGCAGCAACCGGTGAACAATTTACCGACGACGACGTGCGCCGCTGGGCTCAGGAGGCCGAGAATGGTTTCCCAGACTCCACCGTCGAATGGGTACAAGGCCGCGCATGGGAGGGTAAGCGCCAACCGCTCACAGCTAAGAGCGTGCGAGCCCCTCAGGCAGTATGGAAGCTGGTCGCGGAAAAGGCGGCACTGGAAGGCATCACCGAATCAGAGTGGGTCCGCAATGCGTTGATCCGCGCCGCCCTCGCCTAGTCAGCCCACCACCCGCTCCTTCAGATCTCGCTCGCTGAGCCATGCCCCGAACAGCCGCCCGTCGGCATTGAACAGCTCCGCAGCATCAGCCGGGATCGGCACGGGCGCGAAGCCGAAGCGCCGCACCAACTCGCTGGCAACCGCGAGCGCGCGTTCGTCGTCGGCGCGGACGGCAACGGCACGCGGCTCGCTCCCCTTCGCGGGGTGCGAATCGGCCACGAGCTCCTCGTACGAAATATGGTTGAGCGTGCGCGCGATCGGCAGCTCGGGGTGTGCCTCGAGCGGTGGCGTGATCCCGGAAGCGGCCGTGTCGGTGGCTTCCCACGGGTTGGTGGCGTCCACGATCACGCCGCGAACCGCCGCAAGATCGAGTTGCGCGGTCACCGGGTGCGGCACGGCCAGGACGACGACGTCGGCGCGCTCGGCGAGCTCCTCGAAGGTCACGAGTTGCGCCGCGGGCAGCACCGAACCGAGCACCAGCTCCAGCATCGGGTTCGACCGCGAGTAGACGAGCACCTCGAGCCCGCTCGCCGCTGCGATCCTGCCGATCGCCGTGCCGAGCTTGCCGGCGCCCACAATACCTACGGTTCGAATCTGCGTGTTCATACTTTCTACAATGCCACGCACACCGAAGAAAATTCCCGACGTCGGGGCGCAGCTTGGTGGACAACTTTCGCGACGTCGGTGCTCGGCCCGCGACGTCGGTGCTCGGCCCGCGACGTCGGGACAGCTACTCCGGACGCTACTCACACCCTGGCGTCGGTGGAAATGCGAAAACGACAGGAATAGAAACCGGTAGTTCGCGTTTCAACTACCATGACGACGATTAATCCAGCAGATATTCATTTCGGGCTCGACACCTTCGGTGACGTGCACAATAACGATCCTATCCAGTCGCTCAAGGACGTGGTGGAGCAGGCCAAGCTCGCGGACGAGGTTGGTATCTACGCGTTTAACCTGGGCGAACACCATCGCGACGACTTCGCGATTTCTTCCCCGCACACCGTGCTGGCAAACATCGCGGCCGTGACCACGCAGATCAAGCTCGGCACCGCAGTGGTGGTACTTTCCTCGGATGATCCGGTTCGCGTGTACGAACAGTTCTCCACGATCCACGCACTCTCGGACGGGCGCGCCGAGCTCACGGTGGGCCGCGGCTCGTTTATCGAGTCGTTCCCGCTCTTCGGCTACGACCTGTCCGACTACGAGCCGCTTTTCGAGGAGAAACTCGAAATGCTCGTGAACCTGTGGAAAAACCGCCCCTTCGATTGGAACGGCAAGCTCACGCAGTCCCTCACACATCAGCATCTGTTCCCGCCGATGGACGCCGAAACCTTGCCGATCTTCGTGGCAGTTGGTGGCTCCCCACAGTCGGTGGTGCGCGCGGCACGGCACGACGTCGGGCTGCGGCTCGCGATCATTGGTGGACAGCCGGAGCGCTTCGCTCCGTTCGCGGATCTGTACCGCAACGCGCAGGAGCAGTTCGGCCACACCACACCGCGATCGATCGGCTTCCACTCCCCTGGCCTCGTGGCCGATACGGACGAGGAAGCGATCGAGGCGTTCAAGGCCGAGCACATGGCACACAACGCCCGCGTTGGCGCTGAGCGTGGCTGGCCGGCAATGACGGAGGCACGCTTCGCTAGCGAACTCACAAACGGCGCGCTGTTCGTCGGCTCGGTGGAGACCGTCTCCCAGAAGCTTGCCAAGGCGATTAAGGTCCTCGGCGCGGACACGTTCGATCTGAAGATCGGTACCGGCTCGCATTCCGCCCAGATGAAGTCGATCGAGCTGTACGGCACTCAGGTGGTGCCGCGGGTGCGTGAGCTTCTCGCAGAGAACTGATTGCCGCAGGGCAAAACGCCGGCGCGGGTTTCCCCGCGCCGGCGTTTTTACATGAATCCCTGCGGCACGAATCCTCGCGCCGCACCAATCACTGGATCACACCATTGAATACTTCAGTCGAAGCCGGATGGGTCCAGATGCCGTCACGTAGCGTGGCGGCCGGCGCACCCAGGCGCATCGCGAGCGCCACCGTGTTGATGAGCTCCTGCGAATCGATCGAGTACAGCACGGCGCCAAGAATCTCGTCCGTATCCGCATCGATCATGAACTTCGCCATGCCTGCCGGGTTGCCCACGATCTTCGGGCGAGGCATCACCGGGATCTCAGCGATCTTCTTCGAATCCACGCGCACAGTGCGGCCCGTTTCCTTCGCTTCCTTCTCGCTCATGCCAACAGTGGCGAGCGGCGGGTTGATGAACGTAGCCGTCGGCACGGCCACGCGATCCGCAGTAGAGCGCGTGCCGTCACCGAGCAGTTCGTCAGCCAAAATACGGTGATCATCGAAGGAAATATAGGTGAACTGCGGGCCGCCATTGACGTCACCCACGGCATACACGCCATCAACGTTCGTGCGAAGGTGGTCATCAACCTTCACGAACCCGCGCTCGTCCGTGGCAATACCGGCAGCCTCCAAGCCGAGCCCCGCCGTCGCCGGCGTGCGACCAACCGCGAGCAGAACGGCATCGGCGTTCACGCGCCCGCCGTCGAACACCACATCCAGCCCGTCGTCCGCCTTCTCGATAGCGCTCGCGCGATGCCCGAAGGAAAACTCGATCCCCTGCGCCTGCATCGTCTCGAGCGCGAGCTGTGCAACGTCGTCGTCAAGGCGCGGGAAAAGCCGCTCCCCCGGCGTCACCACGGTGACCTGCGAACCGAACTCGTTGAACATCGTCGCAAACTCAAGCCCGATGGTTCCACCACCCACGATCGCCAAGCGCGCCGGGAACGGCTGCGCGTGCTGAATCGTCGTGGAATCGTACACACCCTCCAGGTCCGTGCCCGGAATGTTTGGAACCGCGGGCACGGCGCCCGTGTTGATAATGATCGTCTCAGCCTTCAGCGTCACTTCGTCAGTGCCGCCGTTGGTTGGCGTAATACGCACCTCGTGCGGGCCAACGAACTCTGCGCGGCCGTCAAACAAGGCAACCTTGCCCTCGAGCATGCCGTGGTTGGCAGAGTTCAGCTTCGAAATCAGCGCATCGCGCTTGGCCACCGATGTCTCAAAGTACGCCGCCGGATCGTCGCCCTCGCGGCGCGCCTCAGCCGCCGTGATCAGCGTTTTCGTGGGCACACAGGCCACATTGATGCAGGTGCCGCCGTACATCGTGGCCGACTGCTCTACCAGCGCCACCTTCTTGCCGGCCGCGACGAGCTTCCCCGCCACCGACTTTCCGGCCTTCCCCCAGCCGATCACCAACACGTCAAATTCCATCGGATTCCTTTCTCGATACGGGAAAAGTGTAGTTTCACCGCCCGACGCCGCAGCGCAAGTTACGCCCGTAGCCTGCGGTAATTTCACTCAGGACGGAACGCGAAAGAAACCGGGCCCATTCCCGTTATCCTGAACAGAGTTTTGATGAAAGGAGAACCATATGGCTACCCCTACTTTGACATTGAACGATTCCCGAATCATTCCGCAGATCGGTTACGGCACGTTCCTCGTGCCGCCGAAGGACACTGTTGAGCGCGTCACCTCTGCTCTTGCGGCAGGCTACCGCCATATCGATACGGCAGCGATCTATGGCAACGAAGCCGAAGTTGGCAAGGCGATCGCCGAATCCGGCATCCCGCGTGAGGAGCTGTGGGTCACCACGAAACTGTGGAATGATCGCCGCGGAAAGTCCCAGACTCGCTCCGCGCTCGAAGAGTCGCTCGAGAAGCTCGGCCTGGATTACGTGGATCTCTACCTCATTCACTGGCCCACCCCCAAGCAGGGCCCGATCCAGGAAACCTGGGAGACGTTCGGCCAGCTGCGCGCCGAGGGCCTGACGAAGTCAGTGGGCGTTTCAAACTTCGATGAGCGCTACCTGCCCGCGATCCTCGAAACCGGCCTGGTGCCGGCCGTGGATCAGATTGAGCTTCACCCGCAGTTCCAGCAGCGCCCGGCCACGGATCTCGCGGGCGAGCACAACATTGCGATCGAGGCGTGGGGTCCGCTCGGCCAGGGCAAGGTCGATTACACCGGCGGAGCGATCGGCGAGATCGCCGCAGCTCACGGCATCACGTGGGCTCAGACAGTTCTGGCATGGCACGTGGCGAAGGGCCACATCGTGTTCCCCAAGTCCTCCACCCCGGAGCGCATGGCCGAGAATCTTGCCTCCGGAGAAGTCACGCTCACATCCGAGGAAGTGGCACGCATCGACGCCCTCGATAAGGGCGCCGAGGGTCGAGTTTCTGCCGACCCCGCCGAACTGAACTAACAGCGCCGACGCCGGAGCACGCCGAGCCCACCAGCGTCAGTTGCGCACCGGCGTCGCCGAATTCGTCAACGCGAGCCGAGCCCCGGCGTCGCGAATCACAACGCAAAAGTGCCAGGCGGTTTTCCGCCTGGCACTTTCGTTGAACTCAGCCTTCTTACGCGGCCTTACCGTTGAGCTTCGCGCTGGTTGCGATCTTCTCTCCCGCGCCGAAACCAGCCTGGTCAGCGGCCTTGACCGTGACCTCGTAGGCGATCCCGCGATGTTCAAACACGTAGATTTTCGCGGCCGGCTTGGCGTCCGTCTTACTCGTCACGTCGAACATCCAGGCGACGGCTCCTGAGATCGTCACATCCGCCCCTTCGCTCACCAGGTACTCCTTGAAGGATTCACCCTTGGACAACAAATCCAGGTAGTCGGCCTTCGTCGTCTCACCCAGCGGCTTGCCGAGCTTCGAGAGCAACACCTGGGTTTCGCCGGCCTGCAACCAGACCTCCGACAGCGGGTTCGTGCCCTTCGTCAGCGCGCGAAAATCAGCAGGCGCAGTGAGCGTAACCGCGCCATCCACAGTGGTGTAGGCAGTCCCGCCCTCGGTGGGTTCCACCTTCAGTTCGCGAGTTGCGGGCAGATCCGGATACTTCTTCTGCGCCGGTTTCGCGCTCGCCGACGCGCTCGCCGACGCCGGGGCGCCACTTTGCGTCGTCGCGGCCGGCTGGCTCGCCGTCGAACATGCGCCAAGCGCGAGGGAACACACAGCGGCAATCACCGCACAACTTTTCTTCATAGGGTCAATCCTAAAACGTTGCGGGAGCCCGCTGACTCATCCGACGGGCTCAATTTTCTTCCACACCATGAGTTTGCCGAGTATGGCGGCTCGTTTCAGGGCCAACGCCGGTGTACGGTTCGACGCCCACACTCCGCTCGGAAACGCCGAATCGACGAGGAAATCGTTGCCAAGCGTCCGCGGGTTCAGGAGGTCAGCTGCGAACAGCATCGCCATGATTGAGGCGGTGCCATCGGCTGGGAATGAGGTGATACCAAACGCACCGATTCCGCGATAGGCGGCTTTGAGGATGGGCGTATCGAGCACCGAATGGGTTTGCGCGAGCGGTGCAACATGGTAGGAGACGCGTTTACCGCGGGCACGCAGGTCCGTTGCCCGCCAACGGCCGATTCGCTTTGCCGCCAGGTAGTTCGGGCCTTGGAGGGGAATCACGGCGTCGAAAACTCCCCCGGCCATCGCCCCGTTTCCACGGGGCCGTCCGCTCCACTCGGCACCGCCGGGTTGGAGGTGTGAAGGGAGAACGAAGGCGTCGAGTGGGGAACCGAGGTAGCTCACGAGCACGTCGCGTGCCTCGGTGACCATGCGGATCACCTGGTCCGCTCCGATCGCGGCCGCGAGGAACTTTGCTCCGGGCGCGTACAGGCACTCAAGAATCGCTTCGACGTCGTTCTCGATCAGCCATCCGGCGATCACTTCAGGTTCCGTGGCGACGTCGCCAACGGCAGGCACGTGGAGAGTGCCAGGAAGTTCGCTGGTTTCGGCGATCAGCCCCGCAAGGCGGGGCGATTGCGGCCGAATCACTGCGAACACATCTGCTCCGCGCGAGAGCAGGAAACGCGTTGGCGCGAGCTCCGCGCCGGCCCCGATCACCGCAATCTTTCGGCCAGACAGATCGAGACCATCGAACGCGGCCCAGGTGAGCCGGTCCGCAGCCGACGTCGTGATCGCATTCGCATGCCGCCAATCCGGCAGGGAACGCACGAACGCCCCTGGAGAAAGTTCTTCGCCGTCGAAGGGGATTGACAGCTCGCCCACGCGGCCGGTACCGACGTATGTTTGTGTTGCGGGCGTTGCGGCGGGGACGATGTCGGCGAGCGTTCCCTCACCGCTTCGCAACGCGCCGAGGAACGCGAGCCCGCGGCGGGCGACGTCGGGGCCCTTGGAGGGATCGTCCCAACGAGTCAGTTCGAGCGCGAGTGCGCCGTATTCCTTGCGCCAGTTCGTGATCCCTGCGCTCACCTTCGCCGCAGGAGCGACGCCCGCAAGCGCGGCCTCCA
The DNA here is from genome assembly GCF_029632765.1 of Arcanobacterium wilhelmae. Lineage (NCBI taxonomy): Bacteria > Bacillati > Actinomycetota > Actinomycetes > Actinomycetales > Actinomycetaceae > Arcanobacterium > Arcanobacterium wilhelmae. Next base: position 1,385,300 of record NZ_CP121247.1, read on the forward strand.
TCATTCCGCGGCTCACCGCACTCGACGACGGCTTTCCGTTGACCAGTGGAAATTCAACGCCCATCTCGGCCCCTTTCGTTCATCTCCAGTGTATGCCAAACGCACAGCGTGCTGTGATCACGCGTTGTGTCATCGGCCGCGCAAACCTTGCTGGGCAAGAAAAAATCCCGATCAGAACTGATCGGGATTTTTCACAACTCGTAACGCTCAGGCGAGATCGAGCTTGCCCTGCTGAGCAGCCTTCGCCAGACGACGCGGGATGCGAACCTCGCGGCCACCAGCGTTGACCACCTGAAGCTCCGTGAGCTTGGCCTTCCACTGGGAACGGCGAGAGCGGGTGTTGCTGCGGGACATCTTGCGCTTGGGTACTGCCATGATCTCCGCTCCTTCCACTACTCCAGGCCGGCGGTTCCGGCCAAGTCTTTCCAGTTGCTCATTATCGAGCACACATCGGGATAGTCTAGCCGATTCGCTCCCCTCGCGCTAACCTGCGCAGGTGATGTGTGTCCAACCACACCGACGTCGTCGCGAGCATGGCATGGACTGCAATAATAGACGTATGTCTTTACTCCTTGCGCGCCAGAACTTGGAGCTCGCCGGCGAGCTCGAAATCAAGCGTTCGCGGTTCATCACCCGTATTCGGCGGGTCTCCAGCGCCGACGAGGCACGCGCCCTTGTGTCGGATTGCCGCGCCGAGTTCCCTGACGCCCGCCACCACTGCTCCGCGTTCGTCGTCTCGGTACCAGGAGCCCAGCCACTCCAACACTCCTCCGACGACGGCGAACCCTCCGGAACTGCAGGACGCCCGATGCTCGACGTCCTCACGGGAGCCGACCTGACCGACGTCGCCGCCGTCGTCGTACGCTACTTCGGCGGCACTTTGCTCGGTACGGGTGGGCTCGTACGCACCTACACCGACGCCGTCGCGGGCACGCTCGCGGGAGCCGCTGTTGTTCAGCGGGTTCCGTACGTAAGGGCGCGAGTTGCACTCATGCACTCGGTTGCCGGCAAGGTTGAGGCAGATCTGCGTGCCGCAGGCTACGAAATCGCGGATGTGAGATACGAAGCATCTCGGGTGCAGCTCGAGGTGGCCGTCGAGAGCCTCGATTCCTTTAATACCGCGCTTGCCGAGCTCACCTCAGGAGCCGCGAGCGCCACAGATGCTGGGGAAATTTGGGCCGAAGAACCAGCCGGAACCCTTTGACATTTGAATCATTCCGATTAAACTACCGAATGTAGTTGAAAGTTGTTACATCTGGAAGGTGGTGTTGAGATGACCGCGATGAACGTAGCCTCCACCACCCGTTGCCAGTGTCTGTAGGGCGTCGGGCTTTTCCCGTGCGCTGATGCGCTCGCTCGCCGCTCATTACTTCGCAACCCCCATTATTTTGCGCGCAACGCGCACTGACTTTGAAGGACACAAGATGACTATTTACAACAACGCAACCGAACTCGTCGGCCGCACCCCTCTCGTCCGCATTAACCGCCTGGGCGACGGCAACGCCAACATCATTGGCAAGCTCGAGTTCTTCAACCCCGCAAACTCGGTCAAGGATCGCATCGGCGTGGCGATCATCGACGCCGCCGAGAAGTCCGGTGCACTCAAGCCGGGCGGAATGATCGTTGAAGGCACCTCAGGCAACACAGGCATCGCACTCGCCTGGGTGGGCGCGGCTCGCGGCTACAAGGTGGTGCTCACCATGCCGTCGTCGATGTCGAAGGAGCGCCGTGCGCTTCTGCGCGGCTTCGGTGCCGAACTCGAACTCACGGACCCCGCCAAGGGCATGCAGGGCGCCGTGGACCGCGCCAAGGAGATCGTGGCTGAGAACCCTGGTTCGATCCTCGCCTCCCAGTTCGCCAACGAGGCAAACTCTGCGATCCACGAGGCAACCACCGGCCCGGAGATCTGGAACGACACCGAGGGCAACATCGATATTTTCATCGCAGGCATCGGCACCGGCGGCACCATCACCGGCACCGGCCACTACCTGAAGTCGCAGAACCCGGACGTTCAGGTGATCGCCGTTGAGCCGGCAGAATCGCCGTTGCTTTCCACCGGCACAGCCGGCTCCCACAAGATCCAGGGCCTCGGCGCAAACTTCGTGCCCGAGGTTCTCGACACGAACGTTTACGACGAGATCGTCACCGTGAAGTCCGACGACGCGATCGCTATGGCGCGCCGCGCAGCTCACGAAGAGGGCCTGATGGTGGGCATCTCCGCCGGCGCTGCACTCCAGGCCGCTGTCGAGGTAGCCGCACGCCCCGAGAATAAGGGCAAGAACATCGTGGCGATCATCCCCGATTTCGGTGAGCGCTACGTTTCTACCGCCCTCTTCGAGGGCCTGGTGGACTAAAACGCATAGGCATACGTAAGGAGTGGTGGAATACTGTGAGTATTCCACCACTCCTCGTCGGCTAAACAAAAGAAAGGGTCCCACATGGGCATTCTCGCCAGGATGCGAGGCGATCTCGCCGCAGCGATGGACAACGATCCAGCGGCGCGTAACCGCCTCGAAGTGGCGCTGACCTATTCGGGTGTCCATGCCGTGTGGGGATACCGGCTCGCTCACTCCCTGTGGAAACACAACGCCAAATTCGCCGCACGTGTGGTCTCACAAGGTGCCCGATTCTTGTCCGGCATCGAAATTCACCCCGGGGCTACGCTCGGTGAACGCCTCTTCATCGATCACGGCATGGGAGTTGTGATCGGCGAAACCGCCGAAGTTGGCGACGACGTGGTGATCTACCACGGCACCACACTTGGCGGAACCTCACGAAACGGCGGCAAGCGCCACCCCACCGTCGGCAACCGCGTAGTGATCGGCTCCGGAGCGAAAGTGCTCGGCCCGATCACCGTCGGCGACGATGCCCAAATCGGCGCCAACGCCGTCGTCGTCAAGGATGTGCCAGCTGGAAACACCGCCGTCGGCGTACCAGCGAAAAACCGCCCACAATCAAAGCCAGACGATCCGCTTATCGACCCAGCCCTGTGGATCTAAAAAACGGGCCCGGAAGCTTACGCTCCCGGGCCCGAAACTTCACTGTTTACTTGTTTTCATAGTCGCTCATCATCTCGATACGCGACTGGTGACGCGAGCTCGGATCAAACTCGAGCGAGAGGAAAATATCCACAAAACGCGTCGCCTCCTCGATCGAATGCTGGCGGGCACCAATCGAAATCACGTTCGCGTTGTTGTGTTCGCGGGCAAGCGTGGCAATCTCCTCGTTCCACACGAGCGCCGCACGCACACCCTTCACCTTATTCGCCGCCATCTGCTCGCCATTACCGGAACCCCCGATCACGATTCCGAGAGAACCCGGATCCGCCACAGTCGCCTCGCCACACGCGATACACACCGGCGGGTAGGCATCCAGCTTGTCGTATGTTTCGTAGCCGTGATCCACAACCTCGTGGCCGGCTGCTGTCAGATGCTCAACGAGGTGAGCCTTCAATTCAAAACCTGCATGATCTGCAGCAATATGTACGCGCATGCTCCTAGCATAACCCGTGCTGGCAACTGTTCTCATCCACTTTGCCCCATGTACACTCTTTTCATGGATATTGATGCAACTACCAAAGAAGTTCTTGCCGGCCTCGATCACTCCGTGCGCCCGCAAGACGATCTTTTTCGCCACGTCAACGGTGAGTGGTTGAAGACCGCCACCATTCCCGCTGATCAGTCCTCCACGGGCTCGTTCATCGATCTGCGCAACCAGTCCGAAGTGGATGTTCGTGCGATTATCGAAGAGCTCAGCGCAGATTCTTCAGATCCGGAAGAAGCACAGATCGCAGGCCTGTACGAGTCGTTTATGGACGAAGTGCGCGTGAACGCGCTCGGCGCCGCTCCCCTCACCGAGGATTTCGATCTCATCAACGGCGCCACCTCGAAGGATGAGCTCGCCACGGTTCTCGGCGGGCTCCTGCCCACCGGCGTGGACGTTCCGGCCTACCCATACGTCTCGAACGATAAGAACAACCCGGATTTCAACGCGGTCTACCTCTACCAGTCAGGCCTGGGCCTGCCGGACGAATCCTTCTACCGCGAGGAGCAGTACGCGGAGATTCTCGCGGCCTACCGCGAATTCGTGCCGGTGCTGTGGGCACTGACGACGGGCGCTGAAGCTGAGGTTGCACAAGAGGCCGCAGCCGCGATTTTGCGCGTTGAATCCGCTTTCGCTTCGCATCACCTCACGCCGGTGCAGATGCGCGACGCCGAAAAGACCAACAACGTCATGGCCTTCGGCGAGTTTGTGGCGAGCGCTCCGGGCTTTGCGTGGGCACCGTTCTTCGCGGCAGCCGGCCTGAGCGAAGAGAACATGGCGAAGTTGATCGTCACCTCGCCGTCGACGATGGCCGGTTTCGCCACCGAGTGGGAGAAGGCGGACCTTCAGGATCTGCGCACGTACGCCACCTGGCACGCGATCCTCGCCCGTGCCCCGTACCTGTCGGAAGAGATCTCGCAGGCGAACTTCAACTTCTACGGCAAGGTGCTCTCGGGTTCGGAGGTGCAGCGCGATCGTTGGAAGCGCGCCGTCGGCTTCGTGAACGGTGCTGTGGGCGAGGCCGTGGGTAAGCGTTACGTGGCTAAGCACTTCCCGCCGCGCTCGAAGGAGCTCATGGACCAGCTGGTGGCCGATCTTCTCCAGGCTTACCGCGAGTCGATCACCACGCTCGATTGGATGACGGAAGAAACGAAGGCAAAGGCTCTCGACAAGCTCGAGCACTTCACCACGAAGATCGGATACCCGGAAAAGTGGATCGATTACTCGGCGCTCGAGGTGAACGCCGAGGATCTCGTGGGTAACGTGCGCGCGTCGGCTCGCTTCGATTGGGCGCGCCAGATCGACGAGCTTTCGAAGCCGGTCGACCGCTCGAAGTGGCTGATGACCCCGCAAACGGTCAACGCCTACTACATGCCACCCACCAACGAGATCGCGTTCCCGGCCGCTATTTTGCAACCGCCGTTCTTCCAGCCGGATGCCGATCCGGCCTGGAACTATGGCGCAATCGGCGCAGTGATCGGCCACGAGATCGGCCACGGCTTCGACGATCAGGGCTCGAAATACGATGGCACCGGCCAGCTCAACAACTGGTGGACCGACGCCGATCGCACCGAGTTCGAAAAGCGCACGGCCGCCCTTGTGGGCCAATACGATGCCTACGTTCCTGCCCAGCTCGGTGAGGATAGCCCGCACCACGTGCAGGGCGCCCTCACCCTCGGCGAGAACATCGGCGATCTTGGCGGCCTGAGCATTGGTCTGAAAGCGTACGATATCGCCTGCAAGCGCGCGGGCCTGGCTGGCTCTGCGGATGCTCCGGTGATCGAAGGCTACACGGGCGTCCAGCGCGTCCTCCTCTCCTACGGCCGCATTTGGCAGGAAATCCGCCGCGACGAGCTGATGATTCAGCGAGTCGCCACCGATCCACATTCGCCGGCGGAGTTCCGCGCGAACGGCGTGGTGAAGAACGTCGATGCCTTCGCTGAAGCGTTTGACGTGAAGGAAGGCGACGCCCTGTACCTTCCTCCGGAAGATCGCGTGCGCATCTGGTAAACACGCCGAATTTGCTTCGTGGGGAGCGTTCCAGCAATGGCTGGAGCGCTCCCCACTTTTGCGGCGGTGACGCCGAAACCTCTAGGCCGACGCCGAGGCACCGCCACCGCGCGAACCCACCAGTGCCCTACGCTCGCCGGCGGGACGCAACCCTCCCGAAAAGAAACTTGCGCCGGGCGGGCGCAACTTGGGCACCGCCGTCGGCGGAAAAATTCGCCCTTCACCTACTTTCACGCGTACCCTGGAAGGGATTTCGTTTTTCTCGTGAAAGGACGTCCATGCCAGGCGAAAACTTAACCCGTATCGAAGCCGAGGCGCGTGCCGCTGTCGTCGCCAACCCGGGGTACCACATCGATCTTGATCTGGTGGGCTCGGAACACACTTTCCGTTCGATCACCACAATGACCTTTGATGCCGCCGCTGGCGAGTCCACGTTCGTGGACCTGCTCGCGAAGTCGGTGGAGAAGATTACGCTCAACGGCGCCGACGTACCGGCAGAAGCTTTCGACGGCGCTCGCATTGCCCTCGAAGGCCTCGCCGAGCACAACACGCTCGTCGTGGATGCCACGATGGAATACTCGCACACCGGCGAGGGCCTGCACCGCACAGTCGATCCGGCCGACGGCGAAGTCTACCTCTACTCCCAGTTCGAGGTGCCCGATGCACGCCGCGTTTTCGCCGTGTTTGAGCAGCCGGATCTGAAGGCCCAGTTCGAGTTCTCGGTGCGCGTGCCGAAGGGCTGGCGCGTGTTCTCTGTCTCGCCCACCCCAGAGCCGGTGGAGGTCGATAGCGAAACTGCCCGTTTCGATTTCACGCCCACAGAGAAGATTTCGTCCTACCTCAACGCGATCGTCACCGGCCCGTACGTGGGCGGCGAAGACACTGCAACCTCGCGCGATGGTCGCGTGATCCCCATGGGTGTGTACGCACGCGCCTCGCTTGCCGAGTACCTTGATTGGCAGGAAATCATTGATATCACGAAGGCTGGCCTCGATTTCTACGAGGACGCTTTCGATGTGAACTACCCGTTCCGCAAGTACGATCAGATTTTCGTGCCCGAGTACAACGCGGGCGCGATGGAGAATCCCGGCTGTGTGACGATCCTGGACGATTACGTGTTCCGCTCCCGCGCCACCGGCGCCCTGATCGAGCGCCGCGCCGTGACGGTCCTGCACGAGCTCGCCCACATGTGGTTCGGCGATCTGGTCACCATGAAGTGGTGGAACGATCTGTGGCTGAACGAGTCGTTCGCCGAGTTCATGAGCCATGTGGCCACCGCCGAAGCAACGCGTTGGACGGACGCATGGGTCACCTTTAACGCCTCGGAGAAGCAGTGGGCGATGGCTCAGGATCAGCTTCCCTCCACTCACCCGATCGCGGCGGAGATCCGCGATCTGGAGGACGTGCAGGTGAACTTCGACGGCATCACCTACGGCAAGGGCGCCTCAGTGTTCCAGCAGCTCGTGGCTTACGTGGGCTGGGATGCGTTCATTGGTGGCGTGTCCGCTTACCTGAAGAAGATGAGCTGGGGCAACGCCACGCTTGCCGATCTACTCTCGGAGCTCGAGAAGGCGTCGGGCCGCGATCTTGCCTCGTGGTCGAAGCTGTGGCTCGAGGAGTCAGGTATTAACACGCTCTCGCCGAAGCTCGAGGTTGGCGACGACGGCGTGATCACTGCTTTGTCGATCGAGCAGGGCTCGGACGGGCGTGCGTCGCTTCGCCCGCATCGCGTGGGCGTTGGCGGCTATTCGCTCGAGGGCGGCAAGCTCGTGCGCGTGCTCCACACGGAGCTGGACGTGGACGGCGCTTCGACGCCGGTGGAGGAGTTTGTGGGCAAGGCACGCCCGGATATTATCCTGATCAACGACGGCGATCTGACGTACGCGAAGGTCCGCCTGGATGCAAATTCGCTCGCGTTCGCCGCCGAGCACATTAACGATTTTGAGGAGAAGCTCCCCCGCACGCTCGTGCTCGCTGCCGCGTGGGATATGACTCGCGACGGCGAGATGCCGGCGTCGCAGTACGCTGAGCTGGCTCTCGAGGCGCTCAAGACGGAAGATCACGGAACTGTTCTTCGTTACGTGCTCTCGCAGCTTGAGACTGCAACGAACCTCTACTCGTCGGTAGCGAAGCGCGATGCCCTGAAGGCACGCGTGGCGGCGGCAATGTTCGAGCTGGTTGCTGGTACCGAGCCGGAGTCGGATCGTCAGTTGCAGATCGCGATGTCGGCAGTGAATCTTGCAGATTCGGATGCAGAGTTGGATCGCATTGCAGGCTGGCTCGAGGGCACGGAGGTTCCGGCGGGTTTGGCGGTTGACGCTAACTTCCGCTGGGTCATCCTGCGCCGTCTCGCAGCCGCTGGCCGCATTGGCGAGGCCGAGATCGAAGCGGAGCGCACCGAGCGTGACAACACGGCTTCTGGCGCCGCTGGTGCAGCTCGCGCTCGCGCGTCGGTATGCGACGCCGGCGTGAAGGATCGCGTGTGGAACGACATCCTCGGCGGCGAGGTTCCGAACACGGTTCAGCGCAACCTGGCACTCGGTTTCGCTGGCGGTAGCGTCGAGCTTCTCGTGCCGTTCGTGGATCGCTACTTCGCGTCCCTCGAGCAGGTATGGAACGATCGCACGCTGGAGATCGCCTCGAACATGATTTCCTACACGTTCCCCACGAAGCTTGTGGGCCACGAGGATCTTGGTGAGGATGTTGTGGCTCGCGGCCAGCAGTGGCTCGCAGATCACAAGGGCGCAGCACCGGCACTGCTCCGCCTCGTCTCGGAGGAAGTGGATCGCGCCGAGCGCGCAGCGAAGGCGCAAGCAGCCGACGCCTAATCACGCGTGATTCGCCACAAGGCGGCGGGTTTGGTTCAACGACCAAACCCGCCGCCTTGTTTTTGGGCCTTTAATCCGCGTTGTTTTCGTTAAGAAAAATCGAGGCGGGGAGGCTCACCATCCTCCCCGCCTCGTGACACTCAAACGTGCGTACACGTGCGTGTCCGCCGGGTTTCCCCGGGCGAGCTGCCATCGGCGGAGGCTAAGCCTGCAACGCTTCTGACGAATCGGCAACTCCCCAACTCACCACTAGGAGCGCCGATGCCATAATCGTAGCACACAGTTTTTTCATTTGGCTAGTGCAATTTCACAGATTTTTCACTCACGACAGGAAGAAAATGACGCCAGATAAAGGTTCCGTCACGATCGCTCGCAAAGATTCAAAAGAGTCCTGAAACAGATCCTCAAAATCGTTCTATTCATTAAACAGTTCACTGACAACTCTGAACAAAAGGAACTTTTTCTGACACACCCGAAAGAAAAATATCCACATTGTGTTTGAGGAAATCCTCTCAGCCGATGACACACCCACGTCACACGATCACACGTTCCGTGTGGAACAGCCCAGCGAAATAGCTCAAAGCTTTGTGAGGACGCCGAATACGCTGATGGGAGTGTGCAGGTCTAGTGCCCTGCACACTCCCATCGCCAGTATCGCGAAATCGCGTACGCCTCTCAGTGGCGCTTCGCTTCCTCTTCAGCCATGGCGGCATTCAAGGTGGAAACCAGCGACTGCAGACGCGGGTTCGTGGAAAGATCCTCCGTGAGAACCACTTCCTCGGTGCCGTCCGCGAGCGGGATACACCAGTTGGGGTACTCGTTGAATGTGCCCGGCTGGTTCTGAGCGCGACGTTCACCAACGGCGTCGACGAGCGACACGCAAACGAGCGGAGCCGGTGTACGAGCCACATACACGTGCAAAGCCTCAACGATCTCACGCTCGGACGGGTTCTCCCCCACCAATCCGTACTCACGCAGACGGTGAAGCACCTGCTCCTTCTCAAGCTCCGCATCGGCCCGGACCTTCTCCACTGGCTCAACAAGCAATCCGAGACGCTCGCGCAGTTCCACGTGCTCGCCCGCAAGATATCCAGCGGCCGGGGGAAGATCGTGCGTATCAACCGAAGCCAGAACATCCGAACGGTACTGCTCAGGCGGGAGCGGCATGCCGTCGTCGCTCTTCTCGAACCAGAACACAGACGTACCGAAGATGCCGCGCTCCTTGAGATAATCGCGGGTCCAGGGTTCAACCGTGCCCAGGTCCTCGCCCACCACGATCGCGCCAGCACGCTGCGCCTCCAGCAGCAGCACGCCAACCATTGCCTCGTGGTTGAAGTACACGTACGTGCCCTTCGCTGCCGAAGCACCAACCGGGATCCACCACAGGCGGAACAAGCCAGCGACGTGGTCCACGCGGATCATGCCAGCATGGCGGAGCACCGTGCGAGCCATGTCGCGAAGCGGCGAGTACGCCATCTTCTCCAGGGAATCTGGGCGCCACGGCGGCTGCGACCAGTTCTGGCCCTGCTGGTTGTACATATCCGCAGGAGCGCCCACTTCAACGCCATTCGCAAACGCCTCAGGGATCGTCCAGCGATCCGATCCGGCCGAGTGCACACCAACGGCAAGATCGTGGGCGATACCGAAGCGCATGCCAGCGCGCGTTGCGAGCTCTTGAGCATCCTCAAGCTGGGAATCCATCACCCACTGGAGCCACATCCAGAACTGCACGCGGTCCGCGAGCTCGCGCCGCTCACGCGCCACGTATGGCGACTTGATATCGCGCAACTTCTCCGGGAAAGCCCCTTCGTAGTGCTCAACAATTGCGCACCAGAGCGCGAAATCTGCCAGGCCCTGGCCTTCCATCTCGCAGTAGCGCTCAAACTCGCGCTGGCGCGACTGTGAACGCCCAGCAGCGTAGATCACCTCGAGGGCCTTGCGCTTCGCACTCCATGAAGCATTGCGATCAATATGCTCATTCTTCAGCGACGCCTTCTTCACGTCCTCGCCAGCCCATGCCACCAACGAGCGATCCGGGCCGGAAAGGTAGGCAACCTCAGGGATATCCTCCGGGCGGATGTACATCGGGTTGAAGAAACGACGGGTAGTCGGAAGGTAGGGAGAGTTCTCGAGCGGCTCGATCGGCTCCGCGGCGTGCAGCGGGTTCACGAGCAGGTAATCCGCGCCAAGAGCACCGAAGGTGGACGCCATTTCCGCGAGATCACGCGTATCACCAATACCCCACGATTCGGCGGAGCGCACCGAGTACAGCTGGGCCATCATGCCCCAGGATCGACGCTCATTGAGCGTCGAGTTATCCAGGCGCGCAGGGGTGACGATCAGCGGAGCTGAATCGTGGCGAACCTCAGAATCCTCAAACGATACCTCAGCGTGAAGGGTGTGATAGCCGGTTGCTGTTCCCGCGGGCACGAGGAAACGAGCCTGACCGATCATGTGTCCGTCAATGTTACGCGGCGGCGTGAAATCGTCGGCCTGCGGCAACGTGATCGTGGTGCCGTCCTCGAGGTATGCTTCGAGCTTCACCGACCAACCGTCTGGCACGTGCACGAGCACAGAGTAGTCCTGATCGTCGCGAGCAACCGTACAGGTAGGAAGAATCTGGCGCCACGGAGCTTCGTCTTTCGCCTTGAGCGCCGCATCCGCGGCCTCGTCCGACGACGTATCAACACCCATAGCTGCAAGGACTGCGGAGAGGGTCTCATCCTCTACCTGGGTAAGATTTCCATCAAAATCCCAATACTCTGTGGCAACGCGGTAGGCGTTTGCCAATGAAAGTAATTTCTCGCGAGAGGCCATATTGACTCCTAATTGTGGAACTTCACTGATCCTTGCCTTAATCATGCCAAGAATTGCAAAATCTTGCAGTCTCGGAGAGGGGTTTTGAGCAACTCAATTCCACGAATTTCCCGCTAGTGTGGAAAGCGCGAGTAGTAGACGACGATGGGAGAGCAAATGGCAACGTACCTGACGATGCCGCAGACCGACGCTGAACCGCTTGGTTCCGTGTTACGAACGTTGCAGTTGCGCGAGATTTCGTTCGGCACGTACGAGGGCAACAACCTCAACCAGGTCACGGGGCGTGTTTACGGCGGGCAGGTGTTTGCACAGGCAGTGATCGCCGCGGCAGCGACGCTCGGCAACGGCGAATCTGACCGTGAGATTCATTCGATTAATGCGGCGTTCCTCCGTCCTGGCGATTTGCGTGAACCCGTCCATTTCGAGGTTGAGGAAATCCTCGACGGCCGCTCGTTTTCCACTCGCATCGTCCATGCCTCGCAGGGTGGGCGAATGATTTTCAATGCACGAGCTTCGTTTCAGGAGGTCCAGCCCGGCGTTGAGCACGAGTCGCCGACGCCGCACGCACCGGACCCGGTGTCGCTTGCGTCGTCGACAGACTTCTTTGCGAACCTGGATCTGCCGGTTGCACGAATGATGAATTCGACGAACGCCGTGGATATTCGGCATGTCCAGCCGCCGCTGTGGGTGCGTCCTGCTCCCGCCACCTCGGAGCCGAATCTGATTTGGTTCCGGCTCCGTTCACCTCTGCCCGAGGCAGGTCAAACGTTACAGCGAGCACTGCTTGCTTACGCGACCGACCAGTTCATGCTCGAGCCGATCATGCGCATGCATGGCATGTTCTGGCTCGATCCGGCGGTTTCTCTGGCAACACTAGATCACCAGATTTGGTGGCACCGCGATGTTGACATGTCGGATTGGGTTCTTGCGGAGCTTTCATCCCCATCGGCGCAGGGCGGTCGCGGACTGGCCGTAGCGAAGTTCTTCCAAAAGGGCCGTCATGTTGCCACGATGAGCCAGGAGGGGATGGTCCGACGCAAAGACTCGAGGGGTTAGTTCCGCTTTCCAGCCCTCGTCAGTAACATGGGCCGGAGCGAAAACCGGCACCGCGCCAGGTCTGTGAACTGTCTCGAATAAGAAAACGGATGGTGGTGTTGAGCCCGAGAGCTCAACACCACCATCCGTATCTGCACGAAGTGTTAGTCGCGAGTCAGCTTGCGGTAGACCTGCGCTCCGGCACGGTTCGCATCCGGGCCGAGACGCTCCACCTTATTCTTCTCGTACGATTCGAAGTTTCCTTCAAACCAGTACCACGACGCTGGATTCTCTTCGGTTCCTTCCCACGCCAAGATATGGGTGGCTACGCGGTCGAGGAACCAGCGATCGTGGGTAATGACCACCGAACAACCCGCAAAGTTCAACAGAGCGTTCTCGAGGGAACCGAGGGTTTCCACATCGAGATCGTTGGTGGGCTCGTCCAGAAGGATGAGGTTTCCGCCCTGCTTGAGCGTAAGCGCGAGATTGAGGCGGTTGCGTTCACCACCGGAGAGGATGCCCGCCTTCTTCTGCTGGTCTGCGCCCTTGAAGCCGAATGCGGAAACGTAGGCGCGCGACGGCATTTCCACGTTGCCAACCTGGATGTAGTCCAGGCCGTCCGAGACAACCTCCCAAAGAGTCTTTTCCGGATCGATACCAGCACGGTTCTGGTCCACGTACGAGAGCTTCACCGTTTCACCGATCTTCAAGTTTCCGCCATCGAGCGGCTCGAGGCCGACGATGGTTTTGAACAGGGTGGACTTGCCAACGCCGTTCGGGCCAATGATTCCCACGATACCGTTGCGCGGAAGTGAGAATGAGAGGTCCTTGATCAAGGTACGGCCGTCGAAGCCCTTCTCCAGATCGGTTGCTTCGAGCACCACGTTGCCAAGGCGCGGCCCTGGCGGGATCTGAATTTCTTCGAAATCGAGCTTGCGTTGCGATTCAGCTTCGGCCGCCATCTCCTCGTAGCGAGCAAGACGCGCCTTCGACTTCGCCTGGCGGCCCTTCGCACTCTGGCGGACCCATTCGAGTTCGTCCTTCAGGCGCTTCTTGAGCTTGGCGTCCTTCTTGCCCTGGACTTCGAGACGGGCAGCCTTCGTATCCAAGTAGGTGGAGTAGTTACCCTCATACGGATAGAGGTGACCGCGATCAACCTCAGCAATCCATTGCGCCACGTGATCGAGGAAGTAACGATCGTGGGTCACGGCGATGACTGCACCGGCGTACTTCTGGAGGTGCTGCTCGAGCCAGAGCACCGACTCCGCGTCCAGGTGGTTGGTCGGCTCGTCAAGGAGCAACAGATCCGGAGCTTCAAGGAGAAGTTTGCACAGTGCCACACGACGGCGCTCGCCGCCAGAAAGCACGTTGACCGGCATATCACCGGGCGGGCAACGCAGAGCATCCATCGCCTGCTGAAGCTGCGAATCAAGATCCCACGCGTTCGCCGCGTCGATCTCCGACTGGAGCTTGCCCATCTCTTCCATCAGCGCATCGAAATCGGCATCCGGTTCGCCCATTTCGAGGCCAATCTGGTTGAAACGCTGCACCTTCTGAAACATTTCGCCCATACCTTCCTGGACGTTCTCCAGGACGGTCTTTTCCTCGTTCAGGGGCGGCTCCTGCTGCAGGATGCCCACCGTGTAACCCGGCGAGAGGCGCGCCTCCCCGTTGGAGGGCTCATCCAAGCCGGCCATGATCTTCAAGATGGTCGACTTGCCAGCACCGTTCGGACCGACCATGCCGATCTTCGCCCCGGGGAAGAACGACATCGATACGTCGTCAAGGATCACTTTGTCGCCGACAACCTTGCGGGCACGGCTCATCGTGTAAATAAATTCAGCCACGTTTCTCCACTCATCGTTTCGCGGATATTCTCGTAACTCACCCTAGCGAAAAAAGCGCGGTTATCCCAGCCCAAAACCGCTAAATACTGGGAGATTATGCCCACGTCAGAGCGTGTGGGCGGCGCCGCGGCCGCCCACACGCTCCCGGCTAGACATGGGCAAGATTATCCGCGACGTCGGTGGTGCGAGCCTGTGGCCCCTCGCCCATCTCCTGTGCCGAAACCTCCCCCTCGAGCACCTCGCCGGTAGCTTCATCTACTGATTCCTCTCGCGGTGCTCCAGGTTCGCCCTTAACACCCGGCAAAGGCTCACGCCGGCGCTTCACCAAACGTCCAGTTCCCGAATTCAAATCGAGCCCCACGCTATCAGCGATAATGACGTTATCGGAACGCATGGTTCCCTCACTGTCTTTGTACTGACGCACGGTGAACCGGCCGCGCACCATCAAAGCCGTGCCCCGGGTGACCGATTCCTCAACGTTATCCGCGAGCGCGCCGTACGTGCGCACGGTGTACCAAGCAGTCTCGCCGTTACGGAAATCCTTCGCTTGCGTCGAATAGTATGAAGGGGTTACCCCGATCCGAAAAACGGTGCATTTACGCTCGAAGCTCTCACCAGACTCCGCATTGATGGCATTGGTGTAGACCTGAGGGTCGGCCGCAGCGAAACCGCGGACTGAAATGATGGTGTCGTTCGACATGGTGTCTCCTTCGAATCTAATTGTGTTGACACCCCAAGTCTGGACGCCTGCACGGCGCAACAAAACGGGTGCCGGCTCCCCTGTGGAAAGAACCGGCACCCGCTTGAAATGTGGATAAGTTTTTAGAAGCTGAGAGCCTCACGAGTCACGCGGTGGCGTTCAAGGAACGTATCGACCCCGTCAACGAGATTCTCACGCGTTACGCCGACAATTGCCTGGCGTACCTCTTTCTCGTAACGCTCAGCCGCCTGACGCGCAAAGTGTGCGAGCCTGCGCTTCGCTAGCCACCAGTACACTCCAAACGCCAGTACGCCGAACACTGCGAACGCGAAACGACCCACGACGTCGTCGAAGGGAACGCCAATAATCGCCAATACGAGCCCCGCCACCATGAAAATCACGCCCAGTGCAACCAGCACAATCGACGGGAAACGGCTAATCGACGGCAATGGCACCGAACGCAACGCGCCGCCGATCGCGCGTCGCAAGCGTTCAGCGCTCGCTACCTCCCCAGCAACAGCGTTCTGCCACGGAATCGGTAACCCCTCACGAACGTGCGCCATCCACGTATCACGGATCGCAGTGACCATGGTGTTCGACGGCTGTTCGGGCATCACCAGAGCTGAATCCGTGAGCCCCTGCGAATCTCGAATCGACTCGACGACTGCACCAACACCGGACGCACGAACAATCCGCTCAGAAATCTCGTCAATCGCATCTTCGTCCATCCTCGGCTCCGACTCACCCAAATTCGCACGCAACCGAGACGCGATCGCATTAAGCTCCGCCGCAGCCGTCCGCGCAGTCATCGACTCCGCAGAAACAGCGTCCTCCAAGCGGTCGCGGATCGCATCGATGCCCTGCCCATGCAGCGCCGATGCCGTCATCACGGGAACGCCGGGCAAGCCGTCACGTTCGAGCAAAGCCTTGACGTCTGCAACCAGCGCCTCACGCCCGGATTCGGGAACCGTATCAATCTGGTTCAACACCACAACCATCGAATCCGCACGCGAAACGAGGGCGGACAAAAAGCCGCGGTGCAGAACCTCGTCAGCATACTTTTGAGGATCAAGCACCCAGATCAGGAGATCGACCATCGGCACCAAACGCTCCACAAGCACCGAATGCCCCACCGCCACCGAATCGTGATCGGGCAGATCGAGTAGCACCAGCCCGTCAAGCCTGTCGGTACCAGCCGTCAAAATCGAACCATGCTCGATCCGGCGATCCTCGCTGACCTCAAGGTAATCCAGCAACACGTGCGAATCCGCGTTCCACGTGCACGCTGCAGCACGCTCCGTCGTCGGGCGAAGCTCGCCCGCATCCGCAAAATCAAGCCCTGTGATCGCGTTGAACATCGTCGACTTGCCGGAACCTGTACCACCCACCAGCGCCGCAACAGTCAGATTCGCACCAAGTTCCATGCGCTCCTCGGCTCGCCGCAGGTCGTCTTGCGCACGAGCAGAGACGAATGGGTCAAAAAATTCACCACCCGAATTCACCGCCACCTGCAAGCGACGCAGGCGCTCACTGAGCTCACTAGTGACTTCCTTGGCCATCATGCCCTCTCAACCATGTGTTCGATATCCAACAATTCACTTGCCCTCAGGCGCAACGCTCGGGCGTCCCCGACCGAAATTTCATCGAGCGCTCCAGTATATGCGGAGGTGACCTCATCGAGCGCCTCGCGCACATGCGAGGCGAGCGAGGCGCGCGCAGCCTCCACCTGGCTCCCATACCCGAGTTCTGCCGCGGCCTTCTGCGCGCCAGCAACCCCGCCAGCTGCGGCACCGATCAACGCCGCAACACCGACGCCGGAGAGCCAGGCGTTGTCCTTCGAACCAGATGCACGAAGATCACGTGCCCACGCAGCAAGTGTACGATCCGCGATTTCGTCTGGATTTACCGAGGCCGACGCGGCCTTCGCGAGCTCATCAAGGTTCGCAATATCCTCACGCCAAGCCGTTTCCACATTTCCCCGAGCCGCCAAGATCCCCTGGACAAGAGCCACACGCGCGGACGAGAGAACCGCATCGAAAATCGCCGACATGGCATTATCGCGCTCGCCGCCCCTCCGCTTCGCGAAAAGACCCGGCTTCCTTCCCGCAACCAGCGACGCCAGCGGGCCGCCTGTAGACGCGAGGGAGAGCCACGACGTCGTTGGCGCACCACGCCCGAAACGCCCGTGTTCGATGTTGGTTGCCAACTTCTCAAGTGGCGCGGAAGTGGCCTCGCGAGCCTTGTCCTTTAAATCGGTAATCGCGTTGGACTGCATCTCTACAGCCTCAGCGAGCACAGTCAAGTCGGTGCGCAGATGCGGCAGCGTGGCCGCCGTCGTACGGTCAACCAACGCCTCCCCCATCTTGCGCGCTGCGATCGTCTCCAACCAACCGCGGAACTCGGCAACGACATTCGCGGGTAGTAGCCCCTCGTGCGGACCCTGATCCGGGATAATAAACAGCGGCGAATCGGCAAGATCCATCTGGGCCATCCGGCTCACCAGATCTTCACGCACCGGCGCGAAAGCGCGCTCCGAAACGCGATCAAGCACAACCGCAGTGGTGATGCCACGACGGCGAGCAGTCTCCAGCGTGGACCAGGCAACGGCATCACCATAACGCGAAGCTGTGGTGACGAAAACCCACAAATCCGCCGAATCCATCAGGCGTGCGGAAAGCTCACGGTTCGATTCATCTACCGAATCTAGATCCGGGGCATCGACGAACGCGATTCCCGGGATTCCGCCCGCCACCTCAACAAACTTGCCGTAATTGCCAATGCCATGACGGCTCATCGAGCGCTTGTCACTGGGGTGAATCGCGATCACTGGGGTGCGAGTTGTGGGCCGTAGCACGCCCGCCTCGCTCGCCTCCTCGCCAAGAACTGAGTTGAACAGCGTCGATTTCCCTGCACCCGACGAGCCGCCCAACACCACGATCGTGGGAACTTCAGTTTCACGCAGGTGCGGCAAGATACGGGACTCGAGCTGGGCAAGCAACTGGCGGCGAGTGGTGTTCAATTCGTTAGCGCCGGGCATGTCCAAAGGCAAAGTAACTCCCTTAAGTGCGCCAACAGTGCGCTCAACAAGGGCCACAAGTTCCGAATTCGATGCAGTATTCACAACTTCTATTATGCTTGAAAATACGCCTATAAGTGGTGTTCGACGCGGCATTTTCTCACCACATTTGCCATGATCACTCTCAGCCAAGCCGCTCAAGTTTCAGCCGCACCCACTTCCCCACTACACTGGCTACTGCGCCTCCATAGCTCAACGGATAGAGCAACAGACTTCTAATCTGCAGGTTTCCGGTTCGAATCCGGATGGGGGCACTGAGGGCTGGTAAAATAGGGCGCGTGAGTAATTTTCCTGCGCAAAATACGCCAATTGTTTGGATTGATTGTGAAATGACGGGCCTCGACCTGGAAAAGGACGCGCTCGTCGAAATCGCCGTTGTGGTCACCGATTCGGAACTCAACCCGCTCGATGCCGGCTTGGACCTCGTGATGAAGCCCACCCCCGGCTCGGTTGAGCATATGGACGATTTTGTCCGCAACATGCACACCGTTACCGGCCTGATTAACAAATGGGACGACGGGCTGGAGATGGCCGACGCCGAAGCTCAGGTGATCGAATACATCTCTCGTTTCGTCGAAAAAGGCAAAGCTCCGCTCGGCGGCAACTCGGTGGGAACTGATCGCATGTTCCTGTACCGCGATATGCCGGCGCTTGTGGACTACCTTCACTACCGCATCGTGGACGTCTCGTCGATTAAGGAGCTCGCGAAACGCTGGTATCCGCGCGCATACTTCGCTGCTCCGGAGAAGTCGGGCAACCACCAGGCACTAGGCGATATCTACGATTCGATCGACGAATTGCGCTACTACCGCGCAGTCCTCATGCCGAAGGGCGACGGCCCTACCTCCGAGGAAGCTCGCGCGGCAGCAGCTGACGTTCTCAACAACCTCACCCGCACACGAGCCGACCAAGCTCACGAAGCCAACTAATCGGCGTCGTAAAAAATAAAAATCCCCAGCACTTTCGTGCTGGGGATTTTTATTGGGGTGGCTGACGGGACTTGAACCCGCGACCTCCTGGACCACAACCAGGCGTTCTGCCAGCTGAACTACAGCCACCATTGCGTTGTTCCCATGGGAACGAAGAACAACTATAGCAGGCACATTGGTGCGAGCGAAATTCGAGGCGCGTGATGCACCTCACCAGCACGAATGCCCCTCAATTAGCGATCAAACACGCGCACTTGGATCGCATTCGCAAAACGATCGAGGTGTTCGTCGCTGGAACCAAGGTAGAGAGATCCGTCAATCAAGGAAATCTCCATCACATAGAAATCCTCAGGAGAGTCTGGCCCACCCTGGACAACATCCACCCGATTGAAAAGCAAGAGTTCATCGTGCCCAGCAAACTTGCGCAGCTCCGAGTGGAGGGCCTGACGAATCCGTTCACCCCAGTGCCAGTACTTCTCCGATGGTGCCGCAGCATGCACCACCTCGTCAGCAATCGAGGAATCCATGGCCGACCGGTAGCGCGGGTGAAGCATTGCCGCCTTCTCCACCTGATGAGACGCGAGCCCATTGAAGTAGATCAGGGATGTCTCACCCGAATGATCGATTTCGGACAGGTATCGCTGGACCATCACCGTACGCCCACGCTCAAGCTCATACTGCGCATGCAAGATCGCTTCTGCGCGCGACTTCGCGTCGGTGGCCGTGTAACGCCCCGTTCCACGGCCGCCCGAGGACACAGCCGGCTTGACCACAAAATCACCCCACGCAGGGAAACGGGAGTGGATCTGCTGCTTCGAGAGCTTCTGCTCCGGCTCGAGCCAGGTAGTCGGAATCGTCGGGAGGCCCACCTCTTGTAGGCCCTTCAGGTAGTGCTTGTCGAGATTCCATTCCATCGCCCACGGCGAGTTGAAAACACGAGGAAGCGATTTTGCCCAGCCAATGAACCCCTTCGGATCGCGAGCATAATCGCGAGTGGACCGCACGATCACCGTGCCAGCTTCAGCCCAGTTCACCGACGGATCGTTCCACACCGCAATACGCGGCTCCATGCCACGCTCTCGCAGAGCATCAGGCAGATTCTGATCGTCAGAATCGAGATGCGGAAATTCTTCTGCCGTTGCCAGTGTGACGATCGGTGCTGCCACGTTGCCTCCCTTTGCTCTACGCCAATTCGCTCCCCAGTTTAGCGGGAAAGCACCCCCACGGCTCCCCAATGCTTGATTCATGCCAGAAAACACCATGTGCGAGAGGTCACAGCAAAATAAGGGCGAACGAATTTGCATTCACCAGCGAAGAGGTCTAAAGTATTTTTTCGTTGCGAGGCAATCAACGCAAAGCAACGAGCACCGCTAGCTCAACTGGCAGAGCATCTGACTCTTAATCAGAGGGTTCTGGGTTCAAGTCCCAGGCGGTGTACGAATCGAAAATGACCAACCGAAAGGTTGGTCATTTTCGTATCCACTCCTCACATTTTCAGGACCCTCATGAAGAAAATTGCCATCGCACTGGTTCCGCTCACTGTGGTCACGGCGTTGATCGCCGTCGGGTGGTGGATCATCGCCGCTACTCGCCCTGGTTCGACCACCTCGAGCAAAAAGGAGCCTCTCGACGTCGTTCTCCTTGGCGATTCTTACGCGTCCGGCAATGGCGCGGGCGAATATACCGACACTGATTGCTGGCGCTCTCCTTTCAACTACGGCGCCCTAGTTGCCACGGCACTCAACGCACGCTTCACCGACGCGTCCTGCTCTTCTGCGGTGCTCGATTCCATCACGTCCGCTCCGCAGAAGCTCGGAAACTTCACACACGAAACACGCACCTTCACGATCACGGAGGCAAACGATCCGTGGAAGGAATGGCAGGAGCGTGCTCGTTCCGAGGGAGTATGTGCAACGAAAAGCGCGAATCTGGATATCTCGATGTCTCTGAGCGCACAATCCAACCACGGAAATGACTACACAGCGACGGCGTGGTGCTCAGCGACGAACAAAACGCAGGTCAGCGCCGTAACGAAGACCACCGACGTCGTACTCGTGAGCATCGGTGGCAACGACGCCGGTTTCGCCGCAATCGCCGCAGGATGTCTCACAGCCCGCTCAGCTCGCGCCTGCAACGTTGCACTCTCCCACGCCGAAAACTACGTGAGCGGAGAGTTTCGTAGCGAACTCACGCGCACGCTCACCGGCATCTCCGAAGCGTCTGGAAGCAACACGCAGGTCTTCCTCGTTGGCTACCCCACACTCCTCGGCAATGACCATTTCACACTCGGTGGCACCATTGCTCCGAAAGTGGACGTGAGCAAGCGCCTGACTGCCCTCCAAAACGCTGCGGACCAAGCAGGGGAAGCTGCCGCTGCGAGCGCGGGAGCCAATGTCCACTTCGTCTCTACCCGCTCCGCCCTCGCAAAGCACTCCTTCGACCCCGAAGCGCCAGAGGACTCGTGGATCATCGGCCCGTTCGGCACGTGGAATGTGCGCGAGTATTTCCATCCGACGCGCGAGGGCTGGGCGGCGATCGCCAGCGTCGTCGAGAAGCAGGTGCGCGAAACGCTCCAGTTACCCGCAAAGTGACACAGCTCCCGACGTCGGTGCCCGCCGACGTCGGCGAGAAGCCGTTTGCGTAGAATAGACGTTATGAACGACTCCCTGAACCGCGCACTTGACGCGCTCGAAGATACCCACGGCCTCACTCCCCCGCCGGAGGCGATCGCGGAGGCGTTCGAGAATTGGGTGGCCTCCACCGGCAAAGAAATGTACCCTCACCAGGCGCAGGCCCTGTTGGATATCGTCTCGGGCGATCACGTGATCGTTGCAACCCCCACGGGCTCGGGCAAGTCGATGATCGCCATGCAGGCACTGTTCTGTGCGCTCGCCACAGGGAAAACTGCCTACTATACGGCTCCGCTCAAGGCCCTCGTTTCGGAGAAGTTTTTCGAACTGATCGGCTCATTTGGCGCCCACAACGTCGGCATGGTGACGGGCGATTCGTCGATCAACGCGGGCGCACCGATCGTGTGCGCAACGGCCGAGATTTTGGCGAATATCGCGCTCCGCGACGGCGATGATGCCGACGCCGACGTCGTGGTGATGGACGAGTTCCACTTCTACGGGGATCCGCAGCGCGGGTGGGCCTGGCAGGTTCCGTTGCTCGAAATCACTCACGCACAACAGATCCTGCTCTCGGCCACACTTGGCGATACCTCTGCTCTCGAAGCGGATCTCGAGCGCCGCTCCGGCCGCCCCGTCTCGGTCGTGTCCGAGGCGCAGCGCCCGGTTCCTCTCCACTACACGTGGTCGACGGAGCCAATCGCCGAGGTCATCAAGGAGCTCGTCGATACGCACATGGCGCCCGTGTACGTGGTGCATTTTTCGCAGCGCGAGGCCGTCGCACAGGCGATGGCGCTGCAGTCGATCTCCGCGATTTCGAAGGAGGCGAAGGAAAAGATCGCCACGGCGCTCGGGAACTACAAGTTTTCCCCCGGCTTCGGGAAAACGCTTTCCAAGCTCCTGCGTTCCGGAATCGGCGTCCACCACGCGGGTCTTCTTCCCCGCTACCGCAGGCTGGTCGAACGTCTCGCGCAGGCGGGCCTGCTGTCCGTGATCTGCGGGACCGATACCCTCGGCGTCGGGATCAACGTGCCGATCCGTACGGTACTTGTCACGTCGCTCGTGAAGTTTGACGGCGCTGGGATGCGCCACCTCCAGGCGCGCGAATTCCACCAAATCGCGGGCCGCGCGGGCCGCGCGGGCTTCGATACGATGGGTTTCGTCGTCGTGCAGGCTCCCGAGCACGAGATCGAGAACGCGCGCCGTCTGCGCAAGGCTGGCGACGATCCGGCGAAAATCAAGCGCGTGCAGAAAGTGAAAGCCCCGGAGGGGCTGTCGTGGTCAGAGAAGACGTACGAGCGGATCATCGAGGCCGAGCCGGAGAAGCTTTCGTCGCAGATGCGCGTCAACCACGCGATGATCTTGAACTTGCTCCAGCGCACACGCCCCGTGGAGGCGATCTGGCAACTCCTGACGGACAACCACCAGCCGAAAGAGCCACGCAACCCGCTCCTGCGCCAGGCACTGTCAATCCTTGCCTCTCTCGAACAGGCGGGCGTGATCCGCCACGAGAGGCGCGATTGGCGTGCCGCGCATCCCGGCGACAATGCCGTCCACTTCACCCGCGACGTCCCAGACGATTTTGCGCTGAATTCCCCTCTCGCGCCTTTCGCACTCGCCGCGCTCGACCTCCTCGACAAAGAGAGCGAAACCTACGCCCTCGACGTCGTCTCCGTGATCGAATCCGTGCAGGAGGATCCGTGCCCAGTGCTGTACGCCCAGCGCAACGCCGCGAAGGGTGAGCTGATCGGCAAACTGAAGGCGGAAGGGATGGACTACAACGAGCGGATGGCGCTGGCTGATGAGGTCACGTGGCCGAAGCCGCTCGCAGAGCTCCTCGAGCCTGCCTTGGAAACCTACGCGCAGACGAACCCGTGGGTTCTGGGGCATGATCTGAGCCCGAAGTCGGTGGTGCGTGCAATGATCGAAGAGGCGATGACGTTCTCGGAGCTGGTTTCGCGTTACGATCTGGCGCGTTCCGAGGGCGTGTTACTTCGTTACCTCACCGACACGTACCGCGCGATGCGCCAGACGTTGCCGAACGAAGCCCGCACCGATGAGGTCGAGGACATCATTGACTGGCTCGGACGGCTCGTGCGTTCGATCGACTCCTCGCTCCTCGACGAGTGGGAGGCCCTTGCCGATGGTAAAGTCACGCCCGGCGAGCTGGCGCTCCTTTCCGACGACGACGCTACCGACGGCGAGGAGGCAGCTTTCGGCGCCGACGCCGATGGCAACGTCGCGTTCACGCGCAACCGTTTTGCGTTGCGCAAGGCGGTGCGAAGGGCAATGTTCACGCGTGTAGAGGCGATCGACCGTGAGGATTGGGACGCGCTCGGCGCGCTCGATGGCGGCGCCGGATGGGACGCAGACCGCTGGGCCGATTCTTTCGACCCGTACTGGGACGACTACGAGTACGTTGGCACGGACACGTCCGCCCGCGGGGAGGCGTTCTTTGCGGTGCTCGAGGATCCGTCATACGCGGATTTGCTCACGGCTGGCATGAGCGAGGACGACGCGGCTGCCCTGCTCGAGGCGCACGCGCCCGGGCGCGTGTGGCTAGTGACGCAAACAATCGACGACGGCGAAGGCGACGGCGATTGGGCGCTGTGGGCGTACGTTGATCTCGATGCCTCCGACGAGGCACACTCGCTGGCACTTCACTTGATTAAGGTGGGAGCACGATGAGCATTCCAGACAACATTTCCGTCGTGCGCGAACGCATTGCCGCTGCCGAGGCTGTAGCGGGACGCGACACCGGGAGCGTCGTCTTGCAACTTGCCGCGAAGTATCAACCAGTAACGGCTCTGCTCGAGGCACTCGAGGCGGGAGTGACAGATTTCGGGCATAACATGATCCAGCAGCTTGTCGAGGCAGAGACCGGGCTCAGTGACGCACACGCCCCACGCCACTCAACGACGGTGATCGGGCACGTACAGTCGAACAAGCTTGCCACAGCGATGGAATACGCTACGCGCATCGATACCGTCGATTCCGTGAAAATTGCTGAACGAATTGCGCGTCGACAGGGGGTACGGATCGCCGAGGGGACGGCGAAAGGCCCTTACTCCGTCTTGTTGCAAATTAACGCCTCTGGCGCACAGTCTCAGTTCGGGATCGAACCGGATACTGCCCGGGCAGTTGCCGAAAAGATCGCAGCAATCAGCCTTGTGCGCGTGGACGGGCTGATGACCATCGGTGCGCATACAGATGACGAGCGTGCGATTGCACGTTCTTTCGCGGCGACTCGCGCGCTACTCGAGGACATGCACTCCGACGGGACCGTCGCGGGCAACGTGCTGTCCATGGGGATGACCAGCGATCTTGAGATTGCGATCGCGGAGGGTTCGACCCTTGTGCGTGTTGGGACTGCGGTGTTCGGGCCACGCCCGCGCGCATAGTTCCAGCCACCCGCCCCGTATGAGCCTGGCATGGAGTTCGGGCCACGCCCGCGCGCATAGTTCTGTGACCGCACCGACGCTCCGGGAGATGGCAAAACAAATGTGGGTGGGCACTGCCCACCCACAACACGTATTGTGACGCTCGCACAGAAACGATCGGCTAGTAGACCGTCTTTCCGTACTTGCGGAAGACTTCGCGCACCGCTTCCGTCGCTTCCTTCGACGGCGGCTCGACATCCTTGAGCTGGTATTCCAGACCCAGGTTCGACCACTTATCCTTCGCCATCTGGTGGAACGGAAGGACCTCTATTCGGGAAACAGTGGCGATCGACGACGCGAGCTTTGCGACGTTCTCAATATTCTGCGGATCGTCAGTAAGCCCCGGGATCAGAACGAAACGCACCCAAACTTCGACGCCGGCTGCCTCGAGCCGCTTTGCAAAATCGATGGTTGGCTGAAGCGAACGTCCCGTGACCCGCTGGTATGTTTCTTCGTCCCCCGATTTGATGTCCAAGAGAACCATGTCGACGTTCTCCATCATCTCGTCCGTCAAGTTGCGGCCGAGGAAGCCAGACGTATCAAGTGCGACATGTACCCCCCATTCCTTCAACGGCTTGAGCACGCGCTTGAGGAAGGCAGGTTGCATGAGGACTTCCCCACCGGAGAATGTCACTCCGCCGTTCGACGCTTTGAACACAGGAACGTAACGCTTGATGCGATCGAGAAGGTCTTGAGCACGAATCGCCGTGCCATCCTTCATCTTGAACGTATCGGGATTGTGGCAGTAAAGGCAACGAAGCGGGCAACCGGCCATGAACACCGTCATACGGGTGCCGGGGCCGTCCATCGCTGTAACGAGCTCCCATGAGTGGATCGAGCCGATCTCGCCAGCGCGCACGGCAGCGAGATGTTCCTCGTGGCTCATCTCTCCTGCAGCCTCGATGCCTGCGGTTCCAGCGCCGCTCAGGCGCGGAACCTCATAATCGAGAGGATCGGGACGATATTCTCCGGTTGATCCTTCAGAGCCAAAATAAACTCGAGCATCAAATTCGGTCATATCGTCCCGATCCTTTCGTTATGTGTTGGTTAGCTTAACGCTACTTCGAATCCAGGAATCACATGCCCTGGTGGAAGGTGCGGGAAAGCACGTCGAGCTGCTGCTCGCGGGTGAGCTTCACAAAGTTCACCGCGTAGCCCGACACGCGAACGGTCAGCTGCGGGTACTTCTCCGGGTTCTCCATGGCGTCCTCGAGGGTCTCACGGTTGAGAACGTTGATGTTCGCGTGGTAAAGACCCTGAACTCCACCGTTCTCGACGCGGGCTGCCTTCATCTCTTCGAGGCGCTCTGCATAGGTCTTGGTCATAATTATCAATCCTTCTTAATGAAGCCGGCATCCATGATGCCAACAAGGTTGGTGACTTGTTCGTCCAGCGTGCGTCCGAGCGAGGACGGCACGATGGTGTTTGTCAGGGAGATGCCGTCGAGGGCGTCCTGATAGTTGAGCTTACCCACCGAAAGCATCGAGGAGAGCATTCCGTGAGTATCCATGCCGTTCTCCGGGTTTGCACCAGGTGCGAACGGCGTTCCCGCACGGTGTCCCGACGGGAAGTTTCCGGTGTTCTTACCGTAGACCACGTTCGACGTAATGGTCAGCACGGACTGAGTCGGAAGAGCGTTGCGGTAAAGCTTGATCGCGCGGATCTTCTGCATCACCGTGTGGACAACCGTTGCGGCGATGTCGTCAGCGCGGTCATCATCGTTGCCGTAGAGCGGGAAATCGCCCTCGGTCTTGTAGTCGACCACGAGGCCGGTCTCGTCGCGGATCGGGGTCACCTTCGCGTACTTGATCGCGGAGAGCGAGTCAGCCACGATCGACAGACCTGCAATGCCACAACCCATGGTGCGCAGGATCTTCGAATCGTGCAGAGCCATCTCGAGCGACTCGTAAGCGTAGCGATCATGGGTGTAGTGGATGATGTTGAGAGCCTCAACGTAGGTACCAACGACCCAGTCGAGCATCTTCTCGTACTTGTCCCAGACCTCGTCGAAGTCGAGCGGGCCATCACCCTGAATCGGCTCGAAACCGCTAACGATCTGCTTTCCAGACATCTCATCGCGGCCACCGTTGATAGCGTACAGAAGAGCCTTCGCCGAGTTCACGCGAGCACCGAAGAGCTGCATCTGCTTGCCAACGCGCATCGGGGACACGCAGCACGCGATCGCGGCGTCATCGCCCCACTGAGCGGTGATCTGCTCATCGGACTCGTACTGCACCGAGGAAGTCTCGATCGACACCTTTGCACAGAACTCCTTGTAGCCCTCCGGGAGCTTCTTCGACCAGAAGATCGTGATGTTCGGCTCCGGAGCCGGACCGAGGTTCATGAGGGTCTGGAGGAGACGGAAGGAGGTCTTCGTCACCAGGGTGCGGCCATCTTCGCCGGTACCGCCGTCGGACCAGGTAGCCCAGTACGGATCGCCGGAGAAGATCTGATCGTAGGCCTCGGTACGAAGGAAGCGCACGATGCGCAGCTTCACAACGAGAGCCTCAATGATCTCCTGAGCCTCAGACTCGGTCAGAATTCCACGAGCGAAATCACGCTCGAAGTAGGAATCGAAGAAGCCGGAAAGTCGGCCGAACGACATAGCTGCGCCGTCCTGCGACTTCACCGAGCCGAGGTAAGCGAAGTAGGTCCACTGGACTGCTTCCTTCGCAGTGGTTGCCGGGCCCGAAATGTCGAAACCGTAATCAGCAGCCATCTTCTTGAGTTTCTTCAGAGCCTTGATCTGCTCCGAGATCTCCTCACGATCGCGTGCCCAGTGCTCGCTAAACGGCTCGTCAGCGTTAAGATCCTTATCCTTCAGCTTCTCGTTGATGAGGTAATCCACACCGTAGAGAGCTACACGTCGATAATCACCGATGATACGGCCACGACCGTATGCGTCCGGAAGGCCAGTGATGATGTGCGACGAACGAGCCGCGCGAATGTTCGGAGTGTAGATATCGAACACACCGTCATTGTGGGTCTTGCGGTACTTGGTAAAGATCTTCTCGACGTCCGGATCGACTTCCTTGCCAGCCTCGGCAAGAGCGGTCGCAACCATGCGCCAGCCACCGTTCGGCATCATGACGCGCTTGAGCGGAGTATCGGACTGCAGGCCGACGATCACATCGTCGTCTTCCGAGATATAGCCAGGCTTGAAAGCATCAATATCGGCCGGAGTGTGCGTATCAACGTCGTAAACGCGGCGCTTACGCTCAACCGACAGGTAGTTCTTCTCGAGATGATCCCAGAGGCGCAGGGTCTTCTCGGTGGAAGGAGCGAGGAACGACGCATCGCCCTCGTACGGGGTGTAGTTCTTCTGGATGAAGTCGCGGACATCCACGGCCTCCTGCCAGTGGCCGCCCTGGAAGCCTTCCCACGCCTCAGCGTACTTGGCATCGGCTTCAACAGTTGCACTCATGAGCTTTCTCCTTTGGACTCGACGTGCTTCGTGTTCATTTCCATTCTTATGAGAATTTTTGGTTTAGTCCAGAAAAAACCGTGTAAGCCACGATACTTTTTCTTACCGATCGCACTTTGGGCATGTTCCGCATCACACGATATGGACTCAAGTCCCAAATAGTCCTCTCGGACACATTGCACGCATTGGCGCAAAACATGTGCTAGTACCGCCAAAAAAGTGGGGGCGTTCGCGTACGAACACCCCCACCAACAGCCCCAGGACTTTCTGCCCTAGCAGATCCGATAGCACCATCCGAAGCGGTCCTCCACACGGCCCATCTGGATACCTACCAACTCCTCGTACACCGACTGGACGACGTCACCTCCGGGTAGACGTACATCGAAATCGTCCGACGCGAGCCGACCGATCGGCGCCACCACAGCCGCCGTTCCGCAGGCAAACATTTCAGCAACGTCACCAGACTTGACGCCGTCAATCACCGACTGGAGCGAAATAGTGGTTTCACGCGCATCGACACCTCGGGCGCGGAGAAGCTGAAGAATCGACGATCTTGTGGCTCCCGGCAAGATATTGCCGGATAACGCCGGGGTCTCAACATGGCCATCGGCATACACAACGAACACGTTCATGCCACCGAGCTCGTCGAGGTTCGTGTTCGTTGCAGCGTCCAGGAACAGCACCTCATCAAAGCCGGCGTCGTGGCTCACCAACTTCGGCAGAAGCGACGCAGCGTAGTTACCGCCCGTCTTCACGTTTCCCATACCACCCGGGCCCGCACGATGGTACGTGCGATCCACCCATACGTCAATCGCCTTCACTCCATCGCCAAAATAGGCAGACGCTGGAGACGCCACGACCATGTACTCGTACTTCGTCGCTGCACGCACGCCAAGAAATGCCTCCGACGCGAAGGTGAATGGGCGAAGATAGAGCGACGTCCCCATCTCGGACGGCACCCAACGCTCGTTAGCCCGCACGACCGAGACGATCGAGGCAACAAAATCTTCCACTGGAAGCTCCGGGATCGCCAGGCGCCGGGCCGACATGTTCAAGCGTGCAGCGTTATAAGTTGGCCGGAACGTCCACACCGAACCATCCTCGTGTCGGTATGCCTTCAAGCCCTCGAAGATCTCCTGTCCGTAGTGGAGGACAGAGCCTGCGGGGTCAAGCGAAATTGGCCCATACGGTACAACCGACGGGTTCTCCCACTGCTGGCCCGTCCACGTTGCACGCGCCATATAGTCGGCGAAAGCGTTGCCGAAACCAGGGTTCGCCTTCAGCTCGCGCACGACGTCGTCCGAGGCTTCCTGCCCCTGAACAAACATAAACTTCTGCGCGAGGGAATCAGCCGAAGCGATCGGCCTAGCAGAAATATTTTCCAGCTCTTCTTGCACTTGTCTCTCCATATCGCCCGAACGGATCGTTACGAGTTAGCGTATACGACGATCCTGGAGAACATCGCAGGGAACGCCCGAGGGAGAAATTTCGTGAAGAGCGTCGCAAAGTCAGGCGACCCGTGTGGCCGGTATCCTACCGAAGATCACGGACGCCAGCGATAAAGTGCGACTCCAGCGCCCGCACCGGTCAGTACCACCACGGCGGCCGCGCCAATAAGCAATGGGGTAGCGGCCGAGTCCAGGCTACGCGACGCCTTCGGACCGTCAAAGACAAGCACCGCTGGCTGCGGGCCAGCCTGGGTAGAGGTATTATCACCCTGCTTCGTCACAGCGAGATGATCTTTAGCCCCGCTCGACACTGGGTCTGCTGCCTGAATGCGCTGGTGGGCACCCGCGCGAGTTTGCGTATCACCTCGTAATGGGCTGTCCGCCGCGTTATCGCCGCGATCAGCGACATCTGCGGTGGCGTTCTGGTCAACTGTTCCCACTTCCTCAGGACCATGCGGCTGGTGATCAGCCTGTGACTGTGCAGACCCAGCGGACGAGTTTCCGATTCCTTGAAGTGTTTCCCCAGACGGAATATGCGCACCCGCCCCCTGCTCGTGAGGAACGTCCGCGCCCGCATGCGAAGCCTGCGTGGAGCCGCCCTGGTGGGCGCCCGCATTCTGATCGCCTGCGACAGCCCCACCAGCCGGTTGAGCCGGTCGTAGCTGAGGATCCTGTTGCTGGGCAGGTTGCTCAGAGTGCGACTGCGACTGCTGCGCGGGCAGCGACTGCTGAGCCAGTGTCGGCCGAGCTGGAATCGGACGGGCATGCCCGCGCTTGGGCGTATCCGTCTTCTTCGAGGCATCGAAAGTCAAGACAACCTCTGGCGACGAAGGCTGGGCCTGCGCACCGCTCTCAGAGGGGGCGGAAGGTGCGAGAGACTCGCCCGCAGGCGCAGGAACGATCGTCGCCCACGGGGTCGACGCCGGAGTCTGCGCCGGGGTAAGCGGAATCAACGGAGTCCCCGACGGCGCCGTCGTCGGCGCAGAAACCGTTGGCTCAACGGTGACAGCAGGCGCAGACGGCGCGCCTGTATCGGCCGGTGTCAGTGGAACAAGTGGCGTGTCCGACGGGCCCTCGGTAGCGGCATCTGTCGGAGAAGCCGAAGCCTGCGAGGTTGGGGTTGGCATAATCGGCTGCACAGGAGCGCTCGGAGACTCGCTGGCACCCGGAATCGGAGTAGCCGGAACAAGATCAATCCACGGAACAAACACCGAAGCCGACTCGCTCGGAGCAGGCTCAGTCGGCTCAACAGAAACCGTTGGCTCAACGGGCACAGTCGGCTCAACGGGCACAGTCGGTTCAACAGAAACGGTGGGCTCAACAGAAACGGTTGGCTCAGCCGTCACGTTTGGAGTTTCCGTCACACCCGGAATCGGAGTAGCCGGAACAAGATCAATCCACGGAACAAAAACCGAAGCAGACTCGCTCGGAACGGGCACAGTCGGCTCACCGGGAACAGTCGGTTCAACAGAAACGGTGGGCTCAACAGAAACGGTTGGCTCAGCCGTCACGTTTGGAGTTTCCGTCACACCCGGAATCGGAGTAGCCGGAACAAGATCAATCCACGGGAGGCCAGCTGACTCGGTAGCCGACGGCGAAACCGACGGAGTGAGCTGTGGACCAACAACTTCCGCAGAAACCTGCGTCGATACCGGCTGGCTCGGATCATACGCAACAGAACCCGACGTCGACCCCGCCGACACCGACTCGGTAGCCGACGGCGAAACCGACGGAGTGAGCTGTGGACCAACAACTTCCGCAGAAACCTGCGTCGATACCGGCTGGCTCGGATCATACGCAACAGAACCCGACGTCGACCCCACCGACACCGACGGCATCGTTACAGAAAACTCGCTGATCGAAAAGACATCCATTCCCACCGCGAGGACGCCGTAACGCCCCTCCGGAAGAAGACCAAAAGACGCAGTCCAGCCAGACTCAACCGCCTCAGAATCCACAACAGCAATGTGCATGCCAGTCGTAGCATCATAAAGATGGATGTATACCGGAGCGTCGCCATAATCTGCAAAGAGAGTCGAGTTGAAAAGAACAGAGACTGGCTCAGCAGCGGAAACATCGCCAGAGAAGATGCGATCGCGGCTCATCTTGGTGGATGCCGCCTCCGTCGTATCTAGGAGCAACCGCCAATCCTCGAAAGCGCTCCGTTGCGACGCGATCATGCTCTGTGGCATCGCAAATTCATGCGCATCAACCATGTCTGCATAGGCGACGGCACTTGGGAAGGAGAAAACGGCACACGATAACATTGCCGCAGATACAAAAGCGGTCTTCTTACGCATACGTCCCCCTTCCGAACCAAGAACTAATAATCGCTGAAGGCATTCTGGTGAGAAATTGAAAAAAGCCTTAAAGTTCTCCCACCAATTATGCCAGAGACATCATTACATTGCCATTAATGCCGCAATCATCACACTGCCTGCAATCAATGAAACTACGGCGATTGCCGCGATAACGCGGGTGGCGATCGGGTATCTGCGCGGCTCTGAGGATTCTGAGAAATTGATGTGCTCTTCCTTCACAGAAACCACAATACATGATCGCGCACAAATGTTCTACAGTCATGAGAATCCGCCCCTACGGAACTCTTTCCTCATTTTCTGTCCGAAGACCAGGAAAAAGACAGATACGGAAGCTCGATTAGGTTGTCCTCGTGGTAACCCATTTCATCGAGGTACCGATCTAGGTTCGCACGCATTCTCGTCCGGTTTTCTCCAGTTGATTTGATCCAGGAGGCGCGTGTCGTACCTAGCTGCCGAAGCTCGTCAGGCGCAAGATACTGAACCCAGGAGTCGAGGGCGAGCGACGGCAAAGAGAAACGTCTCCCCCACTGCGGCGGCTTCGTCAGCCTATGAACATCTCCTGATCGCATGATGCGCGTCAAACGCTTGACCCATGGGAAACTCACATCGAGTTGATTGTAGACGGCGGCGAGCTTTCCGTCCTTTTTGAGTAACCTGAATGCCTCGTTTGTGGCCTCACGAGTAGCGACCCAATGCCAAGACTGACTGAAGACCACAAGGTCGAACGCGTGACGTTCCAAAGACGTCGATTCTGCTGAAGCTTCGACGACGGCGAGACGGTCACCGAAACTCTGCTTGAGCCGATACAGACCCTCGAGCATCAGCTCCGAAGGCTCAATAGCGACCACCGAAAATCCACGCTCAAGCAACTGACGGGTGAGTTTCCCTGTGCCAGCACCCATATCGATCACGCGGGCAGATGGTGGCAGGCCAGCCACAAGTGAATCAACAAGACACTCTGGATAGGACGGACGCACGTCCACATAAGTTCCAGCGTCGACACCGTCAAGCTGATAGGGATTCATGCAGTTCCTTCCTGTATGCAGCCACCCGTGCCTTAATGTCTGCGAGCGTTGCGTGTCAGGGTGCTGCGCAAAACCATAGTGAAATCGTATTGTGGACGCGGTTGTGAAACCAAAAGAAGAAGCCCGCGCGCTAGCGGCGGCTATTGTTAAACACGCAGTGACAACAGAGTTGTGGCTTGCGCGCTGGCTTGGCTGGGGATGAAAAAGTCCCCCGCGTGTGCGGGGGACTTTTTATGAAGTTTGATGACGGCGGTGTCCTACTCTCCCACACCCTCGCGAGTGCAGTACCATCGGCGCTGGTAGGCTTAGCTTCCGGGTTCGGAATGGGACCGGGCGGATCCCTACCGCTATAGCCACCGTCAAACGGGTGGAGCAAACACTGTGTGTTTGGTGGTCCAGAATTGTATAGGGGACGCGAGGCAATCTCGTTTTATCTTTTTGTCAGTGGTTGGCCATTAGTACCAGTCAGCTCCAGCAATTACTTGCCTTCCACGTCTGGCCTATCAACCCTATCGTCTTTAGGGGGCCTCACACACCACGAAGGGTGTTTGGAAACCTTATCTTAAAGCAGGCTTCCCGCTTAGATGCTTTCAGCGGTTATCCCTTCCGAACGTAGCCAACCAGCCATGCTCCTGGCGGAACAACTGGCACACCAGAGGTTCGTCCATCCCGGTCCTCTCGTACTAGGGACAGCCCTTTTCAAGTTTCCTACGCGCGCAGAGGATAGGGACCGAACTGTCTCACGACGTTCTGAACCCAGCTCGCGTGCCGCTTTAATGGGCGAACAGCCCAACCCTTGGGACCTACTCCAGCCCCAGGATGCGACGAGCCGACATCGAGGTGCCAAACCATGCCGTCGATATGAACTCTTGGGCAGGATCAGCCTGTTATCCCCGGGGTACCTTTTATCCGTTGAGCGACGGCGCTTCCACAAGCCACCGCCGGATCACTAGTTCCTGCTTTCGCACCTGCTCGACCTGTCAGTCTCACAGTCAAGCTCCCTTGTACACTTGCACTCGCCACCTGATTACCAACCAGGCTGAGGGAACCTTTGAGCGCCTCCGTTACATTTTAGGAGGCAACCGCCCCAGTTAAACTACCCACCAGGCACTGTCCCTGAACCAGATCATGGTCCAAGGTTAGACATCCGGCACAACCAGAGTGGTATTTCAACAATGACTCCACACACACTGGCGTGCATGCTTCACAGTCTCCCACCTATCCTACACAAGCCGTACCAAACACCAATACCAAGCTATAGTAAAGGTCCCGGGGTCTTTCCGTCCTTCTGCGCGTAACGAGCATCTTTACTCGTAATGCAATTTCACCGAGTTCGCGGTTGAGACAGTGGAGAAGTCGTTACGCCATTCGTGCAGGTCGGAACTTACCCGACAAGGAATTTCGCTACCTTAGGATGGTTATAGTTACCACCGCCGTTTACTGGGGCTTAAATTCACAGCTTCAACACACGTGTTTAACCGTTCCTCTTAACCTTCCAGCACCGGGCAGGCGTCAGTCCGTATACATCCACTTACGTGTTCGCACGGACCTGTGTTTTTGATAAACAGTCGCTTCTCCCTGGTTTCTGCGGCCATCACCCCTAGCACGCAAGGTGCTTCAAGGATCAGGCCCCCCTTCTTCCGAAGTTACGGGGGCATTTT
Organism: Arcanobacterium wilhelmae; assembly: GCF_029632765.1. NCBI lineage: Bacteria > Bacillati > Actinomycetota > Actinomycetes > Actinomycetales > Actinomycetaceae > Arcanobacterium > Arcanobacterium wilhelmae. The sequence continues at coordinate 1,420,031 of NZ_CP121247.1, forward strand.
GCCGAGTTCCTTAACCACGATTCTCTCGAACGCCTTAGCATACTCTGCTCGACTACCTGTGTCGGTTTAGGGTACGGGCGGCTCGGACCTCGCGTCGAGGCTTTTCTTGGCAGCACAGGATCACTCTACTTCCCCACCACTGTGGGTCATCATCCAGCCTCACCCTGAAATTGTTTCCCGGATTTGCCTAGGAAACGGGCTGCGCTGTTAAACGTGGCAAGCCATTAGCCACGCGGAAGCTACCACTCTGCGTCACCCCTGTTAACACGCTTGCCTACACACAAGTTCAGGTCCCACGCTCCCCACAACCCCAATCCCGAAGGAAAAGAGCGTGGTTTGGATGGTTAGTATCACAAGCTTCAGCATTGGACGGTCCTTCGCCGGTACCGGAATAACAACCGGTTGCCCATCGACTACGCCTGTCGGCCTCGCCTTAGGACCCGACTAACCCAGGGCGGAACAACCTGGCCCTGGAACCCTTAGTCATTCGGCGGACGGGATTCTCACCCATCATTCGCTACTCATGCCTGCATTCTCACTCGTACGAAATCCACAACCAGTTCCCTGACTGCTTCACCTCACGCACGACGCTCCCCTACCCAAACAAAAAATTGTTTGCCGCGGTTTCGGCGGTGTACTTAGCCCCGCTACATTGTCGGCGCAGAATCACTTGACCAGTGAGCTATTACGCACTCTTTCAAGGGTGGCTGCTTCTAAGCCAACCTCCTGGTTGTCACAGCAACTCCACATCCTTTCCCACTTAGCACACGCTTAGGGGCCTTAACCGGCGGTCTGGGCTGTTTCCCTCTCGACTACGGAGCTTATCCCCCGCAGTCTCACTGCCGCGCTCAACATTGATGGCATTCGGAGTTTGGCTGACGTCAGTACCCGGGTAAGGGCCATCAGCCATCCAGTCGCTCTACCTCCACCAAGCAACACGCGACGCTGCACCTAAATGCATTTCGGGGAGAACCAGCTATCACGGAGTTTGATTGGCCTTTCACCCCTACCCACAGCTCATCCCCTCCATTTTCAACTGAAGTGGGTTCGCGCCTCCACACGCTCTTACACGTGCTTCACACTGGCCATGGGTAGATCACCCCGCTTCGGGTCTAGGACATGCAACTCAAAATCGCATTTTAAAACTCGCTTTCGCTACGGCTCCCCCACACGGGTTAACCTCGCTACATGCCACTAACTCGCAGGCTCATTCTTCAAAAGGCACGCCATCACCCCCACCAAGAAGGCTCTGACGGATTGTAAGCGTCCGGTTTCAGGTACTATTTCACTCCCCTCCCGGGGTACTTTTCACCATTCCCTCACGGTACTCATTCACTATCGGTCACATAGAGTATTTAGGTTTACCCAGTGGTCTGGGCAGATTCACACGAGATTCCACGAGCCCCGTGCTACTCGGGAACACCACAACAAGCCAACCACATTTCACCTACGGGACTCTCACCCTCTGCGGTACTGCTTCCCAACAGCTTCGACTATATGGCTGGTTTCTCACTTGCTAGAAAAACGTCGGTTTTTCCTAGTAGGTCCCACAACCCCGATCATGCAACACCCGACGGCTATCACACACAACCGGTTTAACCTCATCCGCTTTCGCTCGCCACTACTCACAGAATATCTTTTCCTCCGGGTACTGAGATGTTTCACTTCCCCGAGTTACCCCCAACTACCCTATACATTCAGGCAGCGGTCACCAGAAACAACTCTGGCCAGGTTTCCCCATTCGGACACCCTCGGATCACAGCTCGTTCGCCAACTCCCCGAGGCTTATCGCAGGCAACAACGTCCTTCATCGGCTCTATGTGCCAAGGCATCCACCGAACGCCCTTGAACACTTACAAAAAACCAAAAGATGCTCGCGTCCACTATACAATTCTCAACCACCACACCAACACCACAACCACACACAACCACAACGGCCGCAGATGATCACAGGTAGCACAGGGTGTTACCCCAGAACCCAACAGCATGCCAACTTCCCATGTTCCACTAGAAAACCCAACCCCACAAACACTCAATCCATGAGGCCCCCTCGAACACTAGACAAAAACCGAGGAGAAAATAGGCTCCTTAGAAAGGAGGTGATCCAGCCGCACCTTCCGGTACGGCTACCTTGTTACGACTTCGTCCCAATCGCCAATCCCACCTTCGACCGCTCCCCCCACAAGGGTTAGGCCACGGGCTTCGGGTGTTACCAACTTTCGTGACGTGACGGGCGGTGTGTACAAGGCCCGAGAACGTATTCACCGCAGCGTTGCTGATCTGCGATTACTAGCGACTCCGACTTCATGGGGTCGAGTTGCAGACCCCAATCCGAACTGAGACTGGCTTTAAGGGATTCGCTCACCCTCACAGGATCGCAACCCTCTGTACCAGCCATTGTAGCATGCGTGAAGCCCAAGACATAAGGGGCATGATGATTTGACGTCGTCCCCACCTTCCTCCGAGTTAACCCCGGCAGTCTCTCGTGAGTCCCCACCATCACGTGCTGGCAACACAAGACAAGGGTTGCGCTCGTTGCGGGACTTAACCCAACATCTCACGACACGAGCTGACGACAACCATGCACCACCTGTACACCAGTCCGAAGACGCACACATCTCTGCATGATTCCGGTGTATGTCAAGCCTTGGTAAGGTTCTTCGCGTTGCATCGAATTAATCCGCATGCTCCGCCGCTTGTGCGGGCCCCCGTCAATTCCTTTGAGTTTTAGCCTTGCGGCCGTACTCCCCAGGCGGGGCACTTAATGCGTTAGCTACGGCGCAGAACCCATGGAAAAGGCCCCACACCTAGTGCCCAACGTTTACGGCATGGACTACCAGGGTATCTAATCCTGTTCGCTCCCCATGCTTTCGCTCCTCAGCGTCAGTAACGGCCCAGTAACCTGCCTTCGCCATCGGTGTTCCTCCTGATATCTGCGCATTCCACCGCTACACCAGGAATTCCAGTTACCCCTACCGCACTCTAGTCTGCCCGTACCCACTGCAGCCCCGGAGTTAAGCCCCGGTCTTTCACAGCAGACGCGACAAACCGCCTACGAGCTCTTTACGCCCAATAATTCCGGACAACGCTCGCGCCCTACGTATTACCGCGGCTGCTGGCACGTAGTTAGCCGGCGCTTATTCAACACCTACCGTCACTTTCGCTTCTTCAGTGTTAAAAGGAGTTTACAACCCGAAAGCCTTCATCCCCCACGCGGCGTCGCTGCATCAGACTTGCGTCCATTGTGCAATATTCCCCACTGCTGCCTCCCGTAGGAGTCTGGGCCGTATCTCAGTCCCAATGTGGCCGGTCACCCTCTCAGGCCGGCTACCCGTCGACGCCTTGGTAGGCCATCACCCCACCAACAAGCTGATAGGCCGCGAGCCCATCCCCCACCAGAAAAAACCTTTCCAACACCAACCATGCGGCCAGCGCAGAATATTCAGTATTAGACCCAGTTTCCCAGGCTTATCCCAAAGAAGGGGGCAGGTTACTCACGTATTACTCACCCGTTCGCCACTAATCCACCAAAAGCAAGCTTCCGGCTTCATCGTTCGACTTGCATGTGTTAAGCACGCCGCCAGCGTTCGTCCTGAGCCAGGATCAAACTCTCCAAACAAAAACCAAAACCACAAGGGTTCCAATCAATAATTCAGAAAACCAATCGGCTCCAAAAAAACCAGACAAACTGGCATAAAAAACAGCCCAACCAAACCCACAAAAACGCGAGCCCAGCCAGACCAAACAAAAACCAACCCCAACCAAAAACAGTCAAGGTCAGACATAAAAAGCTGACACACTATTGAGATCTCAAACAACACACTCACCCCCGACAACCAGACCCACAACCAGGACCCAGCCCCCAAGGAAGCAACTTCGCTAGCCTACCAAACCCTCAAACATCCTGTCAAACCAGAACCCCAAGAACCTTGGAAAACCAACCCGCCAGAAACTCACTCGCTCCCGGCGACAGGTAAATACTTTAGGAGGAAATCCTGCTCGGGTCAAAGCAGATTCACGTGTCGCTCTTCACGTTCCGCCTAAATCGTTGATTCATCACCAAAAACTACCTGTGCGGCGGGCGTTACACCGTTTCAACTTGACGCAAGCGTAGGCTGTCATTCAGCGCTCGTTTTCACCGGTTTTTCGTATGAAATAGCGGGATGGGCCGGCGGGTTTTCCCGCCGGCCCATCCCGTTTGCGATGAATTTATTTGCTCGATCAGAATCTGAACTATGTTGCTCGATCAATCCTCGATTGATCGAGCCCCTGAGTTCAAATATGTGAACAGCGGTTGCTCGATCAGAGGCCGAGCTTTTCGGCAATCAGTTCGTTGACACGCTTCGCGTCTGCCTGCCCGCGGGTTGCCTTCATGACGGCACCCACGATCGCGCCAGATGCCTTCGCATTGCCTCCCTTGATCGACTCGACGACCTTCGGATTCGCCTCCATCGCCGCCTCAATGGCTGCGATCAATGCAGAATCATCCGATACGACCTCGAGGCCGCGCTTCGCCACGACCTCCTCAGGCGAGCCCTCGCCGGCCAGTACGCCCTCGATCGCGCTACGTGCCAGGCGATCGTTGAGCTTGCCATCGGCAACCATGCGATCCACCGCCGCAACATCCTCGATCGACATCGGCACATCGGTAAGCGCGAGCTCGTTCTCCTTCGCGTAACGGGCAAGCTCACCCATCCACCACTTACGTGCACCCGCAGATGTTGCACCCGCAGTCACCGTATCTTCGATGATAGTCAGAGCCTCGGCGTTGACGATATCGCGCATCTCGAGATCCGTGATACCCCACTCGCGCTGCAAACGCTTACGCTTGGCAGCTGGGAGCTCCGGCAACGACTGGCGGATCTCCTCCACCCATTCACGCGACGGAGCAAGAGGAACCAGATCCGGCTCCGGGAAGTAACGGTAATCGTCCGCATCCGACTTCGGGCGTCCCGGGAGTGTGCTCTGATCGGTTTCCTGCCAGTGGCGGGTCTCCTGGAAGACCTTCTCGCCGAACTCGAGCACAGCAGCCTGGCGAGAGAGCTCGTAGCGCACTGCGTTCTCGATCGCGCGGAACGAGTTTACGTTCTTGGTCTCCGTACGAGTACCCAGCGGATCCGACGGACTCTTACGCAGCGACACGTTCACATCCGCACGGACATTCCCACGCTCCATACGCGCCTCGGACACGCCAATAGCACGAGCGATATCGCGCACGGTCTGAACGTACTTTGCGGCAACCTCTGCAGCGCGAGCACCCGTGCCCTCAATCGGGCGAGTCACGATTTCCACCAGCGGCACGCCAGCACGGTTGTAATCCACCTGCGAATGATCCGCACCATGGATACGGCCCTCGCCACCGATGTGAGTGTTCTTTCCAGCGTCTTCCTCGACATGCGCACGCTCAATCGGAACGCGGAACACCTCGCCGTCGTCGAGCTCAACATCTAAGTAGCCGTCGTATGCGAGCGGTTCGTCCGACTGCGACGTCTGGAAGTTCTTCGCCAAATCCGGGTAGAAGTAGTTCTTACGCGCAAAACGGCACGACTCAGCGATCTTGCAGTTCAGCGCCAACCCGAGCCGAATCGCGTACTCGATCGCCTTCTTATTCACCACCGGCAACGACCCCGGAAGACCCAGCGAAACCGGGGTAATGAACGTATTCGGCTCGCCACCAAACACATTCGGCGCGGCGTCGAACATCTTCGTATCCGTCGCAAGCTCCACGTGAATCTCGATGCCCAGCACCGGATCGTAGTGTGCCACCACGTCCTCGTATTCCATCAGTTCATCCATCAGAGGTTCTCCTCCCAAGTCTCAATCGGAGTGGCGGTAGCAGACGCATCCACATCGCGCTCAATCGCGGCGCCCACCTTGTACATGCGAGCATCCTCCTTCGCAGGAGCAAGCACCTGCACGCCCACCGGAAGCCCCTCGGAAAGGCCAGCCGGAACCGTCATCGCCGGCGTACCCGCAAGGTTCGCCGGGATCGTGGTCAGATCATTCATGTACATCGCGAGCAGATCGTCGATCTTCTCACCAAACTTGAACGCAACCGTAGGCGCCGACGGCGCAAGAAGCACATCCGCCTTCTCGAACGCCGCCTCCAGATCGCGCTGGATCAGTGTGCGCACCTTCTGCGCAGCACCATAGAAGTGATCGTAGTTACCGGCCGACAACGCGTAGGTACCAAGCAGGATACGCCGCTTTACCTCGTCGCCGAACTTCTCTCCACGCGTCGCACGCATCATCGTCTCAGCAGTAACCGGGCCCTCCTTCGGGAGCACGCGGTTACCGAAACGAACGCCGTCGTAACGGGCCAAGTTCGAACTCATCTCCGCAGGCATGATCAGATAGTACGCGCCAATCGTGTACTTGAACGACGGGCACGACACGCGAACAATTTCCGCGCCGCGAGCCTTGAGCGCATCGAGACGCGCGTGGAACACCTCGCGCACGCCCTCGTCGATACCCTCGCCGTCCAGTTCCTCCACCAGACCGATACGTACGCCCGACAGATCGTCCATCGCGGCGCCCGCCTCGGCAGCAACCGTGAGTCCCTCAGAAACGCCACGCAGCGACGTCGAATCAAAATGATCGTAGCCGCCAACGATCTCCTGAAGCGCAGCCGCATCCGCAACCGTGTGGGCAACCGGACCAACCTGATCCAGCGACGACGCCATTGCAATAATGCCGTAACGCGACACCGCGCCATACGTGGGCTTCGTGCCCACAGTTCCCGTGAACGCGCCCGGCTGGCGGATCGAACCACCCGTATCCGAGCCCAACGCCCACGGCGCAAGATAGGCAGCAACCGCCGCGGCGCTACCACCACCGGAACCACCCGGAGTCAGGTTCTCGCCCCACGGATTATGTGTGGGGCCGAACGCCGAATGCTCCGTGGACGAGCCCATCGCGAACTCGTCCATATTCGTGTGGCCAAGAATCGGAAGTCGTGCTTCCTTCAGTTTCATCACCACCGTAGCGTCGTAGGGAGGCTTCCAGCCCTCGAGCATCTTCGATGCAGCCGTGGTTGGCACGCCGTGCTCACACATATTGTCTTTGATCGCAACCGGGACACCAGCGAACGGCGGAAGCTCGACGCCGGCTACGCGATCGGCGTCGACAGCCTTCGCGGCTTCCAACGCACCCTCGCGGTTCACGAACAGGAACGCGTTCATCTTGCCATTCAGCTTCTCGATGCGCGAAAGATAGCCTTCAACAAGCTCAACCGACGTGACCTCGCCAGCGCGAAGCATCGCCGCTAGCTCGTGTGCATTCTTCTTCATCCACTCCATGGCTTCACTCCTCTCCCAAAATCTGAGGCACCTGGAACTTGCCATCAGCAGCATCCGGGGCCATCGCCAAAACCTCATCACGATCCAGGGTTTCACCCACAACGTCCTCACGCATCACGTTCGTGAGCGCGATCGGGTGAGAGGTAGCCGGAACATCCGAATCTGCAACCTCTGCTACGGTGGCAACGGCGTCGGCGATCACCGAAAACTCGCCGGCCATCCGTTCTACTTCTTCTTCCGTCAGCGCGATACGCGCCAGGTCCGCCAAACGCTGGACCTCTTCTTTAGAAAATGTCGACATACCGTCATTCTAACTGCGCAATCTCATTGGTGCGAACGTGCATGGGCGCTAGACTGGAACGCATGGGGAAATTTCGCACGCGTGCATGGCCGCACATTAAAAAAGCACTCCAATGGACCGCCATCGGGGCTGCCAGTGCACAAGTCGTGGCGGCGGCGTCGATCATCGCCATCGATTCCCACCGCAAAAAGCGAAACCCACCCACCGGAGAATTCCCGCACCTGCCTCCGCGAACCGTTGAGGTAGATGGCAACGAAATCACGGTTTACACATTCGGCGCAGATCTCTACGCGGACATGCTCGACGCGATCCGCGGCGCGAACCACACCGTCTACTTCGAATCGTTCATCGTCAAAGCCGACGAGGTGGGCGACGCATTCAAGGTGGAACTCATCGCGGCAGCCGAGCGCGGCGTGAAGGTGAACATCATCCTCGACACTCTCGGAAATCTCAATCAAAACCCACGCTTCCGTTACTTCCCCTCACATCCAAATATCGACGTGATCCACTTCCCGCTCGTGCGCCTCGGCACGCTCACCGGGCTGGCGAAAGACAAAGGCTACGACCACCGCAAGCTCCTCATCGTCGATTCAAACGTGGCGTTCATCGGTGGATACAACATCGGCGAACTCTACGCACACTACTGGCGCGATACGCATATTCGCATCACCGGTCCGCAAGTATGGGAGCTCGAGAACTCGTTTGTGGACATGTGGAACGTGTTCCGACGCCGAAAGGCCGCGCTCCCAGCGCCACGGGTGCGCCACTGGTCGCCTGCAGTGCGCGCTGTGCAAAATATTCCCGCCTACCACTCGTACCCGGTTCGCACCCTATATATGGAAAATATTGACCGTTCATCAACGAACGTGTGGATCACGATGGGTTACTTCATTCCCGACGCCGGAGTACTGAACTCTCTCACAGCCGCGGCGAAGCGTGGGGTAGATGTGCGAATCTTGATCCCACAGTATTCGAACCATATTTTGGCCGACTGGGTGGGCCGCCCTCACTACTCCGCGCTCCTGCGCGCGGGAGTGAAGATCTTCCTGTTCGAAGAAGCGATGGTTCACGCGAAAACAATGACGGTTGACGGCGTGTGGTCAACCGTTGGCACCACGAACATTGACGCCCTGTCCATGAACGGGAACTACGAGGTGAACGTGGAGATTTATTCGCGCGAGTTTGCGAAGGTAATGGAAGATATCTTCGCTTCCGACCTGACGAACGCGCACGAACTCCTGCCCGAGGTGTGGGAACAGCGCGGGGCGCTGGCGCGAGCTGCCGAGAACATTCTCGGCCCGCTCGCACCGTTCTACTGATGCGATTCAGTGGCTTTGTGAGTTGCTGATGACTCGCACAACGGCGGGTGGGCGCGATTTTCGCGCCCACCCGCCGTTGATGCATCACAGCACGGCCACAATCACAGTGCGTGACGCGGCCTCTGCCTGGGAGTTTAGGCCGGCAACTCGCCAGTTTCGAGGAGCCGGTTGAATTGTTCCTCCGTGAGCGTCGGCACACCAAGTTCGATCGCTTTAGTTTCCTTCGACCCTGCTTTTTCGCCGACGACGACGGCGGTGGTCTTCTTTGAGACCGAACCGGTAGCTTTTCCTCCATGAGCCTCAATCGCCTCGTTGATGGAATCGCGCGAATAGCCCTCGAACGAGCCGGTTGCCACGAGAGTCATGCCGGCGAGAGTTTGCGGCACCTGAGATTGGCCTGACAGGGGCGCATCTTCGAACTTCACTCCAGACGCCTGCCAACGATCAACGATTTCTTGATGCCACTCCTCCTCGAACCAGCTCAGGAACGACGTGGCAATCACCTCGCCGACACCATCGACGCTCGAAACCTCCTCAAGGCCAGCATCGCGGATCGCCTGAAGTGAGCCGAACGTAGCCGCGAGCGCCTTCGCAGCAACCGGGCCGACATGGCGGATATTGAGCGCAACGAGCTTGCGCCACAGTTCCTTCCCTTTCGCCACCTCGAGCTGGTCAAAAACCTTGAGTGTGGTTCGGCTCGGTTCGCTCGGCTTCTTCAACTCCGGCTCGGGACGCGCGACTGTTGCTTTGAGCCATGTGGGTTTCGTCCACGCGGCGCGCACATAGCGCCAATCACCCGTTTCCTCACCGCTCTTCTTCACCGGCTGCCAGATCCACACGTTCTCCACCGACGCTGGAGTGAGATCAAAGAGCCCTGCCTCAGTTTCCAACACCGGAACGGCCGGCTTCGGGAATCCCAGCGACTCCAGCACAGGGGCGGGAATGACCGACTCGGTGTTCAAAATTGCGCCATCCTCATCCACGATACCCAACTCTTGGCGCTTCGCAAGAGACAACTTCAGGTTCACAGCTTGGCCGTACTCCCCTTCAAGTGTGACCTTGTGACCGGTGGCAAGCGCAATGAGCGCATCCATCCTGAAACGATCCGGATCTGCGAGCCACAGGCCTGTTTCATCGCCCAAGGCCTCCACATCCAAGCCACCACGCGAGCCAATGTGAACGATGCGCTGAGTAAGCTGGGCCGGGCACGAACGCGTGTTTTGGCAACGCAGATCGGCATCACCCTCCTTCGAGGCGCGAATTTCCCCACCGCAGGCAGGACAGTGCGTGGGCATCACGAAATCGCGCTCTGAGCCATCGCGTAAGGCCTCGATCGGGCCCAAGACCTCCGGGATAATATCCCCTGCCTTGCGCAGAATCACCATATCGCCGATCTTCACGCCCTTGCGTGCCACCTCCGTGGGGTTGTGGAGGGTTGCCTGCGACACTGTGGAACCATCAACCCACACCGGCTCCATCACCGCGTACGGCGTGACGCGCCCGGTGCGCCCCACCTGCACGCGGATATCCAGCAGGCGAGTTTGCACTTCCACCGGCGGGAACTTGAACGCCACCGCCCAGCGCGGTACGCGCGTCGTGAAACCGAGCGCCTCCTGAACGGTGCGATCTTCAAGTTTGATCACAACGCCATCGAATTGGTGATCAAGCGAATCGCGCGCGTTTTGGAATTTATCCAGGTACGCTTCGATTTCTTCCATTGACGAGACCATCGCAGTTTGATCCGACACCGGCACACCCCACGAGGCAAACTCCTCGTACACACCCTCTTGCGTAGCAAGCTTCGCTGTAAGCGCCTTATCCGCTCCCTCGAGATAGCCAATCCCGTGCGCGATGAACGACAGCGAACGCAAAGCAAAAGAGGTGGTATCTTCCTGGCGAAGCGTGCCCGAGGCCGCATTGCGCGGGTTGACGAACTCCTTCAAGAGCGGCTCGGTACGCAGCGTGGGAAGCGGCTCGAGCCCTTCCCGACGTCGGGCAGCATTTTCCTTTCGGATCTGCACGTTGTGTGCCCGGATCTCCTCGTTACGGCGGGTGATCTCCTCGTTGCGCGCCTCCACCAGGGAGTTGTATTCCTCAAAGGCAACCACCGGAAAATACACCTCGCCACGGATCTCCACCAGCTCCGGATGATCATCACCCTCAAGGCGCTGGGGAATCACTGAAATCGCGAGCGCATTCGGCGTGACATCCTCGCCCGTGATGCCATCGCCGCGTGTGGCCGCAGTTTCAAGCATCCCACGCCGGTAGGTGAGGTTCAGTGCCAGGCCATCGATCTTGACTTCCGCGGTGAAACGTGAACCTGCAGGGAGCTCCGCCGCAATCGACTCATACCACTGGCGCAATTCCTCGCGAGAGAAAACATCTTGCAATGAATACATCCGCTCACGGTGCGCGATCTCCGGCAGGCCGCCACGCGCCACCTTCGCTCCAACACGCATCGTTGGCGACTGTGGGCTCCACAGCGCTGGGAACTGATCCTCGAGCGCACGCATCTCATGAATCAGGGAATCATACGTGGCATCCACCATCACCGGCTCACCGGTGGAGTGATACGCATCCTGGGCATGCTTCACGATCGGTGCGAGTTCTTCCCACCGCGCCTTGGCAATGTCAAAATTCTTTTCCACGCACCCATTCTACAAACGCAGGTACGACAATAAATCGCGATCACTTCGTGCGCCGTCACACCGACGTCGTGGCTCTCAGGCCCGCCAACATCCACCCGCCGTCGCGCGCCACTGCCACAGCGAACGTGCGAAGATGTATCCGACAAGAAAGCAACTCGCGAGGACACGCAATGAAACGACAACTCACGCTCGAGGAGCCCACCACCTTCGTCACAGTCAAAGGGGTTTCGCCTCTCGACGCCATGCTCGCGCTCATGCTCGCCGTCTTCTACATCGACTCGTTCTCGACGGCGGCCGCCACCTGGGGTGCGCTGGCAACGTTCGCGCTCCTCATCGTCGGGATCACAACGAGTTGCGCGACGATATTCCGGCGAACCTCCCCCGTGCGCTCGGCGGGCATCGTCTACATTTCTGCGCTCGTGCGATTCCTCGTAGCCCCCACCGACCTGATTCTCCCCGACCTCGCCGTCCTGCTCGCACTGTGGGCTGTCGTTGCATACGGCCCGTCCCTCGTGCGCTACCTTGCGATCATCACGACGCTCATGGCCGGAATCCTCATCACAATTGCGCGCGTGACCATCCTCTCCGGCACCGATCTCGCCGTCTTCCTCATCCTCATCGAATCCGTGGTCATCATGGTCGCAGCGACGGCAACCATCCGCCGCTTCCGGATCGAACGCATCCACCACGTCGTCCACCAAGCAAACCGCGCACAACGCGAGGCAGAGCGCGAAGCCGAACTCGCCGTCGCCGAAGAACGCAACAGGATCGCGCGCGACATGCACGACGTCGTCGCACACACACTCACCACCGTCATCGCACAAGCCGACGGCGGACGCTACGCCGCGAAGACCAACCCTGCAGCCGCGGAAAAAACGCTCGACCTCATCTCGTCCGTCTCACGCGAAGCGCTCAGCGACATTCGTGCCATCATCGGAGTGTTACGCGCCGGCGACGACCCCGCCTCCCCTCGCCACCCACAGCCCGGCGTCGACGACATCCCCTCACTCTTCGACCAAGTCCGCGAACTCGGACACGGATCAACCTACACCGTCTCCGGAACACCCAGTACGCTCCCCACCGGCGTCGGCACCGCGCTCTTCCGCATCGCACAAGAAGCGATCACGAACTCGCTCAAATACGGAGGAGAAAACGTCGCCATCGACGGCACACTCACGTGGGCACGCAACGAAGTGACGCTCGCGATCGTCGACGACGGGCCCGGAGTGAGCGTCACCGACGGGCGCGGGCACGGTATTATTGGCATGCACGAACGCGCTGGAGCGTTCGGCGGAACGGTGAACACCGGAGCAGGAGAACGCGGCGGATTCCGAGTCACAGCCACGTTCCCCACAAACTGACAGAAACGAGAGAGAAAATGACTATTCGCGTAGGTTTGGTGGACGACCAGGTACTCGTCCGGTCCGGTTTCGCCATGGTGATCGACTCCCAAGACGACATGGAAATCGTGATGGAAGCCGGAAACGGCAAGACGGCGCTGGAGCGGCTCGCGCTCGTCCCCGCCGATGTCGTGCTGATGGACATCCGCATGCCAGACATGGACGGAATTACAGCAACCGAGCAGCTCACCTCACGCGAATTCCCGCACGGGGTCTCACCGAAGGTTGTCATTTTGACGACTTTCGACATCGACGAATATGTGATGGCCGCGATCAAGGCCGGCGCCTCCGGCTTCCTGCTCAAGGATGCTCCGCCGGACGATCTGCTTGCCGCGATCCGCACCGTCTACAACGGAGACGCCGTGATCGCCCCCGCGCCCACCAAGCGGCTCGTGGAGAAGATCGCGGCGAACCAGGTGCGCACCGATTCCATGCACCCCGAGATCCTCGACGACCTCACAGATCGCGAACGCGACGTGCTGATTTTGATGGCGAAGGGCTACTCGAACCAGGAGATCGCAGCGAAGTTGTACGTTGCCGAAGCCACCGTGAAAACACACGTGGGCCGCATCTTCTCCAAGCTCGGGGCACGCGACCGCGTGCAGGCCGTCGTGGCCGCTTTCGAAGCCGGGATCGTTACCCCAGGTGCCAGTGATGACGAATAGTTAGGCCGTCCATGGTGGTGCTCGGTCACACTTTTCACGACACGCGCGCAACCGATCGTCGAGATGCGTATCATCAGAAAGCGACACTTACCCCCGAAGTGAAAAGGAGAGACCGCATGGATTGGCGTAACAAGGCCGCCTGCTTGCACGAAGATCCAGAACTCTTCTTTCCCGTGGGTTCGTCCGGGCCAGCGATGGCGCAAATGGAGCGAGCGAAGCTCGTGTGCCAGAACTGCCCAGTGGCGCAAACATGCCTGAAAGTGGCACTCGAGACGAACCAGGATTGCGGAGTGTGGGGCGGCAAATCGGAAGACGAACGCAAGGCTCTCAAGCGCAAGGCTGCGCGTTCGGCCCGCGTCGCATCCATGGCCTGAAAGTATTTGATACCGACAGGCTCAAGTTAGCGACAGTATAGGACTTAAGTGCGAGGGAAGCCCGGGTTGTTCCGGACTTCCCTCGCACTGTTTTACTCTGCTGACGACGGCGAGCCCGTGCACAACTCTGCCAATCCGGCCGGTAGGTTCTTGGGGTCAATGCACTATCTGATTGGGGTGTGTTGGTATGGCCGGGAAGTGGCTTTGTGTGAAGCCTGTGGTGTTGGAGTGTATTCGGGGTGGGGAGAGCGCGTCGAGTCTTTCTCGCCGGTTGGGAATGTCACGGGAAACGATCCGCAGGTGGTGTCGTGAGGCGGGTCTAGTCCTCGCGACGGGCCCGCATGGGTCTCTTGCCTAGGTTCGTGAGCGTGATCGTCAACGTGCGGTCGAGTTGATTGGCCAGGGATGGACGAATACTGATATTGCGCATGAGCTTGGGTATTGCCGTGAATGGGTCCGTCAATGCAGGGTAGCGTTAGGCGACATGGAAAATGCGTTACGACGAGGCCGCCGTGGCGGGACTCGTCATCTTGCAAGTGTGGACCAGGTTGGTAGCGGCAACGTTGGGCGCGGGCGTCGTATCACGAGTAAAGAACGTGTCGCGATCGCGTTGCTGTTAGACCAAGGATACTCTGGCCGGCAGATCGCGATCCGCCTCAAACGCTCCCCGTCAACGATCACGCGTGAGATTAACCGTTCCCAACGCGTGGATGGGTCCTATGATGCGGGTGTGGCTTCACGCAAAGCATTCGAGCGTAGGGCACGTCCTAAACCATTGAAACTCCAGGCCAACACGCGTCTTCGGGAGGTTGTGGTGGGGTTGCTCAATCAACGGTATTCACCCCAGCAAGTCGCGGTACGGTTACGACACTTGTATCCAGATGATAGGGAGATGCACGTGAGTGTCGAAGCGATTTATCAAGCCTTATATGTTCAAGGGGTAGGTTCACTCGCGCAGGAACTGAAACGTGAAAAAGCGTTGCGTTCGGGACGGAAGAATCGTATTCCTCGGTCGCGTCTTGCAGGGCTTCCGGGGCGTGGGAGGAAAACATGGGTCGAAGGTGCCCAGATCTCGATGCGCCCTCCCCAGGCCAGTGATCGGGCTGTTCCTGGGCATTGGGAAGGCGATCTGGTTGTTGGTGGTGGTAAGGATGGGCATGGGACAGCGTTGATCACGCTCGTTGAGCGGCGTTCACGGTTTGTGTTGATGCACCGGCTCGGAGCGGGACGTGACTCGAAGACTGTGGTCGATGAGTTGGTCACGATGGTGAAGTCTTTACCCGGGAAGTTTGAAAGAGGGTGTCAAATATTTTGTGTAAGTGGTCAATCTAGGAGAAAGAAGATTGACTATGTCTATGACTAAGAATTCGGGTTCAGAGCCGGTGGCTCGTCAGATTCGTCGTGAGTTGATTGATGATGAATTACTTGACCAGCTCGTGAAATCCACATCTGATCGCGGGATCGAGCTCACGGGTGAGGGTGGGTTCTTACCTGAATTGATTAAAGCTGTTCTCGAGCGTGGTATGAAAGCCGAGCTCACACAGCATCTGGGATATGACAAGCACGAGGCTGCTGGTCGTGGGAGTGGGAACTCGCGCAACGGGACCAGCCCGAAAACGGTCACGACCGAGGTCGGTCCGGTCACGATTGACCAGCCCAGGGACAGGGCAGGGACTTTTCATTCCCGCCTTGTCCCGCCCGGCCAACGGCGCTTGGGTGGTTTGGATGACATGATCATCTCCCTATATGCCGGGGGAATGACGATCAGGGAAATCCAACACCACCTCGCGGCCACGATGGGGAGCGAGCTTTCTCATGAGACGATCTCCAACATTACCGACGCCGTGTTAGAAGAAGTCGCCGCGTGGCAGACCCGGCCCTTAGAAGAGTTCTATCCAGTGATGTTCCTCGACGCGATCCAGGTCAAGATCAAGAACCAGAACAGGGTCACGTCCCGTGCGGCACATATCGCGATCGGAGTCGATCTCGATGGTGTCAAGCACGTGCTCGGGATCTGGGTCCAGGCCAGTGAAGGAGCGAAATTCTGGGCCGGGGTATGTGCCGAACTCGCTAACCGCGGGGTGGGTGACGTCTTGATCGTTGCTTGTGATGGGCTGACAGGGTTTCCTGAAGCTATCGCAGCGACCTGGCCAAACGCAGTGGTCCAGACCTGTGTGGTCCACTTGATCCGTTCCTCGATGAGGTTCGTGGCCTACCAGGACCGTAAAGCCGTCGCGGCTGGCTTGCGCCCGATCTATGCCGCGGTCAACGAAGAAGCCGCGCTCACGGCCTTGAAAAATTTCCAGGCGAGCGCGTGGGGAGTGAAGTATCCCGCGACTGTCGCGGCCTGGGAACGCGCCTGGGACCGGTTCATTCCGTTCCTTGCGTTCGGGCCAGCCACGCGTAAAGCGATCTATACAACGAACGCGATCGAGTCGTTAAATTACCAGCTACGTAAGATCACGAAGAACCGTGGCCACTTCCCCTCCGATATGGCAGCGGTCAAGCTCTTATGGTGAGCGATCACGAATATTGAAGACAAGCGCGCCCGTGAGCGTGCCAAGGAAGCCGGCCTTCCCAAAGGCGCTAAAAGGAAAGCACCCGGCCGGCTCATCCAAGGACAAGGAATCCAGGGCTGGCAAAAAGTCCTCGGCGAACTCGCGCTCCACTACCCAGACCGATTCCCCCAAATATAAGAAAGAAGAAAACAAGCCACTTACACAAAAAACTTGACAGGCTCGTTTGAAACGATCACGTGGGACCAGGGCTCGGAAATGGCTCAAACCCCGTCCTTCACGATCGCGACAGGAGTGAAAGTGTTTTTCGCTGACCCCCACTCTCCCTGGCAGCGGCCCTCGAACGAGCGACTCAACCGTGACATCCGCGAGTACTTCCCCAAAGGAACGAACTTCGCCACCATCACCGATGCCCAAGTCCAAGAAGCCCAAGACGAACTCAACAACCGCGCCCGCGTCGTCCTCAAAGGCGCCACCCCACATGAGACACTAGCCCAACAACTAAATGATGCATTGACCGCCTGAACCCGCCGCAACCCCTCACCCAACTGATTGAGTTCTGCACACAACATCAGCAACGCCCAGACGCAAGCCGCACACCGGCGTCGCAAGCCGCACACCGGCGTCGGCGGGAAAACTTCTACGGGCGCAACTCGGCAGCCAAACGCACCTCGGTGCCGCCCTCAGGCCGGTTCGCCCACTCGATCGATCCCGCAAGCTCACCCTTGACCATCGTGCGGACGATCTGAGTACCCAAACCCGAACCCGGGCCCTTCTCACCGATCCCTGTGCCGTTGTCACACACCGTCACCACAAGCTCCTGGCCGAAGCGGCTCGCATCGATCTCGATCGTCGGATCAGCCTGACCATCACTCAACCCGTGCTCAATCGCATTCGACAGCACCTCATTCATCACCACGGCGAGCGCCGTGGCCTGCTCGGCCCGCACGCGGCCAAACGAGCCGTTGAACGTGGTGCGCACATCCACATCCGTCACCGCGGCGTCGCGAATCAGGCGCATCAACGGGACAAACAGGTGATCGAAATCCACCACCTCGTCGATCGTCTCCGACAGGCGCTCATGCACAAGCGCGATGGTGGACACGCGGCGCTGGGCGTTCGCCAGCGCGTCTGCCGTCTCCTTATTCGTCGCGCGCCGACCCTGAAGCCGAAGCAGCGCGGAAACCGTTTGCAGATTATTCTTCACGCGATGATTAATTTCGCGAATCGTGGCATCTTTCGTCATCAGCTCGCGCTCTTGACGGCGAAGCTCCGAAATATCGCGGCACAAGATCACGGCTCCGGTGCGTTTGCCCTGGTAAAGCAGCGGAACCGCGCGCAGCGAAACCACCACGCCGTGCGATTCCACCTCGCTCATCCACGCCGCACGGCCCATCAAAACAACTGGAAGTGACTCGTCGACGTCGTGAGAATCGAGATGCGACGTGACCGCCTCGGCAAGCACCGAACCCATCAGCGTGTCGTCCACTCCGAGCCTGCGAAAATGCGACACCGCGTTCGGCGACATGTACAACACGTGCCCCGCGCCGTCGATATGCACTACGCCGTCGGACACGCGCGGCGTGCCGTGCCGGTAGCCGGTGGGCGAGCCCTCCACTGGGAACGCGCCCGAGCGAACCATCGTCAGGAGCTCGTTGGCGATATCCTCGTACGAAAGCTGCGCCTGCGAGGGCAGGCGGTCCGGTTGCGGCGCGCTCATGATCGCAAGAAGCGCGATCGGCTGTTCTGGAATACGGCACACCGGCACGATCACCACGCGCCTGTCCCCCAACTGCGTGTGAACCATCTTGTTACGAAGGTAGACGTCATCGAGATCATCGCTCGCCTCCTCCGAGGCCGGCATCCCCACCACGTCATACTCGTAAAGTGTGGCCGCGGTTGCCGGGCGAGTTTGCGCCGCAATCGTGTACTGGTTGCGATACGACACCAGCAGGAGCACGTCCGAGAACGTGAGATCTGCCAGTAGCTGCGAATCGCCGATGAGGCGGTGGAGCCAATCACGATCATCCTGGGTGAATTCCGGGATGCGTTCAAGAATCTTCGTTAAAGTAGGCACAAACTTAAGAATAGGCGAAATGCCTGAATAAGGAGTGAACTCATGGAGTTTTCGGCACGAGTCAAGTATGCGGGCACGCCCCAGGAGGTTGCGGGTTTGCTGGTGAGCCGCGAGCTGGCGCAGGCGCGTGCCGCGAAGGCAGGTATGGGCGAGTTTGAGTATGCCGTTGAGGACGGCGCCACGGTGGTGCGGGTGCGCGTTGGCGGGGAGGCATTGCCCGATTTTGCGCGCAAGTTCGCCAAGGGCGGGCTTTCTGGGCAGATACAGGCACGTTCCGAGGGGAACGTTGTGCGGCATCTGGTGAAAGTTGCGGGCATGCCGGTTTCGGCGCGCTTCGACGTAGTGTTGTCACCCGACGCCGGTGGCACGGTTGGCGAGGTGCGCGGCGAGGTGACAGTGTCGGTGCCGTTCGTGGGCAAGAAGATCGAGGAGAAGGCGGTGGTTCACGCACAACGGGCTGTGGAGGAAGATGCCGCGATCGTGAACTCGCTGCTGGGGTGAGTGTGTGAACTCGCTGCTGGGGTGAGTGTGTGAACTCGCTGCTGGGGTGAGTGTGTGAACTCGCTGCTGGGGTGAGTGTGTGAACTCGCTGCTGGGGTGAGTGTGTGAACGATGCCGCCCGCCGGATTCGGCGGGCGGCATCGTTCTTCCACATCGCAGGCCTGAGGAATAGACGCTGATTATTCCTTGAGTGAACTGCGCTCAACTTTTCTTGACATTTCAATTTCGTGGGCGCATGATCGATATCAGTTGAGGCGATGGGGATCCTCCCCGGAGCCTGTGGGAATATTGGAGGCTAAAAATGGCACGCATGAATGATCCGTTCCGCGAGATTGAGCGCATGATGACTGGCTCGCTTCGCACCGCTGGTTCAAACGTGATGGACCTGTACCGCTCGGGCGATGAGTTCGTGGCAGAGGTCGATCTTCCGGGAGCGGATCCGGAATCGATCGATCTGGATATTGACGATCGCACGCTCACGATCCGCGCGGATCGCAAGGCGAAGGATTCGGATGTGCAGTGGCTCGTTCGCGAGCGCGCAACCGGCACGTTCGCACGCCAGCTCTCGCTCGGCCGCGACGTGGACGTGGAGAAGATCTCCGCAAACTATGAGGGCGGAGTGCTCACGGTCCACATGCCGGTGGCCGAGGAATCGAAGCCGCGTAAGATCGCAGTGAATATGGGCGGCACCTCACAGGTGATCGAAGCCGAGTGATCTGATCGGTCAACTGATCCGATCAGGCAAGTCATTTGATCGGACAAGTGATTGGTTCGGCCAGGCGATCGCATTTCAGTGCGAGAGTGTGACCGACTCGTGGTGGCCGGGGCGGTGTTCCGCCCCGGCCACCACGTTATACACTGACGGCATGATCGATCGACAGTACGAGGATCTCCTCGAGGACGTTTTGGCAAACGGAGCGCTCAAAGGCGACCGCACAGGCACTGGCACTCGCTCGGTTTTTGGCCGCCAGCTGCGCTACGACCTAGCGAAAGGCTTTCCCCGTATCACCACCAAGTTCGTGGCCATGAAGGCCGTGAAGGGCGAACTACTGTGGTTCCTGCGCGGCGAGACGAACATCGCGTGGCTCAAGGAGCACGGAATCACAATCTGGGACGAGTGGGCGGATGCGAGCGGAGAACTCGGCCCCGTCTATGGCGCACAGTGGCGAAGCTGGCCCACGCCGTCGGGAGAACATATCGACCAGATCGCGAAAGTCATCGAGCAACTCCGCACCGATCCCGATTCGCGCCGGATTATCGTCTCCGCGTGGAATGTGGCCGAACTGGACAAAATGGCACTCGCCCCCTGCCACGCGTTCTTCCAGTTCTACGTGGCTGACGGCAAACTTTCCTGCCAGCTCTACCAGCGCAGCGCCGATCTGTTCCTCGGCGTTCCGTTCAACATCGCCTCCTACGCGTTGCTCACCCACATGGTCGCCCAGCAGACCGGGCTCGAAGTAGGCGACTTTGTGTGGACCGGGGGCGACTGCCACATCTACCTCAACCACGAGACACAGGTGCGCGAACAGCTCATCCGCGAGCCCTACCCCTTCCCGACCCTGCACCTGCGCAAGGCCGATTCGATTTTCGACTACCAGATGGACGACATCGACGCCTCCGACGGCTACCAGCACCACCCTGCGATCTCGGCACCGGTGGCGGTATAACAACGGAGGGCAACCCCGCAGCGAAACGTGACCGACCGGCGTCGGGAACCAGAACCAGGAGGAACCGCATGCTTGGTGCGATTTGGGCACAGGGCCACGGCCGCGCGATCGGCGCGGGCGGCACCCTGCCGTGGCACCTGCCCGAGGATCTGGCTCTGTTCAAGAGGGCAACCCTCGGCTGCGACGTGATCATGGGCCGGCGCACATGGGAGTCGATTCCGCAGCGCAACCGTCCGTTGCCTAGGCGGCGCAACATTGTGGTCACCAGCGCCGACGCCGGGGCGGGGCTTTTCGACGGCGCCGAGGTGGTCCGCTCCGTGGAGGCGGCCGTTGCGGCCAGCCGAACCGACATTGTGTGGTGCATCGGCGGGGCTGGGCTGTTCGAGGCGCTCACGCCGCGGGCCGATCTCCTCCTTGTGACAGACGTTGACGTGGACGTACCGGATGCGGATACGTTCGCGCCCACATGGGATCTGGCGGCTTTTGACGTGGCACAGGCAGCGCCGGCGCGCGGCTGGCTCACCTCGCGCACAGGGCTTCGCTACCGGACCACGCTCTATGCACGCCGCGGCGTACGGGCGCCGGAAATCGAACTCGAGTAAACACATGCGAGCAACTTAGGGACAGCTCACCCCGAATAGACGCCACAAAAATGTGACCCTGGTAACGTTGGGTTATGGCAAAGTTACTCATTCTTGGAGGCGGTACCGCTGGCACGATGGCCGCCAATCTGATGCGTGCCAAACTCGATTCGTCGTGGGAAATCACCGTTGTCGACGCCGATAACGCCCACCACTACCAGCCCGGCTACCTCTTCGTGCCGTTCTGGATGAAACCCTCACGCGTGGTTCGCAAGCGGACCAAGTTTTTTAACGACGGCGTGACCTTCGTTGAGGACGCCGTGACTCGCGTGGAACCCGAGGCAAACACGGTTCACCTCGCCTCCGGGCGCACCCTGACCTACGACTATCTGATCGTCGCCTCAGGCACGCGGCCCGTCCCGTCCATGGTGGAGGGCATGGCCGAGGAGCTCGAGCGCGGGGAGAAAGTTTTCCAGTTCTACACGCTCGACGGCGCGGCGGAGCTCCACGATGCGCTCGAGAAGTTTGAGGGTGGCAAGCTCCTCGTTCACATTTCCGAGATGCCGATTAAGTGCCCGGTTGCTCCGCTCGAGTTCACGTTCCTCGCAGAGGATTACTACCGCAAGCGCGGGATCCGGCACAAGGTAGATATCACGTTCGTAACCCCGCTGGACGGCGCCTTCACGAAGCCTGTTGCAACGCGCGAGCTCGGCAACATGCTCGAGGATCGCTCGATCCGCCTCACCACTGACTTCCAGGTGGAATCCGTGGGCGACGGCGTGCTGGCCAGCTACGACGGGCGCGAGCTCGATTTCGACCTGCTGGTGACGATCCCACCGAACATGGGCCAGCAGTTCATTATCGATTCTCGCATGGGCGACGCATCGGGCTTTGTTGAGACCGACAAGCATACGTTGCGTTCGGTGCGTTGGGAGAACGTGTTTGTACTCGGCGACGCCGGTAACCTGCCGACGTCGAAGGCGGGCGCGGTTGCGCACTTCTCGGCAGAGATCCTGGTAGAGAACTTGTGTGCCGCGATCAACGGTAAGGAGCCGGAGGCGTCGTTCGATGGGCACGCGAATTGTTTCGTCGAATCCGGGCGCGGGCAGGCGATGCTGCTGGACTTTAACTACGAGACCCAGCCACTGACCGGCACGTTCCCGCTCCCATTCGTGGGGCCGATGAGACTGCTCAAGCCGAGCCGTATCAACCACATGGGCAAGCTTGCGTTCGAACAGATCTACTGGAATATGTTGCTCCCCGGGCGGCCGATCCCGTTGCCGTCTGCCATGATGACCGCCGGTAAGAAATTCCCGAAGGAGGATTAAGATGCCCACAAATACGCTGGGAAAATACAGCTTTGAGGTGGATTCGGAGGGCTTCTTCACCGTCTCGAGCGAGTGGAGTGAGGATTTGGCGCGCGAAATGGCCACACTCGTGGAGATTGAGCTGACCGACGAGCACCTCGCCGCACTGAACTTCATGCGCAAAGACGCGGCAGAAACTGGCGCGACGCCGACGCTTCGGAGAATGCAAAGCGTGGGAGGCTTCAAGATCAAAGAGCTCTATCAGCTCTTCCCCGGAAAAACATTGAAGATGATGGCCTGGCTTTCCGGGCTGCGCAAGCCGGTTTCGTGCGTGTAGGAGGACACCATGGCGAATATTCCACAAGGTTTCATCATCCCCGATTTCGGGCCACGCCCGGGAGCAACCGGTGCAGGGGCTGCGAGTGGAGCGACTGGCGCCTCCTCGGGTGGCGGAGTGCCCGCATACTCCGGGCCGCGCAAAATGGCGTTCATCTGTTCGAAGGGCAACCTCGACATGGCCTATCCTGCGCTCATTATGGGCAACGCGGCGCTCGCTGAGGGCGTGGAGGTGCATATTTTCTTCACGTTCTGGGGCCTGGATATCGTAAACAAGAAGACGAACAAGAATCTGAAGTTCACGATGGCCGGGAACACGGCCATGCATATGCCCGATTTCGGGCGGATTAAGCCCGGGCTCGAGCATTGGTCGATCCCGCAGAACATGGGCAACCTGCCGGGCATGACGGCTTTTGCCACCCGCTACATGAAGAACGAAATGGCGAAGCTGGAGATCCCGGACATCCCGGAGTTCCTCGATCTGCTCCAAGATTCGGGCGCACACATGTACGCCTGCAAGCTCACGTTCGACATGATGAAGCTGCTTGCCGCGGATCTGCATCCGGGCGTGGAGGGCGTGATCACGGCCGGAGATTTCATCGGGATCTCCGAGGGTGCGCAGATCGTGTTCGTATAGTCGAAGCAGATGCAGTGGTGGCCTTCCCTCGTGTGAGGGAAGGCCACCACTGTGCCATGCAATCAGCCGTCACTTACCGGCAAGCGGAGCACCGGCGTCGGGAAGCAGATGCTCCTGGCGGGCGATGCGCGCCCGGCTCACGCCGAAGTAGGCCACGAAGCCGATGATCAGTGCAAGGATCACGCCGATATTGCCGAAGGCCCACGGGCTTTCCTTCCCGCCAACCATCCACAGCAGGTAGCCCTGCCAGTTGTTCCAGGCGGCGTCCTCGGCGAAGCCGTTGATCACGAATCCCCAGCCAACAACGCACGCCACGGCCATGATCACGAGCGCACCCCAGTTGAACGCCCCGTAGCGGCCGGCGGAATCGAAGAGCGCCCGCTCGTCGTAGGAGCGTCGGCGCAACGCAATATCGGCCATCATGATGCCAGCCCACGCCGCCAGCGGCACACCGAGCGTGATGAGGAACGACTGGAACGGCCCAACAAACGTGGGCGAGAAGAACACCACGTAGATCGTGCCGAGAGTGAGGATCACGCCGTCGATTAGGGAGGCAAGCGGGCGCGGGATCTTAATGCCGAGGGTCAGCAGCGTCAGGCCCGAGGAGTAGATGCCGTTGATTGCGCCCGAAAGCAGGGAAAGGATCGCGGTGAGCAGGAACGGGATGAGGAACCAGGTGGGCAGGAGCGAGGCGAGCGCGCCCACCGGATCGTTGCCAATCGCGTCCGAGAGCTCGGGCGAGGAGCCAGCGAGCATCAGGCCAAAGCTGATGAGCACCACCGGCCCAAGCGAGCCGCCGAACGTGTTCCAGAAAACGATCGCGGAGCCTTTCGCATCGCGCGATTGGTAGCGCGCCCAGTCGGCGGCGATGTTCACCCAGCCCAATCCCATGCCTGTCATCACCATCACGCCGGCGCCGATCATTTGCGGCACAGTGCCGTTAGGGATCGCTGCGAGCGCGGCCCAATCAATATGCCCGAACACGAGGATCACGTAAATGATCGTGGTGATTCCGGTGAGCCAGGTGAGCACGGCCTGCATTTTCATAATGATGTGGTAGCCGGCCACGGCGCCGAGCACGATGAGCGCCGCCACCACGATCGCGGCCACGATCGAGATGGCCGTGTGATCCTCCCCTACCCAGCCGAGCCGCTGGAAGATAGTGGCGGTGGCGAGCACGGCGGTGATTGCGAGCATGGTTTCCCAGCCGATGGAGGTGAGCCAGGAGATGATGCCGGGCACTTTCGCGCCTTGCACGCCGAACGCGGCGCGCGACATCACCATGGTGGGCACTGAGCCACGCTTACCGCCAAGCGCGATCACGCCGCAGATCGCGAAGGAGAGGATTACGCCGACGGCGGCCACCACGAGCGCCTGCGTGAGCGAGATTCCGAACCCGAGCACCCAGGCGCCGTAGCTCATGCCGAATACCGAAATATTCGAGGCGAACCAGGGCAGAAACAGGCTGCGCGGGGTTGCGGTGCGTTCTTCTTCTTTGACGATTTCGATTCCGGTGAGCTCGATTCCGCCGGTGCGGGCGAGCGTTTGTTCAGACATGGGATCCTCCTTGATTCCGCTACAGTTAGAGCCATGATAGCCGTGCGGGTAAGCGTTTTGCCTGCGTTTGGAGGGAGTGGCAATGACGCCGGATTCTTTTGCTCAGGTTTTGATCGACGACGCCGATCGCGCAGGAGGCGAGATCTTGGCAAGTTTCGCTGGGGAGATTGACGCCCTGGTGGTGCTGGGTTCGGGTTTGAGTGTGGCCGCGGATTTGTGGGAGGCGGTTGGCAGCGGGCGGCTGAGTGACCTGCCGGGCGTGAGTGCTCCGGTTGCGGATGGGCATGTGGACGAGTTCCGGATCGTCGAGTTTCCGCGTGCCGACGGCGGCGTGACGCGAGCCGTGGTGGCGCTCGGCCGCACGCACGCCTACGAGGGCGCACCGGCGTCGTCGGTGACGGCGATGGTGCGAGCCGTGTGGGCGGCGGGCGCGCGCACGGCGGTGCTGTGTAATGCGAATGGGTGCCTGCGGGAGTGGGCGCTTGGGGATGTGATGGCGATCGAGGACCACGTGAACTTTTCGGGGATTTCGCCGTTTGAGGGCACGTTTTTCCTGGATACGTCCGCGTTGTGGGATCCGGAGTTGACCGAGCGGATCGCGGGCGTGTGCGAGCGACGCGGCACGTACGCGTTTCTGCGTGGGCCGGAGTATCAGACGCGGGCCGAGACCCGCCTACTCGAGGCGGCCGGAGTGGACGCGGTGGGGATGTCGACGGTACTTGAGGCGTTGATGGCGCACGCCCTGGGGATGCGCGTGTGCGGGATGAGCGCGGTTGCGGATCTATCATTCGCGCCTGCGCCTACCGATCCACAGGCGGTGGTGGAAGCTGGTGCGAGCGCTGCCGCGACTGTTGCGCGTGGAGTGCAGGCGGTGGTCTGTTAGAGAAGGTAAGTAGCGAGGAAAGCGGAGTGTCTCTAATTTCGTATGTGGTGGAATCGAGCATCTCCACCAAACAAAAGCGCTATACTGGAATCGATACAGAAAATGGACTACCCCCAATGCTTCCATTTTCCCCGCTCAACGAAAGGAACATTCTCATGGCAGACGCATTTACCGCCTCCCCCGTTCTCGGCGAGAGCCTCCAGAAGGTCCTTGCAGACGTCACCGCATTGTCGCTAAATGCCAAGCAGCTTCACTGGAACATTGTGGGCCCAGGCTTCCGCGCACTCCACCTCTATCTGGACGACGTCGTGGCCATTGCCCGCGAGGCGTCGGACGAGGTGGCCGAGCGCATGCGCGCAATCGGACTGACCGCCGACGGCCGGCCGGATTCCGTAGCATCGGCGAACACCCTGCCGAAGCTCGGCGAAGGAAAGATTAGCGACGTTGACGGCGCCGCGGCCGCAGTTGCCGCAATCACCGCCACCGTCGGGACGCTTCGCCAGGTACACGAGAAGGTGGACGTTGAGGATCCGGCGTCGGCCGATATCCTCCTCGATTACGTGCGTCGCCTCGAGCAGCAGGCATGGTTCATCGGCTCGGCAATCGCCACCGCCTGAGGCAAATACCCAGCGCTTCTCGCGTTTCGCACCCCTGAGACTGTGGTTCTCTTCAACAGAAGACGGATCACAGTTTCAGGGGTGCGATTTTTCTTCACCGTGAGCTTTTGTGTTAATACAATCATTGTGTTGGTACAAAGTTGCCGCCTGGTGCCGGCGCAAACAACGGAGGAAACGATGGAGTTTTCAGATCTCATCGGCGTGGCAATCATCGCGGCCGTCGCGTTTCTTTTCTACGCCGGATCAATGACACGCCAAGGAATAGCGAAGCTGACACAACTGCGCCAAGCGCCCCCCGAAAGGCTCGCTCCCACTGCCCATACCCACACCAGAATTTGTTCAGCGCTTCGAACGCCGAAGCCAGAGGGAAAACCGCGCGACCTTCGTCGCGACCATCGCCATCGTCGTCGTCGGACTCGTAACGGTCAAGGTAGTCACAGGCGGCCCACTCCTCATCCCATTCATGCTCGCCACAGTGCTCGCGGCTCGCGTGATCGCGAACGTGATCGACCGACGCGAAGAACTCCGCCGCGCGCCCCGCGACGAAGTTCGCTACTCACGTAGCCACTACACGACACTGCTGGACTACTACCCCGCCACACATATCGCCGCTTTTTGGGCCGTCGTCGCGCTCTTCGAGATCGCTTACGTTGCACTCAGCTACCGCAATATTTCACAACACCCTGTCCAAATCATTGCGCTCGCTTCGACGCCAGTGCTCAGCGGGGTGATGTGGGGCATCACAGCGTGGATTGCGAGCCAGCCGGTCTACGCCACCAGCGAGGCTGACCTGCGATGGGAAGACAAACTCATCGCCGACGACGTCCATGTCCTCCCCATGTACGGGTTCGTTATTCCGGCAGTCGCCCTCCTGGTCAGCACCGGGACCAACCTCAGCAGTGGGTGGGCAGCGCTCTACGTCACCCTGTTCATCGCCGCCGCGCTTGCCCGCGGCGCAATCGCACTCAGCGCGGCCGGAAAATCTGCCCGGCACCTGTGGCCAACGCCGGAAGAAATCGAAAAGCAAGCCCAGGCAGCGAAATGATTACCATCGATCCACAGCTCCCTGCGCCACCGTATGAGCAACTCAAGCAACACATCGCCGCTCAACGCGCGGAGATCAATTCACGCGTTCCCGAACCTGCCGAGGATGATAGTGTGCGACGCCTGCCACCCGTGCGGCGCCTCGCCCTCGAACTCGGGCTCGCCACCGGCACTGTTGCTCGCGCTTATAAAGAGCTCGAACGCGATTCGATCGTTGCCACGCGCGGCCGATACGGCACCTATCTCACCACGTCCGATGCTGTTCGGAGCGAGTCTCCCGAGAAACTCGCCACTGAGTTCGCTACGGCCGCCCGAACATCAGGGCTCACACAAGAGCAGGCAATTTCGCTCATCCGTGCGGCTTTCAACGCGTAAAGGTTGTGGCCGGGTTCGACAACCCGACCACAACCTTAATGCGCTACTTTTTCAGCAGCTGATCGAACGAGGCGAAATCCTCGTACAACTCGCTCGGATCCGTGTGAATCAGCTCGTCCTGGCTCATGCCCGCAAGGCGCGTTGCGCCGCGCTGCTTCGGCTTCGCCGGGGCCTCACCCACTGGGCCAGCCGCCGCACCAACAGTGCCAGCTGCGCCCGCAGAACCTACGCCCGCAGCGCCAGCCGCCGCACCGGCGTCGCCGGACAACTCCCCGCGCTGCGCCGCCACCGCGAACGCCAACTCGCGCCCAGCGCGAGCGATACGCCGCTCAAGCGACGCACCGCCAGCGCCGTCAGAATCGGCAGCCGCCGCGCCCCAATCCTCCATCGCCGCATACACAGCCGTGGGAACCACGTGCGCATGCAGGTAAGAAAACATCGGACGAAGCGCATGCTCCGTGATCAGCGAATGGCGCGGAGTGCCGCCCGTCGCGCCGATCACCAACGGCTTACCCTTGAGCGTATCCTCATCCATCACGTCAAAGAAGCTCTTAAACAAGCCCGACATCGACGCATTGTACGCGGGCGTCACCGCCACAACTGCGTCGGCGTTGAGCACCTGATCGAACGCCTCCTCCAGCGCGGGAGCCGGGAAACCGGCCAGCATCGCGTCCATGATCTGGTGCGCGTGCGTGCGCAGAGAAATCACCTCATACTCGCTGCCCGGAGCGGCCGCCACCGCCGCGCGGGCCAGCTTCTCCCCCAGCGCGTCCGTGGTCGAATTCTCCGACAGCGACGCCGAAATCACCACAATATTCATGCACGCTTCTCCGCAAACTTCAAGAGGTTATCGGCATGCTCAACCGACGCCTCGTCGTTCGCCTGCTGCTCGTACGGGGCGGCAACGCCCGAAACGTTGTCCGGCTCGCCGAACACCGTCGAATCATGGGCGCCGCCGCGGGCCGCCACCAGCGACTCGTGCGTTGGCGCGTCCGGCACGCCCTCCTTACGCATCGCCGAAAACTCCTTGCGCAGCGTCGGCAGGATCTCACCCAGGTAATCGAGCTGCTCGTGGACCTTTGCCAGCGGCAGGCCGGCGTGGTCGATCAGGAACAGCTGGCGCTGGTAATCGCCGATCGACTCACGGAAGCTCAACGTGCGGTCGATGACCTCCTGCGGGGAGCCGACAGTAAGTGGCGTTTGCGAGGTGAAATCCTCCATCGACGGGCCGTTACCATACACCGGCGCGTTGTCGAAGTACGGGCGGAACTCGCGCTTGGCCGTCTGCGAATCCTTCGCCATGTAGAACTGGCCACCCAGACCCACGATCGCATCCTCCGGACGCCCGTGCCCGTAGTGCGCGAAACGCTGACGGTAGAGCGCCACCATACGCTTCGTGTGGCTCATCGGCCAGAAAATATTGTTGTGGAAGAAGCCGTCGCCATAGTAGGCCGCCTGCTCGGCGATCTCTGGGGAGCGGATCGAGCCGTGCCACACGAACGGCGGCACGCCGTCGAGCGGGCGCGGCGTGGACGTGAAGTTGCGTAGCGCCGTGCGGAACTGGCCCTCCCAGTTCACGACGTCGTTATCCCACAGCTCGCGCAGGAGCGCATAGTTTTCGATCGCCAGCGGGATGCCCTGGCGGATATCCTTGCCGAACCACGGGTAGACAGGGCCGGTGTTTCCGCGGCCCATCATCAGATCCACGCGGCCGTCCGACACGTGCTGGAGCATCGCGAAATCTTCGGCGATCTTCACCGGATCCTGCGTAGTGATCAGCGTGGTAGAGGTGGAGAGGATGATCCGCTTGGTCTGCGCCGCGATGTAGGCGAGCGTGGTGGTGGGCGAGGATGAGAAGAACGGTGGGTTGTGATGCTCGCCGATTGCGTAGACGTCCAGGCCAACGTCCTCCGCGTGCTTTGCGATCTCGATCGAGGCCTTGATGCGCTCGTGTTCCGTGGGCGTGTGGCCCGTGGTGGGGTCGGTTGTGACGTCGGAAACGGAGAACACTCCGAACTGCATATCCATGGAATTCTCTTTTCAGATCAGGGAAAAGGTTGTTTCTGGTTGAGAGATTACAGCAGTTTCATTAAACGTTCAACTATTGAGAGTTTGACGGACGACGACGCCGGAGTGCGACCGGCGAAAACAATCAGCGACGCCGGGGCGCAAGTGAGCGAGCAACTTCAGCGAGCCCGTGCATAACTCCGTCAATCGGGCCAGGCGTTGCTATATACGCAACGCCTCACGGAACTGATTGAGTACTGCACGCAAGCCGCGCCCCGGCGTCGCCACCCGAGCCCCGGCGTCGGGAATCGCACTTTCACCGATTAGGCCGCTCCCCCGCACGGGACTAGAATTGACCCCGGTTACAGGAGGAAAAATGTCAAATGTGAACGCCGAGGAGCCGATCCAGGACGATCCGCGTATCGACGCCCCGTTGCGCGCCGCGGTCCGCCGCCTCGCCACCCTGCTGGGGAACGTACTCGAAGAGCATTACGGCAGCGACGTGCTGGAGCTGGTGGACGACATCCGCCGCCGCGCGAAAGACGCCGCAGACGACCCGAGCGATGCGATCGGGAGCGAACTGCTTGCCACCCTCTCAACGCTCCCGCCCGAACAGGCAACTCTCGCAACGCGCGCGTTCGCACAATACTTCCTGCTCGCGAACGCGGCCGAGCAGAGCTACCGCATCCGCTCCATTAACGAAGCCGACGACGCCGACGCCTGGATCCCCGATTCGGTGCGGCAAATCGCGGACGCGCTTGGCGCCGAGGGCCTGCAAGAAACGATGGATTCGCTTGAGACGCGGCTCGTGTTCACGGCGCACCCAACAGAAGCCTCGCGGCGAGCGATCCTGCGTAAGTTGCGCGCAATCTCGGAAATCCTGGACGTGGACACGGTTTCCGGCACACTGGCCCGCAAGCGCCAAAACGCGCGCCTGACGGAAATCATCGAAAGCCTATGGCAAACCGACGAAATCCGCTCCGAGCAGCCCACCCCGATCGACGAGGCCCGCAACGCACTGTACTACCTGCGCCAGATCTACCTTGATACGATGCCGAACTTCATGCGCGATCTGGAGAGCGAACTCAAGGCCGCCGGCGCGCACGTGCCTGAAACCTCGAGCCCACTGATCTTCGGAACGTGGATCGGCGGAGACCGCGACGGCAACCCGTACGTCACCCCCGAGGTCACGGCAACGGTGCTCCGTCTGCAAGCCGATACGGCGCTGTCGATCATCTCCGAGCTGATCACGCAGCTGATCGAATCAACCTCGGTCTCCGCGGTACTCACTGGCATCGACCCGGAGCTGGTTACCTACCTTGATCAGCACTATCACGACTACCCGGGCGACGAAGAAATCCGGCACATGTTCGCCGACGAGCCGTACCGCCTCGTGCTCGGCGCGATCCGCCACAAGGTGGGCATCACGCGCGAACGCTTCCTCGAAGGCACGCCGTACGACGGGCGCGGCTACAAGAACGCCGAGGAGCTGCTCGCCGAACTGGGCATGGTTCGCGACGCGCTCCGCCGTCACCACTCGCGCTCCGCCGACGGCGCCGTCGCCACCACCATGCACGTGGTGCGCGCAGTCGGCTTCACGCTCGCAACAATGGACGTGCGCGAGCACTCCGAAAAGCACCACGACGTGCTCGCGCAACTCTACGACCGCCTCGGCGAGTTGGAGACGCCGTACGCACAACTTTCCGCTGACGGCAAGCGCGAGGTGCTTTCGCGCGAGCTCGCCTCCGCGCGGCCGCTGGCCGGCGCGATTTTGGACGACGACGACGAATCGATCCTCGAACCGCTCGAGCGCATCACGTTCAACACGTTCCGCGCGATCCGCGAGGCGCAACGCACCTACGGCACCGGCGTCATCACCACTTACATTATTTCGATGACGCACGGCGCTCACGATGTGCTCGCCGCCGCGGTGCTCGCCAAGGAGGCGGGGATCCTGGACTTATCGTCGTCGAACAAGCGCGCCGACGTCGGCTTCGCTCCCCTGCTGGAAACCACGGTGGAGCTCAAGGCTGCAGGGGAAATCCTCGACCAGCTGCTTTCCGACCCGTCCTACCGCGAAATCGTGCGCCTGCGCGGGGATCGCCAGGAAGTGATGCTCGGTTACTCGGATTCGAACAAGGAAGCCGGCGTGTTTACGTCGCAGTGGTCGATCCAGAAGGCGCAGCGCGCCCTTCGCGACGTCGCGGCGAAGCACCACGTGAAGTTGCGGCTGTTCCACGGCCGCGGTGGCTCGGTTGGCCGCGGCGGCGGACCCACGTTCGACGCGATCATGTCGCAGCCCGCGGGGGTGCTCGAGGGCGAAATCAAGTTCACCGAACAGGGCGAAGTGATCTCCGATAAGTACCTGCTGCCGGAGCTCGCGCGCGAGAACCTGGACCTGTCGCTGGCCGCGGTAATGCAGGCGACGGCCCTGCACCGCACCCGCCGCCACAGCGACGAGCAGGTGAAATACTGGGATTCGATCATGGATCTGATCTCGGACGCGTCGTATCAGGCGTACCACGAGCTGGCGTCGAACCCGGATCTGCCGGAGTACTTCGTAGCATCGACGCCGGTGGAGCTGCTGGGCGATTTGAACATCGGCTCGCGTCCGTCCAAGCGCACGACGTCGGAGAAGGGCTTGGACGGGCTGCGCGCGATCCCTTGGGTGTTCGGCTGGACGCAGTCGCGCCAGATCGTGCCGGGCTGGTTCGGTTTCGGCTCAGGTATTCGCGCGGCGCGTGAGGCCGGGTACGGCAACGAGCTTCGGGAGATGGTACGGACCTCGCACTTCTTCCAGTCCGTGCTGTCGAATATTGAGATGACGCTGGCAAAGACGGATATCGAGATCGCCGCGCACTACGTGCACTCGCTGGTGCCGGAGCGGTTGTGGCCCATCTTCGAGTTGATCAAGCGCGAGCATGAGTTGACGATCGAACAAGTGGCGTGGCTGACCGGCGCAGATACTCTGCTCGATAACCAGCCCACCTTGCAGCGCACACTCGCCGTTCGCGATCGCTACTTGGCGCCACTGAACTATATGCAGGTGGCGCTGATGCGAAAGGTCCGAGAGGCCGAGATCGCCGGAACGGGCGTGGATCGCGAAACCCGCCGCGCGTTGCTCATCACCGTCAACGGTATTGCCGCCGGAATGAAGAATACGGGCTAAACACTGCGTGTGGGCGTTTCGGCGCTTGGAGGCCAGTTGTTTGGTTGCCAGGTGCCCAGGCGTTCCGATGCCACGCCAAGTTTTCAAACTCTCAGGTACTTGGCCTATGGGGGTGGAGGTTTGCGACCGCAAACCTCCACCCCCCCCCATTTGCACGCGTGCACAAGTCCATCAATCCAGCCAGGCGTTGCACCTACAGCAACGCCCGCGCGAACTGATTGAGTTGTGCACGCAGCTACAGCCTAGGCGAGGTGAGCACTCGGGCGCGGGTGCGCCCGAGTGCGAGCACCGTGACGAACGCCAGGAAACCCAGCGCCGCAAGGTAGGCAAACACGGAGTGGAAGCCGATGTACTCCTCGAGTGTCGAGCCGAGCATCGGTCCGGCGAGAGCGCCGAAAATGCCGTATCCGGCGAACACAAGCCCAAAGATCTGCCCGAAATACTTGAAGCCGAAGATTGGGGTGAGCAGTGAGGGCGCAGTGGTGAACATTGTGCCCAGGCCGATGCCGGCGATGAGCGCGACGATCGTCAACACGGCCTGTCCTTGCAGGAAGATCAACGCGAGATAACCGGCTCCCACCGCGAAGAACGCCAGAGCGGCGATGACGATCGGGCCGACTCGGTCCAGGATGAACGAGATCGCGATACGGATCAGGCCGTTGCCGGCGGCGAATGCGGTGACCACGGCCACCGAGTTGATGGCGGCTCCGTGCTCGTTGAGGTAGGAGGAGTAGGTGGCTGCGAAGGTGAGCATCGAGATGGTGGCGGCGCCGGCCGCGAACCAGATCACCCATACCTGCCAGAACGACGCCGAACGCACGGCCTGCCCCACGGTGGCGGATGTGCGCACGGGGCCGGAAGTGTTGGCGCGGGCGAGTTCGGCAAGTTCGGCGATGCGGGCTTTCTCGAGCGGGCGCGGGGTGGACAGTGCGATTGCGGCGAGGGAGAAGACGACGATGACCGCACCGAGTATGTAGAGGGTACCGGTGAAGCCGAAGGCAACGACGGCAGACGCGATCGCGGGCGCGAGGAGGGCGGCCCAGCCGGCAAATGAGACGTTGATCAGGCCCGTCACGAGCCCGCCGCGGAGGGGGAACCATTCTTGGACGGCAGAGAGCGAGGGCGAATAGGCGAACGTTGTGGACGTGCCGGCGATCGCTGCCCATGCGTACACTGCGGCGAGCGAGCGGGGAAAGATGAGGAGCAGTGCGAGGGCGAGGAGTTGGAGGGCCAGCGAGATCACATACATTGCACGGGTCCCCCAGCGACCGCGGGCGACGCCTGCCACGTACGTGAAGATTCCCGAGGCGAGCACGGCGAAGGTAGTGACCCAGCCGAGCTGTGCGTTTGACGCAGGGAGTGCCGTTTTCCAGTATGGGATAAAGAGCCCGGGGAGGGCGAAGAGGATCACGCCTGGGAACGCCGTGGCGAGGATTCCCGCGACGACGGATGCACGGGCTCGGAAAGTAGTTGAATTTAACACTAAATCAGAATACACCCGTGAGCGTTTCGCGGGTAGAGTCTGTTCCAACGCCGACGCCGGGGCGCGGCTCACGTCCGAGGCTCACCCCGACGCCGGACCGCGGCTCACGTCCGAGAGGTTTCGCGAGCCGTCATATCAGCTCCTGTCGATGACCGTCGAGGGTAAGCGCCGAGTATGTCGGCGAGATAAAACAACAGAACTGGCAATTGGCTCAGCCCAACACGAAGGAGAATCATGCTTGCAGCGATTACCGGCGCCGGCCTGGCGGCAGCCGCCGGCCTCAACGCCTACATCCCTTATCTGTTTGTGGCTGTGCTCGCACGGTTCACGAACGTGATCGAACTACCGGCGAGCCTTTCCTGGATTTCGTCGTGGTGGTCGATCGTGCTGGCCACGCTCCTCCTGCTCTCAGAGATCGTGCTGGACAAGATTCCGGCCATCGACACTGTGAACGACGCCGTTGCCTCTTTTATTCGCCCAGCAACAGGAGGGCTAATCTTCGCCGCCACCACCGCGGCCGCGAATTTCGAGAACTCCTCACCATTGTTCACTGAGCACCCGTGGATCGGCGTGTTGCTCGGTATTGTGTTCGCCGGCATCACGCATGGCGGGAAGATGGCGGCGCGGCCGGTGGTGAACGCGGGAACGTTCGGGCTGGGCGCGCCAGTGGTCTCCACAGCGGAAGACACTACCTCGGCTGCACTCTCTCTGACAGCCGTGTTCTTCCCCGTAATCGCGCTGATCATCATGGTGGCGCTGTTCGGCATGATCATCTGGGTGGTGACGAAGCTCGTGCGCAGCGCGAGGGCATTGCATGCGCGTAACCACGGCCCGCGCGAAGGCAGCAACATTATCGAACCACGCATGTAAACCGGGAGCGGGCAACAACGGTTAGAGCAGGCAGCACTGGTGAGCCGTAGACGTCTGGCGAAAGCAGGCATCGCGTAGTGTCCGCGTGAAAGTTCCCAGCGCAGAGCGTGGAACTTCGCAATGCGCAGTTCAAAACTTCCCAGCGACTGCGTGAAACGAGGGCGGGGGTTCGCGATTTTTGAACTGTCCCCTGTTTGTTGGACTGGTTTAATGGTAGCCGTCCTTTAGGCTGCGAGGGCATGATTCCTGTATTGGTTGGGAGTCATGCCCTCGAGTCGTTCTTGGATCCTGGTGTTGTTGTACCAGCGGATGTAGGCACGGATCTCGGTAGCGAGTTCCTCGCAACAGCTAAAAGAGCGTTGGTAGAACAACTCGGACTTGAGATGACCGAAGAAGTTCTCCGCCAGGGAGTTGTCGTAACAATTCCCCTTGCGAGACATTGACTGAGTCGCACCATGTTTGGCCAGGATTTCTTTCCATGCGGCGTTTTGGTATTGGAATCCTTGATCAGTGTGAACCACAAGCCCAGGCGCTGGCCGTGCTCGTGCGAAGGCTTGCTCCAGACTCGAAGTTGCCAGTTCCAGATTCGGTGAGGAACTGATCGAGAACGCGACCACGCAATGGTCATACAAGTCGATAATGGGTGACAGATAGATCTTCTTGTCACCAACCCGGAACTCAGTGGCGTCGGAGACCCATTTACGATTCGGCCCCGGGGCATGGAAATCACGACGTAACACGTTCGGCGCGATCGTTGAGACTGTTCCTCGATACGAGTTGTAGCGTTTCTTGGCACGTACCTTGCATACCAGTCCTTCTTCACGCATTAATTTCGCGGTGAGTTTACGACTGATCGTGATTCCCTGGCGCTGCAAGGCAAGGCGGATACGCCGATGCCCGTAACGCTGATGAGACTCTATGAAGGCGTCCCTGATCGCAGACCGTAACTGGGGATGCTTAGGTCTTTGGTCAAGACGTGATAGGTGGTAGTAGAACGTTGAGCGGGCAAGCCGAGGGTGTCAAATATTTTGTGTAAGTGGTCAATCTAGGAGAAAGAAGATTGACTATGTCTATGACTAAGAATTCGGGTTCAGAGCCGGTGGCTCGTCAGATTCGTCGTGAGTTGATTGATGATGAATTACTTGACCAGCTCGTGAAATCCACATCTGATCGCGGGATCGAGCTCACGGGTGAGGGTGGGTTCTTACCTGAATTGATTAAAGCTGTTCTCGAGCGTGGTATGAAAGCCGAGCTCACACAGCATCTGGGATATGACAAGCACGAGGCTGCTGGTCGTGGGAGTGGGAACTCGCGCAACGGGACCAGCCCGAAAACGGTCACGACCGAGGTCGGTCCGGTCACGATTGACCAGCCCAGGGACAGGGCAGGGACTTTTCATTCCCGCCTTGTCCCGCCCGGCCAACGGCGCTTGGGTGGTTTGGATGACATGATCATCTCCCTATATGCCGGGGGAATGACGATCAGGGAAATCCAACACCACCTCGCGGCCACGATGGGGAGCGAGCTTTCTCATGAGACGATCTCCAACATTACCGACGCCGTGTTAGAAGAAGTCGCCGCGTGGCAGACCCGGCCCTTAGAAGAGTTCTATCCAGTGATGTTCCTCGACGCGATCCAGGTCAAGATCAAGAACCAGAACAGGGTCACGTCCCGTGCGGCACATATCGCGATCGGAGTCGATCTCGATGGTGTCAAGCACGTGCTCGGGATCTGGGTCCAGGCCAGTGAAGGAGCGAAATTCTGGGCCGGGGTATGTGCCGAACTCGCTAACCGCGGGGTGGGTGACGTCTTGATCGTTGCTTGTGATGGGCTGACAGGGTTTCCTGAAGCTATCGCAGCGACCTGGCCAAACGCAGTGGTCCAGACCTGTGTGGTCCACTTGATCCGTTCCTCGATGAGGTTCGTGGCCTACCAGGACCGTAAAGCCGTCGCGGCTGGCTTGCGCCCGATCTATGCCGCGGTCAACGAAGAAGCCGCGCTCACGGCCTTGAAAAATTTCCAGGCGAGCGCGTGGGGAGTGAAGTATCCCGCGACTGTCGCGGCCTGGGAACGCGCCTGGGACCGGTTCATTCCGTTCCTTGCGTTCGGGCCAGCCACGCGTAAAGCGATCTATACAACGAACGCGATCGAGTCGTTAAATTACCAGCTACGTAAGATCACGAAGAACCGTGGCCACTTCCCCTCCGATATGGCAGCGGTCAAGCTCTTATGGTGAGCGATCACGAATATTGAAGACAAGCGCGCCCGTGAGCGTGCCAAGGAAGCCGGCCTTCCCAAAGGCGCTAAAAGGAAAGCACCCGGCCGGCTCATCCAAGGACAAGGAATCCAGGGCTGGCAAAAAGTCCTCGGCGAACTCGCGCTCCACTACCCAGACCGATTCCCCCAAATATAAGAAAGAAGAAAACAAGCCACTTACACAAAAAACTTGACAGGCTCGGCAAGCCCAGCACGCGCAAGGAGGTCATCGAGACGGAAACGGGACTTCAACTGGGTAATCACGCGTGTTAGGACTCGCGCTGAGAGAGGTTGAAGTCCCTCAACGCTTTTAAATACGCGTTTTCCATCTCAAGCCACTCAACTCGGCGTTTGAGTTGGTCAACCTCACTCACCGGCCCCACACGGCGTGTTGTACTACCCCGCGGTCTGCCCTTGGGTTTGGGGTGTAGACCGTTCTCGCCCTGGTCACGATAGGCCTTGACCCACTTTTGGAGCAGCTTTGGCGAAGACAGCCCGAGATCGCGTGCGATGGCAGGTTTGGACTCCCCAGCCAGGAAACGCTCGACAGCGGCGAGTTTAAACTCAAACGAATACTGTGTTTTATGCGGCTTACTCACAAGAGCTAGCTTGCCATGAATACGCCACCGATCCCACAAGTGCATGGCAGATTTCTTTCCACACTCCACGATCCGTGCCGCAGCTTCATACCCGTAACCGGCCTCGAACAACACCACCAGCCGAACACGCTCAGCCTCACTAATCTTCGAATGCTTCAACATGAAAATACTCCCCAGAAGAAGGAACCGAATTAACCAGTCCAACTTCCGGGGAGCACTTCATTTTTTCGCGAACCCCCGCCCCGGCATAGCTCCCCGAGAGATGATGCGATGTGGCCGGCGAGCAGGCCACCACCCTCGCATCACACCCGCGTGCTAGCTTTCCTTGCGGCGAGCCGCGATCGCAGCTCCGGCGAGCACGAGCCCGCCAGCGACGACGGCGAGCACGCCTGCCGCGCTACCCGTGAAGCTCAGCTGCTTCTGGTTCGGGGCAGCGTTCGGCTTCTGGGACGCTTGATCCGTCTTCTTCTGAGGATCGGTTTCCTTCGACGCCGGATCCTCGCTCTTCTTCGGCTCAGGGGACGCGCTCTGGGACGGCTCCTGACTCGGCACGACAGCTGGCGCCACCGCATCCCACTGGCCGACCAGCAGCACCGACAGAGGTTCAACCTCAACAGTGCCGTCGGATGCAACCTTCACTGGCGACGCCGGAACGGCGGCATCCTTGATGAGCGCGCCGTATTCCCCTGCCACGAGATCCGCGTTCCATGCTTCCTTCGAACCATTGACGAACACCCAGGCACTCGCGCCCTTGCCGAAGGCGTCCTTGACCTCGTAGGCGATGTGTTCGCCATCGACAGCCCCACCGGCAATACGATTCGCGATCTCCTCATAGGAGGCAATATGGAGCCACGGCGACTTCGCACGCAATGCCACCAGGCCCTTGAACAGTGCTTCGTTCCCCGGATAGGTTGCAGCGCGATCGTAATCGAGCTCGTTGACCTTATCGGGAGACTTGTACGAGTTCTCATCCCCGCCTTTCGTGCGGAGGAACTCCTGGCCCGCATGCACGAACAGCGTTCCCTGCGACAGCGCCTGCACTGTGGTGGCAAGTGCGTGACGACGAGCAATCTCCGAATCCGGCGCACCCTCGAGCGCGGATGTGGCCTTCAACTTGTCGTAGAGCGTGAAGTTATCGTGCGCCTCGTTGTAGACCACCGACTGGTAGGGTGCTGCGAAATCGAACGCCTCGGGGGAGCCGAGTACGCCGTCGTAGACGCGCGCCGCATCCTTTTCGCTGTTCGAGCCGGAGGCGAAACCGGCGGCCTTGGCATCGAACACCGAGCCCTTCATCGCATCTCGGAAAGCGTCGTTGAAGTGCGAGATCCCGGGGATTTCCCCCGGATGGCGGTAATTCGATGGCACAACGCCCTTCGGGTGGTTACCCATCTCCCAGCCCTCACCGAGCACAATAATGTTCGGATCGATCTGATCGAGGGCGGCACGCACCTGGTTCATCGTCTCAACATCGTGGATTCCCATCAGATCAAAACGGAAACCATCGAGGTTGTATTCGCTTGCCCAATACTTCACCGAATCGACGATGAACTTTCGCATCATCGGCTGCTCCGAGGCTGTTTCGTTGCCGACACCCGTGCCGTTCTGGAAGCCACACTCGTTCGTCATGCGGAAGTAGTAGCCAGGGACCGTGAGCTCGAGTGGGCTCTTCGCTGTATCGAACACATGGTTGTACACCACGTCCATGATCACGTGAAGCCCAGCATCATGCAGGCCCTGAACCATCTGCTTCATCTCGACGATTCGCGAAGTCGGATTCTTCGGATCCGTGGAATACGAGCCCTCAGGCACATTGTAGTTCGCCGGATCGTAGCCCCAGTTGTACTGGGCACCCCACGACAGATCTCCCGTCTCATCAATGGACGCGAAATCGTACATGGGGAGGAGCTGAACGTGGGTCACGCCCAAGCCCTTGAGGTAATCGAGCCCCGACGGGTTACCCTTCGCTGTCCGCGTGCCCTTCTCCACCACGCCGAGGAACTTGCCCTTATTCGTAATTCCGTTGTTTTTCCTGATCGTCAGATCGCGAACGTGGGCTTCGTAAATCACAGCCTGCGAACGATCCTTCAAACCAGCAACACGCTTCGCGGACCAGCCTGCAGGCACAGTTTTCGCCGAATCCACCACCACAGATGCGGCGGAGTTTGCTGTTGACGCACGAGCGTACGGATCCGAAGAGACGTTCACTGTACCGTCTTCAAACGTGAGTTCGTAGCGGTACACCGTGCCCGCCTGATCACCGGCAAGCGTGTACTCCCAGGTGCCCTTCTCCCCCGCTGTCATCGGCAGGGACTTCCCCGTAGTGTCGTTGAGCAAGTTCACCGACACGGCCGTTGGCGCCCATAGGCGGAACGTTGTGGATGCGGGTGAATACAGCGCACCAAGCTCACCATCGTAGGCGTACTTATCGTTGAATTCCTTGGTGTGAAGCGCCATGCACTTGCCTGGCTCGGCAGGCGTAGGCTTCGCGATCGACGGATCCGGCTCACGCGTGAGGGTGAAGTTCTCCTTATCCTGGTACGTCGCCGAGATCGCTGACGTGCCGACGATTTCCTTAAAATCGGCCGTCTGCCACTCCCACTCGTTACTCGAGGTAGAGCGGCGCACGATCACATTGACGGTGGTTTTCCCTTCCGGAACCGGGATCGAGGCGGTCAGATTCCCTGCCGCATCTTTGCCAGTAAACGGCATCGACACGCCATTACCGCCCGTCGGCCACACCCACAGGTTGTACTCCCCCGCGGGCACAGCCGGATCCGGCGTGAACGTGATCTCCACCGGCCCAACCGCGGCTTGCGTTTGCGCCGACGCCGGCACGGCAAGACCGAAAAGCGCCAATAACATTGCGATAAGCGCGCCCGTTGCGCGCCGAGTTGCGATCCGCATAATCCTCCTTGATTTCGGTGTGATTCAAGCCTACTTCGGGGGTATGACAGTTTTTCGCGATCACTCCAGTTTCCAGCGAACTCCCAGCGGCGACGTCGTAGCTCAGCCGACCCACCGGCGTCAGCAAAACCACCGGCGTCGGGCACCCGTCTGCGCAAGAAAAAGCGGTGGCTGGATCACCAGCCACCGCTTGGTCAACAAATACTTGATGCTACGCGTGCTTCACCGCGACCGTCACCGACAGAGGCGCCACTTGCGCTGTTCCCTCAGCCTCCGCCCCGACGCCGGTGCGCGAGTTCGCGACGACGGCACGATACTCCTCGCCCAAGCCCGTTTCCCACGGCTCCTCAGCTGCGTTAATGAAAATGCGCGCCTCCTGCCCACCGGCGCGAACCGTGTACGAAATGCGCGAACCAGTGGCCTCGCCCAGCTCGTAAGCCTCGTCGATCGCCGCGAAATCGCCCAGGCGCAGCCACGGGCTCTCGGCGCGAAGCTTCAACAACCCGCGTACCAGCTCACCAAACCCGGCAAACTTGGCCGCCCGATCGTAATCAAACTCGTTCACCGAATCCGGCGACGCATACGAATTGCGCAGGCCGCCCTTCGTGCGGCCAAACTCCTGGCCTGCATGCAAGAAAGCGATCCCCTCACCGAGCAGCTGCACCGTGGTGGCCAGCTCGCAGCGCCGGATCACCTCATCCTCGCTCGCCTCCGGGAAGGTGAGCGCCAGCTTATCGAACAGGGTGTAATCGTCATGCGCCTCGTTGTAGATCACCGATTCCACCGGCGCCTGGAACGGGTAACGCCCACGCGAGCCGCACACGCCGTCGAAAATCGCACCGGCGTCGTCGGCGGAACCCGATGCAAACCCGCGTGAGCCCTCCTCGAACGGGCTGCCCTTCATCGCGTCGCGGAATGAATCGTTAAAATGCGAAATGCCCGGCATCAGATCCGCATGATCGTAATCGGCCGGAATCACGCCGTCGGGATGGTTCCCCATCGGCCAACCCTCGCCGATCACAATAATCGACGGATCGATCTCGTCCAGAGCAGCGCGCACCGCGTTCATCGTCTCGACGTCGTGGATGCCCATCAGATCAAATCGGAAACCATCCAGCGCAAACTCGCGAGCCCAATAGGTCACAGCGTCCACGATCAGGCGGCGCATCATCGGCTGCTCGGACGCCGTCTCGTTTCCGCACGCCGTTGCGTCCGCCCACGAACCGTCCTCATTCAAGCGGAAGAAATACCCCGGAACCGTCATCTCGAGCGGGTTCGTGCCGGCGTCATACACATGGTTGAACACCACGTCCATCACTACGCGCAGGCCAGATGCATGCAGGCGATCCACGGTGGCCTTCAGCTGGCGAATCCGCGCATAGGGCGTGCCCGTATCCACCGTGTACGAGCCCTCCGGCACGAAGTAATTCATCGGATCGTAACCCCAGTTGTACTGGGCACCCCACGACAGATCGCCCTCCTCATCCACCGAACCGAAATCATAAATTGGCAGAA
This sequence comes from Arcanobacterium wilhelmae, assembly GCF_029632765.1. Taxonomy (NCBI): domain Bacteria; kingdom Bacillati; phylum Actinomycetota; class Actinomycetes; order Actinomycetales; family Actinomycetaceae; genus Arcanobacterium; species Arcanobacterium wilhelmae. The sequence goes on from NZ_CP121247.1 coordinate 1,462,937, forward strand.
GCTGAACGTGAGTAACGCCCAGGCTCGTGAGGTAATCCAGGCCCGAGGGATTACCCGCGGCCGTGCGCGTGCTAGGCTCCGTCAGGCCCAAGAACTTCCCCTTGCGCTCGATCCCGTTCTCGCGGCCGATCGTCAAATCGCGCACGTGCGCCTCGTAAAACACGGCGTCCGCCGCACGGAACTGCGGCATACGCTCACACGGCTCGGTGGCCGCTACCGGATCGATCACCACGGATGCCTTCGAATTCGGGGTAGAACCACGCCCCCACGGGTCGAACGTGACGTTCGTGTGCCCGCCCGGGAACGTCAGACGATACCGGTACACCGACGCCGAACAATCATCTTCCACACGAGCTTCCCACACGCCACGCTCCCCGCGCGTCATGTCAATCAACTCCGCACCATCCTCGCCCAGCATCAACTCCACCCAGGTGGCGGTGGGCGCCCACAGGCGGAACGTGGTGGCCTGCGGCGTATACTCCGCGCCTAGCGGGCCGTCGTAGGCGAACTTCTCGTTGAATTCGTTGGAGTGCAGCTCCCGCCAATTGGCGTGAGCCTGTTGATCTTTCAAAGGCGTTTGTTCCATCACGCGCCCCAGTTTATCCGACTACACCGCCAAAATATTTGGCCACGCGGAGATGAAATCGGGGGTTGCCCGGGGCTTTCACCCCGGGCAACCCCCGCACCGATTCTTGCGCGCTCACAGCACCTTCGAGAGGAACTCTTTCGTGCGCGGATTTTGTGGATTCTCGATCACGTCCGCCGGCGTTCCGGCCTCCACGATCTGGCCCTCATCCATCAAGATCACCTGATCAGACACCTCGCGTGCAAATCCGATCTCGTGGGTCACCACCACCATGGTCATGCCCTCTTTCGCCAGATCCTGCATCACCCCGAGCACCTCTCCCACAAGCTCGGGATCAAGCGCGGAGGTCGGCTCATCGAACAGCATCAAATCCGGATGCATCGCGAGCGCACGCGCGATCGCCACGCGCTGCTGCTGACCGCCCGAAAGCTCCGCCGGATAGTGGCCTGCACGCTCCGCAAGCCCCACGCGCGCCAGTAGCGCCTCCGCCTCGGCCTTCGCCTTGTCCTTCGCAACACCAAGCACCTGAACCGGCGCCTCCATCACGTTTTCCAGCGCCGTCATGTGCGGGAACAGGTTAAAACGCTGGAACACCATCCCGATTTTGGCGCGCTGGGCAGCCGCTTCCTTCGAGGTCAGCTCAAAAAGCTTTCCGTCCTTTTCCTTGTAGCCCATGAGCTGGCCGTCCACCTCAATCCGCCCGGCCTGGATGGTCTCGAGCAGGTTGATGCACCGAAGCATGGTGGACTTGCCTGAGCCGCTCGGCCCGAGAATCGTGGTGACCGTCCCCGCCTGTACGTCGAACGACACACCCTTGAGCACGTGCAGATCGCCGAAGAACTTGTGGACGTTGTCCACATGTACTGCGTTCGTCATTGTTTTACTCGCTTTCTTCCTCGCCGATCAGGGCGTGTACTCAATGAACGGATCGTCCGTGGTGGTTCCCGACGCCGTGATCGCGGCCTGGCGAGAAACCTTCGCCTTCGCGCTCGCGCGCCGCCCAACTTTACCGGCGTCGCGGTTCGCACCGCGCCCGTAGTACTTCTCCAGATAGTACTGGCCCACCATTAGGATCGACGTGATCACCAGGTACCATACGGCTGCCACCAACAGGAATGGAACGGGGAGGAACGACGACGAACCCTTCGCCGACGTGGTCGCCGTCAGTTCCAGCGTGAGCGGCACGGCCGTGACCAGCGAGGTGGTTTTCAGCATCGAGATCGTCTCGTTGCCCGTGGGCGGCACAATCACTCGCATCGCCTGCGGCAGGACCACCCGGCGCAAAACCTGCCCCGACGACATGCCGAGCGCCTTCGCTGCCTCTTCCTGCCCGGCGTCCACAGAATTCAAACCCGAGCGTACGATCTCGGCCAGGTATGCACCCTCGTTCACGCCCAGGCCGACCACTGCATAGAAGAACATTGTGGCGTTCAGCCCGCCGAACATGTTCCCGGGCGTCACGGTGAAGAACTCGATGCTCGTGAACGGGATGCCGAAAGTCATTGTGGGCCACAGCGTGCCCATCAGCCCCCAGAAGATCAGCTGCGTGTAGATCGGGGTGCCGCGGAAAAACCAGATATAGAACGTGGCCACGCCGCGCAACACCGGGTTTTCGCTGCGGCGCATCACAGCCATCGTCACGGCGAGTAGCACGCCGAGCACCATCGCACCCACCGTCAGCGCCAGCGTGAAGCCCACCGCCTGGCAAATATCGGGCGCGAGGAGGTTCGCCGCCACCACGTCCCAGTGGAAGTTCGGGTTGACGATCACCTGGTAAGCCAGGCCGACGGCCAGTAACCCAACAACCACCGCCGAGACCCACCGGCCCCAGTGCCGCACCGGCACCGCTTCAATCAGTTTCGTTTCCATTGCGTTTTCACTTCCGTTGAGTAGACGCACGACGTCGCCCGCCGGCTAAGGAGCGGAGGGCGACGCCGGGGCCAGGCTTACTTGGCTGGGTTCACGTTGGCCTTGTCGTTCAGGCCCTCGGTGATACCCCAGTTGTTGAAGATCTTCTTCAGGTAACCGTTGTCCATGAGGTACTGGAGCGCCTTCTGGACGGCTTCGGTGAGCTTGGCATCGTTCTTTGCCACGGCAACACCCATGCCACCCTTGTCCATCAGGTCGCCGATGGTCTCGGTCTTGTCGCCGGTGAGCTTGCCGGCGTAGTCGGCTACCGAGCCGTCGGTGTACATGGCGTCGATCTGGCCGCCTGCGAGGGCGAGCGTGACGCGCGCCTGCTGGTCCTGCTTCTGGATCGTGATCGGCTTGGAGGCGCACTTGTCCTTGTTGAGCGCCTCGAGCGCTTCATCCTGCGCTGTGCCGGTCTGCACGCCGATGACGGCGCCGCACGGATTGTTCGGGTCGAAACCCTTCGGGTTACCCTTTTGCACCGAGAAGCGGGAGCCGTTCTGGAAGTACTCGACCATGTTGACGACCTTCTGGCGCTCGGCGTCGATATTGAAGGATGACAGGCCGACCTCATACTTGGTTCCGATTGCCGGGATGATCGACGCAAACTCAGCCGCCTGGGTTTCGGGCTCGAGGCCGAGCACAGTGGCGATTGCCTTAGTGAGGTCGATATCGTACCCAAGCTGGGTCTTCCCATCCGGAGCGTAGAACTCGCCCGGCGCGTACGAGAGCTCGGCCGCGTTGGTGAGCTTGCCGTCCGCCTTCACGGCGTCCGGCACGAGGGCTGCGATTTCGTCGACTTTCTTCAGGTCCGAAAGATCGGTGGACTGCGGGGTGGTTGCGTTTGCCGACGCCGCTGCGCCGGATGCACCTGCCGCGCCGGTTGCGCCATTGGAGGCGGTTCCGCCACAGGCCGAGAGCGTGAGTGCGAGGGCAATGGCAGTGGTGCCGAGAATCTTCTTCATTGCGGTCTCCTTGGGGGTAGAAGTTTGTTCCTGCGAGAAAATATACGCGCCTTAGGATAGTTATACAAGTTGCGTTGGCGAGAATTTTAGTTAGGGCCGCCACACCAACCCGGGCTCCGACGTCGCAGGCCACGAGCGACCACCCCGTGCACAACTCCGTCAATCCGGCCAGGCATTGCTATATACGCAACCCCTCACGCAACTGATTGAGTTACGCACACAAAACACGCTCCGACGTCAGCAGCCCACGAGCCACCACCCCCGTGCACAACTCCGTCAATCGGGCCAGGCATTGCTATATACGCAGGTAGGTTCTTGGGGTCAATGCACTATCTGATTGGGGTGTGTTGGTATGGCCGGGAAGTGGCTTTGTGTGAAGCCTGTGGTGTTGGAGTGTATTCGGGGTGGGGAGAGCGCGTCGAGTCTTTCTCGCCGGTTGGGAATGTCACGGGAAACGATCCGCAGGTGGTGTCGTGAGGCGGGTCTAGTCCTCGCGACGGGCCCGCATGGGTCTCTTGCCCAGGTTCGTGAGCGTGATCGTCAACGTGCGATCGAGTTGATTGGCCAGGGATGGACGAATACTGATATTGCGCATGAGCTTGGGTATTGCCGTGAATGGGTCCGTCAATGCAGGGTAGCGTTAGGCGACATGGAAAATGCGTTACGACGAGGCCGCCGTGGCGGGACTCGTCATCTTGCAAGTGTGGACCAGGTTGGTAGCGGCAACGTTGGGCGCGGGCGTCGTATCACGAGTAAAGAACGTGTCGCGATCGCGTTGCTGTTAGACCAAGGATACTCTGGCCGGCAGATCGCGATCCGCCTCAAACGCTCCCCGTCAACGATCACGCGTGAGATTAACCGTTCCCAACGCGTGGATGGGTCCTATGATGCGGGTGTGGCTTCACGCAAAGCATTCGAGCGTAGGGCACGTCCTAAACCATTGAAACTCCAGGCCAACACGCGTCTTCGGGAGGTTGTGGTGGGGTTGCTCAATCAACGGTATTCACCCCAGCAAGTCGCGGTACGGTTACGACACTTGTATCCAGATGATAGGGAGATGCACGTGAGTGTCGAAGCGATTTATCAAGCCTTATATGTTCAAGGGGTAGGTTCACTCGCGCAGGAACTGAAACGTGAAAAAGCGTTGCGTTCGGGACGGAAGAATCGTATTCCTCGGTCGCGTCTTGCAGGGCTTCCGGGGCGTGGGAGGAAAACATGGGTCGAAGGTGCCCAGATCTCGATGCGCCCTCCCCAGGCCAGTGATCGGGCTGTTCCTGGGCATTGGGAAGGCGATCTGGTTGTTGGTGGTGGTAAGGATGGGCATGGGACAGCGTTGATCACGCTCGTTGAGCGGCGTTCACGGTTTGTGTTGATGCACCGGCTCGGAGCGGGACGTGACTCGAAGACTGTGGTCGATGAGTTGGTCACGATGGTGAAGTCTTTACCCGGGAAGTTTGAAACGATCACGTGGGACCAGGGCTCGGAAATGGCTCAAACCCCGTCCTTCACGATCGCGACGGGAGTGAAAGTGTTTTTCGCTGACCCCCACTCTCCCTGGCAGCGGCCCTCGAACGAGCGACTCAACCGTGACATCCGCGAGTACTTCCCCAAAGGAACGAACTTCGCCACCATCACCGATGCCCAAGTCCAAGAAGCCCAAGACGAACTCAACAACCGCGCCCGCGTCGTCCTCAAAGGCGCCACCCCACATGAGACACTAGCCCAACAACTAAATGATGCATTGACCGCCTGAACCCGCCGCAACGCCTCACGGATCTGATTGAGTTCTGCACGCAAGTTGCGCCCCGGCGTCGGGAAAAATCCCAACCGGCGCGCACGCTGGGCGATTTTCGGCCCTAATCAATGAAACTCCCAGCTTGGACTGCCAAAATGGGGATAAGCCACAAAAGAAAGAAGCTCAACGTGACCCAACTTCTTGCCCTTCTTGCTCACCCGGCAGGGCACTCACTGTCGCCGCGGATGCACAACCTTGCCGCCCAACTCACCGGGGCAGACGTGCACTACATGGCATTTGACGTCACGGATCTTGCGGCAACAACAACCGGCCTGGTCGCCATGGGCGCGCGCGGCTGGAACCTGTCGATGCCGCACAAGCAGCGTGGGCTCGAGCTCGCCGACGTGGCCTCGCGCGCCGCCGAACTTATCGGCGCCGCGAACACCATTGTGAACCTCGGCGGGCGGCTCACAGCACACAACACCGACGGCGTCGGGGCGATGCGCGCGCTCGCCGCGAACGGGTGCGAGATTTCCGGACGCTCGATCGCCGTAATCGGCGCGGGCGGCGCGGCGGCCGCAATCGGCGTGCAGGCCGCCCTCGACGGCGCCCGCCACGTGCACATCATCAACCGATCGGCCAAATCCGCGATCCATTTGGCGCGGAAAATAGAGGAGGCTGGCGCCCGCACGTCCGTGCACCCACTCAGCTCGAATTGGCACCGCGAAATTGGCGGGGCGGTGGCGCTCGTGAACGCAACAAGCGTTGGTATGGCGCCGCATCCCCGAGCGACGCCGGTGGATCGGGTCGGCGAACTGCCCGCAGGGATTTTCGTGATGGACACCATTTATGCGCCAGCGGAAACCCGGCTCGTGCTCGAAGCGCGGGCCGCGGGCTACCGCGCCGAGAACGGGCTGCGCATGCTCGTTGAACAGGGGGCTGAAGCGTTCCGCCTATTCACCGGCGAGGATATGCCGGTCGACGTTGTGCTGGCGAACCTGCGCAAAGTGCAGGAAAAAGAGATCCGACGCGCCGAAAAACGCGATTCGAACGAGGCGAAATGAGCGCGAGCACAAGCGTTCCCGCGGATTTCGCGGATCGCGTTCCTGCGATAATTGTGCCGGTGTCGCCGAGAGAACTGGGTGATGTGCCGGGCGAGCTTGAGGGGGCGAAGGGCGCACACTGGATCGAGTGGCGCATTGACGCACTCGAGGCGATGGAGCTCGAAGAACGACTTAAGGTTGGGCGTGCGATCCGCGCGGGGACGGCGCTTCCGGTGCTCGCCACTTTCCGAAGTGTCGCTCAGGGCGGGGCTCGCGATATCGATGCACTCGAATACGTGGAGTTACTGCTGGCGATCGCGTCGAACAGGATCGCGGACGCCGTGGACGTGGAGATGTTTTCGGGCACTGAGTGGGAGGCCACACACGAGACGCCCACGCGCCAGGGTGAGGCATCGCCTGCGTGCGTCCATGCCGAGACGCCTGGTGGACTGGCGCGTCACGGGGAGTCATGGAGCGGGCCGGTTCCAACGATCGACCAACTACTCGTCATGCTGGGTGAAATGAGATGCACGGTGGTGGGATCGTGGCATGATTTCTCCAGCACGCCCAGCTCGAAGGAAATCGAGGAGCGCCTCGTGGCGATGGCTCGGCACGGCGCCGATTTCGCAAAAATCGCAGTGACTACACGCTCTCCCGCAGACCTTGAAGCGTTGCGAGACGGGGCAAACGCAGCGCGTGAACGTAGGGTTGAACGCATCATCGCGATCGGTATGGGTGAAGCCGGCGCAGATTCGCGGATTCACCCTGAAAACTACGCAAGCTGCGCCACGTTCGTGGCAGGTGCATCGGCGTCGGCACCTGGGCAGCTCACGATCCCCCAGCTCAACGCCGCGCGAATGAACCGCTAAAACAACGAAGTCTCCGGGGGTGTAGTTTTTCGCCTGCCCAAACTGCGTCTTAGCCACATATAGCGCTAAGCGCCGAAATACGTTGGCCAAATAGTAAATCCGCCGAGTATTCGCGGAAAATGATGACGGTGCGGGGCGCGAATTCGTTTCGCGCCCCGCACCGCCAACACATCAGCTCATGTTCGCAGCTACAAGTGGTGTCCGATCACTCGGTAACGCCGAGCTCATCCCACAAAGCCATGATCTCGGCGCCCGAGCCCAGGCGGAACTTTCCGCCCTCAGCCTGGTACTCCTCACCGTGCTTGCCGAGATAATGCTTGACCATCGGGCAGATCGCCACCGCGGTCTTCCCCTCGTTCTTCGCCACTTCGAGGCCCTGCGTGATCAGGAGCGTGCCTAGGCCGCGGCCCTCAAACTCCGGTCGCACACCCGTGTGCGGGAACAGGCGCTCATCGCCCTTGTCCCAGAACTCAAACTCGCCGGCCGGCTGGCCGTCCACAAAAAGCAAAATATTGTGGCCCGAATCGTCCAGCTTCATCTCCACCGGGTGGCCGTTCTTATCGGTCAGATTCTCAAACATCAGTGTTCCTTTCGTTACCTGGTGTCAAGTTTATGGTCTCCGAGCATGAAACGTGTGCCGGCGGCGCACTATTCCGCCCACAGCGAGCCCGCCAGCCAACCGCGACGAACGAGCCCGCCACCCAACCGCAACGAACGGGCCTGCTACCCAACCGCGACCAACGAGCCGCAGGCCCGACCAACGTCGCGAGCCACACTCCCGCCGCTCGCGGACGCAACCCGGCCCCGCGACAACGCGAGAGGCCCGACGCCGGCTGCGCACCGACGTCGGGCCCTCACCACTTCCGAACGTTCCGCTAGCACCGGGCGCTACTCGCCCTTCTCGCGCTCCTTACGCTCCTTGCGCCGCTCCTCGAAACGCTCAATCCGCTCCACGAACGCCTCCTTGCGCCCCGCCCAGGCCTCGCGACGCTCCTCGCGCTTGGCCTCCTTCGTCGCCTCCTTGATCGCGCTCTTGCGCATCGAATCGTCGCGCAGGCGCAAATAATCCTGGTGGCGATCCAGATGATCAAGCACATCGTGAATCAAGCCCTCCACCGTGTAGCCCATCACGTCATAATCCTGGGCCTGCTCATCCGTATGCACCTCGAGGCGCGTGTAGTAATCTTCCTCGGTCGCCACATGAACGCCGTAAACCGGCTTCGGCACCGCAACAGCCAGAATGCGATACACAAAATCATCCGACCCTGTGCGCACCGTGAACTTCAGGCGATCATACACATGGCGACCCTCGGCAAGATCCGGGATCGGATCGTCGTCACCACGCTCCACCAGCGCGCCGCCCGGGATCTCCGCCGCAAGCTTCTCGAGCGCCGGCTGGGCCACGTCGTTCAAGAAACGCACCGCCTGCCACGGCGTGACCTCGCCAAACGTCCACGCCACACGCTCACGCCAGGTGAGGGTAGCCGGGCCACCGGTGGGAACATTGCGAGCCGAACGCTCGCGCGACTTCTCCGTGACCGTCTCCTCGCGAAGCGCCTTCACCATCGAGACCATCACGCCCACAATCACGAACGCGAACGGCAAGCCCATCACGATCGTCGCATTCTGCAACGCCGGAATACCGCCCACAATCAACACGCCGATCGTCAGCGCGCCCGTGAGCACCGCCCACAGCAACTTCACCGACGTGCGCCCGTCCGTCTCAGCGTCAGGCAAGCGCGACGAAAGGTTCGCCATCACCAGCGCGCCCGAATCCGCCGACGTCACGTAGAAAAGGAACGCCACCGACGTCGCCAGCAAAACCACAACGAACGGCCACGGGTAATCCTGCAGCAGCGTATAGAAGCCGAACTCGGGGCTATCCATAGTAGCCGCACCCCACTCGCGGCCCGCCTCCGACGAACGGACCTTCTCCAGCGCCGAATTACCGAAAATCGACACCCACATCACGATGTACACCAGCGGAAGAATCAGACAGCCGAACACGAACTCGCGGATCGTGCGGCCGCGCGAAATGCGCGCCAGGAACATGCCCACGAAGCTCGCCCACGCGATCCACCACGCCCAGAAGAACAAGGTCCAGGCGGCCATCCACTCGGTGCCCGCAGTGAAGGCGAACGTCTCGAGTGCCATGCCGCCGAAGCCAGACACCAAATCACCGACATTCATCACCATCGCGTTCAGAAGGAACGGGGTATCGCCGGTGAATAGCACCCACGCGGCCAGCAGAAGCGCGCCGAACACGTTGAGCTGCGAGAGCACACGAATGCCCTTCGCCACGCCCGACCACGCCGAAATGCCCGCCAGCGCCACTGCCACCGCGGCCAGCAGGATCTGCGGCGCCAGGCGCACCTCGATCCCGAACAGGATCTGCAGGCCAACGTTGATCTGCACCACGCCGATGCCCAGGGTGGTGGCCACGCCAAAGATCGTGCCGAGGATCGCGGCGGCGTCGACCATATCGCCAGCCAGGCCGTGCACGCGGTTGCCCAGAATCGGGTAAAGCGCCGAGCGTACCGCCAGCGGCTTGCCGCGCCGATACGCGAAGAAACCGAGCGCGATCCCCATCAGCGCATACATCGCCCAGCCCGTGAGCCCGTAATGGAACAGCGTCCACACGGTTGCTTGACGCGCAGCTTCAATCGTTTCCGGCTCCCCCGACGGCGGTGCCAAATACTGCGTGACAGGCTCGGCAACCGAGAAGAACATGAGGTCCGTTCCGATGCCCGCAGCGAATAGCATCGCCGCCCACGTCGGGAGGGAAAACAAGGGCTTGGAGTTTTGCGGGCCGAGCTTCATATTGCCGTAGCGAGAGAACGCCAGCCAGAACACGAACACAACGATCGTGCCTGCGAGCGCCACATAGAACCAGCCGAACCAGGTGGCGATCCACGTCGTGGTGGCGGCCAGCGCATCCCCGGCACCCTTCGGCGCGATGATCGTCCACGCCGTGATCGCCGCGATCACCAGCGCCGACGTTACTAGCACGGGCGTATTCAGCGGGGCTTTATCGCGTCTTGGCTTTCTACGGAAACGGATCTTGTCTGTGACGGCCATTCGGTCCTCCTGGAAATTTTTCGCGTTCTCCAGCATAGCGGGGTTTACGCGGCGGCGCGTCACTAGTTCTAAGCTTGCTCAGTCCTCGAGGCGGGCGGCGTGGCCGTCGGCCTGCGCGAGCTCGTCGCGCAGCAGATCCGGAACGGGCGGCAAATCGCGGCGCGAGACCACGAAATACGACACCACGAGCACCACCATGTAGGGCACGCCCGCATACCAGGCGACGGGCATGAGCCAGAGCAACGCCACATAGATCGCCACCGATGCCAGCATCACCAACACGTTCACCACCGGCGCGCCCCACAGCCGACGCTTGGGCAACCACGCGCTGGCGGCCTTGCGTGCGCCGCGGAACTTCAGGTGCGTGTACATCGTGAGTGCCCAGGTGATGAGAATGCCGACGGTGGCGATGCCGGCGAGCCACAGGAAGGCGCGGTCCGGAGAGACGAGCGCCAGGACCGCCGCCACAGCCATTCCCAGGGCGGCAGCGTACACTGCGCCGCGCGGAGCACCGTTCGGTGCGGTGCGGGCAAGCGCGGCGGGAGCCTCGCCGTCGAGTGCGAGCGAGTGGATCATACGCGACGACGAGTACAACACGCCGTTCGCGGCAGAGAGAGCGGCAACGATCAGCACCGCGTTCATGATGTGAGCGGCCGCGCCGACTCCGGTGAGCTCGAGCGCCTTCACGAACGGCGACTCTTCTAGTGCGCCAGAACCGGCCGCCGTTTCGGTCCACGGCTGGAGCGCGAGCACCACGCCCACGGCGAGAAGGTAGAAAATGATGAGGCGATAGATCATCGTGCCGGCGGCACGTGGGATGTCGCGGTGCGGGTTCTCGGATTCGGCGGCGGTCACGGACACGTTCTCGACGCCTCCGAACGCGAACACGGCCATGCAGACCGCGGCGAGCACGCCAACCACTCCGTTAGGCATGAAGCCGCCGTGTGCGGTGAGATGGCCAAGCCCGATCGCCTCGCGCCCGGGCACGACGCCCACGATGAGCGCGAGCGCAAGCAGGATGAACGCCACGATCGCGATCACCTTGATCATGGAGAACCAGTATTCGGAGCTGCCGTACAGGTGCACGGAGGCGATGTTTAACACGATGATGAACACGGCGCATCCGAGTGTGCCGGCCCAGAGTGGCACGGACGGGAACCACCAGCGAATGTAGGTTGCGGTTGCGGTGACTTCCGCTCCCATGGCCACGGAGAACGTGACGGCGAAGTTCCAGCGGGCAACGTAGCCAGCCATGCGCCCCACGTACGACGACGACACGGCACCGTATCCGCCGGCTACCGGGTGCACGGTGACCATTTCGGCGAGCGCCCACACCACAGCGAGCGCGAAAAGTCCAGCGATCGCATAGGACACGATCGTGGCAGGTCCAGCAAAGGAGATGACAGAACCTGACCCCAGAAACAGGCCGGTGCCGAGCGCACCAGACAAACCGATCATTGCAACTTGGGCGGACGTGAGCCCGCGCTTGAGTGACGTACTAGTCATCATCTCCTCTTTCTGTGGGTGGTGTGCGCTGGCGCGAGCGTGGACGCGCATTCGCGCAGGTAGGGCGCACCGTGCCCATGCTAGGAGCACCGTGCGCGAGTTTCGCCCCGGTTTCACTATGTGGACAGCACGCGTCCGCGTCACCGGCGCCCCGACGTCGGGGCGGAGCGAAATTTCATTTAGCCCACGGCGCGAGCCGTTCGCTCGTACATTAGAAGAGATGAACGATCTCACCTCACACGATATTCAGGCGCTCGACGCCGCGAAGCTGTATTACTCCGGTCTCACGCAGGCGCAGGTCGCCGCGAAGCTCCACGTGGCGCGGCCTACTGTGTCCAAGTTACTCGCTCATGCGAAGCATCGCGGGTTTGTAAAGATCGTGGTAGTGGATCCGCGCGACCACGACGAATCACTGGTGGACACGCTGATCGCCCGCTATCGCCTGCTCGACGTCGTGCTGGTTTCGCCAGCGGATCCGTCGCCTGCGGCTTTGCGAGCCGCGCTGGGGGCCGCGGGCGCCAAGTTGCTCGCGCGCCTAGTTCGCGACGGCGATGCGATCGGCGTCGTCCCGTCGCGGACCCTCGCGGTAGTGGCGGACCACCTGCCCTCCACGCCACGAAAGAACGTGCGTGTGGTTCAAATGTCGAATGGGCTCTCCGATCCACAGCCGCGCGGCGGGCTCACCACTCTGGAGCGAATCGCTGGGGCGTTCGACGCACAGTGTATGAAGTTTGGTGCACCCACGTTCGTCAATTCGGTGGCAGAACTCAATCAGCTCACCACTGCTCCCCCAGTCCGCAGGGTTTTCCAGGCGGCGGGCGAAGCACGTGTGGTTGTGTACACCACTGGTGACATCGCCACGAACCGGGCGCTTGTGGAGGCGACGCCGATGTCTACCACCGACCGCGCGGCGATCCTTTCCCGGAGTGTGGGCGATATCTGCACACGGTTCGTCGACGAGCGCGGCCGCATCTGCTCCCCCGATTTCAACAACCGCACACTGGGCATTTCACTCCCGGACCTTCGCTCAAAGGAACAAAAGATTTTGGTGGCCGGTGGAGAGGCGAAGGCGCCTGTCATCCGCGCTGCCCTCGAGAACGGCTACGTGAACCGCCTCGTGATCGATTCGGCAACGGCTCGCATCATTGCGGGCAACCCGGGTGAGCTTCGCGAATGGGACTTCATCAACGCGTAAGGCACCAGCATCGGGGAGCACGAGTGTTCCCCGATCCCTGAACGTCACGGAACATTTGTGCCAGGCGGGCACCTCCGCGCCAACTTAGCGACGCCGGTGCCGAAACTGACACACCTACGTCGTTTCCACCGCAAAAATACGCCACTTTACCGGCGACTCCACAAAAATACGTACCGCTTCCTTCCACCACCTCACACCGGTAGTTTGTGAACTGTCACACCGAAAACATCGACGTTCTTCGGTCATCCCCCACCGCATGCAATGAGGCAGCGGCAACAACAGGACGAATGTTCCCCAATCTCGAAGGCGAGGCAAACCCCGTGAGCGCTACCCAAGAAACCGGCGTGAAGAATACGTCGTGGGGCCTGATTAAAGACCCCTCACGCCAACTCTCCGACGGCTACCTAGACCGCACCCCCATCTTCCAGTACATCCTGCTGTCGATCTGCTTCCCCATGTGGGGCGCGGCGGCCTCGATGAACGACATCCTCATCACCCAGTTCAAATCCGTGTTTGACCTGTCCGATTTCGCCTCCGCATTCGTGCAGTCCGCGTTCTACGGCGGCTACTTCGTGCTGGCGATCCCCGCCTCGCGCGTGATCCGCAAGTGGAGTTACAAGACCGGCATCCTCATCGGCCTGTGCTTCTACATTATCGGTTGCACGCTCTTCTTCCCGGCCTCGCAGGTGGCCACCTACTCGGTGTTCCTCGTGGCACTGTTCGCAATCGCCACCGGCCTGTCCTTCCTTGAGACCTCCTGCAACACCTACTCCACGATGGCCGGCCCGCGCCGCCTGGCGACCTTGCGCCTGAACATTTCGCAGACCTTCTACCCGCTCGGCTCGATCTTCGGCGTGCTCCTCGGTAAGTGGCTGGTCTTCACCGACGGCGAAGCGCTCCACAAGCAGATCCAGGGCTTGAGTGGCGACGCCCGTGCACAGTTCATCTCCGAATCCCTCGGCCGCACCCTCGCCCCGTACCGTTTCATCATCATCGTCCTCGCCGTGCTGTTGCTCCTCGTGGCGATCACCCAGTTCCCGCACTGCAAGCCGGTGCGCGGCACCCAGGAGCTCAAGGCAACCATCGGTGAGACCCTGTCCTACCTGGCCCGCAACTCACGCTTCCGCGAGGGCATCCTCACCCAGTTCCTGTACGTCGGCATGCAGACCGCCGTGTGGAGCTTCACGATCCGCCTCGCGCTCAACCTCGATTCGTCGATCAACGAGCGCACCGCATCCAACTTCATGATCTGGGCATTCGTGGCCTTCTTCCTCGGCAAGGTGCTCGCCAACCTCCTCATGACCCGCTTCAACGAGGACCTGGTACTCATCGGCTACTCGATCGCCGGCGTCGCCGCCCTCGCAGCCGTGATCCTCATCCCGAACATCGTGGCCGTCTGGTTCGCAATCCTCACCTCGGGCCTTTTCGGCCCCTGCTGGGCCACGATCTACGCCCGCACCCTCGATTCGATCGAGGACAAGCGCCACACCGAAACCGGCGGCGCAGTGATCGTCATGTCCATCATCGGCGGCGCGGTTGTGCCCGTGATCCAGGGTCTCGTGTCGGACATGACCGGTTCCATGCAGTTCGCGTTCACCGTCTCGCTCTTGTGCTTCGCAGCGGTACTCGTGTACTTCCTGCGCCAGTACAAGACGTCGAAAAACGTGGCGTGAGCACCGGCGTCGTCGCTCCCGCCCACACAAACTGAACGAAAAGAGAGAAAAATGTTGAAAATACACCTCCCCAAGGCCCTCTTCGACGGCGAAGAGAAGCTGATCGCCGAAACCGGCGAGATGCGCGTAACCGTGAAAAAGTACCGCAAAGGCATCGAATCGCTGACAATCGCAAACGCGCGCGGACACGTGGAAGTGCTGCCGTTCATGGGCCAGATCATTTGGGACGCCGAATTCGACGGGCACTCGCTGCGCATGAAAAACATGTTCTCCGAGCCGACGCCGGCGCGCGAGATCGTTGAAACCTACGGCTGCTTCGCGTTCCACTCCGGTCTGCTCGCCGCAGGCGTTCCCTCACCTGAGGATACGCACATGCTCCACGGCGAGTTTGCGACGGCGCCGATGGATACGGCGTGGCTGGAGGTCGACGGCGATCGCGTGCGGATCGTTTCCGAGTACGAGTACACAATGGGGTTCGGACACCATTACCGCGCCCGCCCGTCCGTTACACTCGAAGCCGGCTCGGGCCAGTTCCACATCGGCATGGAAGTGACGAACCTGTCCGAATACGCGCCGATGCCGCTTCAGTACATGTGCCACATGAACTACGCGTTCGTGGCCGACGGCGTGATGCGCGAATCGCTGCCCGAGGGCGCGTTCGCCCTGCGCCGCACGATCCCCGCCCACGTGACCCCCACCCCGCGTTGGGAGGAGATCAACGAGGCGATCCTGGCCGGAAAGATCGACGGGCATTCGCTCGCCGGGGCCACCGAGTTTGATCCGGAAATCGTATATCTGGCCGATGACCTGCCACAATACGGCCCGGAGGCGACGTTCGAGCTAGAGGGCCCCGACGGCGTCACGTTCACCACGCGCTTCGCCACCGACGAGTTCTCCACTGCAACCCGCTGGATCCTATACAACCCAGACCAGCAGGTGGCAGCCTTCGTTCTTCCGGGCACCTCGCGCCCGGAGGGCTTCCTGGCCGCGAAGAAGGCCGGAACGCTCATCATGCTGGCGGCCGGGGAAACACGTACGTTTGATGTGACCACTGGAATCAAGGAGGACTGACGATGGATATCGCCGTTATTGGATCAAATATGGTGGATCTCATTTCCTACATCCACCGCATGCCCAAGGAGGGCGAGACCATCGAGGCTCCCGATTTCAAGCTCGGGTGCGGAGGCAAGGGCGCAAACCAGGCCGTTGCTGCCGCTCGTCTCGGCTCGGAGGTACTGATGCTGACCCGCGTTGGCAACGACATGTTCGCCGACAACACGATCGCAAACTTCGAAGCCAACGGGATCGATACGCGTTATGTGCTTCGCACTGAGGCGACCTCGGGCGTGGCACCGATCTTCGTGGATCCCGAATCGCATAACTCGATCATCATTGTGAAGGGCGCGAATGCTCGGCTCACGCCGGCCGATATTGACGCCGCCGCTGAGGATATCGCGCAGTGCAAACTGATCGTTCTCCAGCTCGAGGTTCCGCTCGAGACGGTGTATTACGCGATCGAGTTCGGCAAGAAGCATGGCATTCCGGTTCTTCTCAACCCGGCCCCGGCGGCCCCGGACCTGGTGCTCGAGAAGGTCAAGGACTGCACCTACTTCGTGCCGAACGAATCGGAGCTGTCGCTCCTGACCGGCATGCCGGTGGAGACGATCGACGACGTTCGCAACGCGGCGTCCGCGTTGCTCGACGCCGGAATGGAGAACGTGATCGTGACCCTTGGCGCTCGCGGCGTGATCTGGATCAGCGAGGCTGGCGAAGTGATGATCGAGGCCGAGAAGGTGGACGCGCGCGATACCACAGGAGCGGGCGATGCGTTTATCGGCTGCTTCTCGCACCACCTTGTTGCAACTGGCGACGTCACGGCGTCGATGCGGATGGCGAACAAGTATGCGGCCGATTCAGTGACCAAGCTGGGCACGCAGACGTCGTACGCCACTCGCGAGGAATTCGACGTCGTCGCGAAGTAGCTTTTCTCCCGCAGCGCATAGTACTTCTCTCGGAGAAACTCACTCTCCTCCCAGAGTAAGTAGCCTTCCCCTCACAGTGTGCCCCGGGATTCCCCGGGGCACACTCGTGCACACCTGACATTTTCATGTAGAAATCGCGTTTCCATTGCAAATACTGCAACCGAAACGCGAAAACAACACAAAACTGCCGGAGCGGCGCACTCTTCCAGACTGGACGGGGTGGCAGGCCCCCGACAGCGGGGCTTTATTCCCCGTTTGCGGCGTCAACCCAGATTTTTACGCGCTCGGGATCGACAGGAGAATCCCACGAGTCACGCACCGCCGATCCCACATGGAACATGCGCACACCTGCCTCGCGTAGCGGTGCGATGTGCTCGAGTTTCAGCCCGCCACCAACCATCATGCGCTCGGCGACTCCGGGACTCTTGAGAGCTTCGAGGAGCTTGGGCATGCCTGTTTCTACGCCGTTCTCTGAGCCGGCTGTGAGTACCGTACTGACGTGCGGATAGTCGCGAACGCTGGCGTCTGCTTCCTGTCCCGCGGCGCGAGCGTCCGCGGCGACGTGGCCCGTCCCCCTCGTGCCGGAGGCGAATCGAAGCACGCGTTCCCAAGCTGTGAAATAATCCTGCGCCGAATCAACAGCGCGGTGGATAGTGATATCGCCCGAACCGGCACGCTGAGCGATCTCGCGAATCAGGACCGTATCTAATTCTCCCCCAGCCAAGTACCCGAGCACGAGGGCCTGCGCTCCGGCGTCGAGCAAAGCCGCACCGAGGTCTGCGAGAGCGTCAACATCCCCCGCCGCAAACCCGCCCTGGTCGCGGAGCATCGCCCGGATCGGCAGGTCGCAATGCGCACGGAACTCGCGCACTTGTTCCACGCTTGCCGAGAGCCCGCCGTCGGCCATGGTTCCCACGAGTTCGACTCGCGCCGCTCCTCCCGCTTGTGCTGCCGCACCGTCGCGCGCGCCCTGCGCAATCACTTCCAGCATCGTTCTTTCCTCGCTTCGTCGTAGTCGCACCTATTATATTGCGTCACCGCAGGTCCTCTTGCTTCGAATGACCGCCGACGACGCCGTCACGCGGTGACACCAGACGTCGCCCGACCAGCGCTTGCGAAGGGCGACGGCGCCGGACGCGGGCGTATCCTTGTGGCAGTAGCATCAAAGGAGAGCTCATGCGTATCGCGATTTGCGGGATCCATATCGAATCGTCCACGTTCACGCCGTATACGTCCACGGCGGCGGATTTCCGCGTGCGGCGCGGCGAGGAACTCCTCGAGCGCTACCCTTTTATTACCTACGATCCGGTGCCGATGGCCGAGCGCGTGTCCGACCTGCTCGGCGGCGTGGACCGCGAGGCGGTCGGCGTGCGCGAGTGGGAAGAGGGCGTGGAGTGGGTGCCGATTCTGCACGCAGCCGCACTACCCGGAGGCGTGGTACAACGCGAGGCGTACGAAGCGTGGAAGCTCGAGATTTGCGAGGGGTTGGCACGCGCGGCCGGCGACGCCGGGGCGCGAGTTGATGCCGACGCGCCAGTGGAGACGGACGCGGCGAGCACCGATGACGCGAGCGGAGCACCGGCGTCGGATCACACACAGGTGCCCGGCCTGGACGGCATCTTTTTCGACATCCACGGCGCGATGAGCGTTCAGGGAATGGACGACGTGGAGGGCGATCTCATCACCGCAATCCGCGAGGTCGTTGGGCCGCAGCCTCTCGTCGGCGCGTGCATGGACCTGCACGGTAATGTGTCCGAAACCCTGTTCCACGAAACCGACCTGCTCACCTGCTACCGTATGGCCCCACACGAGGACGCGTGGGTGACCCGCGAGCGCGCCGCCCGAACTCTCGTGGAGCGCGTGCGCTCCGGGCGCGGAAAACCGGCGAAAGCCCTGGTGCACGTGCCGATCCTGCTGCCGGGCGAGAAAACCTCCACGCGCATGCAGCCTGCCGCGCGCCTGTACGACGAGGTTGCCGAGGCCGCCGCACTCCCGGGCATCATCGACGCCGCGTTCTGGATCGGCTTCGCGTGGGCAGACCAGCCGCGTTGCTCGGCCGCGATCGGCGTGTATGGCGACGCCGACGGCGAGACGGACGTTTCCGAGGTGGCGCTTGCAATCGCGAAGGACGTGTGGGAGGCGCGCGAGGAGTTCGAGTTCGTGGCGCCGACGGACACGATCGAGGAGGCCCTCGAGGCGGCCTGCGCGCCGGATGCTCCCCGCCCGTTCTTTATCTCGGATTCTGGCGACAACCCGGGCGCGGGAGGCGCCGACGATGTGACGGTGGCGCTCGCCGCCGCGCTGGCGCGGCCCGAGATCGCCAGCGGTGAGGTGGGCGGGATTGTCGCCTCGCTGGTGGATCCGGCAGCGGTAGACGCGGCTCGCGCGGCCGGCGTCGGCGCGCGGGTACACGTGGAAGTGGGCGGAAAAATAGACCAGCTTGCGCCGCCGGTTCCCCTCGACGCGCAGGTGCGCGCTCTCACGGAGGACCCGACGGGCGGCTTGACAGCAGTCCTGCGGGTGGGCCGGCTGGACGTGATTGTCTCCACCAACCGTAACCAGTATGGCGAGGCCAGCCAGTTTGCCCGGCTTGGGCTAGACATGCGCGATGCCAACATCGTGATCGTGAAGATGGGCTACCTCGAGCCGGATCTGCACGCTGCCGCGAACGGCTGGCTGCTTGCACTCACGCCCGGCGGAGTGGATCAAGACATTGTGCGGCTCGGCCATGCGCAGATTCGCCGTCCGATGTTCCCCTTCGACCGCCCAGAAACCGTGGATTTGCGCGTGATCCGTGGCTAAAGTTCGTCGATGCTCGGCGGGTTCGCACCCTCGCGCGAGCACGTGATCGCGGCGGCGCGCGCGGCGAACTCACAGATCTCAGCGAGCTCAGCGGCGCCGAGCGTGTTGAGGGCGGCGCGGTTTTTCGCACCGGTCAGGCCGCGCCGGTCGAGCTGGTAGATCAGTGCCGCCATGAATGAATCGCCAGCGCCGACCGTGTCCACAACGTCCACATCTGGCGCGGGGACTCGCACAATATCGCCCGCGCGGTTGACGGCGATCACGCCCTGCGAGCCGCGGGTCACCGCGACGAGCGCCGGCCCTGTGGCCGCGAACTCGTGCGCGTAGGCGATCACGGCGGTTTCATCTGGCACGTCGGTGTCGAATAGGTACGCCAAATCTTCGTCTGAACATTTCACCACGTCCGCGAGAGCGATCAGCTCGCGCACGCGCCCGCGTACGGCCACCATATCCTCAATCAGTGCGGGGCGAATATTCGGGTCGTAGGAAACCGTGGCACCGGCGACGCCCGCGCTTTCGGGCGAAACGTCCGCACCGGCGTCGGGCTCCGTACCAGCACCAACGCCCCGGGCCCGCCGCACCAGCTCGAGCACCGACGTCGCGCCCGGCTCGAGGAGGGCACCAATCGAGCCGGTGTGAACGTGGCTCACGCGGCTCACGTCCACCGCCGCGCCCGCGAGATCCCAGGCGATATCGAAGGTGTAGCGCGCCGAACCGTCCGCGCCGATGAGCGCCGTCGCGCTCGCCGTGCGCTCGGCGGGCGCACGCTCGACGAACACATGGTCTGCGCCCAGCCAGTCGATGAGCGCTTCCCCGCGCGCGTCGTCGCCAAAACTCGTCAAAAGCCGCGCTGGGATCCCCAGCCGCGACACCCCGATCGCCACATTCGCCGGGCTCCCGCCCGGACGCTCGGTCACCTCGCCACCAGCCTCGATCACATCGATCAGCGCCTCGCCAATCACCAGCAAACTCATCGTTCCTCCGCTCCGTCCGCGCCTGCGGCACGCTCCTACTCTAGATGACGGCACGCAGGATCATGCACCCACGCGCCTGCGCCCGTATCCTTAAAGGGTGATGTGTGATGCGCGCCTGAACCCTGAAAATCCGCCGGCCCGTTGGCGTTTGGCGCCGCGCGCCGCCGCGCTTTTTGCTGCGCTCGCGTTTCTGCTCGCGCTTGCGTGGCCTGCGGTTGCGCAAGCCGCACCGGCGACGTCGGGTACGCCGCCGACGTCGGACAGGCAACTCGCGTCGGCTAGGCAACTCGCTTTCGAAACCCTGCCAACGGCGGTATTCCCTGGCCCCGGTACGCGGGCTGAAGCGTCAGCGTCGGGCACGGCATCGGCGAAGGCGACCGAGCACGTGCTCGTCCTCCTCACGAGCGGCCTGAGCTGGCGTTATATCAACGCAACCGACACCCCAAACCTCGCCGCGTGGGCGGCGGGGGGCACAATGTTCAATATGGTGCCCCCGGCGGTGCGCGAATGGGGCTGCCCGGAAGACGTGAGCCTCGCGATGAGCGCCGGCACTCCGCTCACCGAGGCGTCAGTCAACCACTCCCCCAGCTGCTCGATCCAGCGCATGTTCTCCGACGCGCCGCTCCCACTGTGGCAAGACGCCAACTTCGCCACCATCGCCCAGCATCTCGGCAACACACACAAGATCGGCGCGTTTGCGCAGGCGCTCCACGAGGCGCGTGTGGCGTCACGCGCAATCGGCACGCAGGCCGGGGCACTCCTCGTCACACCAGACGGCCTCGCACCCACGGGATATTCCACGGATCGTCTCTCCGACGAAGTGATCGCCTCGCGCATCTCACACGCCGCAGCCGTCTTCCCACTCACCGTCGCCGACGTCAACGGCGCGAACTTCGAGGCCGACCCTGAACGCTCCAAGGCGTCCGCTGCGCGCCTGCTTCCACTGGGCCAGGCCGACACTCCGCCGTCAACCGACTTCCCCATCCTCATGCCCACCGACTACTACCGCGACGTCGCCGCCCGCACCTCCGCCGCCCGCGCCGAGGCCGTGATCTCCCAGGTGGCGCCCGGCACCAAGGTGTATTTCGTCTCGCTTCAGGCCCTCGCGGCCACCGAAGTACTGCAACCCGGTTTCGTTTCATACGGGCCGGGCGCGGCGGCTAGTTCAGTGTCCGGCGACGGCGGGGCTGGGGATCTCAGCGGTGTTCCAGGGACCCGCGGGCTCGGCTGGTCTGCGCAGGTACGCCAGGTCGGCAACATCCACTACTCGTCGATCGTTCCCGCGATCTTGGCCGATTTCGGCGTCGATACGCTCGCCGCGCCGGGCGCAAGCTCGGTGCCAGTGCCGGCGTCGGCGTCACCGTCGTCCTTCGACGAACTCGCGAAAATCGGGGCAGATATTGACCCGCTCGCATCGCTACGGGCCGCACCAATGAGCGCCGTCAGTTCCGACGCGAGCGGCGCCGAGCGCGCGGCGGAGCTGGCCAGCCTTGCGCGGAAGGCCTCGATGATCGTACCTGTTCGAGGCAGCTTCGTCTCTACGCTCACGCAGTTCACGATCGTCTACACGCTCGTCGCCGGCCTGATTCTGCTGCCGGTGGTGCGCAGGCGCATCAGAAAGCGAGGAGCTACAGCGCCGGTCGTATCGGTCACAAAGAACCACACCGCGAATCCGCCGGTCGCGGGCACGGCCACAGCCGACGCCACTGAGTCGAACCACGGGCCGGCCCCCGCGCCGGCATCGAACACTGGGCGCGCACATACTCGTGATCCTCGCCGATGCCAGGTTACCCGCTGGCTCACGCGGACGGCCAACGGCGTCGTCTCGGGCGGACGATGGGCCAGCGATTTCGTGCGTATCGCGCTGAGCGTGCGGCCCGTGCGCTGGGTGTGTGCGCTGCTCGGCCTGTGGATCGCAGCTCTACCTGCGGGCGCGCTGATCTCCACCTGGGCGTGGCCGTGGTGGATGAGCGGCTCGCCGCAGTACGCAATGTTCGCCGGCACGTACGCGGTGGCGGCGCTGATCGCTGCCAGTGCGGCCGTGACCGGACGTTGGCACGCAGGGGCGCCGATGATCGCGATCGGTACGGTGACCGCCGCCGTGATCCTGGGCGACGTCGCCACCGGCTCGCGTACCATCGCCGACTCCCCCATTGGTTTCAATACTCTCCTCGGCGCCCGTTTCTACGGACTCGGTAACGAGGCGTTCTCCTTCGAGTCGACTGGCGTCTTGCTCGCGCTGGGCGGGTTGTTGGGTTGGGCGGCGCGCAAGCACGGCTCGTTTACCCCCGACGCCGTGGGTACGGGTGGGACTTCCGGCGAATCGAGCGCAACTGGCGCGGCGAGCACTGCTAACGCGACTCGTGGGAATGGCGTCGCTGGAGGCAGGCGGGCGCCGTGGTGGGCGCTCGCGATGGCGGCGCTCGTCGGGGTGGGAGCGATCGCGATCGGCGTGTGGCCAACGTTCGGCGCAGATTTTGGCGGCGCGATCGCCCTCGTGCCGGCGCTGGTGGTGTTGTTGCTGCTGGCGTCGGGGCGGCGCGTGCGCGTGCGTGTGCTCGTGATGCTCGGCGTGGGCGGGCTTGCGCTGTCGATGCTGATTGCGCTCGCCGACTGGCTTCGCCCCGCCACCTCGCGCACGCACTTGGGGAACTTTGTGCAGGCGTTGATCGACGGCGGCGCATGGGAAATCGTGTGGCGCAAACTCTCGGTGAACCTGCGGCTTCTGGTGAGTTTGAGCCACCGGTGGATCGCGCTCGCCGGGCTCGTGTTCCTGGTGCTCGTGGCGTGGCCGTGGCTCAAGGAACGCTACGCACGGGCTGTGGAACAGGTCGGCCGCGCAAGTGCTGGGCGCGACGCCGCTGGCCCCACCGGCGTCGTCGCTGGATCTCCCGGCAGCGTAGCTGGGTCTCCCGGCAGCGTGAGTGAAACCGCCGGCAGCACGAACGGGGCCACCAGCGTGAGTGAAACCGCCGTCGGCGGGTTCAGGGCGACGCTCGGTGCCATCGTGCGACAGCCGCTGGGCTATATGCTGGCCTCAGTGCTCGTGTGTACGGCAACTGCGTTCGCGGTGAACGACTCCGGGATCGTTCTGCCCGGTTCCACGTTCCAGGTACTGATGCCGGCGCTCGCCGCCACGGTCTTCCTCGAACCCCAACATTTTCGCAGGTCAGACGCCAAATAAATAAAATAAAAAAGAATAAAAAAACTAGGATAGAATGACCTCATGGTCATCAACCCTTTCAAACCTACGCTCGGCGCAACCCCACCCGCACTGGTTGGTCGCGAAGCTGTTCTCGACGAGTTCCGTTTCGCGCTCCGAAACGGACCGGGTACGCATGAACGTGTCAGTGTAGTGACAGGGCCACGAGGGATCGGAAAGACTACCCTACTCAATGCGGTCGAGGATCTCGCAGCGGAAGAAGGCTGGGTATTTTTCAGCGAAACTGCTACCACTGGCTTCGTGAATCGTCTGATTGCCCAAGCAATGAAGGAACTTGCAGGATTTTCATCAAGTAGGCGCGTGAGCGGTGCTGGCGTCCAAGTGATGGGCACAGGAGTGAACGTCCAATTTGAATCACAACCGGGGATGGCACAGCTTGAGCTACGCTCCGTGCTCACGGAACTGCTTGACCATATTGACGAACGCGATAAAAAATTCGGCCAGCATACCGGCCTCCTGATCACGCTTGACGAACTCCATCATCTCCAGCGCAAAGAGGTGATCGATCTTGCCACGGCGGTTCAGCATCTTGTTCGCGAAAATCGCAACATTTCGCTGGTGATGGCCGGTATCCCAAGCTCAGTTGTCCCGCTTCTTGCGAATGAAGATGGGAACAACCCAATTACATTCCTACGACGTGCAAATCGTGTTGTCCTTGGCAATGTTAGCGATTCATATGTCCGGGTCGGGCTGGAGAAACCGGTGACTGACGCAGGCTACCGATGGGAGGGCCCCGCGCTCGACTCAGCAGTGAATGCATGCGCGGGCTATCCGTTCCTCATTCAGCTCGTTGGGCAGTATTCTTTCGCGAACGCCAGCGACGGCGTGGTGACGGCCTCGAGCGCAGAGAGCGGAATCGAAACAGCACGGCGTAAGATCGGACAGCTCGTTCACGAACCAGCGTTGGCCGATCTTTCCGATACTGATCGCACGTTCCTGATTGCGATGTCTCAAGATGATGGGCCTTCCGCAATACGCGATATCGCCGAACGCTTGCACGTTTCCCCACAGTACGCGAACACTTATCGCAAGCGTCTGATCGAAGCGGAGATGATCGAGAGCACGGAACGCGGATTCGTTGACTTCACGTTACCGTATATTCGCGAGTACTTGCGTGAGCATTATGCACAGCACGTCTTTTTCGACACTGACGGAGAATCAGACGCCTAACTTTCACATGAGTCCCAACATTTCCGCAGGTCAAAAGCCAAATAAATAAAATAAAAAAGAATAAAAAACGCGCGGGTAAAATTGGTGGGATGAACGTTTCTTTCGATCCGGCCGGCTCGCGCGCGGTGTTCCATAAGCGCGCGGCTCATCGAGCGCGGATCGAATAAAAGGTGAGGGGCAGCCGATTGGCTGCCCCTCACCTTGCTGGCACGTCATTCACCAATGACGGCCGGCCGATTGCGGCGGATGTAACTCACAAAAACCATTCGCCGCGCCAGCGCGTCACCCGGACTGCACACTCACGGGTGCCGCGCCACGTTTCACGGTTCGGGTGGGCTCGCGAGGGGGCGAGCCCGCCCAGCCTTCGATCACGCTACCTTGGTTTCGCGACGTGCAGCCCAAACGCCGCCCGCCAGGACCAGGAGACCAGCGACCGCGTAACCGGCAACACCCGCACCACCAGACTTCGGCAGATCACCGGTGTGGAAGTTGGCGATTGCCACGCGAGCGACCGTGAGGTTATCAACCTCGGTGTTCCAGGTGATGAACGAGTTGTTCGAGTTCTCGCCCTTCGGTGTCACTGTGTAGTCACCAGCAGAGTTCTTCGCCACGGTGAACACGATCGGAGCATGGAGCAGAGACTTTCCGCTCGGAGCCTTCGACTCCACGAGGTAGTAGGCTCCAGTCTGAATCTCGCTCTTTGTGGTGTCGAACCTGTAGCGCAGCACCGACTTCTGGTCGCCGTTCAGCTTAGCCAGTTCCTTGCCGCCCTTCGCAGGGTCGCCCTGGTAGAGCGTGAACTCGGAACCGTCGAGGATCTCATTCTTGTCGTCGCCGTTCACCTTAGTGAGCACGAGCTCGAGGCCGTGCTTTTCGGTGCGGTCACCACATGCCCAAGCGAATTGCTCTTTGCTACCCGACTTCAGGGTTGCCGTGTTGAACAGTCCCTTTTGCGGGGTGTTGTGGCCGGAGCACTTCTCGTAGTCCACGCTCCATGACTTGCCTTTGACGAACTTGAACGGAACAGTGACCGTGAAGGTATCGATCTGGCCTGCATCGATCTTCTTTTCAAAACCGTTGTCGCGTCGGTTCTGGAATACCGGGAACGGCCCCGCTACACGGCTTCGCTGCCCTGAATGGGCCGCATGTGGCAGCGACGTTCGTGATCCAGTAGCGATCAACGTGGTTGTCTCCGGATTCGTGGAATTCTTGTACGAGTATGCAGTTCGTACAGCGTACTTCGGGTCACCACCACGCGGATCAAGGGGACCAACGAAGGTGCCAAAGTCCTTCTCCCAGGTGTAATCCACCGAGGCGTCCGCACTCGTCACTACGCGAACTGACTCATCGAATTGCGGAGTGTCGTTCAAGGAGTATGTGGTCTGCGCCTTCCCTTCATTGGTCACGGTGATCGTGTACTTTGCAGTGTAGACACCGTTGTTATCCGCGTCCGAGACTGAATCGAACTTCTTCTCCACCTTCACCGGCGGACACTCCACGCCGGACTCGCCAGCTGAGGTCATGCCGTAGGTGTTCATATCGGTCGGACCACCAACGGTCTGCGAGTGGCCAACAATCTCACGAGGGACGTAGAACAGGAATCCTTCATAACCTGGCTTAGCGGTCACCTTGCCGGTGCGCTTGTCGAGGTTGAAGTAAACCGGGTCTGGAACGAAACCAGTGTTCTTGAACTTGTCGTAGGCCTCCTGCCCCGTCAGACCGGTGAGTTCGTATACTCCTGAATCGACGGCCACACGACCATCAGCACGGTATCCGTAGATCGCCACGAAATGGTGGTTGACGAACGCCAGACCGAACGGGGTCAGTGCGTCTGCCGAGGCCTTGCGGCTCGCGAATGGGTCATTTGAGATTCCGGTCAGCGGGACAGTTCGGGTTCCACCATCGTTTCCACCGAACATCGATGGCGGAATCACTCGACCAATGATGTTTTGAGCCTTCAGTGAGCCGTCGGCATTCTTAGTGAACTGGTAGATGAACGATTGCTGGGTTGCCCCGTAAATCTTTCCATCTGCAGCAGTGACGAAGTCGCCGCCCCAGCCTGCGGGGCGTCCAATGCCTTGAGTGCCGTCGTTCTTCTCCGGCCCGTTTCCAGGAACAATGTTCTGAACAGGCTCGCCATTGAGGCGCGAGTATCCAAACAACGGCACCTTGATTTCGGTGGAACCGTTAGAAACGATCTTATGGCTCGTCGGATCAATCCTGGCCTCGTATGCCGACTGGTTGAACTGTCCACCCCAAATGAGAGTCGGGACATCATTGTTCTGGCCAGCGAAGCGATAGCTCAGAGAGTTAACGGAACCACCCTGGTAGTACGGCTGGTACGCGTTGAACTTCGACTGCGAGACCCCAGTATTGAAATCTTGGAGCCACTCCAGGCTCGTTGCTTTCCCTGAAGAATCACGGACAATCTTGAATGCACGAATCCAGACGTTATCGGTGTCGCTCTTTCCGTTGGCCAGGCCGTACATGTAGGTGTTGGTCGGGTCAACAGCAATATCTTCCGTGAACGCCGAATCCGGCAAGTTGGACTCTCCACGGCGGATGTTGGACAGAGCAAGGTTGGACACTGTTGCAGTGTTATTCGATGAGGCAGTGTCATCTGCATTCGGCTCGGTCGAGAGCTCAACGTAACGCATGGGCTGTCCGGAGGAGTCGAAACGCGGACCGGTCGAAATCCAATAGGTGTTGGACTTTACCTGGCACTGCTCAGTGGTTCCGTAGCTCGGCGGCTCAGTAACAACCTTGGTTGCTTTCGGAAGCACCGGGGGGTTCCACTGCTTGGGTGCCTCGGGCTTGACCGGATCCGGTGCGATCACTGGCGCCACTTCGGAAGGAAGACGTGCCATGTCGACAGGCCGCGGAGTACCGAAAGCGAGGTGCTTCTGGTCGATGGTGAGCGTTGCCCAGTTAGGCTGCATCGCGGCGTACCAGCCGTCAGGATTGGCCGAGAAATCAACCTGCTTACCGGCGTCGGGCTGGCGGGTGCCAGCGAGCATCATGGTAGAGCCGTTGAGATCAGCCGGGTTGAGGAGGATCAGGCCGTTCTGCCCGTTGCCGAGCGGATCGGACGAGAAGCCGCCCTTGAAGTCCAGTGGTGTCGCCTGCTGCTGCCAGCTCAGCGCCGCCTTGGGGACGTCGTAGAACCGGGAGAAGCCAGTGACGTTGCCGACCATGATGCGGACATTACCTGCGGCATCGAAGTCGATGTCGCCGTACATCGGCGCGGACGGGTCCACGCCCTTCGGGGCGTAGGAGCCGAGCGAGCTCAGGTTCCACGGCTGGTCCGACGACGCCGGAGGGGTCACCTTGTAGAGGTCGATGATGACCTTTCCGTTCTCGACGCGGCCCGTCTGAATGACGTACGCGTTCGTCTCAGGATCGATTGCGCCGCCGATCACATGTCCACCCTTGAGATCCGGTAGCTCACCGAGCTGGAAGACCTTGTTGTTCTCCGGGTTGAACATGAGGATCGCCTTGTCGCCACCAACGGCGAAGGCAAGATAGGACTTCTCACCGTTCTTGCGCATAGCGAGACCTTCGTAGTTCGGCATCGCACACTTTCCGGCACCAAAGGAGAAGACGGGCTTCTGGTCGGGGCTGGGCACGTTGTCTTCTGAGACGTGGTAAACGTTGCCGTTTTGGGCGAGCGCGTAGCCTTCCTGCTTTCCTGCAGCGCCAAGGCCGAGGGTTACTGCCGGCGCTGAGGACTGGGTTCCATCCACTGTGCCTGCGGAAGCAGCATCGCCTTGTCCGCCTGGTGCGACTGGCGGCTTCGCCGGGATTTTTCCGGAGGGAACCGCGAGGTCGACGGAGACTGCCATCGACGGCGGGAGCGTCGCGTTCTGCAGTGTGAATCCGCTACCAGGGGCAGGGTAGTTGATGTCCTTTTCTTCGGCGAAGCCGTCTTGCGTGAAGCTGGCAAAGAGACGTCCGTCGAGCATGGCGATGCCGTCACGACCGTTAACTGCGGAGAGGCCGCCAGGAATGTATCCCGGCTGTGCACCATTCTCGACGGGGTTGTTGGTGTTCCAGCCGGAGAGGACCGCGAGCTGGTAGCCCGAGCCTTGCAGGTTCACGTCCTTGTAGCTGGTGTCGTACCCACCACCCCATGACAGGAGGAGGTTGCCCTTGTTGTCAAAGTCAATGTCACCGGCGATCGGGTATTGCTTGATGGAGTCAAGGGTCGGGAACTGGAGTGTCCACCAGTCGTCCGTGCCCTTGCGATCAAATGTTTGAGTCCACAGGCGCTTGTCCTGCTTGGTCACCGGGTCGAACTCGTAGAACGAGATAACAGTGGCCCATTGCTGGAGCTTGTGGTCTTTGTCTCGCTGGCTTGCAGCCAGGCCATCGACGGTGGCGTAGTAGTACTTTCCGTCCTTCATCGCCGCGCCAAGCACGTAGTCACTGGTGGGATCGAAGTGGCGTCTGCGTGACGCTTGATCGCCGAGATCTTCGGTTGTCGCCGAGCCGAAAACCTGGCGGTAGACGTGGTTGTCCGAGCCGAGAACGTAGGCTTCGAGCTGGCCATCGGCGTTGAACTGCATTGCGAGGCCTTCGAACGTCGTGTCAGGCTTAGCAAAGTTGAAGATCGGGAAAAGATTGGGCAGGAGTTCCTGCTTCTCCCCCATCGTCACCTGATAAACAACTCCGTTCTTGCCAAGCGA
The DNA here is from genome assembly GCF_029632765.1 of Arcanobacterium wilhelmae. Taxonomy (NCBI): domain Bacteria; kingdom Bacillati; phylum Actinomycetota; class Actinomycetes; order Actinomycetales; family Actinomycetaceae; genus Arcanobacterium; species Arcanobacterium wilhelmae. The sequence continues at coordinate 1,492,334 of NZ_CP121247.1, forward strand.
GTACACCTGTCGCATTGTTGGCGGCACGGCAGCCTCGGCGGTTCCGGGAGTTGCGCCGACGACGGAGAGCTTAGTCCCGTCGGCAGGCGTGTAGACGCACTTTTCGGTAATGACGCCGAGGGGGCCTTCCGACTTCGGGGTCGCGTCGATCGCGTCTCCGCCCGGCTGTGCCGGAGCGTCAGGCGCCTTGAATTCGTGGGTCCAGCTCCAATCTCCGGAGCCGGAATTCGGGCTCTTCGTCAGGGCGTATCCTTGTGCCGCCTGTGCTGTGATAGTCACAGTTCCAGGGTTGGTCACGTCATAGGTGTTCCCCTGCTGCAGAACCTGGTCTTTAAGGAGGTATTCGACACCGGCCTTGGTTGGCACAGTGTAGGAGCCTGTGCCGTCATTGTTGTCGTTAAATTGCACAGGATCAGGTGTGACAGTCTGCACAGGTTGTTCAGCCGGCGCATCAGCCGACGACGACGGATCCTGCTTGGGCGCCTGAGTTGACGGATCCTGCTTCGGCTCGGCCGGCTTCGGCGCGTTGTAGGTGTATGGTCCGAACTGGCTGGGGGCCTGCGGATCGAGTTGATATGGATCAACAGCAATCGCACGAATAGCCTTGATAGTCTGGCCATCCTTGAGCTGAATGACACCGTCTTGTCCAACAGGGATCTGTTGTCCGTTTTCGCCAATAAGCTTTGAGTTTTCAGCATTGACGTACTGGACGCCGGGCACGCCATGAATGGTCAGACGGCCGGTGTTGGAATCAAAAGTTGGTTCGATTGGCTTGACGGTTTCCTGCGGAGCATTGACCGCGTTCCACACATCCTGGATATTCGAACCAGTCGGCGCTGAGAACACGTCAAGGCGTACGCCACTGAACTTGTAGACGTTGTTCAAGTTCAGGAAGGCGTTAATGTACTTACCATCCTGCAGGGCGGTGTTCGCTGGGATAGTCCAGCCGTAAACGGCGTTCCTCGTGTTCGGATCGTTGACAACGGTGAAGTCTTGGAGTTCTTTGCCATCCTTCGGGACTGCGGTGTTGGTGGCATCATATTGAGCGTACGACCTAACCAGGTTGTCGGGCTTCTTGTTGATGTCTTTCAGGGTCAGGAACACGAACGCCTGTTGGCCTGCCGGCGGGCGGGGAGTCTGCGGAGTGATTTGAAGGTAGGAACCCACCTGAACATAGTTGTTTGCCGTGTCACGCGCATCGGAGGTTCCGATCACGCCGATTTGGCTACGATCGAGTGCTGACGCGCTCGTCCCACCAAACACGACCGGGGAAACGAGCGTTGCGAGAACGAGGGCGAGCACGGCGAATAGCACGCCGGCGGCTTTTGCCGCCCGCGATCCCATCGCGTCACGCGTGGCCGCAATCGCGGCGGTCATCTGCGTTTTCATCGATCGTTCTCCTCATCGTTCTTGCGTCGTTTGGCGGCCAGCAGCGAGCCGGTGCCAATAAGTCCAAATGCTGCGATTCCTGCGGCAGCCACGGAGGCGCCTGTCCACGGAAGTCGGGGCGGGGTTGGGGGTGTGCCGGTGGGCGGCAGCGGCGGCGGGACCGGCGGCACGCCCGGGGGCGGGGGCACTGTTGGGGGCACCGTCGGCGGTGTGCTCGGTGGCGTCGACGGCGGAGTGGTGGGTTCGGGCGTGACGTCGAAGTGTGTCTTGGCCGCGATTTCGACGGAGCAGTCCCAGTGGTCGCCTTCGCCGAGGGGCACGGACACGATGAACGGATCCATCTGGCTCACCTTGTAGCCGGGCACGTGCGGCATTGTCGCGCTCACGACGTACAGGCCGATGGGGAGGTTCCCGAAGCGAGCCACCGCGTCCTTGCCGGTCACGGCCACATGAGGCTCCCCCACGAAACCGGCCTTCTCGGCGTCAGCGACGGTGAGTTTGTCGATTCCTGCCCAGTTCGCGAAGCGGGTGAGGTCGTAGCCTTTGACCTGCTTGGCGGTGAGTTCCACGCCGATGCCGCTGGGGTCTTTGAGTTGGCCGGGCGCCACTTTGTCGAAGGGGTTGGGCGTGGGCATGGAGATGGCCAGCGAGCCAGCATCGCATGTCACGTCCGCCTTCGGGGTGTCGCCCGTGATGGTCTGCGCATGCGCCGTGAGCGGCGCGAGCGCGATCACGCCGGTGAGGGCGAGGATCACTGTGCCGCGTCGGGCTGCGTTGTGGTGAGCTTGGAAAGTCATGTGTCCTTCTTTGCTAACGGTGAGTGGGTGGTGAGTATCAGTTGTCGCTGGTGGGCGCAGAGTCCGCGACGTCGGTCGGTGAAGTATCGTCGCCGGTTTCGACGACGTCGGTGGCGGGTTGCGCTTCAGCCTGCGGAAGTTCGGCCGCGTTCGGGCTGGTAACGTCGGCTTGATCGTCCTTGTTGCGGCGGCGTGACTTCATCATGAAGAACACCAGCGCGAGGACCGCGAGGAGCGCTACTCCCCCGAATGCCCACATCCACCACTGGATCGTGGTGCCGACGCCATCTTCGAGGGCAGCCTTGCCGGCGTCATCCATTGGGGCACGCTCAGCATGCACAAGCAGACGGTGCGAGTTCACACCATACGGAGTACAGGTGATCAGGGTGAGAAGGTCGCGACCTTCCACCTTGTAGAGGTTTTCTGCCTCATCAGGCAACACCACTTCCGTGCCAGACACCACGTAACGAAGCTTCTCCCCCGCCACGTCGATGTAGATCGAATCGCCTTTTTTCATCTTGTCGAGATTGTCGAACAAGGTGGCGGTTTGCAGGCCGGTGTGGCCGGTGAGGACCGAATGGGTTGAGGGGCCACCCACGGGGAGGTCGGTGCCGAACAGGTGGCCGATGCCTTTCTCCAGCGTGTCCGGGCGGGTTCCGTGGAACACGGGCAGGTCCGCTTTGATCGACGGGATCACGAGGCGAGCCATCACGCCGGTGACGTTCAGCTGAGCGAGGTACTCCTTGTAGGGCTCGTTATCGTCAGCCAGACGCTCCGTCCACGGATCGAGGATCGGGCCAACCGTGCGCTCAGCATTGTAACGGTGGGCTTCTTCGAGGGACTTTTCAAGGGCCTTGGTGTCTGCCTTCTTCACGAATTTCGCGTACTCGGCCGCGGCCTGCTGCTGCTGATAGTTGTTCCACTGCGTGGAGACGATCGGGTACAGGAGGATCGCGATACCGAGAAGAATCACCAGTGCTGGGACCAGCATGGAGGATTTCTTCTTGGGCTTTTCGGTTTTCACCTCGCTTTTGCGAGCGGAAATTTCTGTGAGAGACATTTTGAGGCTTTCTTTTGTGAGTCTTTCTCCGCGTTGCGGAGGTTCCTGTGGTGACAGGGGGTTCTGGAGAACCAGTGTTCGGCTGGTGGGGCCGACGACGCCGGTGTGAGTGGCGTCTTGTTGGCGGGCTACCCGCCCCGAAAGGTTTTGCACTCTTCCGGGGCGGGGCCCACCAGGAGATTTACCAGTGAATTACTGGTTTTGAGAGGAGAATCAGGCGTTCTTCTTCTCGTTGCGCTTTGCAGCGTAGAGGCCGCCACCGATCACGGCGAGGCCGAGGATGCCGAACGCGGCAATACCAGCACCACCGGTGAGCGGAAGCTTCGGCTTAACCGGGATGTTGACAACTTCGGTTGCCTTGAACAGCGAGAGGGTCTTGTCCGACGCCGGGGTGGAGACCGACTCAACGGTGGTCTTCACAGCGGAATCCTTGGAGACCACGTTGCCCTGAGCGTCGAGTGTCCAGGTTTCCTCAGTGGTGACCTTGGTCAGTTCCTTGACCTCGATGGTGAACGGAATCGGGGTGCGATTCAGCTCGTACTGAACACCATCGACCACCGGAGCCTTCGTCTCGAGAAGCTCGTACGACTTGTACTGGTCATTCGAGATCGACTCGCCAGTCTTGGTAAAATCCTCGAGGTTGTTGGCGTGCAGGCCGTCGATCGTCACAACGCCGCTGTCCGGGGTGGTCCACTTGTCCTGGCCATTGATCGAGATCTTTTCCTTCTTGCCACCCTTGGTGATGCCGTACACCTCGAACTCGGCGCCCTTGAGCTTCTTCTTGTCGCCGTCGGTCTTGGTGATCTCGATCTTGCCCCAACCGGTGACAACCGTGTTGGTCTTCTCACCCTTGTCCGGGTTCTCCGGCGGGTTCGTCGGCTCAGGGATGGTCGTGCCCTTACCCTCACCGTTGTTCTTCACAACGATCGCCTGGTTCGGTGCGAGACCGGAAGCCATCACCTTCGGCGAGAACTCAAGGTAAACCTTCACGGTCGAGTCGGCGATCTTCGCCTTCGCAACCTTATCGAGACCCGAGTTGGTCAGCGCAACAACGAGCTCCTGGCCCGTTGCTTTCACATCCTTGCCGTCTTCCTTCACGCCCTTGCCGTCACCCTTGTAGATGGTCGACGCAAAGTCCGCGGGTTCCAGCTGCGTCTTCTGAGCATCGGTGCCAACCGACACCTTCACCGACTTAGCATCGAGGAGCTGGAGCTTCTCGTCGAGGTTATCCCAGAAACCGAACTCGTTGAGATCGTACTCACGGCCCTCAAACGGGGTCTTGAGCTTCTTCGAGGTCGGAACGGTAGCCGAGATCGTGTAGGTAACAGTCTCGCCAACTTCCTTGTTCGTGTCCTCAACAGCCTTCACATTGTTCTCGAGGGAGTTCTTCGGGTAAACCCACACAGCATACTGATCACCCTTCTCCGACTTAATCCACGAGGACTGATCCTTCGGGTTGGTGGTCGGCAGGTAAACGAGCGATGCGGCAGCGCCCTTGTAGGTCTTGCCATCGGCGGCCTTCGAGTTGGTCTCCTGGAGGAGGTAGACACCGAGCGGAAGATCCGCGAAATTGATTTCACCATTCTCGCCAGTCTTCTGAACGATCGGATTGCCGAAGGTCCAGCCAGCGCCGCCCTTCAGAGCAGCCTCAGCAGCGGACGCCTGGAGAGCGCCGAGCTCCTTGATCTTGTCGTTCGACTTCACCGCGTCCGCAACCGACGGGATACCGGGAGCTGCAGTGATCGGGGTCAAGGTGAACTCGATACCCTTAATCGGGTTCGGGGTCTGGCCGTCAGCGAACTGATCCTTGGTGCCCGTCGGATCCTTCGTACCCTTCGAATCGTCGTACTTGACGAGGTGGATCGTGCCCTTGCCGCCGTTCAGGTTGGCGTCAACCACGGAAGCTGGAACCTGATCCTGCGCGAAGGCAGCGGTGGACGCAGCAACACCCGAGAAAAGCAACGTGCCAGCCGCGAGGGTGGCAATCGCAGACTTGCGAATTGAGTTCTTCATGTAATCTCCTGAATTTCGAGCCCCGAGGGGCTGTCATTGTTTGAGACACGTCATCACCCAAGTCTGAAAAAGAGCGCACACCCCTGCGGGCAGCGATCTCTCACGGAATTACTTCCCCATCCGAGCAAGGAAATGTGGTGACATTCCCTAACGCCCGTGGCGTGGCGGTTTTTCAACCCCCATCACCTGATGGTGACAGTTGGTGAGTTAGTGACAAACAAGAATATAGCCGCCCACGCCAGACGAGTCACGTGCACAGCATGGGGATAACTACCCATACCCTCCCCATACGCCAATGCACGATCATTTTGGCGCGAAAACACGCCACAACCAGACCCTCCGGAGATAGATCACAGAGCGATCATCCCCGAGGTGGACTCCACACAGCGCCCCCTTGTGTAGCAGGGATTGCCCACATATTTTCCAGAAATTTGTCAGTTTATTTGTCGGACAATGCCACTTTGCGCCTTTTATGATGGACCTGCCCCCAGATTTGTCTGACGTATTTTCCTCGAAGGAGAGGTTGCGTCACCGAAGAGAAAGACGAGAAAAATGGGCTCGTTGCAAACACACCCGCGCTTCGGCGCACTCCCCCAGGCAATCCTCGCCGTGACAGCCAGCCTCGGCATGATCGCAACCAGCGCACCAGCGTCGGCGCTCCCCTCCGCGCCCACGACGACGGTCACCCAACCCGCGTCCAGCTCCTCAACACACGAAAACTCCATGTTCGACGCACTGAAGGTGCAGGCGAAACTTGTTGCGTCGTTCACCGGTGAGGACGCAACGTTCACCGGCAAAGCGAAGAAGCTCGACGGCGCACAACTTGCTGGCCTCACGCGCGGCACCGTTTTCCTCCGCTTCAAGGCAGACCCGGCCCACCGCGAAAACCAAGTCCTCCTCGGACTCCACAAAACTGGCACTACACCCGCCCTCACACGCGACAACTCGCGCGCACAGTTCTACCTCAAGCCCGGCGAAGGCAAGATCCGCTACGAGATTCCGCCGATCCAGGCCGAAAAAGAGGCAAACATTTTCGACGGCAAATGGCACATGGTGGCCATCACCGCGGGCGACGCCAAAACCGGGCGCATCACCGTTGACGGCACCGAGATCTACCACTTCACCAACGCCACCTACGCTGGCTTGTTCGAGAAGCTGAGCGCCGACGTCGTGGCTGTGGGTGGGCACCTGACCGACGCCGGCGAGACCCTCTTCGGCTTCCACGGCGAAATCTCCGACGTGCTGGTGACCGGCACAAACATCTCCGACGACGCCGCTCAAACCATCACTCGCGCCGGTGCGCTCGACCCGGCTCAAGCCGCAGCTGAGAAAGCCAATGCTTCGATCGGCACTGCAAAGGGCGAGCTCTTTACCGACGCGCCGGACAACTCGTGGGTGTTTACCGGCGGCGAGAACGTGGCCGGCGGGTTCGCCCAGACCCGCGGAGCACGTCACTACGTGGGGCAGTTCGAGGAGTACGTGCGCTGGACGAAGGCTGGCGTTGCCCCATTCGGTAATGAGCAAAAAGAGCAGCGCATGCAGCGCTACACCACTAATCTCGGCAAGGCAGGTAACACGCTTGCCACAGTGAACGCCCAGTTTGGCACAGTCGCAGCGCTCGCCCCAAAGGCCGTGTCCTACCTGGTCCAGCCCGACGATTACGCTGGCGGGCTCGAGGCGCTCGAAGCCCAACTCGCCACGTTCATCAAGAAGGCACACAGCCTCGGCGAGGGCCGATTTGCGGTGATCGAAAGCCCCTTCGGTGGGCAGCCCCAGGCAACGAAAGTTCTCGAGACGATACGGAAAGTCGCGGCCGCGAGCGCCGACCCTGCCCACGTGGCGGTGGTTGATCACACGCGCACCAGCGTCGCCGCGACGCCAACCGCGGCGAACCACCGCGACCTCGCGCGCGATCTCGCGCGCGACGTCTACGGTAGCGACGCCGAGTTCCCGAACACCAAACCAAACCTGACCGCTCGTGAAGAAGCCGCACCGACGTCGTACCTGACGCAGGCACCAACGGCGAAACTCGTCGGCGGAAAGCTCCACCTGACGCTCGCCACAGAAGGCTCGTGGATCCATACGATCACGCCACGCGATCGCAACATTTTCTCCCCGCTCGCCTCGCAACTCGAAGTGACGGCGAAAGCCGGCGCCGACGTCGTCGTGCCCGGTCTGCCCACCGAAGGTACCGTGCGTGTGGTGACCCGCTCCGCCGACGGTGCCACACAACTCGCCACCATCGACGTCGATCTCACAACCGGCCACGCGACGCCGGTGAGCACCGCTGGAAACGGCGCGCTCGCTGCGAAACTCGCTGGCAAGAAGCCGCTGCGTTGGCTCTTCATCGGTGATTCGATCACCCACGGCGCCTGGCACACGTGGGGTTACGATTCGGTTCCGCAAATCACCGAAGACTACCTCCACGGGCAGCTCGGCCGCGCGGGCGACGTCGTGGTGAACACGGCAGTTTCCGGTGCGACCGCGGAAAAGACGCTTGCGAACGCCGCTTCGCGTGTGGATGCCTACGCGGCCGGCGCCGACGTCGTCGCGATCCAGCTCGGCACCAACGACGCACAGGTTGCCGGAATGAGCGTGGACAAGTTCGCCCAGCAGATGCGCGAAATCGTTGCGCGCGTGAAGGCGGCCAGCCCGGGCGCCACGATTGTGCTGCGTACGCCTCCGCCGTCGGACGACGGCAACTGGAAGGGCGTGGAACCGTATGCAAAGCGCGTGATCACGCTCGCGAAGGAACTCGGCGTGGAACTTGTGGACCAGTACACGCCCTGGCGCGAAGCCGCAAACACGTACCCGTGGCTACTGGCCGCAGGTGACGAGAAGGCTAACACCCAGTTCCTCATGGGTGGCGGGGTTGCGATCCACCCGGGCTACAACGGCCAGCGCCTCATGGCGCAACTCTTCCTCGACAAGCTCGGCGTATGGACGCCCGATTCGGCGCAGGCTCAGCTGCGCTACCAGATGCCGATCAAGGCTCGGGCTGCGAGCACGCCGCTCGCAGGTGCCGTGGCCGACGGCGTGGTGCGCGTGGAAACCGCCGCTGTTTCCGGCGCAGGCGAAGTCGCCGTGAGGGTCGGTGCGAAAGACGGCTCGTGGGGCGTGACGAAAGTTGTGCCGGCCGGCCAGGAAGCCGTGTTCGAGGGGCTCGACGTGGCCACCGGCGTCGTCGCCTCCGCAACCGCCTACGAGCGCGACTCAGCCGCGCAGGTCACCTACCGCGTGATGGGCGAAGGCATCGCGAAGCGCGAAGTTGTTACCGCGAACTTGCACACAGAGCCGTCGGCTGCGCTGGGGATCACGGACATGACCGAGCGGGCGGCGATAGTTGAGCGCGAAGAAGGAAAGATCTACTACCGGATCCCCGCGCTTACCGCGACGCCGGGCGGCGACCTCATCGCAGCGTTCGACGAGCGCCCGCTCTCGGCAGGAGACGACACCTGGCAAAAGAAGGTCACCACCGGTTATAACGGCAAGAACTGGATGGGATTCATCGGCCCGAAGTGGAAGAACGGCGAAGACTCCCCCAACCCCAACTCCATCGTCCAGTACCGCTCCACCGACAACGGCAAAACCTGGACTAAGGAAGGCAACGTCTGCTCCGGCGTGCCCACCGACGTGCGTGCCGACTTCACCGGCTGCTCCGACCCGTCCTACGTGGTGGACTGGGAAAGCGGGAAGATCTTCAACTTCCACGTGCGCTCCTACGACGCCGGAATCCAGGAATCGCAGTACGGAACCGACCCGTCGCGTCGAGACGTGGTCCACGTGGAGGTGAGCGAATCCCGCGACGACGGGCGCACCTGGACTTCCAAGGTGATCACCGACGTCGTGACGCCGGGGAACAGTGCGCAGTGGAGGTTCGCCGCCTCCGGACAAGGCATTCAGATCCGCAACGGGAAGCACGCCGGCCGGTTGGTACAGCAGTTCACGCTCGCGAACGAACTCCGGGGTGACCAGCGCGCCTTCTCGCTCTACTCCGACGACGGCGGCGACACCTGGACGCCAGGAAAGCCTGTTGGCACGAAAATGGACGAGAACAAGGTGGTCGAGCTGTCGGACGGCTCACTGCTGATGACCTCGCGCGACAAGAACGGGCCCGCAAACGGCTCCGGCCAGCGCTGGCAAACGATCTCCCGCGACGGCGGCGAAACATGGGGCGAAGTGACCCGCATGCCCGACGTCGTCGATGGAAAAACCAACGGGCAGATCGTGCGCGCCTGGCCGCTTGCGAAAGCCGATGATCCGCGCGCCAAGGTGCTGATCTTCGCGAACGCGCAGAGCATCACTGGCTCGAACGCAACTCAGCAAAACAACGATCGTTCCAACGGAACCGTGTGGGTCTCCACCAACGACGGTGCCAGCTGGACACCCAAAGTATTCAACACCGGCTCAACCGGCTATGTCACCATCGCCGTACAACACGACGGACGCATCGGCATGCTCTCCGAAGACGGCACCAGCCAGCACAAGGAGCACGGCATCTACTACCGCTCGTTCGGGCTCGAATGGGTGAAGGGGATGCCAGAGGTTGTTGTGGCCGCCGAGAAGGCGAACCCGCGCGTGATGCCTGCGCTGACGTTGGAAAAGCCTTCCGTGGTGCCGGCAAAGAAGCTTGAGAAGCCGTCGGTGATGCCGGCATTGCCACTCGAGCCGCCGAGCACTCGCCCAGCGTTGCCACTCGAGCCGCCCGCCGTCGTGCCGGCAAAGAAGCTGGAGAAGCCGATCGTCAGCGTTCCGTGGACGCAGCTCGTGCCAGCGACGCCGGTTCAGCCCGCTAAGCCTGCTAAGCCTGCTAAGCCAGCAAAGCCAGCAAAGCCAGCAAAGCCAGCTAAACCTGCCAAGCCCGCGAAGCCTCACGTGTCTGTGCTTTCGTGGAGCGTGGAGTTTGTGCATCCCATGCCGAGTCTGGCTCTGTGGACCGGTCGGCCGCACTGGGCGGGCACGCCCGCTTGGGGACGCGTGCCTGGTTGGCAAAGCACGCCGCACTGGACCCAGGTGACGGATCTGTTCGACACACCATTCTGGGCGCCGGAGTCGCACTGGATGGAGACCCCACGTTGGAGCCATGCGTCGCGTTGGACGAGCACTGCGCGTTGGGGCCAGCGCGTTCAGTGGACCAGGCCGTGGGATGCGCAGGGCTGGAGCTCGTGCCGCGTGAACCGCAACATGTTCGCACCGGTGACGCCTTTGCGAATCGAACTTGTGCAGCCGAACCCTTTCGGAATGAACGTCGGCTGGGGATTCGCTAACCCCTGGTTCTGATCCACAGGAGAGACAACAAGGCCCTCCAGCTTAGCTGGAGGGCCTTGGCTTCGTGGCGGGGGCCGGATTTGAACCGACGACCTCCGGGTTATGAGCCCGACGAGCTACCGAGCTGCTCTACCCCGCGGCGACTTGATATATCTTAGGCACTCACTCCCAGATCCGCAAGCCCCGCAAGAGTGCGCTCCCCCACACACCTCATTCATCTGCCGCCACGTCACTCTGCCTAGCCACCAAGTCGCTCGTATCACGAGCCACCTTCAGCTTGTCAAGCGAAACGTAACGCCATCCTCGTGTAAATGCCGAGCCCGCGCCACGGCGCTCATGCGGAAGTTTCTTGCGCAGACGAACGTGACGCGGCCCTTGGCGTCGCTTGGAATCGTCTGCCCCAGCCGGTGTCAGCACAAAAATCTTGTACCGCCCCGAGGGCCATTCATAGGAAGCACCTTCTGCGAAAGTCCACTCGATAAATTCTCCAATCTTCGGATCGTATTTTTCTTTAGAACGCTTCCGCCTCTCCGCGTTCTGAAGGGTCCACTCAACATTGTCCACAACCCGGAGAATCGCCGGCACGTCACGATGAATCTCCTGCTTCTCATAGAAAGCCAGATTGTCAACATCACGGAAAAATCTTCCTGGCTGAACAACGTAGAACCCCACGCCAAATTTCTTTGAAGTTTCCACATACACATCCCACGCAACGTTTGCAGCTACAACCACAGTATCGTTGCGTCTCAGTGGGCGTTCTCCGAACACCGCTTCCCAATCCGAAACATCTCGGATCCACCGTTCTGCCTCGGGGTTAAGCGCGCGTACTAAACGAAAAATCCTCTCCATCTCATCAAAAATGGGCACATGAACAAGGGAATCGTGATGCGCGACCCTGTTCCTAAACTGGCGAACACTTTCAAGATCGCTACTCACTTGTTTTCGCGTCACATAATCTTCATTTTCACCGTCACCAAGAAAAGCTCGGCTGAGGACACTACGGAATAGATCCTCGTACCCCGTTTTGAATAGTTGTGTCCAAAATCCAAATGACAGCCCTGCGATCAGTTGGTCGCCGTTGTAATAACGCGTATCAACCTCACCATGTTTTTGATCTTTCTTTTTCGTTGGATTAGTGTTTCTGCCACGAAGACTATCGATGACAGTTGCAACAGTCTTGCGCTCAGATTCTTTGAGCACATCCACTCGGAAAAACCATGGAATTCTCGTATCAGCGTCCGAACAATGCTCACTGAGCACCTGATCGATCCGATGGCGAAGCAACACTTCAAAATGCGCAATCACAGTCCAACAAGACGAGGCCATCAAGTGACTCCAACGGTAGAGAGCGAGCGCCTGACTCTCGTCCCCCACGGCCGCCTCACGATACGGCCGAAGCCGTGGCTCCGGGATGAATTCCTCGAAATTAGTCATTGCAAAATGCCCCATTTCTGCTTTACGATGGCGAGTAGTGAACGCCCTCGGTTGGCCGCCTCTCGTTTCAACGATGCGGCTACGCTTCTCGTCAGATCAGCGGCCGAGGGCTTTTTCTATTGTAGAAAATAGAGCTAAGAAGCGCCATGAAGCACGATAATTATTAGCCAACCATCTATGACTCTATCCAGCGTCGATCTGCCTCCATATTTCCCCCATAAGCATCTGCGACAAATAACGAGCGTCCTGGAAGAAAGAACTTCCAGGACGCTCGCACCTACCGACACCGTCGTCAGGCGGACACCGGCGTCGTGAGATCATCGTTCAAACGGACGGGCTCGTCGGCAAGAACCTCCGGATTCGAGCGGAAATCGAGCACCAGCCCAACCACCAACGCAACCAGGGCCGGCACAAGCCACGCCACCTGGTACGCACCAAGCGGGAAGAAATTAAGGAACGTGCGCAGCGGAGCGAACACAGCCAAACCGGTGGAATTCAGCGCCTCCAGAACCGCGAGCACCGCACTCACCCACGCGGGCAGATAATACGCCCACGTCAGCTTGCGCCCCAACCCCATCTCGAGCAGCGCAACCAGCACCAGACAGATCGCCACCGGGTAAAGCAGCTGGTTGAGCGGAGCCACCACGGCGAGGATCTTGGTCAGGCCCAGGTTCGCCAGCGCGAACGCCACAAGCACGTGCACCACGAGCCAGACACGAGTGGAAACTTGCGGGAAAATCCGGTGGAAGTACTGGGTGGAGGCGCCGAGCAAGCCGAGCACCGTCGTCAGGCACGCGAGCGACACAATCAAGCCGAATACCAGTTGGCCATTCGAGCCGAAGAGCTGCTTGGCAACGTTCGAGAGAACCGCAGCGCCGTTATCGCCAGCGCCAACCATTCCCACGCGTACAAGCCCGAGGTACACCAGCGCCAGCATGCCAGCCGCAACCGCAGCCGCGCCAGCCATACCGCGGCGCAACGACGCACCGTGACGACCATCCGCCTCCATCGCCGAGTAAATTACGCCGCCGAACACGATCGCGGCGATCGCGTCCATCGTGAAATAGCCCTGGATCACGCCGGTCGCGACGGGCGCAGCCTGGAAATCGGCAGTGACCGGATGGCCGGCCGGAGCAACCTGGAACGCGCCGATGATCAGTGCGACCAGGAGCAACATAAGAACTGGGGTCAGACCCAGGCCGATGCGGTTCACCAGCTGGTTCGGGCGCAAAACCGCAAGGAACGCGATCGCGAAGAACACCGCAAGGAACAAGGCTTGAGCGAGTACAACGTTCGCACCCTCGCCGAGAACCGGCGCCACCGACATCTCGAAGCTCACCGCAGCCACTCGCGGGATGCCGTAGAGCATTCCACACGAAAGGAACACAAGCAGAACGAGAAGCGGGCCGAGATGGCGGCCGATACGCCCACCAATATGTGGCTCGCCCGCACGCTTCGTCGAGTACGCAATCATCGACAGTGCCGGCAACGCCACGCCCGTAATCAGGAAGCCGAAGGCTGCCACCCAGGCAGCCTCACCGGCATTAACTCCAATCATTGTGGGAAGGATCAAGTTGCCCGCCCCGAAGAACATGGCAAACAGTGCAAGGCCAGAAACCAGCAGAGTGCGCATTGTGTACTTTCTTGTTGAGGAAACAATTGCGTGACCCGCATAATTTCGGCGGCAAGCACTCAGCTTTGCCGCCGAACCGGGTTACTTCATATTATGCGCAAAAACGAGAAAATATACGCAAGGTGCCCACATAGCGGACACCTGCCGAGCGTCGGCGTCGCGAAGTCGGTGGCGGCGTCGGGAAGCCTGTGCACAACTCAATCAATCCAGCCAGGCGTTGCTATATACGCAACGCCCACGCCAACTGACAGACTTCTGCACCAACCCACGTGCACAACTCAATCAATCCAGCCAGGCGTTGCCATATACGCAACCCCCACGCCAACTGACAGACTTCTGCACCAACCCACGTGCACAACTCAATCAATCCAGCCAGGCGTTGCCTTATCCGCAACGCCCACGCCAACTGATTGAGTTGTGCACAAAATTAAGGAACGCGTAGACGAAACCAAAACCCCGACGTCAGGCAATACGTTGGGACCACGCGGGACCGCATATTCCCATACCCACGGCGGAGAGGTCCACCGCCACACTGCACCTAGGCTGGACGAGACAGCACCCCACACCGAAAGTAGACGGCCATGGCACTCACCCTGCGCAAACACTGGCTTGCAACGCTCGCAGCGCTCGCCGTGGCGGCAATTCTCGTAATCCAACTCGCCATCCCGTTCGTCAGCGCCATGACCGAAAAAGAACGGCGCGGAATCAACGAAATCCCGGGCGTCACCGAGAAAGCCGTCTCCCTCACCATCGACGACGGCCCCGATCCTCGCTTCACCCCTGCAATCCTCGACACACTCAAAGCAAAAGGCGCGAAAGCTACATTCTTCGTGGTCGGCACAGCCGCCGAAAAACACCCCGAACTTATCCGCCGAATCCTGGCCGAAGGCCACGAGATCGCCAACCACACCTACACCCACCCACACTTCGACAAAATTACTCCCGCGCAAGCTCGCGAAGAGATCGCGCAAGCCAAGCGAGTGCTCGCGAAATTCGGCGTCGACGCACAATGGGTGCGCGCGCCGCGCGGAGCAACCACCGGCGCGACGGCGCAGGTGCTGCGTAACTCAGGGATGAGAGCCGCGGGCTGGACCATCGGCGTCGAAAACAACAAGCCGAAAGGGCCCGAAGGCCGTGCAGACCGCGTCATGGACGCCATGTTCCCTGGCGCGATCATCCTCGCCCACGACGGGCGGCTCGACCGCTCCCCAACCGTCGCCACAATCCCCGTACTCCTCGACAAACTCCACGACGAAGGCTACCGAGTAGTGACGCTCAGCCAACTCGCTGCGATGGGCCACTGACGTCCGCTCGACGCCGGTGCACAACTCAATCACATCCGCGAGGCATTGCTCTCTTGGCAATGCCTCGCTCAACTGACAAAGTTGCGCACGCGCACCGCGCGCGAACGAGCCCGCTGAGAACACAAAACGACGCCGGTACGCTCCTTGCACAACGACGCCGGTACGCTCCTTGCGCACCGGCGTCGCCTGTCAGAAAGCCTCAAAGAAACCCGCTCAGCGCGACTCCTTGAACTCCACATGCTTACCCACCATCGGGTCGTACTTCTTGAGCACGAGACGATCCGGGGTGTTTCGACGGTTTTTCTTGGTTACGTAGGTGTAACCCGTGCCCGCCGTCGAGACCATCTTGATGATCGGGCGGACGTCTGCTGCCTTTGCCATGTTGGCACCTCACTTTCGCCGCTCGCGCGGCACTTTTGCGGGCCTGCGGCCCGCTGCGAGCGTCGGCTCGCGATATTTCATCCGGGCCTGTGGTCCGCTGCGAACCCGCACTTGCGACGGGCCGGGCCCGCCGCGAGCCGGAACCCGCGATTAAAACTTTTCTCCGCGACGGAGCATCTCTGCCACGACGGCGTCGATGCCCTTCGAATCGATCGTTTTCAAGCCCTTGGTCGAGACCGTGAGCGTGATCGTGCGCCTCAGCGAGGGCACATAGAAACGCTTCTTCTGCAGATTCGGATCGAAACGGCGGTTGGTACGGCGATGGGAGTGCGAAACACTCTTGCCGAACGAGGGCTTACGCCCGGTGACCTGGCAATACGTTGCCATCAGCCCTGCCTTCCCTTGAACTTCGGGTTCAACTTGTTAATCACGTATGTTTTGCCACGGCGGCGAACAACCTTCGAGCCGGGCTGGTTCTTCAAACTCTTGAGCGATGCACGAACCTTCATCGCAACCTCCTTCTCATGCGGTGGGCGAGGCGCTCACCTGTCTGCTGTGGGCAACGGGCGCTAGTTGGGAGTTATTCCCGACGCGGGGGCACCGGTTGCGGCCGGGGCGCCGGGTGCAGCCGGGCGCTGGACGCGTGCAGAACTCCATCACTTCCGCGAGGCATTGCGTATATAGCAACGCCTGAGCGATTTGACAGAGTTACGCACGAGATCACCGCGGCCGGACTAGCAGCGCCTCGAGCTCATAGTGCGGGCTCACCAGGACGACTTGCGCACGCCCGGCAGTTCGCCGTCGAGCGCCATTTTGCGGAAGCGCACGCGCGAGAGGCCGAACTTGCCGAGGTAGCCACGGGGGCGGCCGTCGACGACGTCACGGTTGCGCAAGCGGGTGGGCGAGGCGTCTCGCGGGAGGGCGTGGAGCGCAGCCATCGCTTCGGCACGCTCTTCCTCACTCAGGTGCGGGTTGACGCTGCGCTTCTTCAGCTCCGCGCGGCGCTCGGCGTAGCGCGCGACGATTTCGCGACGGCGCTGGTCAGCCACGATCTTGGACCGTTTGGCCATTCGACACTTCCTTTCATTTGAGAATTGCTCTCACGTATCGTTCTCTGGAATAATAGATAATCGTTCTCAACAACGCAAGCGAGGAGCAGACGTGACCCACCCCCTGATCGCCATCTCAAGCGCCGACCCGGTCCTCACCGACATCACCGCACTCTCGATCGACGCGCCCGCCACCGACGTCGTCGGACTCGCCACCAACGGCGCCACCGCAACGTTCCACGAAACACGCCCCGGCTGGGAGGCGGTCAGCGAGCTCGCGCATGCGCCGCGAACGTTCGACATCCCTGGCGACTGCCTAACGTGCGGACTGCGCGAATTAATCCTCACCGTGGTTCGCGAGCGCATTTTGGCTGGCTGCGAGCGCACGATCCTCTTCCTCCCAGCCGGCCTGGAACTGCCCCACCTCGCACCCTCGCTCGGGTACGCGCTCGAGACCCTCGAGTTGGGTGGCGAGCCGGCTAGCGCTGGCGACGGCGGAAGTTTCGCCGATGCCGAAGCCGCGGGCGACGCCGAAGCGGCAGCTAGCCGCAGTGTTGGGAATAAGCCAGTAGCTCTGCTGGCGGGCGTCGCTCACCTGATCGACGTCGACCAGGCGACCGAGCAACTCCTCACCCATACGCTCGCCTCCGATGCAGGGATCACCCTGATCGAGGACGACCCGCGGTGCGTGGCCGAAATCCACATGATGAACCTCGGGTATGCGGATCTGGTGCTTGCGGCGGGCGAGATAGATTCGCCCGGCGGGGAGCTCGTGGAGCACCTGCGCCCGCACGATACGTTGCTCGCCTCCACGATCGATTCGGCGTGGGCGGAGATTGCCGAATCGATCACGCACGATCCGGTAAGCGCAGTGGAGCGCGTACATCCCGTCACGACGCAGGCGTGGGGCGGGCCCGAATGCCACGGCACGTGGACGCTCGAGCTGAGCTCTCAGCGCCCGTTTCACCCGGCGCGTTTCACCGAGTTCGCCGAGGAACTAGCCGCCGAGGGCGCGTGCGGGCGTGGGTGTTTCTGGCTGATTTCACGGCCGAACACCGTGTGTTCGTGGGAAACGGCCGGCGGGCAGATCGCCGTGGGCGAGGCCGGTGTGTGGGCTGATTTCCCGGACGGGATCGATGAATCCGGAGCCGAGATTTCGCAGCCGCGCTGCCACATTATCGTGACGGGAACCGGGGGCGAGGAAGCGGCCGAGCGGGTGCGACGCGCCTTCCACGCGATCCTGTGCGAGCCGGACGAGATGGCTTGGGCCGGAGCCGACGGATTGGAGGAATGGCTCGGCGGAGAAATGTAGCGGAGTAGCGGCTCGGCGGAGTAGCGGCTCGGCGGAGTAGCGGCTCGGCGGAGAAATGTAGCGGAGTAGCGGCTCGGCGGAGTAGCGGCTCGGCGGAGAAATGTAGCGATAGTCGGACCGCTGAAAATTTTGGTTCGAAAATTGGGGTGTCGAGCCAAAATGCGGCTCGACACCCCAAAAAAGCGACCAATATTTTCAGTGACCGAAGTATCACTGTTTCACTGCGAGATGTCTTGTCAGCTCAATACCCCCTGGGGTATGCTTATGCCATGAACGAAGCCGGCGCACCAGCGCAGGCAACACCCGGCAACCTTTACTGGACACAGAAAATCGGTGAAGGACCGCGAGAGCAAAACACACTCCAGCGTTGCCGATAACTTCAACCGAAAGGCGCCAAAATGTGCATGCCCGTTGCTTGTAAGAACTGCGGAAAGGTCACCTGGACTGGCTGCGGCCAGCACGTCGCCGCCGTCAAGGCCCAAGTCCCCGCCCAGCAGTGGTGCACCTGCTCGGATTCAGAGCGCAAGCCCGCGTTCTGATCCACACAAACTTTTCCACCTCGAACACTATCGGCGCTGGCGCACCGCGTACGCCAGCGCCGATACCTTTGACGGCATTTCATTAACCAGAAAGATTTCACCCATGCGTACAGTGATTATCGGAGGCGTAGCCGGCGGAATGTCCGCAGCCACACGCCTGCGCCGCCAGGATGAGCACATGGAAATCGTCGTTCTCGAAGCTACGAACTACGTGTCGTTCGCGAACTGCGGCCTGCCCTACCATGTGGGCGGCGTGATTCCCACCCGCGATTCGCTTCTTCTCCAGACCCCGGCCTCCCTCGCCGCACGCTTCCGCATCGACGTGCGCGTGGCCACTCGCGCCACCGCAATCGACCGCGAGGCCAAGTGCGTTACCTTCGAAACACCCACAGGCACGGGCGAGCTCGAGTACGACTACCTGATCCTCGCCCCCGGCGCCTCCCCTATCGTTCCACCAATCCCGGGGATCGAGCGCGCTCTACCCCTGCGTAACGTTGAGGATACGGACGCGCTGATCGCGGCTTCGTCCGCCGGCGACGCCGGTGCCACGGCCGTGGTGATCGGCGGCGGGTTCGTTGGGCTCGAGGTCGCTGAAAACCTCGCCCACCGCGGCTATGCGGTGACGGTGCTCGATCGCGCCTCCCACATCCTCCCCAACCTGGATCCGGAGATGGCTCAGGTGATGACGGATCATCTGCGCGCAAGCGGAATTACGGTGCTAACCGGCGCGAACGTGACCGAGGTGACGGCCGATTCCGTCATCGCCTCCGGCGCCGCCTACCCTGCCGATCTGGTGATCGCATCGCTGGGCGTGCGCCCGAACTCGGGCCTCGCCGCCGACGCCGGCCTGGACGTCGCCCCCAACGGTGGCATCGTGGTGGACGACCAGCAGCGAACCTCCGATCCGGCAATCTTCGCTGTCGGAGACGCCGCGCTGAAGCGCGACGCGGTCTCCGGCGACGAGGTGCTCGTGCCCCTCGCACAAACAGCAAACCGCCACGGCCGCCTCGTTGCGGATGTGATTGTGGGTCGCGATGAGCACAGCCAGCAGGTGCTCGGCACTGCGATTATTGGCCTGTTTGGCATGGCTGCAGCCTCCACCGGCTGGACAGAAACGCGCGCTCGCGCCGCCGGCCGCGCGATCCGCGTCCTGCACGTACACCCCCCGCACCACGCCGGCTACTATCCTGGCGCCGAGCAGATCCACCTCAAGCTCGTGATCGACGCCCAAACGGATGCGATCCTCGGCGCCCAGGCTGTGGGACGCGAGGGTGCGGACAAGCGCATCGACGTGATCGCCACGGCGATCCGTGGTGGGATCACTGCCTCCGGCCTGGCCGATCTCGAGCTCGCGTACGCCCCACAGTTCGGCTCAGCGAAGGACGCCATCAACATGGCGGGCTTCGTGGCGGAGAACATCGCGCGCGGCGAGCAATCGGCACAGTGGCACGAACTCGAAAATCGACTCGCCTCCGGCTGGACGCTGGTGGATGTGCGCTCGGCGAGCGAGTTCGCGCGCGGCGCGATCCCGGGCGCAGTGAACATCCCGGTCGATGAGTTGCGCGAGCGCGAGGGCGAGTTGCGCGATCTGCTCGCGAAGGCCGAGGGCCCCGACGCCGGCAAGGTGCTTGTGCACTGCCAGGTGGGCTTACGCGGGCATATCGCCACCTCGCTACTCACGGGTCGTGGTTTTGACGTAGCGAACCTCGACGGCGGCTACCTCACGTGGAGCGCAGGCACGGCTTCCACTCGCGAAGGAGTGGCCGCATGAAGCTCGAACCCGAGAGCGTGAAAGCGTCAATAACGCGCCTGAAGCGGGCCCGTGGCCAGCTCGATGCGGTGATCGCCATGCTCGAATCTGGCGACGAATGTGAGAAGGCCTTGACCCAGCTCGCTGCAGTCTCAAAAGCCGTCGATCGTGCCGGATACCTGGTGATCTCCACAGGCATGAAGCAATGCATCGCCTCAGGTAATGAAGTCGATGAGGAGAAGCTCTCGAAGCTGTTCCTTTCCTTGGCCTAACGCACACGAGCGGGTGGTTCGCGGAGAATGTTTTCCGCGAACCACCCGCTCCCCTTTTATCCGCACGATGTATTCGTTCTCTGCGCAATGAATTCCCCGAGGCACCTGGGCGAATCGCGCACACATTATTGATGCTGTAACACGCAAAGGCCGGGGCGGTGGTTTCCCACCGCCCCGGCCTCCGTTCCGATCAAGCGCGTTACTTCCCGAGCTCGGACTGCGCCTTCGCGGCCTCCTCGACCGCCTTCGTCAGCTCCTCCTGGGCCTTGCCGTAGGCTGTCCAGTCGCCGGCCTTGCGAGCAGCCTCCGAATCGGTGATCGCCTTCTTCGCCTGTGTCAGTGCCGTGTTCAAACGCTCGGCCGGAGAACCTGCAGCCGGTGCCGCCGGAGCGGACGGCGTTGCCGATGCGGATTCGCTCGGAGCTGGCGACGCCGACGGCGCAGGTTTCGCCTGATCCGCAGGCTTCTCCCCGCCCGCGGCATTCGCCCCGCCGTTCGCAAGCGGCGCTTCCTTCTGCCCGGCGATCGCGGCGTCGCCAGCCTTCACACCCGAATTACCGCCGAACACCTGGTTGAGCGATTCGTCCAGCGTGGGTGCGAAGCCCACCGTGTCGCCGAAGAGCGTGAGCACGTACTGGAGCGTCGGGTACTGCGTACCGCTCGATGCCTGCACGTACACCGGCTGAACATAGAGCATTCCGCCACCCACCGGTAGCGAGAGCAGGTTGCCCATCTGGACCTTCGTGCCACGCTGATCGAGCAGGTTAATATCCTGGGACACGCGCGGGTTAGTCACCATCGTGTTCTCCGCCTGGCCCGGACCCGGAATCGTCAAGCCGCGCGGCAAATCGAGTAACCTCAGCTTGCCGTAACTGTCCGCCTTCTTGCCGGCCTCGTTACCGGCGTCGCCGGAAGCTGCGAAGAAGCCGTTCATAATATTTCGTTGCGTGGTGCCGCCCGGGATGAAGCTCGAGGTGAGCGAGAACTCCGGAGCTTTCTGCCCCGGCATCTGCAACGACATGTAGTACGGAGGCTGCGCCTGCGCCGTCTCCTGATCGCGAGCCGTGGGCTCCTTCGGGACCTTCCAGAAATCGCCGCCCGAATAGAACGACTTCGCGTCCGTCACGTGATAGCGAGCCAGTAGCTCACGCTGAACCTTGAACAGATCCTCCGGGTAACGAACATGCGACATCAGATCGCCGCTCATCTGCGAAAGCGGCTTAAGTTGACCCGGGAAAATCCCCTTCCAGGCGTTGATCACCGGATCCTTCTCATCCCACTGGTAGAGCGAAACCGAACCATCGAAGGCATCCACCACAGCCTTGACTGAGTTACGGATGTAGTTCACTTCCTCCGTCGCGGCGCCGATCAGCTGGCCGCGCGAACGCGCATCATTCGTGGCCGCCTCGAGCGACTGACGCGCCGAATATGGATAGTTGTTCGACGTCGTGTACGCATCGATGATCCACACCACGCGCTTGGGGGTCTTCGGATCGCCGTCCATATCCACAACCGCAGGAACGGCCTTGGAATCGAGCGTCAGGTACGGAGCCACCTTGGACACGCGCTTGGCCGGGTCACGATCAAAGAGAATCTGGGACTCGTCCGTGACTCGCTCCGAGAAGAAAATATCCGTAGATGCGAACTTAATCGCAAACATCAACCGCGAGAACGCATCGCCAATCGCCGGGCCACCATCGCCCGTGTACGTGTTGTTCTTCTGGCCGTTCGGTTCCTTATCGTCCGGGTAATCCAGCTCCCACGGGGTGGCCCCCTTCGGCGCACCCACGATCGAATAATCGGGCGAATTCTTGCCGAAATAGATACGCGGCTCGTACTCGCCGAGCTCGCCACGCGAAGGAATACCGCTCTCCCAGAACTTCGGATCACCCTGCGAGCTCACCGTGTTACCAAACGCGGCGGCAACGCCGTAGCCGTGCGTGTACACCGTGTGATCGTTGACCCACGAACGGCGCTCCTGGTCCAAACCGTTCAAGTTCAGTTCGCGAACACCGATCACGGTATCGCGCTTCTCGTCGCCCACGTTGTAGCGGCCAACCGTGAGCGGCTCAAGGAACGTGTAATACTGACGATTCTGCTGGAGCTGGTTGAACGACGGCTCCACGATGTTCGGATCGAGGAGGCGGATCTGCGCAGCCGTGCGCGAATCCTCGCGCAACTGGCCCGGCTCGGCCTTCGTCACCGCGTCGTAGGACTGCGTTTCGATATCCGCGATGCCGTACGCATCACGAGTCGCATTGATGTTGCGCTGGATATACTCCGACTCAAGCTCGGCTGCGTTCGGGGTAACGCGGAACGACTGCACGAGCGCCGGGTAGATCCACGACACCACCAACGAGACAACAATCGCCGTTGCAACACCGACGACGGCGGGGCGCCAGAGCCCCCGAACCGCGGCCCACACAAACGCCAGCGCGATCAGGGCCACCACAATCGAGAGGATGGTGAGGCCAGGAACCGAGGCATTAATATCCGTGTACGAGGCTCCGGAGAAACGATCGTGGTTCCCGAGCAGGAGCTCATAGCGCGAAAGCCAATAATTCGCCGCCAAGCCCAGTGCGCCCAGCGCGGCGACCACAGCAACATGGATTTGGGCTCGACGCGTCACCTTGAACGAATTCTCCGCCACCTGCACGTGCCCGCCCATCCAATACATCGCGGCAGCAACCACGAACGAAATGAGCAACAGCAGGAAGAAGAAACTCAAACCGATCTTTAAAACCGGGAGCGTGAACACGTAAAAGCCCACGTCCAGCCCGTATTCCGGATCAACTTTGCCGAATTTCGTGGCGTTGAACCACAGCAGGAACGACTGCCAGTTGCGGCCCATCGACGCTCCAAACACCAGGCCGAGAACCGCCGGCCCTACCAGATATGTGAGCCACCAACGCTTGCGGAGCGCATCCACTGGTGAATGCTCAAGCTGCGCAACGACGTCGCCCTTTGTGGCTCCCTTTCCGAGCGCAACCCGCGCGTTCACTCCAGCCACCACGGCCACCACTAGCACGCCGAGTACACCAAAGCCGATCGCGGCACCATACTGGGTCCAGAAAACGCGAACGGCCTCGATCTGGCTGAACCAGGCCATCTCCGTCCAGAAGTTTGCAAAAATCGTGAGCGCAACAACCAGCGCGCCGAGAATGCCCAACGTTACAACGAACGTGGAAATCCCCTTCGCTTTCCCTTGCGCATTCGAAACAGATGCGGACACTATCCCTCATTCTCTCTATGGATGGGCGCAAAATACCACTTCCAACGCTAGCGTATACACCCCCACCCGCTCTAGGCAGATCGCCAAAATCCACCCATAGCGTGGTTGATGTAGGATGAGCGCGTGAATGATCAACTCTCCCCTGCACAGGCCGCACTTCGCGACGCCGCCGCTGACATCGAATCGCACGTCAACCGTTTCGGCTGGGACGCGCCCGTGCGCGTCTTCGCGCTCATCAAAGCACAGGCTGCACTCGAAGCGAACCCGGCGCTCGCAGGCGAACTCCCCGCCGACGTCGAAGCCTCGGCTATCACCGATCCCGAAACGTTGTTCTCGGTGGAGCAGGAAGATCTACCCCACGTCGATTCACTCGCCGAACTTTTCGGCCGGATCACCTGGCCCGAGAACGTGGACGGCGCGGCGATCTCCACCGAGCGCGTCGTGCTCCCACCCAGCGCCGAGGTTGCCCTGCCCGAAGATGAGGCCGAGGCTATGGAAATCCTCAAAAACCATCCGGATCGTCAGGACGTGCGCATCGTCGCCGCCGTCATGCGTACCGGCGAACAGTGGTGCATCGTGCGCATGCGCCACTTCGACGACGACTCACTACGCATCTCCTCCCCCGACGCCGTCCCCGGCCTCGTCGACGGACTCAAATCCACCTTCGAATAAGCCGCACCGCGAGCGCACGCAGGGAAAAATCACATCCGCGGGAGCATGCCAACCGTAACAAAGGCAGGCACCGCGGGCGCAACGTGCGCACCGCAGTCGGAAAAAATGAGGCCCCGCGGGGCCTCATTTCTTTCACACAGTCTGACCGTGAACGTATGCCTGGCAAGACGTGAGCTGCGCCGTCTTGCCCTCGCCGATCGCCTTCACAGCCTCGATAGCCTCAGCAGTCGAACGGACCGCCCACACGTTCATCCCCTCCGGCTCGTAGCCGAGGGTCTCGGCGCAGTTCTCCACCGGCGCAAGGAAATCCGTCGCCCCCTGCTTCGCCGCGCCCACCAGCTTGTGCTCGATTCCGCCGATCGGGCCCACCAATCCATTCCAGTTCACCGTGCCCGTGCCCGCGATCACGCGCTTGCCACCGAGCGAACCCTCGGTGAGCTGGTCGTAAATCTCCAGCGCAAACATGTTCCCCGCACTCGGGCCACCAATCCCCTCAACCGCGTACGTGACCTTGCCGGGATACTTCACGTTCTTCACCGATAAGCCGACGCCGATCAGCGAGGACCCTTGTGGATACGGGCCATCCTTCGGCGCCGAAATCGTTGCAAACGTGGCCTTTTCCAGCTTGCCGCCGCGCTCCACCTCGAGGGTAATCTTCGCGCCCGGTGTGGTAGCGAACAGGATCTTCGACAGGGAAAGGAAAGTGGGTACGTCCACCAGCTTTCCGCCGGTTGTCGGGGCGGAGATGCGCTTGATAATATCGCCTTCCTTCAGCACCGCACCCGACGGCACCTTCGGGTCCACCGCACTGACCTGAAGATCCATCGTTACCTTCTTACCCGCAAGCTCCATCGCGAGCGCAGCCGCCGTATCCTGCGAGGATGTCATCGCCTGCGCGTTAACCTTCTCCACCTGCGCGTCCGTCGCCTCCTCGGGGTAAAGCGCGCGCACCGGCACCGCCTGCTCGTCACCCTTGAAAATCGTGCCGAGCACCACGCCCACCGGCGCGCCATTCTCCGGCGTACCAACGGCGGAAACCGTGGTCATGTACAGGTGGGTATCTGACGGATACGTGTCGGTGCCACTGACCGCAACCAGTTGCTTGCCGTCAAACTTCCCCGCCGTATCCAACGCAGGGCCGGCA
The DNA here is from genome assembly GCF_029632765.1 of Arcanobacterium wilhelmae. NCBI lineage: Bacteria > Bacillati > Actinomycetota > Actinomycetes > Actinomycetales > Actinomycetaceae > Arcanobacterium > Arcanobacterium wilhelmae. The sequence goes on from NZ_CP121247.1 coordinate 1,517,583, forward strand.
CTTTGCACCAGGTAGGCGCTCGGCATCATCAACGACGCGAGGAGCACCGTTCCAAACGTGACCGCGGAAAGAAGCTTTGAATTCATTCCTCCATCATGCCCTAATTTCGCCCGAGCCGGTACGCGGCGCCTGCCACACCTGCGACGTCGGGGGCAGGCGACGCCGGGGCAGGCGACGCCGGGGGCGGGCGACGCCCGGGGGCGGGCGACGTTGGTGGCGGGGAGGCGCGTGCACAACTCAATCAGTTCGTTCGGACGTTGCTATATGTGCAACGTCTGGCTGGATTGACAGACTTGCGCACGGCCCGAGCGCAGGCCGCGCACGCCGTCGGCGGAAATCCACCCCCGGCGTCGGCGCGGCACTCAAACGCACAGGTAGGATGGGCCTCAGAAAAAATCCTTGGAGGAAAAATGGCCGAAAATAACGATTGGGAGGCGATGCTGCGGGCCGTGCTCGGCGACGCCGCCGCCGACGACATCATCGCAAACCTGCGCGCGCAGGGCATCGACCCGGCAACGCAGATGGAGGGGATGCTCAGCCCCGCGAACTTCGACATGGTGGTCAAGCAGGTCAAAGACATGCTCGGTTCCACCGGCGAAGGCCCGGTGAACTGGCAGATCGCGGAGCGCGTGGCGCGCGAAACGGTTACCTCACAGCACTTCGACCGCCTGTCCGGGCTAGAGGGCGACGCAGCGCGCCGTGCACTGTCCACGGCGTCGCTCTGGCTCGATGCCGCAACCGACATCGACCCGGCAACGGGCCCGGCGATGGCGTTCTCGCGCCTAGACTGGGTGGCGCACGCGCTTCCGACGCTCAAGAAGATTCTTGATCCGGTGGGCGCGAATATTGCTCGCGCGTTCGGGGAGACGATGAAGGGGCAGCAGGCTCAGCTTCCGCCGGGAATGTTGCCGTTCGATCCGTCGCAGATGGTGGGTGGTCTCGTCGCATCGCTGCTGGGGATGCAGTACGGCAAGGCACTCGCCGAGCTGGCCGTGAGCTCGTTCGGCACCACGGATACGGGCATCCCGCTGGTGGAAGGTTCGTTCGCCGGGCTTGTGCCCACGAACGTGGACGAGTTCGCGCGGGGCATCGAGGGTACGGACACGAAGGAAGTGGAGCTATACGTGGCGGTGCGTGAGGCGGCCGCTGCCCGGTTGTACACGCGCGTTCCGTGGCTGCGCTCGCGCGTGGTGGATTCCGTGGCGCAGTTTGCGCACGGCATCGAAATCGACATGAGCTCGATCGAGGAGCAGGTGCGTGAGTTGCGTCTGGACGATCCGAGCCAGATGGAGAACGTGGATCTGACCGACGTTTTCGACGTGGAGTTTTCACCGGCGCAGAAGGAGGCCCAGGCGCGCCTCGAGCACTTGTTGTCGCTAATTGAGGGCTGGGTGAGCGAGGTTTCGGCTCGAGCTGTTTCGGCGCATTTGCCGAATTTTGTGGCGTTGTCGGAGATGTTCTCGCGCCGCTACGCCACCGATAATCCGGCGAAGCACGTGTGGAGTGCGCAGCTTGGTTTGGAGCTGGCGCCGAAGCGGCTTCGTGAGGCCGCCGCGTTTTGGCGGATGGCTGAGGCGAAGCTTGGGATCGAGGGGCGCGATGCCTTGTGGGCCCACCCGGATTTGCTTCCGGAGGTTGCGGATTTGGATAATCCAGCCGCGTTTTTCGATGGCTCATGGTCGCGCACAAAGGATCTGGACGCCGAGCTCGATTCATTCTTGGAGGATGTGCTTTCCGGTTCGGCGAGCGATTCGGCTCCGCACGAGCCGAAGTTCGGCGACGACGGCGATGCGGCGAGTAGCGAAGGCGGCACGGGTGACGACGGGCCCGGAGGAACCACTCCGAGCGACGATGATCGCCAGTAGCTGACGTCGGGCCGCTAGCATAAAGCGCGAATTGCGTGGGGTGGGTTTCCACAGGTGTGGAAACCCACCCCACTCTTTAACGTTTTTTGATTATGTTTAATTTATGCAGTTACCACTTGGAATGAATGTGTATTGGACGGATGTGGATTCGGCGTGTGTTGGGCTCGACCCGCGAACGGGAGTCTCGTTGGGTCAGTTCACAAACAACGAAATCGCACTAATCGAGGGGCTCGCGCGCCCGACGTCGGAGACGGAGTTCGTCGAGCGCGGCAAGAAAGCAAAGATCACGAAGAAACGGATCGCACAGTTGCTCGCCTTTCTCCGCCGCGAGAAGCTTGTGTACGACGGCGAGCTGCGCGGGAGTGACCAGCAGGCGGCGTGGCGCACCAGCGGGCGCACACATTCGCGCAGCGAAGGCCATGTCCAGATTTATCGTGCCGATCATCTCGGGGTCGAGATCGCTCTCCACCTGGCCTGCGCGGGAGTGGGGACGATTTCGATCCTCGATCAACAGCCGGTGGGCAGCACCGATCACCCGCTCATGCAGCGTGGGGGCTTTGGCGTGCCGCGAGCACAGGTTCTGGCCACCGAGCTTCGCGCAATTAATCCCAGGATTGCACTCACCACCTCGAGGAAGCGCACACATATTCGCTCCAGTGGCGAAATCCTATCCACCGATCGCACGAAGCCACTGCCGGTTGCGGACAATCAGCCACATCCCGCGAAAGCCAGCCGCCCTGATGTGCTGCTCCTGACCGGCTATCATGCGCTCGACCCGTTCGTCTCACGCGCCGTTTTGAGCCAGGGCGTGCCTGTGTTCCACGGGTGCGCTGAGGAATACGATCTACTGGTTGGGCCGTTCGCACTCCCCAACCAGGGCACGTGCGCGCAGTGCCTCTACCTTCAACGTCTCGACGCCGATCCTTCGTGGAGCAGGCTCGGCCCGCAGGCCGTGCGAGCGATGCCGGCGCCGCCACATTCGGCCGCATGCGGGCTGGGAGCGACGCTCGCCACCCGCGATATCCTCGCATTTTTAGACCGTGAGGAGATTCTGCTCCAACACGCTGCATGGAATGTGCCGCCCACAAACGCGGCACCAGCGCTCATTGATCTCCCTCCACACCCCGAATGCGGGTGCTGCGTGGCGTAGGCGAGCAACACCCCCGCACGCCATAACCATCTCAACTAACCCACACCGGCGAGCAGCTCGTCGACAACCTGGCGGCGCCACTGCAAGGCAACCACCAACGCGGGCGAGCAGACTATTATGGAGGCCCTCGATCACCACTTCATGAACGCGGCAATGACAGCCAGTACTTCCTCTCCATATCGCATGAGCTTGGTACTTCCAATCCCTTTCACTGCCCCGAGCTCGGTGAGTGTGCGGGGTTTGATGATCGCAATGTCGCGGAGGGTGGTGTCGTGAAAGATCACGTACGGGGGACGTTGCGCTTCCGTGGCGGCGGTGGCGCGCCATTCACGAAGCTCCTCAAAGAGCGCCCGATCCTCAGGGGCGGCGTTCGCGAAATCCGCTTTCGCTTTCGCCACGCGCTTGCGCGAGGCGGAGGATTTTGATTCAGGTTTTGGCCAAAACGGTACGAGGAAACGCGAAACCTTGCGATTGGCACGGTTTCCATTGCCGAGCGCGTAGGAGATCATCAGCTCCTCCTTCGCTCGAGTAATTCCCACATACAGGAGGCGACGCTCCTCGGCGACCCCCTCATCACCTTGCGCGTGCGAAATGGGCATCAGCCCTTCACTCATGCCTGCGAGGAACACAACCTTCCACTCCAGACCCTTCGAAGCGTGCAACGACGAGAGTGTGACCGCCTCCTGGGTGGGCTCATTCGAGGCCGCCTTGCGTTCTTCGAGTTCCTCGACAAATTGGGCGATGGTTGCCTGCCGCTTTTCCCACATGTCCTCGCCAAGCAAGCGCAGCGACTCGAGGGAATCCCAGCGCTCACGCGCCGCCCCATGGGCCGCAGGAGGCTCCTTGCGCCACCCCATCTGATTCAGCGCGCCTTTCACGAGCTCGGGCAGCTCCATTCCACTATGCCCTCCACTGGCTTCACCGCGAGCAATTGAACGGAGCACAACCATCGCCTCGAGCACTTCCCGACGCTGAAAAAACCGCGTTGTTCCGCGAACAGTGGCCGGAACTCCAGCAGCACTCAGCGCAGCTTCGAAGCGCTCAGACTGCGAGTTGGTACGGTACAGGATCGCCATGTCTGAATAATCGACGCCTTGTTGGTGCAACGAAATGATCCGGCCAGCGATCTCGTTGGCCTCTGCCTCATCATCGGCATATTCACGGTACTCGACAAGCCGCCCGGTGCCACCCATCGCGCGGAGGAACACTGCGCCTTCTGTATGGTTTTCACCGATCACCTCGTTCGCCAGATCCACGATCTGTGCCGTCGAACGGTAATCACGATTGAGAGTGACGGTGCGAGCCTTGGGGAATTCTTTCGAAAAGCTCGCCAGGTAATCCGCCTTCGCACCTGTGAACGAATAGATCGTCTGCGACACATCGCCGACCACGCAAATATCGCGGCGATCCCCGAGCCAGAGCTGAAGCAAACGGTGCTGCATGGGTGAGACGTCTTGGTACTCATCCACCACAAAATGCTTGTACTGGCGCCGAATCTGTGCAGCCACATCTTCCCTTGAGCTCATCAGGCCGATGAGGATGAGGATTGTGTCCTCGAAATCGATCACGCCGCGCTCGGCTTTCACGACCTCATAAGCACTAATCAAGGCCGCCATATCCTGCCCGGTAAGATCGCCGGGGATCTCCCGGCGAGCTTCCAGCGCTCGCAACGCGTAATCCTCTGGCGCAATCAGGGAAACCTTCGACCATTCGAGCTCCGAGGCGAAATCCCTCACCGATACGCGATCTGTAGGGAAACCAAGCCTTTCAGCCGCCATCGCCACCAGCGGGGCCTTGTGCTCGCGGATCTCCGGCACCACTCCCCCGATCACCTGTGGCCAGAAGTAGCGAAGCTGGCTCAAGGCCGCGGAGTGGAACGTGCGGGTTTGCACATTCCCCGCCCCAAGATCGAGAAGGCGCGAGCGCATCTCCCCCGCAGCTTTATTCGTAAACGTGACAGCGAGAACATTGGTGGGCTGGTAGGCGCCAGTTTTCACCCCGTATGCGATTCGATAGGTAATCGCACGGGTTTTCCCTGTTCCCGCACCTGCGAGCACGGCAAGCGGGCCGTGCAGATGCTGCGCAACCTCCCGCTGCTCGGGGTCGAGCGCCTCCAATAATTCTTCCGGATTCACGTTCCTCCTTCGACGTGGAAAGTCTTTCACGGTTTGGCCCAGTTTGTTGATCCGGCCCACGCCAAGTTGTGGACGAGGAGTGCACGAGCGGACGTTGTTGAAAACTTTTCCCGACGACGCCGGCAGTGAGTTTTCCCTGTATTTGCGCCAGTTTCCGCGCAGATGAGAAGTAAAACTTCGCCGTCGCGCAGTCCCATTTTTATCACGCACGATCACAAAAAGCGAACAGATGTTCGAGAGATTTTTCTATCGGGTATCCTTGGTGCATGGAGAAAGTAACGATGTACACCACCTCGTGGTGCGGATATTGCAAGAACCTCAAGAAACAGCTCGGCGCGAAGGGCATCGAGTATACGGAAGTGGATATCGAGGAGCATCCCGAAGCGGCCGAAACGGTGGCCGCGGTGAACGATGGCAACCATGTGGTTCCCACCGTTCAGTTCTGGGACGGCACTACGATGACCAACCCGAGTGCCGCCGAGGTCGAGGAAAAGCTCTCCGAGGCGTGAAGCCTGGCTAAAGCGTGAAACTTCACTGAGGAATGCCCTGCAATTTTCGTGTAACGAATTGCAGGGCGCTCCACATTTGAGAGAATAGAGCGTGACTATTTCCGCATGGCGCTTCGTCGCCCGTGATTCCGAGTATTCCCTGCGCATTGCAGGCCGCCCTGTCCACCTGGGCGCCCGCCTAATGGAGAACGGCGCAGATTTCGCCGTCCTCGCCGGCCAGGCAACTCGTGTTGAGGTGTGTTTCCTCGATCTAACCTCCCCCTATGTCTCGGAGCGTCGATTCCGCCTGCACCGCGGAACATACGGGATCTGGAGCGGCCATGTTCCTGGAATCCGCGCCGGCCAAGCCTACGGATATCGCGTGTGGGGCAAATGGAAGCCGAACCTCGGGCAGAAACACAACCCTGCGAAGCTACTCCTTGATCCCTACGCGCGCGGAATTATCCAAGCGCCCACTCTCGATCCAGCGCTCTTCTCTCACGAAGTAAACGACGATCTCCATCCCATCGATGGCATGGTGGCAGATCAGCGAGATTCCGCACCCGTTGCCGCGATCGGCATGGTGATGAACGAGCCTGAATCGGTCACGGATCGGCCAAACACTCCCTGGGATCAAACCGTGATCTATGAGGCTCACGTCGTCGGGCTCACCAAGCAGCTCGAGGGCATCCCCCAGGAACTGCGCGGAACATACGCGGGAGTTGCCCACCCCGTCACCATCAACTACCTGCGCTCCCTCGGCGTCACCGCCATCGAACTCCTGCCCATCCACGCAAAGATGAGCGAGCCGTTCTTGACCGAGCGTGGGCTGACAAACTACTGGGGCTATTCCACGCTGTCATACTTCTCCCCCGAACCGTCGTATGCGACGAAGGGGAACCAAGCTCTCGGCCCCGATGGCGTCCTTGCAGAGGTGCGAGGCATGGTTTCGCTCCTGCATAAGGCAGGCATCGAAGTGATCTTGGACGTGGTGTACAACCACACCTGCGAAGCCGGCGCCGACGGCCCCACCGTCTCCTGGCGCGGCCTTGATAACTCCACCTACTACCGCCACGATTCGGCGCGCCCCGGAGTCCTCAAAGACACCACGGGCACCGGCAACTCCCTCGATTTCCGCCGCACCCACGTGGTGGGCATGACACTCGATTCTCTGCGCTATTGGGTCGAGAAGGTCGGGATCGACGGCTTCCGTTTCGATCTCGCCGTCACCGGTGCCCGCCACGGCGACGCCTTCCTCTACAACCACCCGCTCTACGTGGCAATGGCAACAGATCCGATCCTCTCGCAGGTCAAGCTCATCAACGAGCCGTGGGATTTGGGCTACGACGGCTGGCGCACCGGTCAGTTCCCGCCACCCACCGCCGATTGGAACGATCGCTTCCGCGATACGATGCGCCGGTATTGGGTCACCGAACCAGCAGCCATCGCCGGCGGGGGCTACGGCTCCGATGCCCGCGATTTCGCAACCCGCATCTCCGGATCCGCGGATTTGTTCTCACACGGCCGCATCCCCGGCGGCCGCGGCCTGTACGCCTCGGTCAACTTCATCACGGCCCACGACGGCTTCTCGATGTACGATCTCGTCTCTTACAACGCCAAACACAACGAGGCCAATGGTGAGGACGGTCGCGACGGCACCAACGACAACCACTCGTGGAACCACGGAGCCGAGGGCCCGGCGTCGGCGGAAATCGAAGCCGCGCGCCGCAAAACGATCCGCAACCTCATGGCGATGCTGGCCTTCTCTGCGGGAACTCCGATGCTCCGGGCTGGTGATGAGCGCCTCGATTCTCAAGGCGGAAACAACAACGCCTACTGCCAAGATAATGAAATCTCGTGGATCGATTGGGCCCCAAGCGAGGAGAAAAACAACATGGTCGAAACCGTGTCGTACCTTCTCTCACTGCGTCGCGATCACTCGGTACTGCGCCCACTGAAGTTCTTCACCGGCGCCCAAACGGCCGGAGATTCACTCCCCGACGTCGTCTGGTACGACCGCCACGGAGACGAACTGACCGACCACAAGTGGTACAACCGCGAGGTTCGTACCCTCCTCATGCTTCGCAGCGGCGGCGGAAAAGACGCCGACGCCCTGCTTGTCCTCAACGGAAACCCGGAATCCAAACAGGTCGTGCTCCCCACCGGGCGCGGCACCGACTACACACTGGTGTGGGATTCCACCTGGGCACGCCCCCGCGAACGAGGGGTAGCCTTGAAACCAGGAGATGAAACACTCGTTGCGCCAACCTCGATCCAGTTGTATCTGGCGAACCCGGCGTAACCCAAGGGAAGGAAATCATGAGCGAATCTCACGCTGAAGAGGCCCTCGAGAACGCAACATCGGATGCGTCGCTTGAGCATGCCCGCGCAGTGTCGAACAAGATCCAGGCAGCGATCGACGACGATCCGAGCCAGTTCCGCGTGCTCACCGGCGCGCGTCCCACCGGCCACCTCCACATCGGCCACTATTTCGGCGCCCTGAAGAACTGGGTGAGCCTCCAGCAGCGCGGCGTGGAAACCTGGCTCCTGATTGCGGATTACCAGGTGATCACGGATCGCGATTCGGTGGGCCCGATGCGTGAGCGCGTGTACTCGCTCCTGACGGATTACCTTGCGGTCGGCATGGATCCGGAAGAGACCACGATCTTCGCCCATTCGCAGGTGCCCGAGCTCAACGAGCTCATGCTCCCGTTCCTCTCAATCGTCACGGATGCGGAGTTGCGCCGTAACCCCACAGTGAAGGCAGAGCTCGAGGCCACCGATGGCCGCCCGATGTCCGGCCTTCTCCTCACCTACCCGGTGCACCAGGCTGCGGATATTCTTTTCGCCAAGGCGAACCTCGTGCCGGTGGGCAAGGATCAGCTTCCGCACCTCGAGCAAGCGCGCGTGATCGCCGATCGTTTCGATCGTCGTTATGGCAAGAAGGGCGCAAAGCGCGTCTTCCCACGCCCGCAGGGGCTCTTGTCCGAGGCTGAGTCCGTGCTGGGTCTGGACGGCCAGAAAATGAGCAAGTCGCGCCACAACACGATCGAGCTTCGCATGAGCGAGGACGAAACTGCCAAGCTCGTGAAGAAGGCTGTGACCGATTCTGATCGCTTCATCACGTGGGATCCGGTTGGCCGCCCTGAGGTGTCCAACTTACTCCTCATCGCCGGCCTCGCAACCGGCCGCGATCCGCGCGAAATCGCCGAGGAGATCGGCAATGGTGGCGGCGGAACGCTCAAGAACTACGTCACCGAGGCGCTCAACGAGCACCTCGCCCCCGTTCGTGCGCGCCGCGCAGAGCTGGAGGCCGATCCGGCGTTCCTCGAGTCCGTCCTTCAGCGGGGCGTGGAGCGGGCACGCGAGCAGGCGGCCGCCACGCTCACAGAAGTCCACGAGGCTCTCGGAATGAGCTACTAACACACCGGGAGGGGAGATCGCATATCTGCGCTCTCCCCTCCCCGTTTCCTGCAGGTCCACACACATTCGATTAGCGACGCCGGGGCTCCTCACCTTCCCCGTGTCCTTCATTAAGGTGATGTCATGATCCGTTTTCTCACGCGCTACGCGCCCACGGTCGCGCTCGTCGGTGCACTCCTCGTTGCGTGGGAACTGTGGGTGCGCGTATTCGGCGGCCCGATCGCGCTTGTGTCTGCGCCGAGCGACATCGCGCTCGCCACCGTCCAAACGTGGGACACCCTCGGCGGGGCAACTTGGATCACCACAATCGAAGGCGTCACCGGTTTCCTCCTCGCGATTGCTCTCGGCGTACTCACGGGGATCACGCTCTACGCCTCGCCTATCGCCCGCCGCACACTCTTCCCCCTGCTCTCGGCAGCGCAAACCATGCCGCTCATCTCGATCGCGCCACTGTTCCTCATCTGGTTCGGGTTCGAAATCTCCGGCAAAATCGCCATTGTCACTATTTTCGCGATGTTCCCCATCGCTGTTCAGACGATCCGCGGCCTCGAGGCTGTGCCGCAGTTCTACTCAGACGTGGCACTGACCTCGGGGGCCACGCCTGCGTGGACCCTGTGGCACGTCAAGCTGCGTGTCGCCGCGCGGCAAATCTTCGGCGGGATCCGCGTCAGCTCAGCGTACGTGTTCGCGACGGCGGCGACGGCCGAATACTTGGGTGGCCGCGGCGGCCTCGGAATCTGGATCCAGGCGGCCTATAACTCGTTCCGAACGCCACTCATTTTCTCCGCAACGTTCGTGATTATTGCGCTCACGGCCCTGCTCGTTGGCGCCGTGAACCTCACTGAACGTGCGCTGATCGGCCCCGCCGACGACGACGATTTCGACAACTAGCGTCCCTTCCCCACCGACGCCGGTGGGCGGCTCACGCCCGCATCGTCGCGTTTGAGCAGTATTAGGCGGCGCCGACCGCCGTCGCGACGGCAGAACATAAATCCTCCACGAACCGCCGCGAATCCACCTCAAGCGCAACATGCACATACCGCCCCGACGTCGGGAAGCCGGCACCCGCCGCGACGGTCCGCCCGCGTACGGCAGCACCGCGCGTTTCCAACTGGACCCGAAGGGGAAGCTCCTCGCAACGCACGTAGGTGGTGTCAAGAGCGCAGGCCACGGCGAGCGGGTCGTGGAGCGGCATCCCGCGGGCGAAAATCGGATCCGAAGCCGCGTTCGCACGGATCGAAAAGCGCGCAATCTCAGCGAAAAAGTCGCCTGCCGGCGTACCACGCCAGGATTCAACGGCGCTCGCGGGAAGCAGGCAACGGTGGGTCACGTCCAGGCCCACAACAGTCACATTGGCGGCCGAGGCGAAAACCGTGTCCGCTGCCTGCGGATCCTGGATCACGTTCGTTTCGCTCACGCCGTCCCAGCAGTTCCCGGGCTCGTCGAGCGCGCCCGCCATCGACACCACCGACAGCCGCTCGAGTAGGTCCGGCCGGTGCCGCACAACCTGCGCCGCCGTAGTCAACGGACCGAGCGTAATCAGCTGAACCGGCCCGCGCTCGAGCGCACGGATCACTTCGCTAGCTCCAGCACTCAACGGCACGGTTTCGCCGTTCACGCCGCCGACTCGGGAGCTCGACGGCGTCGGCACACCCGGGTGAGCAGCCGCGGACATCTCGCCCGTCTGCCCGTCCGACGCCGTTGCCTCGCCCAATCGAGTGGCGAACAGTTGCGCCGCTTGGCCAGTCCCCACGAACTCGCGAGCGCTCCCCCACGCGGGATTCGCATGCGGATCGCCGGGCACATAGCCGCCCACCGACAGGCACGGGTCCCGGGCAGCGAGCAACGCCACCCCCGCCTCAAGGTCTGCGGCCGGAACAATCCCGTTCGTCGAGGCGCCGCCGAATCGCACCGCGTCCACACCGCCTAAGCCGTTGACTCCGTGGAATATTGCGCACCCGGCGTCGGGAATGAACGCGTTCGCCCACGATGGGCTGCTCGCGCCCGCGAACACGGGAACGTCTGTGCACCCCAGGAGGTCGAGCACGGCCCACGTGTTACGCTCCGATGTCGTCTGTGCAACGTTACCGTAGGAGGCGATCACTGCCAGGTCGGCGAAATCGGGCGCACCGGCGTCGGCAACTCCCGCACCGGCTCCGAGCCCGGTACCTGCGCCCGTGCGCTTTGCCCCGGCGCCCGGAACGCCCACCCCCGCGCTCAGCTGGCCCAGGAGGTAGGCGAGCGCGAGGGCGTCGTCGACGCCGGTGTCGACGTCGACGAACAGGGCCGGGCGCGCGTCGCTCACTTGAGGAACTGGTCCGTCGCCAACTCGCTCGCCTTCGGGGCCGTGCTCACCGGGTTGCCCTTCGCGTCCTGGTAGGTGCCGCCCGCCTTGGCGAGGAAATCGTAGTAGGCCTGCGCGCCGGCGACATCCGCGGTGCCGAGCGCGAACGAGCCGTCCGCGATCTTCGCCGGATCGCCCCAGAACTTGCCGTCCACAATGAATTTCATGGATGCTTTCGCGAGCGCCGGATCAACCTCCATGCCGTCCTTCTTCGCTTCGGCCACGAGGATCTCTCCGGCCTCATCCGGGTGGGCGTAGGCGTACTCGTAGCCGCGCTTGGTGGCCTGCGTGAACGCCTTAACGAACGCGGGATCCTTCTTGGCCGTATCTGCCTTCGTGATCACACCGATCTCGTTCGGGTTTCCCGGAACGCCGTACTTTTCACCCTCGAAACAGTTGAGCTTTGGCCCCTTGAGCTGAGCTTCCACCCCTTCCCAGGTGGAGTAGAAGCCGCCGAAATCGGCCTTGCCGGCCTGGAGCACGTGGAACGTGGAGGTGCCCACGGTCACCGAATCGAATTCGCCGCGCCCGCCGTCGCCTTGGATCATGCGCTTGACGATCGCGGAATCTTCATTCGCGCCGAACGTGGCGAAAACCTTGCCGTCGAGATCCTTCGGGCGCGTGATGGCCGCATTCGACGCGAGCGAGCACCAGATCGCGCTCGGGCGCTGCTGGACTTGCAACACTTGCGTCAGGTGTACGTCTTGGAGGGAAAGCGAGCCGATATTGGACATGTTGGACAGAGCGAAATCGGCCAGACCGTTGTTGACGGCCTGCTCTGCGCCGGCCTGGGCGACGGCGAGGATGCCCACGTCGAGGCCTTCTTCTGCGTAGAAGCCTTTGTTGCGGGCCACGTAGACGCCGATGTGGTTCGTGTCGGGTACCCACGAGAGCATGAAGTTCACTTTGCGTAGGTCCTGGGAGGTGGAGGCGGGAGCGCCAGAGGCGCCGGAGGAGGGAGCCGACGACGGGGCCGAGCATGCGGCCAGAGCGAGCGCGGACAGCGTGAGCGCGGCAAAAGTGCGCAGGGCAGAAGTTTTCATTGCGATCCCCTAGGTCGAAAATATTCCGCCCTCTGGGTTTTCACGGCAACGATTCCTCGCGCTGGGCGGCCCGGAAAGAGGACGGGCGAGGTTCCGCGGCCGCTGGGTTTCACTGTAGCAAGGCGAGCGGCGCGGCGCATGAGTGTACGACGACGCCGGCAGATGGGCGGCTCTGACGGCGCAACTTGCGCACCGACGTCGGGAGGTCTGCTGGCGGTGCAATTCGCGCACCGACGTCGGCGCGGGACTTTCCACCCACGCAACCGGCTCAAACCCATGCGCCCTGCAAAATTTTTCACGGCTCGCTTTGCCTTTTCATCCCTTATGGGTGCAATTCCCCCAAACGGACGGGTATTGTGGAGCGTGGTAAACGCGGAAAAATATTTCCGACACCCCTTTGAAAAGGAGCAACATGTTCGATTCCAACCTGATCGGCACGCAGGTGCGTGCGGTCTCAGGCCGCAATCCGATGTCCGGCACCTCAATGGAGTACTGGCAGGCTCTCGCGTCCACAGTTGTCGCGGCGCTGGCGGATAACTGGCAGGCCACGGAAGAGCGCTACAACGCTTCCCGCATGCAACACTACTTCTCGGCAGAGTTCCTCATGGGCCGAGCACTCTACAACAACCTCTCCAACCTCGGTCTCGTGAAGGACGCGGAGAAGGCGCTCGCCGATCTGGGTCAGAACCTGTCGGATGTTCTTGAAGAAGAGCACGATGCAGCTCTGGGCAACGGCGGTCTCGGCCGCCTCGCCGCGTGCTTCCTGGATTCGTCCATCACGCAAGATTTCCCGGTGCGCGGCTACGGCATTCTCTACCGTTACGGCCTGTTTAAGCAGTACTTCGAGAACGGCTTCCAGGAGGAAGAGCCGGATTCGTGGATGGAGGAGGGCTACCCGTTCGTCATCCGCCGCGAGGAGGCCCAGCGCCGCGTGAAGTTCGACGATCTCGAGGTGCGCGCACTTCCTTACGATATGCCGATCACCGGTTTCGGCACGAAGAACGTGGGCACGCTACGCCTGTGGAAGGCCGAGCCGATCGACGAGTTCGATTACAACGCGTTTAACGCCCAGGATTTCACCGGCGCTATCGTGGAGCGCGAGAAGGTGTCGGATATTTCGCGCGTGCTCTACCCGAACGATTCGTCGTATGAGGGCAAGGTTCTGCGCGTGCGCCAGCAGTACTTCTTCGTGTCCGCCTCGCTTCAGGCGATCGTGGAGAACGAACTCAAGCAGTACGGTACGCTCGATGGTTTCGGCGAGCACAACTCGATTCAGCTCAACGATACGCACCCGGTGATTTCGATTCCGGAGCTCATGCGTATTCTGCTCGACGAGCACGGCTACACCTGGGAGAAGGCGTGGGATATTGTTTCCCACACCTTCGCTTACACAAACCACACGGTTCTCGCAGAAGCACTCGAGACCTGGGAAGTTTCGATCTTTGCACAGCTCTTTGGCCGTATCCTGGAGATCGTCAACGAGATCGATCGCCGCTTCCGCATGGAGCTGGCCGAGGCCGGTTACGATCAGGGCAAGATCGATTACATGGCGCCGGTGAGCGATGGCCGCGTGAAGATGGCGTGGATCGCTTGCTACGCGTCGTTCTCGATCAACGGCGTGGCCGCGATCCACACCGAGATCATCAAGCGCGATACGCTCCACGATTGGCACGATATTTGGCCGGAGAAGTTCAACAACAAGACGAACGGCGTGACGCCGCGTCGTTGGCTCCACCAGTGCAACACCCGTCTTTCTGCGCTGCTGACCGAGCTTTCGGGTTCCGAGGCGTGGGTGAAGGATCTTGATAAGCTCGCGGACCTGGCGAAGTACGCGGACGACGCCTCGGTGCTCGATCGAGTCAACGAGATCAAGCACGCGAATAAGGTTGATTTCGCGGCGTGGATCAAGAACCGCCAGGGCATTGAGATTAACCCGGAGGCGATCTACGATACGCAGATCAAGCGCCTGCACGAGTACAAGCGCCAGCTGATGAACGCGCTGTACATCCTGGATCTGTACTTCAAGATCAAGGACAATCCGAGCGTCGAGGTGCCGCCGCGCGTGTTCATTTTCGGCGCGAAGGCTGCCCCGGGTTACGTGATGGCGAAGGCGATCATCAAGCTGATCAACATGATCGCGGATATGGTCAACGATGATGCGGACGTGGCCGGCCGTCTGAAGGTTGTGTTCGTGGAGAACTACAACGTTTCGCCTGCTGAGCACATTATTCCGGCGTCGGATGTCTCGGAGCAGATCTCGATGGCTGGTAAGGAAGCCTCGGGTACCTCGAACATGAAGTTCATGATGAACGGCGCTTTGACGCTGGGCACGATGGACGGCGCGAACGTGGAGATCGTGGACGCGGTTGGCCACGAGAACGCCTACATTTTCGGCGCTCTGGAGGAGGAGCTGCCCCAGCTGAAGGCGAACTACAACCCGGCCGAGGTTGCGGCCGCTACCCCGGGTCTGCAGCGTGTGCTGTCGGCTCTGGTGGATGGCACGCTCGACGACGGCGGCACGGGCCAGTTCGCGGCGATCCACAAGTCGCTCTACGAGGGTAACGGCTGGGATGGCCCGGACATGTACTACGTGATCGGCGATTTCGCCTCCTACCGCGAGGCGAAGGATCGTATGGCCGCGGATTATTACGCTGACCGCCGTGCGTGGGCGAAGATGGCGTGGATCAACATTTGCGCCTCGGGCCGCTTCTCCTCGGATCGTACGATCCGTGATTACGCCCGCGAGGTGTGGAAGCTGGAGCCGCAGGCGATCTGATTGCCGCGCTGATTGGCGTTGACGGGCGGTGGGGAGTTCTTCCCCACCGCCCGTCATTTTCATTCCCGGGCGGTCAATTCGATGCCATGGCGAGGGATCACGGTATCCATGGCAAACGGTGGGGCGGGCGAGGGCAAACGTTAACGGCGAGTTTCGCATGCGGTGAAGTGATCGCCATTTTTTGTCCTACCCCCGGCTAGACTTGTGACGTGAGCATTTTTCATCGTAAGAGCAAGCATTCGGCAACGACGCCGGAGCCGCAAGGAGCGCCCGAAATGTCCCGTCCCCTTTCTTCCGAAGTCCCGTCAGATCCTCTCGCGCATACGCCAGAGCCGGCCACTACGCCTGGTGGCGAGCCGCGTTCGAAGGCGAAGCACGCAGCCACACCGGTGAAGGGGCCGGTTTCTCACACGTCCCCGTCGGCCCCCTCGGGTGCTGTGCCGGCGTCGGTGTTGGGTTCGTCCGCGCCAGCTGGCAACCCGTTTGGTGTGCCACAGCCTGCCCCGTTCGCGCCGGTGGGGCGCATCCCGATTGTTGATATCTCGCCCAAACTGGCGGATGGTGCCTGGGCGGTGAAGGGCACGGAGCACGAGGCGTTCCCGGTACGTGCCACGATTTTCCGCGAGGGCCACGATCTGTTCGCGGCCGAGGCGGTGCTCGTGGATCCGCAGGGTCATGTTGCCCAGAGGGTGCCGATGGTGGATATTGCGCCTGGTCTTCGGCGTCACGAAGCGTGGCTCACGCCTACGGCGCCTGGCCGCTGGACGTTCTATATTTCGGCTTGGTCGGATCCGTGGGCCACGTGGCGCCACAATGCTGAGATCAAGCTCGCCGCCGGCCAAGATATCGAGCTCGTATTCCTCGAGGGGCAGGCGCTCCTGGCGCGTGCCGCGAAGGGCGCACCGGCGTCGTCGGGCGAGCACGAAACGTTCCTTGCGGCCGGGGCCGCAACGATGAATACGCAGGCCACCGCGCGCGAACGCTACGCGAGCGCCACGAACCCGTCGGTGCTGGCCGCGCTGGAGAAGTACCCGCTGCGGGATCTCGAATCGCATTCGGCGTCGTTCCCGGTGGCGGTGGATCGCGAGCGCGCGCTCGTGGGCTCGTGGTACGAGATCTTCCCGCGCTCGATCGGCGCTTATCAGGCACCGGACGGCTCGTGGGTGTCGGGCACGTTGCGCACGGCGGCCGAGGGCCTGGATCGAATCGCTGGCATGGGGTTCGACGTCGTCTACCTCACCCCGATCCATCCGATCGGCACCACCGCCCGCAAGGGGAAGAACAACACGCTCACGGCGATGCCGGGCGATCCTGGCAGCCCGTACGCGATCGGCTCACCCGATGGCGGGCACGATGCGATCGATCCCGTGCTCGGAACGTTCGGAGATTTCGATGCGTTCGTTGGGCGCGCACGCGAGCTCGGCATGGAGGTTGCGATGGATTTCGCGCTCCAGTGCTCGCCCGATCACCCGTGGGTTGTGGAGCATCCCGAGTGGTTCACCACGCGGGCAGACGGCACGATCGCCTATGCGGAGAACCCGCCAAAGAAATATCAAGATATTTACCCGCTGAACTTTGATAACGATCCGGAGGGTATTTACGCCGAGATCGTGCGGATTCTGGAGCTGTGGGTGGCCCACGGGGTCACGATCTTCCGCGTTGATAACCCGCACACCAAGCCTGTGGCGTTCTGGCAGCGCCTGCTGGCTGAGTTCCGCGAGCGCCACCCGGAGGTGATCTTCCTGGCGGAGGCGTTCACTCAGCCGCCGATGATGCAAACGCTTGGCGCGATTGGCTTTCACCAGTCCTACACGTATTTCGCGTGGCGCAACGAACGCGGCGAGATCGAGGATTACCTGCGCGAGCTCGCCTACGAGTCCGATTCGCGTCTGCGCCCGGCGTTCTGGCCAACGACTCACGATATCCTCACGCCCTACATGCAAAACGGTGGGCGCAACGCGTTCATGATCCGCGCGATCCTCGCAGCTACCGGCTCGCCCACGTGGGGTATCTACTCGGGCTACGAGCTGGTGGAGCGTGAGCCACGCCCAGGCTTCGAGGAGCAGAACGACAACGAAAAGTACGAATACAAGCCCCGCGATTTTGAGGCCGTGCGCCGCAACGGAGTGGAAGGGTTGCTCACGCGCCTGAACGAGATTCGCTCACGCCACGTGGCTTTGCAACGCCTACGCAACGTACATATCAACGGCTCAACGGATGAGAAAATCCTGTCGTTTACGAAGATCGCACGACGTAGCGAGGTTGCCGATTCTCGTGCGCACGTTGCACCGGCGCAAACGACAACGACGGGCGCTCCCTGGCCCACCGTCGTCGCGGAGGATCCGAACGAGGTTGCGGACGCCGTGATCGTCGTGGTGAACCTCGATGCGTACACGGCACGCAACGCGGAACTCTACCTGGATCTGAGCCTGTTCGGCGCCCGGGCAAACGGCGACGAGCCGGTGCTCGAGGTCACTGATGAGCTCACTGGCGAAACCTACCACTGGAACAGCCACCCGTTCGTCCGTCTCGATCCGTCCAACCGTCCCGCCCACATCCTGTCTGTGAAGGTGATTAAGTGACTTCGAAAATTACGTTCCCCTCAGCCGAACGCAACGGACTGAGCGACGATCCGGAATGGTACCGCAGCGCCGTCTTCTACGAGGTGTTACTGCGGGCGTTCGGCGACACCACGGGATCCGGCGTCGGCGATCTCGCCGGGCTCACCTCGCATCTCGACTACCTTGAGTGGCTCGGCGTGGATTGCATCTGGATCCCGCCGTTCTACCCGTCGCCTCTTCGCGACGGCGGATACGACATCTCGGACTACGAAAACGTCGATCCGATCTACGGATCCATCGAGGATTTCCAGGCGCTCGTTGAGGCCGCCCACAAGCGCGGAATCCGCGTGATTATCGACCTGGTGATGAACCATACCTCCGATGCTCACCCGTGGTTCCAAGCTTCGCGCCGTGATCCTCACGGACCGTACGGCGATTTCTACGTATGGTCGGATACGGACGAAAAGTACGCCGATGCGCGGATCATCTTTGTGGATACGGAAACCTCAAACTGGACGTACGATTCGGTGCGCGGGCAGTACTACTGGCACCGTTTCTTCTCCCACCAGCCGGATCTTAACTACGAGAATCCGAAAGTACGCGAAGCCATGTTCGACATGGTCCGCTTCTGGGCACGCATGGGACTCGATGGCTTCCGACTCGACGCCGTGCCCTACCTGTTCGAAGAGGAAGGCACGAACTGCGAAAACCTTCCCCGCACGCACGAGTTCCTTGCGGATCTGCGCGCGATGGTGGATGAAGAATTCCCCGGCACGATCCTGCTGGCCGAGGCAAACCAGTGGCCGGCGGACGTGGTGGAGTACTTCGGCACCGACGAGCGCCCCGAGTGCCACATGTGCTTCCACTTCCCCGTGATGCCGCGCATCTACTATGCGCTCCGCGATGAGCGTGCAGCCGCCATCCGCGATATTTTGCGCGATACTCCGCAGCCGCCTGCGGGCGGCCAGTGGGGCACGTTCTTGCGCAACCACGACGAACTCACGCTCGAAATGGTGACGAACGACGAGCGCGTGGCCATGTACGACTGGTATGCCTCGGATCCGCGGATGCGGGCAAACGTCGGGATCCGGCGCCGCCTCGCTCCTCTGCTCGAGAATTCGCGCCCACAGATCGAGCTAGCGAACGCTCTGCTACTTTCCCTCCCCGGTAGCCCGTATCTGTATTACGGCGACGAGATCGGCATGGGCGATAACATCTGGCTCCCCGATCGCGATTCGGTGCGCACGCCAATGCAGTGGAGCCCCGATCGCAACGCGGGCTTCTCAGATGCAGATCCGGGCAAGCTCTACCTGCCAACGATCCAGTCGCTTGTGTACCACTATCAGGCGATCAACGTCGAAGCACAGGTAGCGCAACCGAACTCGCTGTTGCATTGGAACCACGACGTTTTGGCCGTGCGTGATCGCTACCCCGTTCTCGGGCGCGGCGATTTCACCATGCTCGATTCGTCCAACGAATCCGTGCTCGCCTTCCTCCGCTCGAACGACGAGCAGGTGGTGCTGTGTGTGATGAACCTGGCGTCCACTCCGCGTTCGGTCACAGTGAGCGTGCCCGGATACGAAGGATGGCAAAGCTGGGACGCTTTTGGTGGAGGCGAGTTCCCGTCCATCGCCGATTCTGGCGAGATCACACTCACTCTCTCGGCGCGCGATTTCTTCTGGCTCGAGCTCACAAACCCTGCCGCGAAACAGGCACCGATCGCGCCGGAAGAGGCAGACCTCGATAACCCCGGCGTCGGGCAGGCCTTCGACGCCGCAACCGGTGAGCTCTTAGAATAAAACGGCAGGCGGGCGCGGCCCGCTCATTGTGCTGGCCCTGCCTGGGCAGGGCCAGCACACACATCAAACGTCGACGTGAGGAGGAACAATGGAGTTCAACGCAGGATCGCAGCCCTGGCAGGATGCCACGGCTCTTGAGGAGATGATGCGCACGGCGCGCTGGTATCGCGGCCATGAGCCGAAGATCGAGTTCGGTCCGTGGGCACGCACAGGGAATTCGAGTTCGGCTATGGTGCTCCAGCTCATACGCAGTGAAGGGCGGATCTATCAGGTGCCGATCTACCTCGGCCCCGCGATGCCCTCCGATCATGAACTTCCCGGATATATTGGGCCCACCGGCAATCTCAGCGCATTCGACGCCACCGAGCATCCAGCAGGTACCGCCGCGATCTACGAGGCCCTCCTCGACGGGCTCGAGTGGGAAGGTCCTCTCACGGTCAGTGCCACAGCGTTGCGCGGGTCGGCCAACGAACTCCCCCGCGTCGTCTCCTCACACAAGCTCTCCTCCGAGCAGTCGAACACCTCTGTCATCTACAACTTCGGCGCGGGAGGAGCAGAAGGCGCCGGGATCATCATCAAGATATTCCGGGTAGTCAGCGCCGGCCGTAACCCCGACGTCGAACTTATGGAGGGGCTCGAAAAGTGTGGCACAACGGCGATCCCGCGCCAGTACGGTTCCCTCTCCTCCGACGCCGATGGACATATCGATCTCGCCGTCGCGGTCGAGTTTTTGGCTGGTTCCGTCGATGCGTGGCAGGTCCTCACCGCGCAAGCGGCGGCGTCGCCCACCTTGGCGGACCCGCAACAGATCGTGGAGCTGGGAGCAATGACCCGCGAAATCCACCGGGATCTTGCGGGCGCCTTCCCCACCATTACCCCCACCGAGGAACTCAAACGCCGCATGCGCACGATCTGGCAAGAACGGGCTCAGCAGGCGATCCTAGATGCTCCTGAGCTGGCAGAGAAACTCCCCGCGATCAGCACTGTATTCGACGCTGCAGTGGACTCTCCGTGGCCCGAACTGACGCGAATCCACGGCGATCTCCACCTCGGCCAAGTCCTGCGCTCCCCCGAACGGGGCTGGGTCGCACTCGATTTCGAAGGAGAACCGCTGCGCCCGCTCGAACTGCGCCAACAGCCAGATGTGCCGCTGCGCGATGTCGCTGGAATGCTACGCTCCTTCGACTACGCGGCCGGAGCAACCGGCGTCGGGCGCAAGTGGGCTACGCAGGCACGCGCCGCGTTCCTTGAGGGATACGGCCCGATCGAGAACCAGGCGCTCCTGGATGCCCTTGAACTCGACAAAGCCCTCTACGAAGTAAGCTACGAGGCGGCCTCGCGCCCCGATTGGATCCACATTCCGCTCGCAGGAGTGGACGCACTCTTGACGAAGCCGTAACGGGAACAACTACCCAGATCGGCGGCGACTTTGCCCGCTATGCTGGGCTTTCCAAAAACGTAAATATTCGCCTGCGTAAGGAAACGTTCTGCCTAGGCACCTCGGCCCAATCTCAGGCACAATAGTGTTAAGTAAAAACGCAACAGCCCCACAAGGTAGTGGGGACGAAAGAGTGAATCATGGTCCAACCGATTGATATCTCGTACGACGTTCTCGACGCCGTGTCCAATGGTTTCTACTATGCGCCGCACGATGTGCTCGGCCCCCACGTGGAAGATGGCAAACTCACAATTCGCGTTCTGCGCCAGCTTGCCGATTCAGTCACCATTCTCACTGCAGATCACGAGTACGAGGCCACGCACGAGTTCAACGGCATCTGGTTCGTTGTCATCGAGACCGATGAAGTGCCCGATTACAAGGTCCGCGCAATGTACGGTGATCTCGAAACTGTGACGGATGATGGTTACCGTTTCCTTCCCTCGCTCGGTGAGATGGACATTTACCTGTTCTCGGAGGGCCGCCACGAGGAACTGTGGAAGGTGCTCGGCTCACACCTGGTCAGCTACGAATCCTCTCTCGGTTCCGTTGAGGGCGCAACGTTCGCCGTATGGGCGCCGAGCGCGAAGGCTGTTCGCGTCATTGGTGATTTCAACGCGTGGACAGGCAACCGCGGATCGATGCGCTCGCTCGGCTCGTCCGGCGTGTGGGAACTGTTCGTTCCTGGCGCGAAGGAAGGCGCCCGCTACAAGTACGAGATCCAGTACCAGGACGGCTCGTGGCACCAGAAGGCTGATCCAATGGCCCGCCGCACGGAGATCCCGCCGTCCACCGCCTCGATCATCACCTCTACCCACTTCGAGTGGAGCGACGAGGAGTGGCTCGATCAGCGCGCAGAAACGGATCCGCATGCTGGGCGCGTGTCGATCTACGAGATGCATGTAGCGTCCTGGCGTCCAGGCCTCGATTACAAGGAGATGGCCGAACAGCTCATCGGGCACGTGAAGTACATGGGCTTCACGCACGTGGAGTTCATGCCGCTCGCCGAGCACCCGTACGGCCCGTCGTGGGGTTACCAGGTCACCGGCTACTACGCTCCGTCGGCTCGCTTCGGTGATCCAGACGGACTGCGCTACCTCATCAACGAGCTCCACAAGGCTGGCATTGGCGTAATCATGGATTGGGTGCCGGCCCACTTCCCGAAGGACGAGTGGGCACTGGCTCGTTTCGACGGCACCCCACTGTATGAGGATCCGAACCCGCTTCGTGGCGAGCACCCGGATTGGGGCACGTACGTGTTCAACTTCGGAAGGCGCGAGGTGCGTAACTTCCTCGTAGCGAACGCCTTGTACTGGCTGGAAGAGTTCCACCTCGATGGCATCCGCGTGGATGCGGTGGCCTCGATGCTCTACCTCGATTACTCGCGCGAGGATGGCCAGTGGGAGCCGAACCAGTACGGCGGGCGCGAGAACCTGGAGGCGATCTCCTTCATCCAGGAAGCGAACGCCACCGCCTACCGCAACTGCCCGGGCATCATGATGATCGCCGAGGAATCCACCTCGTGGGGTGGGGTCACGGCGATGACAGAAACCGGCGGCCTCGGCTTCGGCTTGAAGTGGAACATGGGCTGGATGAACGACACCCTGCGCTACCTGGCAGAGGAGCCGATCAACCGCCGCTGGCACCACAACGAGCTCACGTTCTCGCTGGTCTACGCATTCTCAGAGCAGTTCGTTCTGCCGATCTCGCACGATGAGGTTGTGCACGGCAAGGGCTCGCTCTACACGAAGATGCCTGGCGATCATTGGCAGAAGCTCGCCGGCATCCGCCTGCTGTTCGGCTACATGTGGACCCACCCGGGCAAGCAGCTGCTGTTCATGGGCCAGGAGTTCGGCCAGATCCACGAGTGGGACGAATCGACTGGCCTTGAGTGGTGGCTCACGGACGATAAGGGCCACGACGGCGTGATGAGCGCCCTCAAGCAGCTCAATGAGGTCCAGGAGGCCCACCCCGCCCTGTACGACGACGATTTCACGCCTCACGGCTTCGAGTGGATCAATGGTGGCGATAGCGATCACAACGTGCTGTCCTACCTGCGCCGCTCGAAGGACGGCTCGGATGTGGTAGCCGTGGTATGTAACTTCGCTGGCACCCCGCACACGGATTACCGTGTGGGTCTGCCGGAGCTCGGCACGTGGAAGGAGATCGCTAACACGGATGCTGTGGAATTCGGCGGAAGCGGCGTTGGCAACTTCGGGGCTGTTGAATCCGAGCCAGTGCCGTGGGATGGTCGTCCGTTCTCGGCGCGTCTGCAGGTTCCGCCATACGGCGTGGTGATTCTGGCGCCGGAGAAGTAATTAGATCACGCTAACGAAGTGTGGCCCCGAGGAGGAATCCTCGGGGCCACACTTCGTTAGCGTCCGAACGCGAGCCACAACACCAAGCAAATCACTGGGTAATAGGCGTAGAACACCCAGCGGGTCCACGTGTGCAGGTATCCGAGTTCGCCGTGGCGGTAGTGCAAGAATGCCACACCGATACCCGGTGCGATTCCGGAAACAGCGCCGAAGAAGCCCGCACTCATCATCATCGTGTTCTCGAACCGCTTCAAGAAAGTGAAGATCAGCAGGAAACCGAGCGTGACGATTCCGATGTTCATGATGACCTGGCGGGTGCCGATACGAAGCAGGAGATCCCACAGCACCGCGGAGACGATCACCGCCGCGAGGATGGCGTAGCCGGCCGCTCCGCGGCCTTTCGCCCATCGAATCATCACCATCACCACCAGGCCGATCAGAAGCCCCCAGATCGGATTCTGGCTGCTCATATCGAACGCTTTACCGGAGGTCGAAAGATCATAGGGAACCTCCGTGATCAGCGCGATGAGCAAGAGACGGCCCGCGTAGCCAGCGATGGAACGGGTACGATTGAAGCCTTCATACAGTAGCCATGCGTAGATCGGGATACCCACCCACGAGACGATCTCAAACAGCACGAGGCCAGTGAGGCCGCCGAGCTTGTCCTGATTGAACATCGACGCGGCGAAGGTGCCCATCGCCGCAGAGAGCGTCATGAAGAACGCGCCAATCACTTTGAGCTTGAATGTGGAAAGCCCCTTCGGGCGCTTCGGGATCTCGCCGGATCGAACCGAATCGTCTTTAATCAGAGCCATAATCTCCCTTTCCTTTTGGCCGCACACCATCTTATCCGTTGCACTCCCAGTGCCTCACCTGGTCACGCACATCCCCGCGCAGCCGGCATGCCATCAATGTCTCACCAGCTCACCCCACACGCACATTCATCGCCCATGCATACAGCGGGGCGGGGAGCACTTGAAAGTGCTCCCCGCCCCGAGGTTATACCCAGCGGCATTCACACATGTGTGAGGATCAGCCCTTGACGGAGCCGCCCATCGACTCCTGGTAGAAGCGCTGCATCAGGATGAACAGGATTGCGATCGGGATCGACACCAGCACAGCGCCGGCAGCGAATCGAGCGTACCAATCCTGGATGTATTCCTTCTGAAGCATCTGCCACAGACCGAGAGCAACCGTGTAGTTGGTCTGGGTACGGGCGATCACGCGCGCCATGACGAAGTCCAGCCACGGGCCCAGGAAGCTCACGATCGCCTGGTAGACGATCATCGGCTTCGCGATCGGGATGATGATCTTGAAGAACACCTGCGTACGAGTACAACCATCGAGGAGGGCCGCCTCATCGAGCGAGGTGGGGATCGTGTCCATGTAGCCCTTCATCACGTAGAAGCCGGCGCCTGCGCCCGCGGAGTAGACCACGATCAGCGCGAGAACCGTGAGGCCGTCAGAGGTCAGGCCCACTGCCTTGAGGATGAAGTAGATCGCCGACACGGCCATGATGCCCGGGAACATGCCCAGGATCAGCACAATGTTCATGAACGTGCGGCGCAGGCGGAAGCGAAGACGGCTCATCACGTAGGCGACGGACAGAACGAAGAACACGGAGATCACGCACACGAAGATCGAGATGATCAGCGTGTTCATGAACATGCGCGGGAAGTTCAGCACGTCGGTTTCCGTGAGCAAACCGGTGTAGTTCGCCAGCGAGTAGCTCGTGGGGAAGAACGTGGCGTTGTACGGTGCCGGGTTAGCGTTGAAGGACTCTGCCACCACCCACACGATCGGGAAGAGCCAGATCACGGCCATCACGGCGAGGAAGATATGCACCGCAATATCGGTGATCATCCGCTTGCGGCGGTAGCCGCCCTTCGGAGCCTTTGCTACCTTCACATCGGTAGCGGGAGCCTTTTCTTGAAGATGAGTAGCCATCAGCGGAACGCCTCCTCGTTCTTGTAGGAACCCGAGTTACGGTAGGTGATCAGCGAGACCACAGCCAGCACGACGAACGTGAGGATACCAATCACGGCGCCGAGGCTGTAATCGTTCTTGTCCACCGTGAGCTTGTACAACCAGGTAATCAGAAGGTCCGTCTTACCTGCGGAATCGCCGATCGGTACCGGAGCGCCACCAGAGAGCAGGTAAATCACGTTGAAGTTGTTCACGTTGCCCGTGAACGTGGTGATCAGGTACGGGGTGAGAACGAAGATGATGTAGGGCATCGTGATCTTCGTGAAGATCTGCCACGAGTTTGCACCATCGAGCTTCGCAGCCTCGTACTGATCCTCCGGGATGTTCTGGAGAATACCGGTGATCTGCATGATGGTGTACGGGATACCAACCCACAGGTTCACCACGATCACGGTGACTCGCGCCCATGTGGCGTCCGTGAAGAACGGCAATGCGTGATCGATCCAGCCCCAATCGAGGAGAAGTCGGTTGATCGCGCCTTGCGGCTGCAACATCGTGTTCATCACGAGGAGGGAAACGAACTGCGGCACTGCGATCGACATGGAGAACGCTGCACGCCAGAAGCCCTTACCGCGGGTGGTCTTGCGATTGATGAGCATTGCCATGAACAGGCCGGCGAAGAAGTTGAGGAACGTTGCGAAGAACGCCCACACCAAGGTCCAGGCAAGAACCGATAGGAAGATCCGCAGGTTCACATCGCCGCCAGCGTTAGAGAACACTGCGCCGAAGGTATCCAGACCAACCCAATCAAAGAGCACCAGGTGCTTGTGATCGTAGTTGGTGAACGCCATCGAGATCATGAAGATCAACGGGAGCACCGTGAAGGTCAAGATTCCGAGGGTTGGGAGGAACATCAGTAGCTGATGCGCCTTCGTATCCAGAAGGGTACGGAAATCATCCATCGCGCTCATCGAGCGCCCATACTTCTTCTGATCAACTTCGGCCTTGTAGGCGCTGGAAACCGAAACCGTCCACAGGTATGCGAACAGCAAGCACAGCACCACGGTGGCCACACCGTAGAGCAGGATCAGCACCGACGAATCACCATCGGTGTACTCCCAATAACCATCCACCAGCACGCGCTTCTGCTCAGAATCGCCCAGGCCCGGCAGTGCAGCCAGGTAGGAGAAACCGCTCGTGATCATGTAGGTAATGAAAAGGACTTCCAGTGCAAGAAGCCCAATGCCCTTCACGTACTGCTTGTGGACAAGATTTCCGAGGCCGAAAACAACGGCCGAAAGTTTCGTGTAGATGCTCCCCTCGCGCAACGCCTTTGAGACGCGATATGGAGACGGACCCACGTAGTCCTTACCGAGCTTCTTGCGAAGCTTCATTTCACGTTTTGAGACCGGGGGCTGAACCTCCGGAACAATATCCTTAGTTTCAGGCGCTACATCTAACATGCTCGCCTACCTTCCCTTACTTGGGCCGCTGGGTCGAATGTTTTTCGCGGGTGCAGGCCACATCCTCCGTGGAGAATGTGGCCTGCACTCACTGATTTATCACACGAGTGATTTCAGGCCGTCACTTGGTGACCTTGGCCATCTGCTCCACGAACGGACCGACCTTCTCAGCCGCGTTGGCCGGGGTCACTTCCTTGTTCACGAGGCCAGCTCCAAGGGCACCTGCCGGCTCCCACCAGCCACCCATGGCGGCGATGGTCGGCTGGAGGATCGAAGCGTTAGCGATCGTATCCACCTGAGCCTTGGCTGCGAGATCGTCATCCTTGATGTCGCCAGCGAGCGACTTATCGGTGGGGACGATTCCACGCATCTCGTAGTGAGCCTTCTGAGCATCCTTCGAACCGAGGAACGCCGCGAACTGCGAAGCAGCCTTGACGTCCTTCGTCTTCGGGTTGTAGGCGATCGCCTTCGAACCAGCGAACGCATCCATCTGGTAGTCGGTGCCGTCAACCTTGATCATCGGAGGAACAGCTGCAGCGTAGTTCTCGCCGAGGGCTTCCTTCACGTTGGCAGCATCCCAGGTACCCGAGAACACCACGTCAACATTGCCGGCCTTGAGAGCGCCGAGGCCCGAGCCGTCCTTGTCGTTGACGAAGTTCGGGTTAGCAACGACGCCTGCGAGGTAAGCGGTGACCTTGCCAGCCTTGGCCGGATCGAGCTTGATGCCCTCTTCTGCCTTGGTGCCATCGCCAAAGAACTTCAGATCAGCAGCCTTCGAGTAGAAGGACTGGATGTACCATGCGTTGTCGAGCGGGAAGGAAACCTTTGCCTTCTCCAGCATGGTATCGAACGACTTCACATCGTCAGCAGTGAGCTTGGCCTTGTTGTAGTACATGAACCAGGTGTTACCGGTGAACGGAACGCCGTAGAGCTTGCCATCGGTGCCGGTGACCGACTTGACCATGACCTCGTCGTTCTGATCGGTGACCTGCTTGGCCTCGTTCGCGCCGAGCTCGCCGATGGCGCCGGCGTCAATCAGAGTACCGAGCTGATCGTTGGCGAACATGTAGACGTCTGCAGCAGCAGCCGGATCCTGCTGGACCGTCTTGCCTGCGTCAGCCTCGGAGACGACGTCGTTCTTCCAGGTGATCTTGTACTCCGGGTGAGCCTTCTCGAAGGCGGCCTGCTGAGCTGCGAGCCATTCCTTATCTTCCTGAGGCGACCACACCTTGAGGGTGACTGCCTTGGTCTCACCGGACTTCGCTGCGCCACCCTTGTCAGTGGAGCCGCCACAAGCCGCGAGGGTTAGAGCCAACGAGAGAGCGCCAACCGTTCCAGCGGCCTTCTTCCAAGTGATCGTCATCAATCTTCCTTTCTTCGTGGACCCGCCGCGCCCCTCAACGCCGAGGGAGATTTCGCTTATGGGCTGATGTTTGACGATTGTTTCTGCGTGCCGGCATCTATGACGTTCCACACGCTTGCCTCTAGTGTAACTGCCTGCAACGATCCGTTCAACACTGCAACGCGTTGCAAAATCGCAACGATTTTGCCCCGCCGAAAGTCCCACCGATTTTTCTCCCGAAATCCCGCGCTTTCCCCTAAAACCGCCCCCGACGTCGGACAAATTTTTCCCGAAAATTTTGCCGCAAACATCCCAAAAGTTTCCACCTGAACGCACCTGCACCAACACGAACACACACTCTTTGGAGCCGAGCCCACCCCGACCAACGTCGAACGCCACGACCCAGCCGTCGGGCACGTATCCTTGACCCCGTACGCAAACCCAACGGAGGAAAAATGGCGCAAAACTACCCCACCCCCGCCTGGATGGACACAGCCGTGTTCTACGAGGTCTACCCGCAGTCGTTCCAAGACTCGAATGGCGACGGGATCGGCGATCTGCCCGGCCTCATCTCGCGCCTGGACTACATCCGCTCCCTCGGAGCGAACGCGCTGTGGATCAACCCCTGCTTCGATTCCCCCTTTAAAGACGCCGGTTACGACGTGCGCGACTACCGCAAAGTCGCGCCGCGCTACGGAACGAACGACGATCTCATTGCCCTGTTCGACGCCGCCCACGCCCGCGGAATGCACGTGATCCTCGATCTCGTGCCCGGCCACACCTCCGAAGAACACGAGTGGTTCACTGCCTCCAAGCGCCCCGAGCGAGGCGAGTTTTCCGACCGTTACATCTGGACGAGCACCTGGCTCGACAACGCCGACGGGCTCCCTTTCATTGCAGGTGAAGCCGAACGCGAGGCCACCTACATCCTCAACTTCTTCAAGTCCCAGCCCGCACTCAACTATGGCTTCGCGCACCCGAAACTGCCGTGGCAGAAGCCAGCGCTGGGCGAAGAGGCCCGCGCGACGGCGGACGCGATGGTCGAGATCATGCGATTTTGGCTCTCGCGCGGAGCGGACGGCTTCCGCGTCGACATGGCCGATTCGCTGGTCAAACACGACGACGAAGGCAAGCCGGCAACGATCCAAACATGGAACTACATGTTCGACCAGATCCGCCCCGAGTTCCCGAACGCCGCGTGGGTGTCCGAGTGGGGCCGCCCGGCACAATCGATGGCGGCCGGTTTCGACGCCGATTTCTACCTCGACTGGCGCTGGGGCGGAAACCCGAACGGCTACAACATGCTGCTGCGAAACACGGACGATTCGGCTGTTCGCGGGGTGGATTGGAGCTACTTCAACGCTGATTCTGGCGCGGACATCACGGGATTCCTCGGCGAATACCTGCCCTCGCTCGCCGCAGTGCAGGCTGTGGGCGGCAGCTTCTCGTTGATCACCTGCAACCACGACACGCTCCGGCTCGCCCCGCGCCTGACCGAGCGCGAGCGGGCCCTCGCTTTCGGTTTCCTCCTCACGATGCCGGGTGCGCCCTTTATCTACTACGGCGACGAGATCGGAATGCGCTACCGCCGGCTTCCCACGAAGGAAGGCGGATACTCGCGCACCGGCTCGCGCACCCCGATGCAGTGGGATTCGTCGCCGCAGGCGGGCTTCACCACCTCGAGCGAGCCGTACCTGCCGGTGGATCCCGACGCCAGTGCCCCCACCGTCGTCTCCGAGATGGCCCGCCCCGATTCGCTGTGGAACCAGCTCGCCACCCTCCTGAAGTTGCGCGCCGAAACGCCCGCGTTCACCACGACGTCCGCGTTCGACGTCGTGCTCGCCGAGCGTGGGAACACCCTGTTCGCGTTTACTCGCGGGGAAGACGAGGGACGCCGCCTCGTCGTCGTGAACCCCGGGCGCGAGCCGCACGACGTCGGTGCGCACGGAACAACGCAGGTTGAGTACGCGATCGGTTCCGTTTCGCTCGACGGCGACCGCGTGGTTGTCGGTCCGCAATCTTTTGCAGTGCTCGCGTAATTTTTGCCAGGCGGGCGCCGGGCGGTTCGCCGTTCGGCGCCCGTTTTCGCGCTTTGGGGTAAGAAAATTTTCTCTCATGCGATGTGGAAATTTGCATGCCCAACGCGCTACCCTAATGAGAGTTGGTGGCGCCAGTGCGCCCACATCTTTCGCAGCGACAAAGGAGTTGCCACAATGTCACGTCGTATCCGTCTGTCGGATCTCGCGCAGCAGGCGGGAGTATCCACCGCAACTGTTTCGCGCGTGATCAACGGAAAAGATACCGTCGCCCCCGAGACCCGCCAGGCTGTCCTCGAGGCACTGGACCTACTCGGCTACGAGCGCCCGGAGAAACTCCGCGAGCGCACAGGCGGCCTGATCGGCCTGATCGTTCCCGAGCTGACGAACCCAATCTTCCCCAAATTCGTCCAGGCGCTTTCCGGTGCGATGACGCTCGCGGGATATACTCCCCTGCTTGGCACTCAAAACGCTGGCGGTGCCACCGAAGATTCACTCACGGCCGCGATCCTCACGCACGGCGTTTCGGGTCTCGTGTTCGTCTCCGGCCTACATGCCGATTCCACGGCGAGCCTGGAGCGTTACGAAACGCTTCTTGAGCGCGGTATCCCATTCGTCACGATTAACGGCGCGAACCCGGCGCTCGATGTGCCCGATTTCTCCACCGACGACGCCGACGCCGTCACCCAAGCCGTGCGTCACCTTGCGCGCCTGGGGCATACGAAAATTGGCTACGCGTCAGGCCCGCTACGTTTTATCCCATCTGCCGCGAAGCTTGAGGCTTTCACGCAGGTCATGGCGGAGGTCGCGCCCGGTGAGCCGGTACGAGCCGCACATACGTTGTTTACCGTGGAGGGTGGCCACTCCGCCGCGAAGGCCCTGATCGAGGGCGGCGCTACAGCGATCGTGTGCGCATCGGACATCATGGCTCTCGGCGTGATCGATTACTGCGCTGGTGCAGGGTTGTCGATCCCAGGCGATGTTTCAGTGATCGGTTTCGACGATTCGACAATGATGCCGCTGGTGAGGCCCGCGCTCACCACAATCCGCCAACCCGTGCAGGCGATCGCCGACGCCGCCGTCGCCACCCTTGTCGGCCGTATCGGCCACCCCGAAACCCCCATGTTCTCCGCAACATTCAAACCGGAGCTAGTGGTCCGCGAAACCACCGCCCCGCCGTCGGCGAAATAACCCACAGGAAGGTAAACGACCGTGCAGATTCTTCACCGTGCAAACGAAACACACGAGTGGTGGCGGGAGGCGGTGATCTACCAGATCTATCCGCGGTCTTTCGCCTCCTCGGGCGGGCCGATCGGCGATCTTGGCGGGATCACCTCGCGCCTGGGGTATATCAAGCAGCTCGGCGCGGACGCAATCTGGCTTTCACCGTTCTACCGTTCCCCGCAGAAGGACGCCGGCTACGATGTGGCCGACTACCGCAGTGTGGATCCGATGTTCGGCGATAACCACGCTGCCGAAGCCATGATCGAAAAAGCCCACCTGCTGGATTTGAAGGTGATCGTGGATCTCGTACCGAATCACACTTCCGACCAGCACGCCTGGTTCCAAGCTGCGCTCGCCGGCGGAAAGGACGCCCCCGAGCGCGCCCACTACTGGTTCCGCGACGGCAAGGGCGAGGGAGGGAATGAGCCGCCGAACGACTGGCTTTCCGTATTCGGCGGACCCGCGTGGACGCGCGTGAAGGACCGCGCCGACGCGCCCGGCTCCCCGTGGGAAAACGACGATTCGTGGTACCTGCACCTGTTCGATTCTTCCCAGCCGGATCTGAACTGGACCGATCCGGCCGTGCACGAAGAATTCAACTCGATTCTGCGCTACTGGCTCGATCGCGGCGCCGACGGCTTCCGCGTGGACGTCGCTCACGGGCTTGCGAAGGATCCTGAGCTTCCCGATTGGCAGTACCACTGGGATATGGTCTCCGGCGGTAGCGAGGTGCCCGAGAACGTGCCGGCTCCCCCACAGTGGAACCGGCCCGAAGTTCACGAGATTTACCGCGAGTGGCGCGGGGTGCTCAACGACTACGGCCAGCCGGCCCTCGTCGCCGAGGCGTGGCTTGGCGACCCGAAAGACATGAAGCTCTATGTCCGTCGCGACGAGATGAGCCAGGCGTTCAACTTCGACTTCCTGATCTCTCCGTTTGAGGAGGCTGCCTACCGCAAGGTGATCGCCGAGTCGCTGGCGGAGATGGACGCCGTGGGCGCACCTACCACGTGGGTGCTGTCCAACCACGACGTCGTTCGTGCGGCTTCCCGCTTCGGCCTGAGCACAATGGGCAAGGGACCGAACGGGATCCGTGCGTGGGAGGAGCAGCCGGATGCCGCACTCGGCGCTCGCCGTGCGCTGGCCGCGCACGCGCTCCAGGCCGCACTCCCAGGCTCGCTGTACATCTACCAGGGCGAGGAACTCTCCCTGCCCGAGCACACCAGCCTTCCCGACGAGGTGCGCCAGGATCCCACGTTCTTCCGCACGAACGGGGCCGAGGCCGGCCGTGACGGTTGCCGTGTGCCGCTCCCCTGGCTCGCGGAGCACCCGAGCTTCGGGTTCTCACCCGACGGTTCCTCCTGGCTCCCGCAGCCACACGAGTGGACAGAGCTCGCAATGGACCGTCAGGCCCTCGATCCGAACTCGTCGCTGAACTTCTTCAAGAAGATGTACCAGCTACGCAAGGTGGTGGGGCTGGGTTCGGCCGAGCTCCTCGAGGCCGACGGGCCCGGGTTGCATTACGTCTCTCGCGCGCAGGGCCGCGATCCGCTCCACATTGTCACCGCTTTCGATGAGCCAGTGGAGCTTCCGGCAGGCGCCCGCGTGGTGCTCGCCTCGAGCGAGGTCACGCAGGCTGGAGGCGAGAAGGCCGAGGGATACGTGCCCGCGAACTCCACCGTGTGGTATGTGGTGGACCGCCAGGGGCTGTAACTGAGGTTGCCTCGCAGGATAATCCTGGAGCGCTCAAACACGTTGCACACATGAGGTGGCGGCTGGAAGAACACCTTCCAGCCGCCACCTCATTTCGCGTTGTCTTAGAACAATGCGGCAGCAAGAGCCTTGCGCGCTGCAGCCACAATCTCCGACTGCTGGCCCAATAGATCAAAGAACTCCAGGATTCGGGTGCGCACGCGCTCGCGATCCTCGCCGCTCGTGGCCTTCACGGCCTCGATCAGACGGCCGAGCGCAATATCTGGCCGGGAGGCAAACTCAATATCCGCCCCCGTGAGCTGCGTTTCGACGTCGTCCATCGGCGCTGCCGCGATCTTTTCCATCATCGCCTGAGCCTGCGCCGGATCCACCATCTGCGGCATACCGGCCATGCGATCGAGGTAATTCACCTGAGCGAGCGCTGACTGTGCCTCATGATCCTTGGGATCCTGCGCAAGCGCTTTCTCGTAGGCTGCGCGGGCGGCCGCGTAATCGCCCTTCTTCATTGCCTCTAGGCCCTCCTTGTGGAGCGGAGGAACCTCGGGCTCCTTCACCTCAGCGTTCGGATCGAGCACGCCGTTAATGCCGTATTGTGCGGCGGAGGCGATGATCTTGTCGATCTGCGGACGCAGATCCGCTTCGCCCGGCAAGCCCTGAACGATCGGCACGGGGTTACCCTGAAGCAACACCGCGAGCGCCGGAACGCCGTTGACTCCAAACACGCCAGCCACCTGCGGGTGCGCATCCACATCCGCCACCGCCAACTGAATCCGCCCAGCCTTGGCCGCTACCATTGGGCGCACCATCTCAAGCAACTTCGCCGAGTTATCCGACCGTGGCGACGTAAACGCCACCAGCACCGGCACCTTCATTGAGGTGTTGACGGCCGTCTGCAATGACTCCTCGGTGAGAGCCACCTCCAGCTTGCCAGGAACAGCCTCCCCTGCCGCAGTGGCCGGCTCCGGCTCGTTCTTTGCCTTCAGCGTGGACAGATCGAATGCGCCAGCCATTACTTGGTCACTTTCATATCGACGATCGACGGCGCGGAAGCGCCAATCACCTGAACTTTGCCCTTCGGAGGCAGGTAGAACGCCACCTGGCTCGAGTACGTGGTGGCCATCGACTTGCCGATCTCGAAGCTCGGCTTCGCCGGATCCTGGTTCACCCAGCCCGCGAGCTCACCGCCCACCGTGAACGTGGCATCGACCTTCGTCTTTTCAAGAGTAGTGGTGTTACGAATCTCGCCCACAACGAGCGCACCGCCGTCTTCCATCGACACAACCTGCACGGGGGAATCTCCGGGCGCATATGTAGCGCTCGCCTTTCCAAGATCCTTGATCGAGTTCGACAGTGCCTTGAGCTGCTCGTCGGTCTTCAGGTAGAGCTGGTCGTCTGCCGCGAAGGCAATATTGCCAGCCTTGCGATCCTGAAGATACTTCGCGTATGCGGCGACGACGTCGGCGGGCTTGTAGGCGAGGGTGGAATCCTTGCCCAGGTAGCCGTCTTTCGTCGAATCCGCTGAAACGAGAGCACCAATATTCACGCCAGGGAAGAGCTCGACGTCGGCGACCAGCGTGATCGGCTCGCGGGCCGAGGGCGCACTCCACACCGACAGCGTGAAGAGCTTCTCCTGGTCGGTTGGCGCAGTGATCTGCATAATCGAGCGCGGGAAGAGACGGCCCGAATACACGGGGACCGACTTCGGGTCAAGCACAATCGGATCGAGCGTGTACTTGTCTCCCATTCCCTTCTTCAGACGGTACTCACCCACTCGCTGTGCGCGAAGCGGATTAGCGATCGCGGTGGCATCAGCCATGGACCCCGCCTTGTCTGCGTTCGCCAGCTCTTTCGCCGTGGCAGAGACAGTATCAGCGAAGGCTTTCGTCTCCATCAGCGGGGCGGCAGAATTCACGGGCTTGGGTTGCGGGAGCGAACCCGTCGACGTGCCAGAGCACGCACCGAGCGCCATCACGAACGCCACACCCAGTGCCGGTAGTGCCTTACGCATCGTTCTCCCCCTTGCCGCGAATGCTCCAACGGCTTCGCCAGTCTCGTCCTTGCCGGGCATTGCCCTCGTGTTCTTCGGCCTGTATGGCGTCTGTCTCGACGCGCTCCCCTGCGCCCTCGGAAGCAGTTTCTGACGCAGGAGCCAACTGCGCGTCAGCAGTGTCTGTGCCCTCGAGATCGATATGCGCATCCTCCGGTTCACTGTGGCCGATGTCGGAAGGTTGCTCCTGCGTCACAGCTTCGGCAGTGGGCGCTTCAACATCCTCCTTGGGTGGGAACAATGAGGGAACCTCACGGCCCCGGAACTGCTCGGCACGCTCCGATGACGGGACGATACCCGCACCCAATGTGTGCCCCGAGGCAGCCGCGACCGTGGCTCGGTTCTGCCCCTCATACAGCGACGTCCGCGCGACGCCGGTGAGCCCGACAGTCGGCTCGGGCGCGACCTCGTCGATCACGAGGCGATCCTCATCGGAGAGCGGACGGTTACGCAACGCCATCGAACGCGAAGTACCCGGAACCACAGCCGCGCCAAACGCGCGATCCGTGTGCGTACGCTGAACTGGACGATCTTCGGCCGTCAGATCCCCGTCATAGGTAGCAAGCGGCGTGGTGCTCACACGTGTCGCAGCGCGCTTAGCGCGACGCTCACGCATGTCGCGCTCCTGCCAATCCTGCAGGAGCAGGAACAGCCCCACGAGCATCAGAAGGACGCCAATGGCGATCGTTGACCATGGCGAAGTCTTGATCAGCGAATGATCCCACGTCAGCGTCAGTTGCGGAGCCTTCGCGCTGGTCGTCGTCGCGATCAGCACCTGCTGGCCGCCCTCGGGAGCCGTGAAATCGAACTCGACCCGATCCTTGCCGGAGCCGGACTTGACCCACCACGGGGAGGAAAGCGCAAACTTCTTCTCAGCGCCAAGCTTCGCATCGGCATCGACTTGGGCCTTCTCACCCTTGATCGGCTCAACCTTCGCCTTGTCCCAGCTACTCAACCCCACCAGGCGCGAACCGGAAGATGTGCCGATCCATGCCTCGACGTCGGTAGCCGAACCTAGCGCCCACTGGATCTGTTCGCCGTTGGCATCCAACTGGACGTGCGCATCTGGCGCGACGAGCTCCAGCACGCCGGGAGCCGTGGCAACCACAGCGCCCGACGACGGTACAACGGCTTTCACTGAGAGGGTATCTTGCGCGAAAAGCGCACGAACACCCACAGTGATCGCCAAAATTGCGCCCACCAGGGCGAGCGCAATGCCCGCATAACGTTTCATGTGCATCCTTAAATCTCGAGGGGCAAGGCAATACCAAAATTAATTATAACGATTTGACAACAATATCGGTTCGCGCCGTGAAATTCGCCTGAATGTGAGTGACATGACCCCCTGATCCGTGGGGTAAGATGTGGTGTAACTTTCAGGAGGTCGAAAATCGTGGCCGAAGAGCACACCACATTCCCCGTCGTCATGCGCGGCTATGATCGCGCCCAAGTTGATGAGCGCATCACGAAACTCGAAATGAGGCTCGAACAAACCCTGCGCCAGGTCGAATCACTCGACTCGCAAATCCTCTCGCTTTCTGGCGAGCTGTCGCAGGCCCGCGAGCAGCTCAAGGAATCTGAGCGCCCCTCCTACTCTGGCCTCGGCCAGCGCGTTGAGCGTCTCTTGAAATCAACGGAAGAGCAGGCGCTCGACGTTATGACACGTGCCCGAGCCGAAGCGAAAGCCCTCGTGGACGGCGCGAAGGCACAGTCGGCGTCGCTTTCGGAGGCCGCCTCCCATGAAAGCCAGTCCATCCTCTCCGCGGCACGCACGGAAGCCGCCAACGTGACATCCAACGCTGAATCCGAGGCGTCGGCGCTCACTGAAATGTCCACTCGTACCGCGGAGGAACTCGTGGTCTCTGCCGAACGTGAAGCCGCCCGCCTGCGCACCAACTCGCAGGCCGAGGCAACATCGCTCATCTCCAACGCGAAGCATGAAGCCGCAACACTGAAGGCCAGCGCCGAGGAAGAGGCCACCGCGCTGCGTACCGCCGCCCAGCAGGAGGCCACGGCCCTTCGCTCCGAGACCGAAACCGAGATCGCCTCCATGCGTTCCTCCGCCGAATCCGAGATCGCGAAGCTACGCGCAGCAGCCGATTCCGAGATCGCTTCCATGCGCTCCGAAGCGGAGAACGAAGTCGCACAGCTCCGCGCAACTGCCAGCTCCGACGTCGCGCAAGTGCGAGCCGACGCCGAACGCGAAGTCACTGCGCTTCGCAAGTCCGCCGCACAAGAGCTCGCTGCTGAAGATTCTCAGCTTCGCGCCAAGACAAAAGAAATGGTCGATTCCGCCGAAGCCGCAGCAGCCGACGCCGAATCGCGCCTCATCGCCGCCACCCAACGCGCCGATTCGCTGACCGAATCCTCCAACAAAGAAGCGAGCGAACTCCTCGAAAAGGCACGCCTCGAAGCCGCGTCCATCGTCGACGGTGCACGCAAAGAGGCAGCACGCATCCGTGAATCCGCAAAATCCGACGCCGATCGCACCAAGTCCGATGCTGATGCCCACATCGCCTCCCTCGTCGAGCAAAAGAACTCGCTCACCTCATACCTGGAAGACATGCGCGCCATGCTCACCGGTTCCACCACATCGCTCGCCGTCTCGGAAGTCGTCAGCGCCGCCGAGGAACACGCAAGCGAAAACTAAATACGCCGCCACAGTACGTGGCCACAAAACGGCGGGGGTTCGCGAACCCCCGCCGTTTTTTTCGATTCATCACTGGCCGATCACAGTTCGACTGCTAGCCCAGTCCTCGCGTGCCAACGCTCAGTACCCGCCACATCACCCTATGCCGCTCACCAGCGGCCGCGGCCCCCTCGAGCCTTCCAGCACGACGTATGCCAATGCCTGCGCGCCTCCTGGCCAGCACGCACACCCATCAGGTGTTCTTCCGTCCACGCCACCTCGTGTGCCTCACCGGGCATGATCCGCCCGCCACATCCTGGGCAGATGTACTCCTTCGCAGCAGCCTTAATGTGGTGCACCTTGTACTCGAGGCCATCGCGGATCTCGTAATGCGTGTAGCCCATCAGCGCATCCGTGTTCAGCGGATGGAACTCGCGATCGTACTTCTTCGAGCGTCGCATCAGAACAGCCGATCCTCGGCGTCGTCCAAGCCGCGCAGTGCATCGTAATCCACCACCACGCACTCGATACCGCGATCCTCCGCCAGCACGCGCGCCTGCGGCTTAATCTCCTGAGCTGCGAAAATACCACGCAACGGCTGGAGAGTCGAATCACGG
The DNA here is from genome assembly GCF_029632765.1 of Arcanobacterium wilhelmae. Taxonomy (NCBI): domain Bacteria; kingdom Bacillati; phylum Actinomycetota; class Actinomycetes; order Actinomycetales; family Actinomycetaceae; genus Arcanobacterium; species Arcanobacterium wilhelmae. Next base: position 1,555,914 of record NZ_CP121247.1, read on the forward strand.
CCAAGAAGATCAAGGTAGCGGGTGAGCTGCTCGACGCCGTCGATCTCGCCGCGGCGCTTCACCTCAACCGCGATATGCACTCCCTCGGCGTCGGTCAACATCAGATCCACCGGGCCGATCGCCGTCGGGTATTCGCGCCGCACCAACGTCAAATCTGCCCCCAGAGCGCTAGTTTGCGCCGCGAGGAGCTCCTGGAGGTGAGCCTCCACACCGTCCTTGATCAGGCCCGGCTCCTCCCCCAGCTCCTCCTCATAGTCCAACGACTTGTCATAGAAGGAGATCACGAGAGCATCGGACGTTTTGTCGTGATCCACTCGCCACACCGACTTAATCCCCGCGGCCACCTGCTCTTCATCTGGCTCAAGCACGCGGGTGGTACACGGAGCGCTCATCCAGTTCAACGGCTTGTACGAGCCGCCATCCGAATGGATCATCACACCGCCGTCGGGCTTGACGATCAGCAGTCGCTTGGCACGATCCAAATGGGCGTCGAGCCGCCCCGAATAATCCACCGAACACTCAGCAATCACAACACGCATAATTCCTCCAAGCACTCCACACTACCAGGCACGCGCCACGCCTTCCCATGAACCACAACACCCTTCTCCCACCGGCACGCCACGGCTCCGCTCCCACCACACACGATCGCCGCGGAAATGAACGGAGGGCGGGAGCTCCCGCTCCCGCCCTCCGTCCATTCACTGTCCGGCAAATATTTACCAGTCGGTGGGTTCCTCAACCGGCGGCGCCGCATCCATCCAGGAAACGATCGCCGCAACAGCCACCGGCGTGGATGCCATGTACCAGGAACCGCTCGGCGTATTGAGCTTCACAACCTGCAGATCCGAGGTGGTTTCCTGGTGAACCTCAAGATCGATGTCCGTACGCTTCCACGTGCGCGACGGCGAAAACTTCAGCGACCTCGACGGGTACCAGTCGATCTGGAAACGCTCAAACACGGCAACACCGCGGTGCCACCGCTCGTGGCCGCTCGCGCGCACCACCGCCTGAAAGGATCCACGCCGGGAGAGTACGCGCCGCAGACGCCACACATACGCTCCCAGAACGCCGATCCCCACAAGGAGGACGGCGATGATCACCACGTACCCGAGATAGCCCATCTCAGAGCTCCGTCGGATCGACGGTTTCGCCGCGGCGGCCGTCGACCACCACGAGGACTTTGTCGTGATCCACCGTCACGAAGCCACGGGCCGTCTCGATCTCGCCGGTACCCTGCGCGTCCTTATAGCGGACCGTGCCTGGCACGAGTACGGCCAGCACCGGGGTGTGGCCGGCGAGGATGGTCATATCACCTTCATACGAGGGCAACGTGACCGAGGAAACCTCTCCCGCGTACAGTTCGCCGGTTCGGGCAACAACCTGAAGCTGCATCAGCTCTCCGCCTGAATCTTCTTGTAGGCCTTCTCAATATCCTCGATACCGCCGATGTTGAAGAACGCCTGCTCCGGAATATGATCGTATTCGCCGTCGACGATGCGGCGGAACGCTTCCACCGTCTCGTCGATCGGCACGGTGGAGCCTTCCACGCCCGTGAACTTCACAGCGGTGTACGTGTTCTGCGATAGGTACTGCTGGATACGGCGGGCGCGTGCCACGGTCACCTTGTCCTCTTCCGAGAGCTCGTCCACACCAAGAATCGAGATGATGTCCTGGAGTTCCTTGTTCTTCTGGAGGATCGCCTTGACCGAGGTGGCGACGTCGTAGTGCGCCTGGCCCACGTACTGCGGGTCGAGGATTCGCGACGACGACGCCAGCGGATCCACAGCCGGGTACAGGCCGCGCGAGGCGATCTCACGCGAAAGCTCGGTGGTGGCGTCCAGGTGGGCGAACGTGGTGGCCGGAGCCGGATCGGTGTAATCGTCCGCAGGCACGTAGATCGCCTGGAGCGACGTGATCGAGTGGCCACGAGTGGAGGTAATACGCTCCTGGAGCGCACCCATCTCGTCTGCCAGGGTGGGCTGGTAGCCCACAGCCGACGGCATACGGCCAAGCAGAGTAGACACCTCAGAGCCAGCTTGGGTGAAGCGGAAGATGTTGTCGATGAACAGGAGCACGTCCTGGTTCTGCACATCGCGGAAGTACTCAGCCATCGTCAGGCCCGAGAGCGCAATACGAAGGCGCACCCCCGGCGGCTCGTCCATCTGGCCGAAGACCAGGGCCGTCTTGTCCAGGACGCCGGCGTCTTCCATCTCGTGGATCAGATCGTTGCCCTCACGGGTACGCTCGCCCACGCCCGCGAACACGGACACGCCGCCGTGATCCTGAGCGACTCGCTGAATCATCTCCTGGATCAGGACCGTCTTGCCCACACCAGCGCCACCGAACAGGCCGATCTTTCCACCCTGAACGTACGGGGTAAGAAGATCGATCACCTTGATGCCGGTTTGGAACATCTTGGTTTCCGGCTCGAGCTGATCGAAGTGCGGCGCCTTGCGGTGGATCGGCCAGCGCTCGGAAACCTCGAACTGCTCGCCATCCTTAAGGTTGAGCGGCTCACCGACCACGTTGAACACGTGGCCCTTCGTAATATCGCCCACGGGCACCGAGATCGGTGCGCCCGTGTCTGTCACGGTGGCGCCACGCACCAGGCCGTCGGTTGGCTTCATCGCGATCGTACGCACCACGGAATCACCGAGGTGTTGCGCGACCTCGAGGGTCATCGTGTACGACGCCTCCCCCTCACCCTGCGACTCGAGGTTCACCTCGGTGGTAAGGGCGTTGTTGATCTCCGGGAGCGCGTCCGGCGGGAACTCGACGTCGACGACGGCGCCGACCACCGAGACGATCCGTCCAGTGGAAACTTCCTTTTCGGTCATTTTCTTTCCTTACTCTTCAGGCCGGCTTTAGCCGTTTTTCAGGCTGTCCGCGCCTGAGATGATTTCGGTGATTTCGGTGGTGATCTCGCTCTGTCGAGCGTTGTTCGCCAACCTCGTGTAGTTGCGGATGAGATCCTGCGCGTTCTCCGTTGCCGAGTGCATTGCCTGCTGACGGCTGGAGAGCTCGGAGGCCGCAGCCAGAAGCAGGACGGAGTGGACACGCTGGTTCACGTACATCGGCAGGAGCGCCTCGAAGACTTCCTCGGCGCTCGGCTCGTACTCGTAGAGAGCCTCAGGCTGGTGCTCGCTCTCCTCCGAATCCACGATAGCGAGGGGCAACATGCGGCGAATTTCCACCGACTGCTTCACCATCGATTCGAAGCGTGTGAACACCACGTGAACCTCAGCAACGCCGCCCTCATGAGTATCAGCGAGGAAACGCATTTGCAGCTCCTCGGCGATCTCAGCCGACGTATCGGCGCTCGGCTTGTCCGATTCGCCCTCCCACGACTTCTCGATCTCCACACCGCGGAAACGGAAGTAGCTCTCGCCTCGGCGCCCGAAGACGTAGAGGATCGGCTCCTTGCCGTCCTCACGTAGATCGTCAATCAGCTTCTCCGTTGCACGAAGAACGTTCGACGAGTAAGCGCCAGCCATGCCACGATCCGAGGTAACAACGAGGATCGCTACGCGCTTCGTATCGTGGCGCTCGTTGAGCATCGGGTGGTTATCTCGGGCATGCGCAGAGACGAGTTCGATCGATTCGGTGAGCGCACGCGTGTACGGATCCTGAGCGAGGGCACGGTTCTTGGCCTTACCAATGCGTGAAGCTGCAATCAGCTCCATCGCGCGGAAGACCTTTTCGAGCGTGCCTGTTGCTCGGATCTTCTGTTTGTAAACTCGCTGTGCTCCGGACAAGGTCAGCCTCGCTTACCGCGCACAAGCTGCTCTTGCGACTTGGTTGCCTCCACCAGCTCGGCCGATTCCTCGGCCGCGTTGGTGTAGAGGAATTCCTTCTGGTAAGCCTCGACGCCACCGCGCAGCGCGTCCTCAACCTCTTCGAGCTTCGCGCCTGAGGCGAGATCGGAGAGCACCGAGGTGTTCGCGCGCAGGTACTCGAGCAGGCCGTGCTCGAACTTATGCACGAGATCCACCGGGATCTGATCGAGGTAGCCGTTGGTGCCAGCCCACACGCTCGCCACCTGATCCTCAACCGCGTACGGCGTGTACTGCGGCTGCTTGAGGAGCTCCATGAGGCGCTCACCGCGGGTGAGCTGCTGGCGGGTAGCGGCATCAAGATCGGAGGCGAACATAGCGAACGCAGCCTGGGCACGATACTGAGCCAGGGTGATCTTGAGGGTACCGGCCACCTTCTTCATGGCCTTGATCTGGGCATCGCCACCAACGCGCGACACCGAAATACCGACGTCCACAGCCGGACGCTGGTTGGAGTTGAACAGATCCGACTGGAGGAAGATCTGGCCATCGGTAATCGAAATAACGTTGGTCGGAATGTAGGCCGAGACGTCGTTTGCCTTCGTTTCGATGATCGGCAGGCCCGTCATCGAGCCGCCACCGAGCTCGTCCGAGAGCTTCGCGCAACGTTCGAGGAGGCGCGAGTGCAGGTAGAAGACGTCGCCCGGGTAGGCCTCGCGCCCCGGCGGGCGGCGCAGCAGCAGCGACACGCTTCGGTAGGCCTCAGCCTGCTTGGACAGATCGTCGAACACGATGAGAACGTGCTTGCCGGCGTACATCCAGTGCTGGCCGATTGCCGAGCCGGTGTACGGGGCGAGGTACTTGAAGCCTGCAGAATCCGACGCCGGAGCGGCGACGATCGTGGTGTAGGCAAGAGCGCCGTTCTTCTCCAGGGTGGAACGCACCTCGGCGATCGTGGAGCCCTTCTGGCCGATCGCAACGTAGATGCATCGCACTTGCTTGTTCGGATCGCCGCTCTCCCAGTTCGCCTTCTGATTGAGGATCGTATCCACAGCGAGGGCCGTCTTGCCCGTCTTACGATCGCCAATGATCAGCTGGCGCTGGCCGCGGCCGATCGGGATCATGGCGTCGATTGCTTTGATGCCCGTCTGGAGCGGCTCGTGCACCGACTTACGCATCATCACGCCGGGAGCCTGGAGCTCCAGCGCGCGGCGACCCTCGACGCCGGTGATCTCACCGAGGCCGTCGATCGGGGCACCAAGCGGATCCACCACGCGACCGAGGTAGCCCTCGCCCACGGGCACGGAGAGAACTTCGCCGGTGCGGTGCACTTCCATGCCTTCCGCGATGCCGGAGAAATCACCAAGAACCACAACGCCGATTTCGCGCTCTTCCAAGTTCATTGCCAGGCCAAGCGTGCCGTCTTCAAACTTGAGCAGCTCGTTCGCCATCGCGCCCGGCAGGCCCTCAACGTGGGCGATACCATCGGCGGTCTCGGTGACGTGGCCAACTTCGTCGCTGGCCACCTTCGCCGGCTCGTAGGAGCTGACGAAGTTATCCAGGGCTGCCCGGATCTCGTCTGGCCGGATAGTCAGTTCAGCCATTCCTCTTCCTTCACTACTGCGGTTACCCGCGTTGTCACTTTGTCATTTCAGTTCGCACGTGGTTCAGACGCGTGGCAAGGGTGCCATCGATTACGTCGTCGCCGATCATGATTCGAAGCCCGCCAACAATGGTGGGATCGATGGAGGTGTGGAGACGAACCTCGGTTTCGTACATGCGGCCGAGGATCTGCGCCAGGCGCGCCTCTTGCTCCGCGCTCAGCGGGATCACCGACACCACAGAGGCCACCTGCTGGTTGGCGCGTGCCGCGGCGGCATCCACGAAATCGCGCACCGAGGCCGTGAGCGGACGATGCGCTGTGCGGGTTACTGCTTCCGCGACCAGGGCCTGCGTGTAGAGGTTGCCTGATCCGAGCACGGAATGTGCCAGCTGAGCACGCGATTCCACATCGTAGGCACGATCGGAAAGCGTGACACGCAACTGGCGTTGTGAATGAAGCATCCGGGAGAACTGGTAGAGCTGTTCCTCGGTTTCGTGCAACACGCCCTCGCGAGCGGCCCCAACCAGAAGCGTATCCACGCCGATCGCATCGAGAGCCTCGGCGAGATCACCGAGCTCCGACCACGCATCGCGAACCAGGCCCTGCACGAGCTCAGACACTTCCTCCGAGACCTTCCCACCCAGCACCTCACGCGCCAAAGTGGCACGCGCATCGGCGCTACGTGTGAGCTCTTGGAGTGAAGCGTTCAGCGAGGCAGAGCCGCGGAGCAGATCGGCGATAGCGAAAATCTCATCGGCGAACTTCGCCTCGCCTGAAGCGCGCTCAGCGAGCAGGGCTTCCCAGCGGTCGAGACCACGGGCGAGGGACTTTTCACTGGTGATACGCATCAGGATTCCTTCACGCCAACCTTGGCGGTAGCCGAGGCTTCAAGCTCATCGAGGAAGCGGTCGATGACGCGGGAAGCAAGCGCCTGATCGGTGATCGCCTCCCCCACGATACGGCCGGCAAGCTCGGTGGCAACAGCGCCGACGTCGGAGCGCAAGGCGCGCGACGCGGTTTCCGTATCGGCTGCGATACGGCGCTGGTTCGCATCGAGGATCGATGCGGCCTCATCCTTCGCCTTGTTCTGGGCATCCGCCACGATCGTGCGAGCGTTCTCTGTAGCACGCTCGCGGATCTCGGCGGCTTCGCGGTGGGCCTCGGACAGCTGGCCTTCGAGCACCTTACGCTCGTCAGCAATCTCAGCACGTGCGCGATCGGCAGCCTCAAGGCCACGTTCGATCTTCGCTGCGCGCTCCTCGAGCATGTCCGAAAACGCTGGCCAGCCAAACTTGTACACAGCGACCGCCACAATGATGAAAGCGATCGTGCCCCAGAGGAGATCTGGGAGAGCCGGCAACAGCGGATTTGGTTTATCCCCCGCGGCGAGAATAACCGTGGACAGCATCAGAGAATGAAGCCTGCCACGAGACCGAGGAGGCCGAGAGCCTCGGTAAACGAAATCGCGATAATCATGTTGGTACGCAGGAGGCCGGCAATCTCAGGCTGGCGAGCCGTGGCTTCCTGGTTCTTCGCACCAATCAAGCCCACGCCGATGCCCGGGCCGATAGCTGCGAGACCGTAACCGATGGTGGCGATGGATCCAGTCATTATTTCTTATCCTTTTCTCTTGGTCTCAGTGTTCTGAGACGGACAGGGAGATGTACACGGCAGTCAGAATCGCGAAGATGTAGGCCTGCAGTGCAGCGATGAACATCTCGAAGACAACATAGATGATGCCGCCGAGAAGAGTGAGAGGGGCAATGGCGTAGCCGATGCCGCCCATGGTGAAGAACAGGTAGTGGGTGCCAACGAAGCACAGTGCGAGCACGAAGTGGCCGGCGATCATGTTGGCAAGAAGACGCACGGTGAGCGTGATCGGGCGGATGATAAAGGTAGAAACCAGCTCGATCGGCACGATGATCAGGTACAGCGGCTTCGGGAGCCCGTGCGGCGCAACCTGTTCCAGGAAGTACTTGGGACCACGGGCCTTCAGACCAGCGGCGATAAACGCCACATACGCAACAAGCGCGTATATAAGCGGCATACCCACGAGCGAGGTTCCGGCAATCTGAAGGCCAGGGATCACGCCCGTAATATTCATGAAGAAAATGCCGAGGAAGATCGTGAGCAGGAGCGGCTGATACTTGCGGCCCTCCTCACCGAGGATCGAATCGCCAACGTTGACTTTCGCGAAATCCATCAGCCCCTCGAGCGCGGCCTGCCCCTTGGACGGAACAAGCTTGGCGCGCTTGGCGTACAACACCATCACGAGCATCAGCACGAGGGCTGCGATCAGACGGATTGCAAGGATACGGTTGAGCTCAAACGGGGTGCCGGCAAAAAGAAGCGGGGCGGGCTTGAACTCGTGATCAAAAGTAGGCGGCTCAAATTCCCCTGCCAAGATCGGCAACGCGGCGAGGCTCAACACGTTAATCACGAATCATTCTCCAACTGCTCACGGGTGGACGCAGGGCGGCTGTGCCCTATTCCCCGCTAACTCTACCCGAGTTGGAAGGCGAACGCGATTCGTTTATCCAACAGTCGCAAAGATATTTCGCTCAGGATTTCGCCGCCGCAACGCCAGTTAGTGGACAAACGGCGCGGGGCGGGAGGTGAGAATCACGACGTCGGAAATGAGGCTCGCGATCAGGATAAGCGCGAACACTACCGCTCCCCACGCTGCTGGCGCCGTCGCTAACCAGAGCACACCGAGCGCGACGATGCGGCTCGCGTACGCGCCCAGCGCGCCCGCCGTCGACGCCGGCCCAGCCAGCCCCCAAACCCCGCGGCTCGCGAACTCCGCGAGTGCGAAAAAGGCCCCTCCGAGTGCAACTTGCGCACCGGCGTCGGGAGAAAAGAAAATGCTGATCACGCCACCAACTGCAGCCGCGAACACGCTCAGCGCCAGGCGCACCGACAAAACCCGACTTTCGAAACTCTCGACGGCGTGCGGGCGCCGCGCGAGGCCACCAGTGTCAGCCACCAGCAACCACATTCTCGTGGCGGACGATCGCACCTCGCCCAAAGCCGTTACGTGTCAGCCACACGCCAGCCGCAACCGCGAGCACAATCGGGATCGCCACCCACAACCGGTTAATAATCACGATCGCAACGCCGGAGAAGGAGACGATCGCCGTCCAGCCATAGAGCACGAGAACCGCCCACGTGTGTGAATGGCCGCGGCGGAGCAGACGGTGATGAAGGTGCCCGGAATCGGCAGAGAACGGGGAACGGCCTTGGCGAAGTCGGCGGAACACCGCCCACACAAGATCGATAATCGGGATGATCAACACCATCGCCGGCAGAAGAATGGGCATGTAGGCCGGGATCGCCTGCGGGGTCGAAACGTTCGCAGGGTCAATCTGTCCGGTCACAAGGATCGACGCGCCCGCAATGATCGCACCCAGCATCAGCGCACCCGAATCCCCCATGAAAATCTTCGCGGGATGAAAATTGTGCGGAAGGAAACCAATGCAAATACCCACAAGGGCAGCAACGGCAGCGGTCGCCACGGACGTGTAATCGCCCGGGCTCACCTCGCGCGTGAGGTAATACGTGTAGATAAAGAACGACAGCGCAGCGATCCCCACCACGCCCGCTGCGAGCCCGTCTAGCCCGTCCACGAAATTCACCGCGTTCGCCACGATCAACACCACGATAATCGTGGTGAAAATCGTCAGCCGCACGCTCCCCACCGTCAGCCCAAAGAACGGTAACGTGACCAGCTGAACTCCCCACCAGGCCATCACCGCGGCCGCAATGATTTCGCCCGCGAGCTTCGCATACCAGCTCAGCTCCCACACGTCGTCGATCACACCCACCAGACACATCACGCCCGCGCCGACGACGATCCCCCAAATTCCCGAGCTCGCGGAGAGCACCGGGCGCAGGTACGGGATCTGCGTGCCGATCATGATCGTGGCAACGAAACCGAGATACATCGCCACTCCGCCGAGACGGGCGACAGGTACTTTGTGGACGTCGCGGGCGCGGATTTGGGTCATCGCGCCAGTTGCGAGCGCGATGCGCAACACGATCGGTACCAGCAGGTACGTGATCGCGGCGGCCAGAAGCAGGATCAAGAGATAGACCCTCACGCGAGCTCCAAACCGGACACACGTTCGAGATCCGCTGAGGCGATTGCACCCGCGCGGATGAGTTCCATTTCGGTATCCGAGTTGAAGCGGACGATTGAGGAGGGAACTCCACCACCTCCACGGCCAGCGTCGAGATAAACGGCCACCGCATCACCAAGCTGCGCACGGGCCTCCTCAACAGTGTTCGCGGGCGGCTGGCCGGTGATATTTGCGCTGGTGACGGCGAGCGGCCCGACGGCGGTGAGTAGCTCGAGCGCCATCGGATGGTTCGGCATGCGAAGCGCCACAGTTCCGTTGGTTTCGCCTAGATCCCAGCCGATTGTGGGCTTTGCGGGGAGAATAATCGTCAGCGCGCCGGGCCAGAAGGCTTCGGCCAGCTTGTGGGCAGCTTCCGGGACGGACTCCACCAGCGACTGCGCCTGCTCGATCGATGCCACGAGTACCGGCGGCGGCTTCTGACGTGTGCGCGATTTCGCTTCGAGAAGTGCGGTGACAGCGTCGGCACTGAAGGCGTTCGCGCCCACGCCGTACACGGTGTCGGTGGGCAGGCAGATCACTTTGCCCGCCGCAATCGCAGCCTTCGTAGGCTCAAGCCACTCGTCGTGTGCCGTGTAAACGCTCATTTTTCCTTCTTCACTGCATAGAGAAAACGATCACGCCCCGTGAGGTCTTGGCGGGTTTCGGCGTCGAAACCTGCCTCCCGCGCGGCACCAGCCAGCGCCACCGACTGTTCTGAAGCATGTTCCATCACGAGGATACCGCCATTGCCCAGCAGTCCGCTCGCTTCCTCGATCAGTGCCAGCGGAAATTCCAGGCCGTCAACTCCCCCACCCCACAACGCCATCGCGGGATCCGCCGCGGCTTCCGGGGCAAGCTTATGGGGGGCAGGTACATAGGGCGGGTTCGAAATCACAAGGTCGAACGGGCCGTCCGCGAGCGACGGCGCGAGAAGCTCGCGGGCCGAGAGAGCATCGCCCTGGAGCAACTGCACACGGTTGCCATAGCACATGTTGTTTCGGCTCGCGCTAGCAAACGCATCCGAGCTTTTTTCAACAGCCCATACCGCCGACGTCGCCAGCTCAGTTGCGAGCGAAATCGCGATCGCTCCGGAACCGGTACACAAATCGACGATCCGTGGGGCTGGAAGCCCGGCGACGGCGTCGAGCCCTGCTTGCACCACCATCTCGGTTTCCGGACGCACGACGAACACCCCCGGGCGCGATTCGAGCTCGAGGTAGCGGAACCACATTTTCCCCAGCACATGCTGGAGCGGTTCGCGCCTTGCCCGACGGGCAACCATCTTCTCGAAACGCTCGCGCTGGTCCTCGTTCGGCTCCTCAGCGCCGATCAACCGGAAATCCCGGCCGGCAGCCTCCTCGGCGATCAGCCGCGCATCCGGGCCAGCTGGTACACCGGCGTCGGCGAGCATGTGCTGCGCGGCGCGGACCAGGCTATCCCAGCTCATTCGCCACCTTCCGCAGCGTTCTCCAGGCGTTCGAGCTCGTCGGCCTCCCGGAGCGAGGTGATCACGTCATCCAACGAACCGTTCAGCACCTGGTCCAGGTTGTAGGCCTTGAAGCCCGTACGATGATCCGAGATGCGGTTCTCGGGAAAGTTGTAGGTGCGGATACGCTCGGAGCGGTCCACCGTTCGCACCTGGCTACGGCGCAAATCCGCTTCCTTCGCCGCCTGCTCTTCCATCTGCTGCTGACGCAGACGCGCAAGCAGGATACGCATCGCCGCCTCACGGTTCTTGATCTGGGATTTCTCATCCTGCATGGACACAGTGATCCCCGTAGGAAGGTGGGTGATACGCACGGCGGAATCCGTGGTGTTCACGCTCTGGCCGCCCGGGCCTGAAGAACGGTAGACGTCGATACGCAACTCGTTCGGGTCGAGCTGGACCTCCTCCGGCTCGTCTACTTCGGCGAATACCAGCACGCCCGCGGCCGACGTGTGAATTCGGCCCTGCGATTCCGTCACCGGCACGCGCTGGACGCGGTGCACGCCCGCCTCGAACTTGAGGTGCGCCCACACGCCGTCGGCAGGATCCTCCGGCACCGACTTCGCCTTCACCGCCATCTGGACGTCCTTGTAGCCGCCCATGTCGGTCAAAGTGGAGGAAAGAATCTGTGTGGACCAGCCCATATGCTCTGCGTAACGCTGGTACATGCGAAGCAGATCGCCAGCGAACAGGGCGGATTCCTCGCCACCTTCACCGGCCTTGACCTCGATGATCACGTCGCGCGAATCGTCCGGATCGCGCGGGATCAGGGCGTCGCGAAGATCGTCCGCGCTCTCGGCGAGCTCCTTTTCCAGGCGCGGTAGCTCCGCAGCGAACATTTCGCCATCCTCCCCGCCCAGCTCCACGATTTCCTTGGTGTCCGCTAGATCGGCCTTCGCCTTCTCCCAACGATGGAAGCGCTTGACGACGCGGCCGAGCTCCGAATACCGGCGCGAAAGCTTGCGGAGCTTGTCCGGGTTCGCCAGAACTTCCGGCGAGGCCATCTGCGCCTCGATCTCCTTGTATTCGGCGACCATCAGGTCCGCTGCGGGAAACTCGCTCATGTTGTCCTTTTCCGCGGGGCTCGCCCGCTCACTCACTTCCGACGTCGGTGCCCAGCTTTTTTGGACAGCGTTCGGTTTTCTCCAGACTCAAGACTACCGCGTCTAGTTACCTGCGCGGCGGGCACAAAAATCGAGGCGCCGGAAAACCGACGCCTCGACGAAGAAAAATCTCACTTCTTGCGCTTGCCGTAGCGAGCCTCGAAGCGTGCCACACGGCCGCCGGTATCGAGGATCTTCTGCTTGCCCGTGTAGAACGGGTGGCATTCGGAGCACACGTCGATGCGAAGCTCATCGCGATCGAGAGTGGAACGCGTGGTGAAGGTGGCGCCACAGGTGCAGCTCACCGTGATGTCATGATATTCGGGGTGGATACCCTGCTTCATGTTTTCTCCTTGGGGATCGTTAGTGCCCTGGGTCCATACCGCCGCCCCGATATCCGATCGAGGTTGGGCAAAAATGGCATGGTGAACCAGAAGCCGATACCCCAATTTAAGCACGTGGCCCCCTAGGTAAACCAGGGGGCCACGTGTGGTATTCATCGCCAGAAAACCGCTAAATGATAAGGGTTCCCGACTGTCGGCGCTTTCCGATCCAGCGTTAGCGACGCCGATGACGCAACTCGCGCACCGGCGTCGGCGGGACTACTGCTGCGAGAGCGAGCGCATCACCGACATGAGGAACTCGCCATTCGACTCGCTCTTCTTCAGGCGCTTGAGGAGGAAGTCTGAGGCCTCCTGCACGTCCAGCGAACCGAGCGCACGGCGCATCGCCCACATCGTCTTCAACACCTCAGGGCTGTAGAGCATCTCCTCGCGGCGAGTACCGGACGCGTTGACGTCCACTGCCGGGAAGATACGGCGATCGGCAAGCTGACGCGACAGGCGCAGCTCCATGTTGCCGGTGCCCTTGAACTCCTCGAAAATCACCTCGTCCATCTTCGAGCCCGTCTCCACCAACGCCGAGGCGATGATCGTGAGCGAGCCGCCGTTTTCGATGTTGCGGGCTGCGCCGAAGAAACGCTTGGGCGGATACAGAGCCGCTGCGTCCACACCACCAGAGAGGATACGGCCCGACGCCGGGGCTGCAAGGTTGTAGGCTCGCGAAAGACGCGTGAGCGAATCGAGCAGGATCACCACATCCTGGCCGAGCTCGACAAGCCGCTTCGCGCGCTCCACCGCGAGCTCCGCCACGATCGTGTGATCGGAGGCCGGACGATCGAACGTGGAGGCGATTACCTCGCCCTTCACCACGCGCTGCATGTCCGTCACTTCCTCCGGGCGCTCGTCCACGAGCACCATCATGATGTGGACCTTCGGATCATTCTTCGCAATCGCCATCGCGATCTGCTGCATCACGACCGTCTTACCAGCCTTCGGCGGCGAAACGATCAGGCCACGCTGGCCCTTTCCGATCGGCGCAACCAGATCGATCATGCGGGTGGTGAGCGCATTCTGGGTGGTTTCAAGGCGGAGCATCTCGTTCGGGTACAGCGGCGTGAGCTTGTTGAACTCCGGACGCTGTGCCGATACCTCAGGATCGAGGCCGTTGATCGCCGTGATCTCCACCAGCGGGTTGTACTTGTGCTGACGGCGGCCCCCACGCGGCGAATCTGCGAGCGAACGCACGCTGCCCTGAACGGCGTCGCCGCGGCGCAGACCGTACTTCTTGATCATCTGCGGGGAAACGTAGGCATCGTTCTTGCCCGGCAGGTAGCCGCCGGTACGCAGGTAGGCGTTGTTGTTCTCGATATCGAAGATGCCGGCCACCGGCAGGAGCACATCCTCCGACTCCGCGGCCTGCTCGTTGGCGTTGTTCTCGTGGGCCTCGTTGTTGCCGCGGCCGTCGCGATCGCGGTTACGCCCGCGGCCACGGCCACGCGTGCGCTCACGCCGGCCTCGGCCCTGGTTCTCATCCTCGTCGCGGTGCGAGGCACGGCGCTCCGCCGCATCTCCGAGCGCGTCGAGCGCAGCCTTCTTCTCTTCGTCCGTCATCGCAGACTTCTCAGCGGTTTCAGCGTTCTCGCCCTTCGGCTCCGGAAGATCAACCTTCGCACCCCGACCACGTCCGCGGCCACGATCGCGCCGACGGCGGCCCTCGGATTCACCGTTCGCTTCACCGTTCTCACGGGGCGCCTGCCCAGCCTCAGCGGCGGGTGCGGGTGCAGATTCTTGTCCGGGCTGGGGTGCCGACTCCGCGGACGCCTTCGCATTGTGCTTCGCGATCGCGGCCTGGTATTCGGCTTTCTTCGAACGCGCCGGCACCTTCAGCCCGAGCTGGGCTGCCAGGGCCTTCAGCTCGGGAAGTTTCATTGTGGAGAGCTCAGTATTTTCGCTCACGAGGTTCCTTCCTCGGGTCTACATCGGGAATTATTCCGCTTGAAACAAAGGGGAATAAGGGGGACCACTGGAAAAACATCAGTGGTATGTGGAAAACGACCATCGGCCTGCCACGGATACGAGTATACACATTCACTGCGTATTCGCACAGCTTTACCCCGCATCACTTCCCTGAAACGGGATGAACACCACCCGCAACCGACGTGCGGATCAGTTTGATGCCCGATTCTGCCAGGCTCATCCCCATCGCCGGAGCGACCTTCGCGAACACCACCAGCGCAGGGCCACCACCTGTGTAAACAGCCGGCCAGCCCGCGCTTCGGAGCCCCCGCATCAGACTTTCTCCGATGCTCGGCCCCTTCGCGTTCACGCCGCGCGTCGCAGCCGCAATGAGACTCGGCTCACGCTCAAGCGCGTGGAGGAACATCGCCGCGCGAAGCGGCGAATCTGGCGCACCGGCGTCGGCGGAAATCTGCCCCTCGTTCGGCGGGAGCAGGAGCGCCAGCGGCAGGTTCTCAGCCACGACGAGCGGGCGCGACGTCGGGGCGCCGGCGTCCGTCCAGGCAAGCGTCGCTCCCCCGCGGAGCGCCGCTGCCGCCGCCGACGGCGAACCCACAAGTTCCGTCGCGATCGCAAGCATCTGTTCCTCGCCGAGGGCGCCCGGCTCGTCCAGGAGCTCGCGAGCGAGCGCGACTCCGGCCACAGCCTCCGCCGCTTGATCGCCAACGCCCATCCCACGCGGGATAGCGTTTCTGCAGATCAGATCGAAACCAGCGATCGGCGCGCCAACACGCTCAAGCGCAAGCGAGAGCGCTCGCGCCACCATATGCGAACCGTCTCGCGGAAGGGTACGGTTCCCCTCCCCCAGGATCGTCACCCGCGTCTGCCCCGTAGTGAGAGTGACGGACACTTCATCCCAGATATCGAGCGCAATACCCACTTCTTTCAGCCCCGGGCCGAAGCCCGTGGCCACAGCAGGCACACGCACGCGCGCATAATCGGAGGTGAGCCTCATACGGCCCACCTCCGATTACCAGCAAAAGCTACGCTCACATCTTCTCCGGAGCAGCAACACCCAGAAGGCCCAGGCCGTTACGCAGCACCTGCGCGGCGGCGTCGTTGAGGAAAAGGCGGGCGCGGTGCACGTCCGTCACTTCCTCTTCCGCACGCGGGGTGACGCGCGAGTTGCCATACCAACCATGGTAGGCTCCCGCGAGCTCCTCCAAGTAACGGGCAACGCGGTGCGGCTCGCGCAACTGCGCCGCCTGAGCTACTACCTCCGGGTACTGCGCGAGCTTCGCGAGTAGCTCCGAATCGGCCGGCGTATCGAGCAACTCGGGGCGGAAGCCCGTGCGCTCCACGCCGTGCTCGGCCGCGTTCTTATCCACCGACGCCGTACGCGCGTGAGCGTACTGCACGTAGTAGACCGGGTTGTCGTTCGTATGAGATGCGATCAGGCCAAGATCGATGACGAGCGCGGTATCCATCGCCGAACGCACCAGCGAGTAGCGCGCGGCATCCACGCCCGCGGCCTCCACCAGATCGTCGAGAACCACAACCGTGCCCGCACGCTTGGACATCCGAACCGGCTGGCCATCCTTGACCAGATTCACGAGCTGACCGATGAGGATTTCAAGGTTCTCGCCCACTCCGGCTGTATCACCGAAGGCACGAGCCATCGCATACATGCGGCCGATGTAGCCGTGGTGATCGGCGCCGAGCATGATGATCACCTTATCGGCGCCGCGCTCGCGCTTATCAAGATAGTAGGCAACATCCCCAGCGAAGTAGGCCGCATCGCCGTCGGACTTGATAACCACGCGGTCTTTATCGTCCCCAAAATCAGTGGTGCGCACCCAGGTGGCCCCATCTTGTTCGAAGATCTTGCCCTTCTCGCGCAGAATATCGATCGCCTTTGCCACCGCACCCGACCTGTGGAGGGTGTCCTCGTGGAAGTACACATCGAAGTTCACACGGAAGGCGCCAAGCTCTTCCTTGATCGAATCGAACATCATGTTCACGCCGTGCTCGCGGAAGAACTCCTGGGCGGTGGCATCATCGCCGGCGAGGATTTCCTTACCACCATCGGTGGTGAACTGAGCAAGCACCGCGGAGGCGATATCTTCAATGTACTGGCCACCGTAGCCATCTTCCGGGGCCTCCTGGCCGCGGGCGCGCGCCAGCAACGACGAGGAGAAACGATCAATCTGGGCGCCATGATCGTTGAAATAGTATTCACGAACCACGTTCGCACCATTCGCCTCGAGAATGCGCGCAAGCGAATCACCCACGGCTGCCCAGCGGGCGCCACCAATATGGATCGGGCCGGTGGGGTTCGCAGAAACGAACTCGAGGTTCACGGTTTCACCCGCGAGTCCTTCGTTGCGGCCATACTCTTCCCCTGCCTCGAGGATCGACGCAGCCAACGAGCCGGCGGCGGCCGCGTTCAGGGTGATGTTGAGGAAGCCCGGGCCAGCAATCTCGATCTTTGCGATCGCATCCGACTTCTCCAGACGCCCCACCAGAAGCTCCGCGAAAGCGCGCGGGTTCATGCCCGCTTTCTTCGCCAGCTGGAGAGCAACATTGGTTGCCCAATCGCCGTGCTCACGCGAGCGCGGGCGCTCCACCTTGACTTCGGGGAGCTCGTTCGGATCGAGGTTGATCTCGCCATCGGTGATCGCACCGGCGAGGGACTCGCGGATAAATGCGGAGAGTTCTTCTGGATTCATAGGCTCTAGTTTAGCCCGCGGTGGCGGCGTGTTTCCACGCGCAAGCGGCCCAATTCCTCACGTTTGCGCACCGACGCAGGCAACGCGCTTTCACACCAGTTCCGACGACGTCGGCGGCGGACTTTCGCGGCAAGGTCGCGGAGCGCTGGGCGAGAGCCGGGCACCGACGTCGGGAGCACGCTATTCCCATAAAGAAAAGCCGAGCCATTATGAGAAAACCGTTTTCTCATAATGGAAAGTGCGTTTCATTATGAGAAAACCACTTTCTCATAATGAATGCCGTAGAAAAATCCGACACTGCTCTGATGTGGGTGGGCGGCTCGCACCCATATGCGGTACACTCTTCAAGTCCCCCGCCCCGATAGCTCAGGGGATAGAGCGTTCGCCTCCGGAGCGAAAGGCCGCAGGTTCGAATCCTGTTCGGGGCACGGAAAACCCGCGGATTTCCGCGGGTTTTTGTTTACTCTCGGCAGGCGTTCACCTGCGCCCGTGCGCCTTAGTTTTCAATCGTGAGCGACGCTGCCGCCTGTGGGTTGGTTGGGTAGAGTTCGATCACGCGCTTGGCGAGGCTCGGCACATCCGTAATAATGCCCTCCACACCAAGATCGAGCAGTGCCACCATGGTGGCCGGATCGTTCACCGTCCACACGTGCACTGCAAGCCCGCGCCGGTGTGCCTCATCCACAAACCGCTGGTCCACCACAACCAGCCCATGCATGAGCGCTGGAACCTGCACAGCTTGCACACCCTGGCGCGGCCCCGGCACGTACATCACGCGCCTTGACGGCCACCATGTGCGCGAGGCCACCCACAGGCTCACGATCGCCGCGATCCCCAGCGACGAGGACGCCCCACGCAGCTTTCGCCGAAGAAAAGCAAGCCGGGTTTCAGAAAACGAGGCGAGCGACACTCGCCGAAGAGCATCGTGATCCTTAATCGCACGGATCAGCGGCTTGACCGCATGATTGTTTTTCGCATCGATATTGAACACGAAGTCGGGGTAGGACGAAAGCGCGTCCGTCAGGCGAAGCAACGGATTCCCCCCGTGATCACGCACACCCTCAAGCTCAGCCCACGTTTTCTTTTCGATGCGCCCATGCCCATCGGTCGTCCGATCCAAGATCGGATCGTGGAAGAGTACCACAACCCCATCTTTCGTGGCGTGCGCATCAGTTTCCATATAACGGAAGCCCAGTTCGTGCATACGTGCGAAAGCCTCAGGGGAATTTTCGGGAGCCTCGGCACCACCGGCGCGATGCGCAATCACCACGCGCTCACCCAGATTCCACACACGCATCAGAAGCACAAGCTCGCAATATCACGCGCCTGATTATCGCGCAGGAATGTGAGCGGATTCGTCGTATCGGTTTCAAGCCCTTCGCCCGGGTGAACCTCAAAGTGCAGGTGCGGGCCAGTGGAGTAGCCATTCGAGCCAACCTTGGCGATCTGCTGACCAATCTTCACTTTGTCGCCTTCTTTCACGAGCACGCCATCATCCCACATGTGCACGTACCATGAGGTGAATTTCTTCCCAGCCCGCTCGTGTTGCACAACAATCAGGTTCGATGAACGCCCTTGAACGCCTTCACCAGCGTGGATCACCACGCCATCTGCAACCGCATACACGGGGGTGCCAGCAGGAGCGGCAAAATCTTGGCCCAGGTGGAATGAGCTTTCGCCTGTAAACGGATCAGAACGGCCACCGTAGTTCGAAGTGAGGCGGTACTGGCCCACGGCGAGCGGGTAGATCAGGGCATCCTTCGTGTCAAAGAAAGCGGACGCTACAGAGTTTGCACCACTGGAGATTTTACAAAATTCGCCAGGGGCAACCGCGAGCATCTGCTCAACATCGCGAAGGCGGGATTCTTCTTCAGCTCCAGCCTTAGCCTTCAATTCTTCCGGGGTAGTGGCAGTGGTTTGGGTGGCCACAGTGTTGAGAACTGACTGGCTGTCCGTTGCTGCGGCGACGGTGGAAACGCGTGAAACGAGCAAACCGCCCATCACGGAAATGCCGAACACGGCCGACGCTGTCAAGGCCATACCCTTCACGGAATAGCGGCGCACCGCGCCGAGAAGCTTCATTCCGCCGAAAAGTTCGTGCGTGATACGTGGCTCGGCTTGAGGCTCTGGCTCCGACGGCGCCTGATCGGCACCCCGGGCGGGAGAAAGTTTGGGTTCTGTGGCGGGCGCTTCTTCAACGGGGACGGCGTTCTCAGCGGCCGCTTTTTCGGCGGCGAGACGGGCCAAACGCAACTCTTTGCGCGACGGCAGTGTACGATTTTCGCCCACGTGCTTCCCCTTCTCATAACGGCTACCTCTCCAATAATAACGGTTTGATAACAGCCCCTCCACAAAAAAGAGACCGATTTTTATGACGCCTATTACACCGCCCACGTGATGCGCCGGGCATCGGGCCACTGAGGTAGGTATAGTTACAGGCGAAAACAGGCGAAAGGGCTGAAAATATGACGAAGCGAGTGTTCTTCATCGGCGACGAGCTGATCACCGGCCAAGGTGACGCCCGCGCGCTCGGCTGGATTGGCCGTGTTCTCGCGCGCACCGAATCGGAACCTCCCGTCCTCCCCGTCACTCTCGCCTTCCCTGGCGATACCACCGCCTCTCTCGCTGAACGTTGGACGGGCGAGGTTCTTCCCCGCATGGGGCGCGACGACGAACACTACATCGTGATCGCGCTTGGCTCACACGACATCGACGCCGGGGTGACCACGGCCCGCTCACGGCTTCACTTGGCGAACGTTTTGGACGCGACCAGCCGCTACGACCTCACCCCGATGGTTGTTGGCCCGCCTCCGCGCACCGATTTGCCTGAGCGTGTACAGGTGGAGCTCACCCGCGCATTTTCGGAGGTGTGCGAGCGCCGAGGAGTGCTTTTCGTTGACTGCTACACCCCGCTCAAGGCTCACGAGCAGTGGCTCACCGACATGTCCACCTCTCACGCGTACACTCCGCGCCAGGCCGGTTATGCGCTTATCGCATGGCTGGTCACCCACCGCGGCTGGCACCGCTGGCTCGGGGTGAAGGAAGCGTAACCGACGACGCCGGTGCGAGGCCGACGAAAAGCCCGCAACCGGCGTCGTGAAACGGTAATAAAAAATGGCCGAGCGGAAAAGCTCGGCCATTTTTACACTCAGGCGTTGGGGCGCTTGCCGTGATTCGCCTTCTTCTTCTTGCGTCCACGACGCTTGTTTCCACGAGTCGACATGCTGTCCTCCTCTTTAACATTCACTGAACTGTGTGAGTCTATCGAAAAGAAGGAACAAACTCCAAACGCTTAAGCGTTCACCGACTCACGGCACATGTTCACCAGACGCTCACGCAACGCGCTCGGCGCCTCCTGTACACACCCGCGCTGCACCAGCTTGCGGACCACGACTTCCATCTTCACCGAGTGCGTACACTCTGCGCAGTTTTGCACATGGTGCATCAGCCGATGCCAATCCTCGTTCGAGATCTCTTGATCAACCAGCTCAAATAGACGGTCGGTCAGCTCGGAACATGAACAATCGCTCGTCGCGCCCGGACACCCACAATCGAGCGCCTCGATCACCTTTGCAACCTCTGTGTTCAGGCTCATCACTTCTCCCCCTTTCCATAGCCAAGTTCGTTCGCATAGTCGGCGAGGATCTCACGCAATTGCTTACGCCCACGAGAAAGCCTCGACATCACGGTGCCAATCGGTGTGCCCATGATGTCGGCGATCTCCTGGTAGGAGAACCCTTCGACGTCGGCGAGATAGACCGCTTCGCGACGATCTTCGCTCAGCTTTTCGAAAGCCTCACGAATCTCTTCGTTCGGGAGATTTTCGTACGCCTCCATCTCCGCAGACTTCATGCCCGTGGACATGTGCGATTCCGCCTGGTACTCCTGCCAGTCCTCCACCTCGTTATCGACCTCTTGCGGCCTGCGCTGCTTCTTGCGATAGTTCGAAATGAAGGTGTTATTCAGGATGCGGAAAAGCCACGCCTTGAGGTTGGTGCCCGGCGTGTACTGGTGGAAGGCGGAGAACGCCTTCGCGTACGTTTCGGACACCAGATCTTCGGCGTCGTGAGGGTTCCGGGTGAGCCGCATCGCTCCGCCATAGAGTTGATTCAGATACGGGATCGCATCCTTTTCAAACCTGGCGGCACGCTCGGCGTCCGTCTCCTCAGGAGCTCTATCGATCGTCACTCACGATCCTCTCGCTTGTTTTGGCAACGCTGGTGGCAGGGGTTTCATTCCCCGGCGATCGCCACGCCTTCGCGGAACGCCGAAACGAAATCGAGATTTTCGTTCAACACCACGAGGTTGACAGCCTCGCCCGGGGTGAATTCCAAAGTCACGCCCTGCTCGCTTCCATTGAGATGGAGCGCGTAGGCCGGACCAGCCACGCACGATTCTACGGCCTTGGCGAGGGAGAGGCATTCTCCACGCACCATCTTCTGAATTTGTTCCACCAAGCGCGAAGTTCCGCCTGCGATCGCCCCGCCGTCGGTGAGACGCGCCACGCCATCGGAAATGGTGACGGCGAGAGAGCCGAGTACGTACGAGCCGTCAGGCATTCCAGCGCCCGACATCGCATCCGTGACGAACAGGACCGACGACGGCTCGCCTTTCGCGCCGACGAACTCGACGACGTCGGACACCAGACGTGGGTCGACGTGGACAGTATCGGCAACGAGCTCGACGGCGACGTCTCCCTTGCGCGCTCCGGCTGTGAGCGCACGGACCGGGCCGGGCGCGCGGTGCAGAAGCGAGGGCATGGCGTTGAACAGGTGAGTAGCCGTTTGGGCAGGAGCAGGGAAACCAATCTCTTCGGCGTAGGCGGTAGTGAGCGCGATCGCGCCTTCCGCTTCCTCCGTGGTGGCCGACGTATGCCCCCAGGATGGCTTGGCGCCGTAATCGAGCAGGAGGCGCGCAGCGGCGACGGCGTTTTCTGCCTCGGGCGCGATCGTCATGGTTTTAATGTGCCCCTTGCCCGCCTCGAGCCAGCGGCGAAGCTCGTCCAGATCCGCACCACGCACGGCGGCCGGGTTCTGCGCACCCACCTTATGCGGAGAGATGTAGGGCCCCTCCATGTGGATACCGAGGAGCTCACCCGATTCACAAAACGGCACGAGTTTCTCAATCACCGGCACCGGATCCACCATGGACACAAGCGAGGCAAGCATCGCAGTGGTTCCGAGCGAGCGGTGGGCTTCGATCGCTGTGCGTACTTCTTCTTCCGAGGTGACGTCCGGGAACGACGCTCCCCCACCCCCGTGGCAGTGCACATCGATCAGGCCAGGCAGAATCCAGCCTTCCTCCTCGCCAGTTGCAGGAAGGACGCGGGTGATCACACCGGCGTCGTCAAGCTCGAGCCCTCCGCCCACAATCTCGCCGCGAGCGTTGAGCAACTTGCCAACCAGTTCCATTTTTCCTCGATTCAGTGACGCGCGTTCCAGCGCTCAGTATAGAAATCCGCCAACTCGAGCTGGGAGGCTGCCGCCTCGTCCACAAGCACTGTGACCTTCGGATGCATCTGGAGCACCGTGGCGGGCCACTTGGCGCTCACCGCGCCTTCGACCAATTCCTTCACTGCGCGAGCTTTACCCTCGCCGAAGGCGAGCAGAATGATTTCCTTCGCTTCCATGATGGTCCCAAGGCCTTGGGAAATCGATTCGGTGGGGACCTTCGCAAGGTCGCCGTCGAAGAAGCGGGCGTTATCCGTGCGGGTTTGGGCCGTGAGGACGTCCACGTGCGTACGCGAGACGAGCGAGCCGCCTGGCTCGTTGAAGGCGATGTGCCCATCGGAGCCGATTCCGAGGATCTGGATGGTTGCGCCGCCGAGAGCGCGGATCTGCTCATCGTAGCGCGCGGCCGCGGCCTGGGGATCCGGCGCCGACGAATCGGGCGTGAAGAGGAGTTCGTCCGTCAGACCCGTCTTGTCTTCGCCGACCAGCTCAGTGCGCAGAACGTTGCGGTAGCGTTCCGGGTGGTCGTCAGCGATCCCGACGTACTCATCCAGAGCGATCGCCTTCTTGCCAGCGAGAGTGAACGTTCCTGCGGCGTGCGCGGCACGAAGACGCTCATAGAGCTTCAGTGGCGTTGA
This sequence comes from Arcanobacterium wilhelmae, assembly GCF_029632765.1. Taxonomy (NCBI): domain Bacteria; kingdom Bacillati; phylum Actinomycetota; class Actinomycetes; order Actinomycetales; family Actinomycetaceae; genus Arcanobacterium; species Arcanobacterium wilhelmae. Next base: position 1,579,111 of record NZ_CP121247.1, read on the forward strand.
CCCGGTGGCGACACCGAGCACCGGATCGGTTGCGCCACCAACGACGTCGATGATGTGAGCCGCCGCGTAATCGGCTGCGGCTTCCTGGGTTTGGAAGATCCCGACCTGCATATTTGCCCCTTTACAAATGTTGCTTGCGATACTTCCATTCTGGCACGTGAGCGGAGCGGCTGGGTAGCGAGAACGGAAATTTGTCTGATGTATTTTTCGCCACCCTACCTCCATTTGAGATCGATTCTCGCTTAGAGACACTGAGGCGGGACGTTCGCCCCCAATTAGTCAGCATACTGTACATATTTATGTAACATTTCCGCACGAATTCCCTCAATGGGTTGAAGAAAAAGTTTGCGACACATACGCTGGAAGACGTCCTTGGAACACACACAACCATCAAAGGAGATGCAAGTGACAACCGAAATTCCCGCAAAGTTCACCGCGGCTGTGGTGGAGAAGTTCGGCGATCCGCTGAACGTCCGCGAAGTTGATATGCCCGAGCCCGGTCTCAACCAGGCTCTCGTGAAGAACATTGCCACCGGCGTCTGCCACACCGATCTTCACGCAGCTCAAGGCGACTGGCCGGTCCGCCCCGAGCCGCCATTCATCCCGGGCCACGAGGGCGTTGGCCGCATCGTCAAGCTCGGCCCGGGTGAGCACTCGGTCAAGGTTGGCGATCTCGTCGGCAACGCATGGCTCTGGAGCGCCTGTGGCGAGTGCGATATGTGCCTGTCTGGCTGGGAGACCCTCTGCCGTAAGGCAGTGTTCGGCGGCTACACCGCCGACGGTTCCTTCGGCGAGTACATGCTCGTTGACACCCGCTTCGCCGCCCGCATTCCGGAGGGCGTGGACGAGGTCGAAGTTGCACCGATCCTGTGCGCAGGCGTCACTGTCTACAAGGGCCTGAAGGTCACCGACACCCGCCCGGGCCAGTTCATGGTCATTTCCGGCATCGGCGGCCTCGGCCACATCGCAGTCCAGTACGCAAAGGCCATGGGCCTGCGCGTGATCGCTGTCGATATCGCTGATGAGAAGCTCGAGCTGGCAACAAAGCACGGCGCTGAGTTCACCATCAACGCAGCCAAGGAAGATCCGGTTGCGAAGGTCCAGGAGTACACCGACGGCGGCGCCCACGGCGTGCTCGTCACCGCAGTTCACCCGGCCGCGTTCGGCCAGGCAGTCGGCATGGTTCGCTCCAACGGCACCGTCGTGTTCAACGGCCTGCCCCCGGGGGAATTCCCGGCCAACATCTTCGATATCGTGTTGCGCGGCATCACGATTCGCGGCTCGCTGGTGGGCACCCGCCTCGATCTCGCAGAAGCTATCGACTTCTACGCTCGCGGCCTGATCAAGCCCACCGTCAAGGAGACCACCCTTGACCACATCAACGACGTGTTCGACGAGATGAAGGCCGGTAAGATCGACGGCCGCATGGCGATCCGTTACTGATCACGCTAGCGAATAACACCTAGCACCTCAGGAGTGGACGGCGAGGATCCTCGCCGTCCACTCCTTTTTGCTGATGAGCGCCACAAAAATCGGCGCCAGCTCACGCCGTCACGCCTTTCACCTAAGAGGGATAATCACTATCATTATTCGCAGTGTTATTCTCGAGATGAAAGGTCAGCATGCACCTCCCCCGCTCTGTCACGGCCGCATTGGGCAAGTTGACCGCTCTCGCGAGCCTCAGTGCGCTCGCCGCCTGCGCACCGGCGTCGGCGGCGGAAAACGATGGCCTGGTGATCGTTGCCTCCACGCCGATCATGGCCGATTTCGTCCGCAATGTCGCCCCGAACGCAACCGTGGAAACCCTCGTCCCCATGGGCGCCGATCCGCACACCTACGAGCCGTCAATGGCCGCACTGCGCGACATCGCCCGCGCCGATATCGCCTTCTCCAACGGGCTCCTCCTCGAAGCCCAAGCCCTGACGCATACCATCGATTCGAACCTGCCCGACGGCGCAAAAAACGTTGCGCTCGGCTCAGAATCAGTCAAGTTCGGCGCGCGCCAAATCCCACTCGTCGAGAACGCATCACTGGCCACCGTCTGGCTCGGACTACGCGTGGACGGCCAGGGCGGTAGCCAAGATTACGTCACTATCAACGCCACGAAAGCCGACGGCCCCGGCACCATCTCAGCCTTCACCACCGGAACATTCGGCGAGCCCACAGCATGGATGAACTCGGGCGACGGAATCGACCCTGCAAAAGACACCGTCAAGCTCCCCACCAACGCACACACCCACATGTCGTGGGGATTCTCCAAACAAGGCATCTACACGCTCTCCCTCGAGGCCGTGCTCCACTCGGGCACAGCGGAAAAGGCCCTCGGAAACGCGACCCTCACGTTCGCCGTCGGGATCGATCCACACGAGGCCGGAAAAACCGTGATCGATACCGGCCACCAAGACATCACCGCACACCTCGACGGCGGAATGACGCTCTACGGAGATACCCCCGCCGGTACAGGAAACCGGGAGATCGCCGACGTCGTCATCGCAGTCCCCAACTCGACCACCACCATCGTTCCGGACAACCGGTGGAACTTCCTCGGCCACCCGGGCGCCGAGGCCTGGATCCTCGCCCAAGCCGTCATCGGACAGCACGTCCACGGAGAAATCGATCCACACATGTGGCACGACGTGCGCAACGCAATCGCCTACACGGAAACGATCGCGGACGAACTCGGGCGGATCGACCCCAAGAACGCCGCAAGCTATTCGAAAAACGCGGCCGCCTATTCCAAGAAGCTGGAGAACCTCGACGAGTGGACCCGAGCCGTCCTCACCTCCATCCCCGCCTCCCAGCGCACGCTGGTCACCGCACACGATTCGTTCGGATACCTCGCCAAAGCCTACGGAATGACGATTGCCGGGTTCGTCGCGCCCAACCCGTCGCTCGAACCATCCGTTCAGCAACTCACGAACCTCACGCGCACGCTCGAAGCCCTCCCCGCGCCGGGCGTGTTCGTCGAGCCGACGTCGTCCTCGCACCTCAAAGAACTGGTCGGAATCGCGCACTCCACGCGTAAGGAGCTGTGCAACATCTACTCCGACACCCTCACGCCCGAGGTCCCCACCTACGAAGCCCTCGTGGAATACAACGTGAAATCCCTCAAATCGTGCCTCGACCCGGCGTCGCTCCCCGCATGGGAGCCCGCAGCTCAACACACCATCCCCAATCCATCAACACAGACGGAGACAAAGTGAAAAAGACAGCCCTGTCCGCCCTCGCAGCTCTCGCGCTCGCCTTCGCGCCAGCCGTAGCGTTCGCGCAAGATAACCCCGGCCCAGCCGATCCTGCGCTCACTCAGGTGGTCAACGAAAACGAAGAGATCGCCCCCCTCGGCACGCCAGTGGAGCTTGACGCCGGGCACGCCGACCTCGGACCGAAGTACCTCGACGGAAAGTGGACCTTCATGGTCCGCGACGACACCAAGGGCGCCCCCGTGTGGCGCCACTTGGAAGACGTCGTGTTCCGCGTACACGACAAGGCGAAACTCACTCTCCCGAAGGATCCTGCGTACGACTTCATCAAGGCCTCCGGCGACGTGTATGCGATCCCGCAGACCGAAGCGGAAGGCGTGATCTGGCTCGGCTGGAACACCCAGGATCCGGCCGTGGTGAAGAAACTCGGCAACGGGGTATCGCTCGTATACGGCGGCCACCAAGGCGAGGGCGATCTCAACGTGTTCGTGCAGGCTGGCAATTTCGCTGGGCCGACCCAGCTGTGGAACTCCGCGAAGAATGAGGCACAGCCGATTCACGTGGATCCCAACACGCACACGCACGCGAACTGGGTGTTCACGAAGCCTGGCACGCATCTTGTGCGGCTGACCGCACAGGCGCGGCTCGCTGACGGCTCAAGCGTGGAGGACGCGCAGGTGCTGCGCTTCGCCGTCGGGGACGGCGCGGACGCGAAGGACGCCGCGAGCGCAACATGGACCGAGAAAACCGAGCCGAGCGCGAAGGCGTCTGTTGAAGCTCCGAGCGCTGTCGATAAGTCCACGTCCCTGCCGCTGTATGTCGGCGCGGGGCTCGCGGTAGCCGTTGTCGTGATCGTCGGCGTCGTTGTGGTGCTCAAACGCCGCGCCGCCGCGGACCGCGCGGCAGCCGCGAAGGCGGTCGAAGAGTGAGCCTGCCCGCACTGAAAGTCGAGGGGCTGAACGTCACCCTCACGGGCCGCTCGATCCTCGAAAACATCGGCTTCGAGGTAGCTAAAGGCGAGCTCGCCGGGCTCATTGGCCCCAACGGCGCCGGAAAAACCACTCTCATGCGAGCCATCATGGGGCTCATCCGTTCACAAGGAATCGTGGAAACTTCTGGGAAGATCGGGTATGTTCCCCAGCGCCAAGATGTGGACTGGGCCTACCCGATGAGCGTCGAAACGCTCGTGCGCACCACGTTCGTGGGCCGCGCGCACAAGGTTTCGCGGCGCGAGGGGCTCGCCCTCGCCTACCAGGCCCTGAAGAAGGTGGGGATGTACGAGCTGCGCGAGCGCACGATCGACGAGCTCTCCGGCGGGCAAAAGCAGCGCATCCTCATCGCCCGAGCGCTCGCCCCGAACCCGGATATTTTGCTTCTCGACGAGCCGTTTACCGGGCTCGACCACCCGAACCAGGATCTGCTCTCGGACCTGTTCGTGGAGCTCGCGCGCGGCGGGGTTGGGATCCTGATGTCCACGCACGATCTGACGCAGGCTGTGGATATTTGCGATTCGCTCGTGATGATCAATCGAACGGTGCGCGCGGCCGGCAAACCTGCGGACCTCATGGAGCCGCAACTGTGGATCGACACGTACCAGGTGCGCGAAAACTCAGCGCTCCTACGCTCTTTGGGGATGGTGAATGCATGAGCCTCATTCAGTTCTTTGCCGATCTGGCGAACCCGAACCTGGCGTTCTTGCCGCGAGCGCTTCTCGTGGCCGCGCTCTCCTCGATCATCTGTGGTGTGGTGGGCGTGCATGTGGTGTTGCGCGGGCTGTCGTTCGTGGGCGACGCGCTCTCCCACGCGGTCTTTCCCGGCATCGCGGTGGCGTTCGCGTTGCAGGGCTCGATCCTGCTCGGCGGAGCCGTGGCGGGTGTTGTGGTGGCGGTGCTGATCGCATCGTTTTCACAAAACCGGCGCCTGCGCGAAGATTCGGTGATCGGGGTGTTTTTCGTGGCGGCGTTCGCGCTCGGCCTGGTGATCGTTTCGCGCACGCCCGGATATACGGGCTCGCTTGAGTCGCTCCTGTTTGGTTCGCTGACGGGCGTGACGAACACGAATATTTTGCAGGCCGTGGGCGTTGGCGCAGTGATCGTGGCTGTGCTGGTAGCGGCGCATTCACGTATCACGTTAGTAAGCGTGGACCGCGAGTTCGCGCGTGCCCAGGGCATTCGCGTGTTCTGGATCGACTTGTTGCTGTTCGTGGTGATCTCGGCGGCCGTGGTGATTTCGGTGCAGACAATCGGCAATATTCTTGTGCTGGCGTTGCTGGTGGCGCCGGCGGCGACGGCACGTTTGCTCACCGACCGCGTTCTCCCAATGATGCTGATCGGCCCTGCAGTTGGCGCGCTCAGCGCGTTTGTGGGGATTTGGCTTTCGTGGGCGTGGAACCTTCCGTCCGGAGCGGCGATTGTGCTGGTTGCCACCGTGATTTTCGTACTGGTGTGGGCGTTCGCGCCTGGGCGCGGGCTGGTGGCGTCGCTTCGCCACTCGCGCACGCCGGCGTCGGCTGCCTAGCGACAAACGAAACTGCACCAACGACGTCGGCGCGCTTGTCGCGAAAAGCCGCGGGTAGGTTTTCCTCCCGCGGCTTTTCTGTGTCCGAAATTGCGCAACTCCTGTATCTCAAACCACCCGTGCGGTTTAATAGGAATATGAGTATTTTGCAGAAGATTTCCCGTCCACTCCTCGCTGCGCCGTTTGTGTCGGCGGGCCTCGAAGCTCTCGCAAAGCCGGCAGGGCACCGCGAGCGCACGCAGGTTCTCCTCGATGCAGCGAAGAAAACCGGCTGCCCTGTGGCGCAGAAGGATCTCAAGCCGCAGGTCGTGGATCTCGCCACCCGCGCAACTGGTGCCGTGATGGCGCTCAGCGGCCTCGCGCTTGCAACCGGGCGCCTGCCGCGTTCGGCTGCGCTCGTGCTCGGCACGCTGCAGGTTCCTCTTGCCCTCGCTAACAACCCGTTCTGGTTGCATTCGGGCGAGGAGCGCCAGCGCGATCTGGCACGCCTGGTGCAGAACGCTGGCCTGATCGGTGGAGCGCTGATGGCCGCTCGCGATCGTTCCGGCGCTCCGAGCCTCGGCTGGCGCGCGAACAAGCTTGCCGGCGAGATCTCGGATTCGGCCTCGGCGAAGATCGACGCGATTACCGCAAAGGTGACTGCATGAGTTGGTGCGCGCCACGCGCATCGGCGATCCGTGCCCGCGTTGAACTTCCGGGCTCGAAATCGCTCACAAACCGCTATCTTGTGCTGGCTGGGCTCGGGAGCGGGCCAGCGGTGATCCGCCACCCCCTCATGGCCCGCGACACTGCGCTGATGGCCGGCGCGCTTGAGGCGCTCGGTGTGCGTGTTGAGCGAGGCGAAGACGAGTGGCGGGTTTCGCCCGGCCCGTTGCGCGGCGCACGGCTCGACGTGGGCCTGTCTGGGACTGTCATGCGTTTCCTTACCCCGCTCGCAGCTTTCGCCCGCGGGGAGGTGATTCTCGACGGCGATCTTGCAGCTCGCGCCCGCCCGATGGCGGGCCAGGTGGCCGCGTTGCGCCGGCTCGGCGTGCGAATCGAGGGCGATTCACTGCCGCTTGCCATGTTTGGCGAGGGCAGGGTTTCCGGCGGCGAGGTGGAAATCGACGCATCGGCGTCGTCACAGTTCGTCTCCGGCCTGCTCCTGGCCGCGCCGCGCATGGACCGCGGGCTCACGCTCCGCCACGTCGGCGGCGCGCTTCCCTCCCTCCCCCATATTCGTATGACGCTGGAGTGCCTGGCTCGCACGGGCATCAATGCCCGCGAAATCGGACCCGGCGCCTGGCGCGTGGAACCAGGCGAAGTACGGCTCGGAAGCGTGGAGGTGGAGCCCGATTTGACGAATGCCGGCCCATTCCTCGCCGCAGCGATGGTGACCGGTGGCGAGGTGAAGATCCCCTGGCCGACACGCACGACACAGGCGGGAGATTCCTACCGGAACATTTTCGAGCGCATGGGTGCGCGCGTTTCCTTCGGGGGCGGCGAGCTGCGTTTGTGCGGCCCGCAGCGCATCGAGCCCCTCGAGTTGGACGCCCACGACGTCGGAGAGCTGGTTCCCACGCTCGCTGCTGTGGCACTCTTCGCTACTGGGACGAGCCGTTTCACCGGCGTCGGGCACCTGCGCGGGCACGAGACGGACCGGCTCGCAGCGCTCGCGCAGTCGCTCACGGCACTCGGTGCGTGTGTGGAAACCGGCGCGGACTGGCTGGAAATTGTGCCCCCGACGTCGCCGGGGCCAGCCGCGCTCAAAGCCTACGGCGACCATCGGATGGCCACGTTCGCCGCGATCGCCGGGCTACGAACCGACGTCACCTTGGACCATGTGGAAGAAACTGCGAAAACTCTGCCCCAGTTCGAGGCGCTGTGGGCGAAAATGATCAACGATTCGGAGAGTGAATGAGCCGCAGAGATATCGGTACTGACGACCCACGCGTGCGCGTGCGCCCTGGGAAGGGCTCGCGTCCGCGCACGAAAATCCGCCCCGACTATTCGGATGCGAGGCGTGGGCGCGTACTGCGCATCGACCGAGGACGCTACCACGTGCGTATGCTCGACGACGGCGTGGATGTGGTGGCTGTCAAGGCGCGAGAGCTCGGGCGCGGAAAACTCGCTGTGGGAGACGTGGTGGCGATGGTCGGGGATCTGACGGGCACGAAAGATACCCTCGCGCGCATCGCTGCGATCGACGAGCGCACCACTGTTCTTCGGCGTACAGCCGAGGAAGGCGAGGCGAGCGGAACCGAGCGCATCATCGTCGCGAACGCGGACCAGCTGGTGATCGTCACGGCGCTGGCGCAACCCGAGCCGCGCCCGGGGATGATCGACCGCTGCCTCGTGGCCGCCTACGACGCCGGCATGACGCCGATCCTCATGCTCACCAAGGCAGATCTTGCCGATCCTGCCGAGCTGTTGGCATTGTACGATGCGCTCGACCTACAAATTTTGGTCTCGTCCACCGCGCCCGTCGATCCGCACGCAGACTTGACGCCGGTGCGCGAGGCGCTCACCGGGCACGTCTCGGTGCTCGTTGGGCACTCCGGCGTCGGGAAGTCCACGCTGCTCAATGCGCTCGTGGAGGGCGCCGGGCGAGAAACCGGGCATGTGAACGAGGTGACGGGGCGCGGGCGGCACACGTCGACGTCGGCGATGGCGTTCGACTTCCCGGGCGGGGCGATCATTGACACTCCCGGGGTACGAACGTTTGGGCTGGCGCACGTTGGCCCCAACGATCTGCTGCGCGGTTTCCCGGATCTCGAAGCAATCGCCGAGGAAGCATGCCCGCGCGGATGTACCCACGAGGAAGGCGCAATCGACTGCGCACTGTCCGAGGTGAGCGAGCCGCGCCTCGTGGCGCGGGTTGCGTCGTTCCGGCGCTTACTCGAAGCGAAAACCGGTTCAGACTAGGTTCACATCGCGGAACGTTTTATCTCGTTTTTCGTTCGCAGTGTGGGACGGACCGCTTGGCGCGGTACACTGATCACGTGAGGAGGCTCGCTTGAAACGGCGGGCCTTAAACGGTTGAATTCACTCAACACAAACCCAAGTAAATGGAGGGGAAAGCGTGGAAAAGGAAATCCTGAGCTGGGAGATGTTCGGCGATGCAACTCGCGAACTTGCAACCAACGTTTGGGAGTCCGGCTACCGGCCCGACCTGATCGTCTGCGTGGCGCGCGGCGGTCTCATCCCTGCGGGCGCGATGGCATACGCGCTCGATATGAAGCCTGTTCTCGTGATGAACGTGGAGTTCTACACCAAGATTGGTGAAACCCTCCCCGATCCGCGCCTCCTTAACCCCCTCCCGGATTTCTCGGCGCTCAAGGGCGCCAAAGTTCTCATCGTGGACGACGTGGTGGATTCCGGCCGCACCTTGAAGTATGTGCAGGAGCTGTGCGAGGCCAACGAGGTCGGCGAGATGCGCCTGGCCGTGATCTACGAGAAGCCCACCTCGGTGCTGAAGGCCGATTACGTGTGGCGCGATACCGACCTGTGGATCTCCTTCCCCTGGTCCGAGAAGGATCCGGTGAACGCTGGCGAAGATTACGTGAAGGTAGACTGAGCGAGTTTTTTGAGGAGGCGGCCCTGCGGGGCCGCCTTTTCTTTGCGTTTGGTGGCATTGATGGCAGGGGCGCAACCGCGGGAAGCGATGGAGCTGGGGAACAAACTTTCGCGCTGAAAATCATGAGTTTTTGGTTCGAATTCGGCGGTTCGAAAAGTGATCGCGAAAAACTGTCATACCCCTACCACTATGGTTGAGATATGAAAATTCTTCACACGTCTGATTGGCATTTGGGCCGCACACTCCACGGGGCAGATCTCACCTGCGCCTTCGAAACCTGGTGCGATCACGTGGTTCGCCTCGCTGATGAGGTGGATGCTGTGTTGATTTCCGGGGATGTTTTTGATCGCGGGGTGCCGCCGGTCGCCATGGTTTCTTTGCTTTCACGCACATTGCACGAACTCGTGGCGCGAACACAGGTGGTGATCACGTCGGGTAACCACGATTCTGCGCGCCGGCTCGGGTTCGCCAGCGATCTGCTGAAAGAGGGCCTCACGATGCGTACCCGCTCCGCCGACGCCGGCGTGCCGATTCCACTGAAAGATTCGGATGGGAATGTGGGCGCGATCGTCTACGGGATCCCCTACCTGGAACCCGATATTGCGCGAGTAGAGCTAGCCGAGGGCGAGGAATTGCTCGACCGAAGCCATGAGGCAGTAATTCGAGCCGCGCTGGGCCGGATTCGCAAGGATATTGAGTCCGGCGAATATGCGGGGCTGGATGTGCCGCGCATTGTGATGGCTCACGCCTTCATTGTTGGTGGAGAGCCGTCCGAATCGGAGCGCGATTTGCATATCGGAGGCGTGGATAGTGCACCGAGCAGGATTTTCGATCTTGGGCTCGATCTGCCTGGAGGCGGGGTGGATTACGTGGCTCTCGGGCACCTGCATGGCCCGCAGAAGGTGGGCGGCGATGCACCGATGATGAGGTATTCTGGCTCCCCGGTGGCCTTCTCATTTTCCGAAGAGCATCATAAGAAATCGAGTACCATCGTCGATTTTGAAAATCGGCATGCACCTCAGGTGCGTCTTGTGCCCGCACCTGTCGAGCGCCCGCTCGTGACTCTTCGTGGAACGTTTGAGGAACTCACGTCTGGGGAACACGCGATGGAGGCCGGCGCGTATGTTCGCGCTTTTGTTACCGACGATTCCCGTCCGAACAACCTGGTGGCGCGCATGACGAAGGTTTTTCCCTACCTCCTCGAGTGCCAACACACCCCTGCGTCGCGCACGCAGCGCAGGGCGACGATCGAGGCGGTCAAAAATGATCCAGTTACGGTGATCGGCGATTTCTTCGACGCCGCTGGCGGGCGGCCGATCACAGATGAGGAGCGCGCGTTGCTGACGAAGGCGTGGGAAGCTGTGGCAAAGGAGAACGAGAAATGAAGCTGCTTCATCTTGAGTTTTTTGGGATCGGACCCTTCGGTGGCCACGAAGTGATTGATTTTACGTCGCTGACAGCCGACGGCCTGTTCCTCCTCGAAGGCCCCACTGGGAGCGGAAAATCCACAATTATCGACGCCGTGGTCTTCGCACTTTATGGCAAAGTGGCCGGCGCCGAGGCGTCGGAAGAACGCGTGCGTTCCTCGCACGCCGAACCGCGCACGGAATCGTACGTCGATCTGGTATTCGAGGTAGCTTCCGGTATTTACCGCGTTCGTCGCACACCGAAATGGAGTCGGCCAAAGACGCGCGGCACCGGATTCACCCCCGTGAATGCCTCGGCACAGTTGTGGAGGATGTCTCAGGCTGCTGTGGACGCCGGCGAATGGCGTACGGGCGTGGCGCTTGCGGCAAAGGCACGTGAGGTCGGGCAGGAGCTCGGCGCAATTCTTGGCCTCACTCGCGAACAGTTCGTTCAAACAGTCGTTCTTCCCCAGGGCCAGTTCGCCGATTTCCTTCGGCTCAAATCAACCGACCGCTCGGCTCTGCTCGAATCTTTGTTCGGAACCGAGGATTACCGCAAGCTCGCCGAGAAGCTCGCCGCCGATTCTCGGCAGGCGCGCAAGGTTGTTGATGCAGCGCGCAACGCATTCACTACTGCTGTCGAAACGTGGCTTGGTAACGAGGGCGTCAAAAATTCCGCAGCTCAGGTACGAACACTGCTCGAGCAAACCGTGGACGAGAGCGATTCCACCGTGCTCGATTTCATGGGCGAAACCAGCCAGTCCCTCAGCGAAGCTTCGGAGGAGGCGCGCACCATCGCCTCCGAACGCGCTCAGGAAGAGACGAAAGCCAGAGCTGACCTCAATTCCGAACTCGCATTAGAGGCCGCGGTCAAGAAGCGCGCTACCCTGCTCGCCGCGAAGGCCGCACTCGAGGAGCAACGTGACGAGATCACAGCTCTCAGGCAAAAGATCACTCTCCACCGGCGCGCTGTCGTTCCGGTCAACCGACTCGACGACGTCACCCGCGCTACCACGGCCGCCTCAGCGGCACTCGAGGCCGCCACCGGCGCCTGGGCGCATGCCCCCGAACAACATTCCGCTCTATTGGCCCACTCCAGCGAACCGCTCACCGCCAGCTCAGACCTTGGCATGTTGGCCGCGTGTGCACAGGAAACCGCTGTAGCTGGAGCTACAGCGGTGGAAGAGCTCGATCAGCGGATCGGTGCAGCCAACGAGATCGCCAATCTTGAAGCTTCCATCCCAGAACTTGTTTCTTCCCAAAACGCTGCCAAAAACGAGCTCACAGAGGTTGCCACAAGCCTGGAGCATCACCGCGCGGAACTCGAAGCCCTCCCGCCTCAGAAAGAGCGCCTTCTCACTGAACGAACAGAAGCCGAGAAATTGGCCTCGGGCATACAGAGCGCCGAGGCCGCCATCAAGGCACTCACCACAGTTGAAAAAGTGGTGGCAGAAGCACAGGCACTCCAATCGCTTGTTTCCGCGAGCGAATCTTCCGCCGAAAAGGCTCTCGGAGCGCTCACAAAGGCACGAGCTGAGGAAAAGGAAATATTCAATGCCTGGATCGCCTCGAGTGCCGCGGAACTGGCACTCCACCTCGAGAGCGATTCACCGTGCCCAGTGTGCGGCTCAACCTCCCACCCCCAACCTGCGCCGGAATCTGGCATCCTTGCCACGCGCAAAGATGTTGACAAAGCGATCGCCAAGAGCGCGAAAGCTCTCGAGAAAAGCGACACAGCCAATCGTGAACTACTCCAGGCACGCACTTCGCTGAAAGAGCTCAACAAGCAACTCGGCGATCATACAGCGCAATCAATTGCCGCATCCCTTGAGTCACAGCGGGCGGCTTTGGCCGAAGCCAAAGCCGCCGCCAAACGCATCACAGAACTAGATAAGAAGATTAACGAAGCTACTGTGAAGGCAGATGCTCTACACACGCAGATTTCGACGCTCCAGGCAACTTCCGCCTTGCTCAGCGAAAGGGACCGCTCGATTGGAGAGCAGATCGAAGCCACCCAAACTAAGGTGGCTGCCGCACTCGAAAACTCCGGCACGCAAAGCGCATCCGGTCTTGTCAAAACACTACGTAGTGATCGTCAACAAGCAGAAAACGGCCGCGCCGGCTCCGAATCACTCTTGACAGCCATACACACGCTTGTCGAAGCGCAAAAACTTTCACGTCAGGCCCTCGATGAGTCCAAGCTCTGCGAAGCCGAAGCACGCGCAGCCTTCCTCATGCCCGCCATGCTCACACAGATCGAGGAAAAGGTAAAGGCATTCGAGAACGACGAAACTACCATCAGCACGCAGCTGAACTCGGAAGAACTGGTACAGCTCACCGGAGAGGAAGTCCCGCACGTCGATGCTGTTCAGGCTCGGTTCGAGCAGGCACATGCGAGCGCAATGGAGGCTAATGAGTTTGCCATCCAGGCAAAACGAAGTGCAACAGATGCCCACACTCACTTAGCTCACGCCAAGCGCGCACACGTAGCATGGGCGCAGCAGGCCGATGAGGCCGGGCCGATCGTCCGCCTGGCACATCTTGCGAATGCCGACAACGAATCCTCGCTCATCAAGATCCCACTCGGAGCGTGGGTTCTTCTCCAGCGCTTCGAGGTTGTGGTGGAGCGAGCCAATGAGCACCTCGCAATCTTCTCGCGAGGTCGATACGAGCTCCAACGCGTGGACGAGGGCGAGAAGGGCAGAAAGCTCGGCCTCGGCATCGCCGTCATCGATCACACAGGAAGCGCCGAGGGCGATGTTCAACGAGCCCCCGGCTCACTCTCCGGCGGCGAAACCTTCTACACGTCACTCGCTCTCGCCTTGGCTCTTGCCGAAGTTGTTCAGGAAGAAAACGGCGGCGTCCACATCGAGACCCTCATGATCGACGAAGGCTTCGGAACACTCTCCGCCGACGTTCGCGACGTCGTCATGCAAACCCTCACTCAGCTCACGGACGACGGCCGCACAGTCGGAATCGTCTCTCATGTTGAAGAGCTCAAGAGCATGATCCCCTCGCGGATTGCTGTGCGGCCATCCGAGCGAGGCTCCACGCTCACACAGATCAGCTAGTGAGCGCGGCGATGAGCGCCGCGCGTTCAAGGATGTCGTACCAGAGTAGGTCAATCTCTGCGCTCTCCTCGAACGCCCGCTCATCGCCCGCGATAGCATCTCGGATCACTGCTTCTGCCTCAGCCTCGTCGATGTGAATCGATTCGACCCGATCCCACGAGAGCGGCTCAGCCATGTGGACGCCCGATTCGAGGATCTCCTCATCCACTGCAGGAAGTTCCACCATCGGGGTTGGTACATCGGCAACTGCCACCACTCGACGGGGCACGGTGGTCAGTGCACGGAGCGAATCATCAGCGGCCGCAAGAAAAGCGACATATTCAAGTTCCTCTTCGCCTTCCCTCGGGAAAACGCGAGACAAATCTGGAGTCACTGCATGAACGAGACGAGGCGAGATCTCATCGTGCTCGATCTCTTGAGGCGTGAGTGGAACATAAATACGCATGGCGCAATTCTATCGCCCGCCTATCATTTCATCGCGGACGAACTCCCACAGGCGCACAATATCCTTTGAAGCAGCCGATTTCGGCGCCCGTTGCACAATCGACTCCCCACGAAGAAGGGCGGCATCACACTTTGCCGCATCATCTCGAATAAGAATTGACGGCAACCGAACGGGTACCAAAAGGCGCGAAATCTGACCTGATGGATCGTGGCCAACGCTCGACGAACGCACCTGGTTCACCACAATCACACCCTCTTCACCCGGAGTGTACAGATCAATATGCTCAAGGAGACGGCGAATGCCAAGCACCGATGCACTGCTCACATGGAGCACCACATCGGACCCTCGATCACACGGCGAGTCACATTCCAACGGTCACGCATCGCGTCCGAACCCGAGAATCCTCCGGCAAGATCAAGAAAAATCCACGATTCACGCATACGCAAGGTCTCGACGATCTTCTCAACCACCGGCGCACTGATCTCGCGCCACCTCGCCGCGGAATTCAAACCAGCGATCACACGTGTTCCGGAAGAATCCGTTTCCACCAGCAGATCGGCTGCGGCTTCGACGTCGCGCCCCTTCTCTACGTTCCTCGCGAACGCAACAAGCGCAGACGACTCCTCCACCGCACACATTTGAGCCAATGATGGCGCAACAAGATCCAAATCCACAACAACCCCGCCACTGAGACGAGCCAGTTCACGAGCGATCGTCGAACGTCCGTGGGAACCGGGCGGCCCCCACACAGCAACAATCACACCGGAGCCGCTCGCAGGTGCCGGCGCGCTCGGACGCTCCAACTCCCCCACCGACTCAATCCATGCAACCGCCTCCGACGGGGAAATCACCTGCGCAGACATGTTGCGCAAGTATTGCGCCGGTTGTTTCCCACCAATGAGCCCAACCTGCAGGCCCAAACTCTGCAGTTCCTTCACCGCGGTGAGAGACAACGACTCAAGATCGCCGTCGATCAGCGCCGCTCCCCCAACACCCGCCGACGCTGTAGCGAGGAGCTCTGTTAAGTCGGCACAACGCCGAACGATGTAGTGATCAGTACGGCGCTGGCCCAAGGCATAGAGTAGCTGCTCCTCAAAATCCGGATTCACTAAGAGCAAGACGCTCATCGCCCACCTCCCGGAACCGCAATCATCAACGATTCTCCTCTCCCCAGCGCTTCGACAACCTCGCCCTCGCTGCCAGGACGGAAACGTAACTGGGCCTGTGGGCCGCCTACCAAGCGATTACCCGTGCTCACATGCACAACCTCAGCGCTTGAGACCTTATGAGCGCGCGAATCATCACGACGAGCGGTCTTTGCAGGCAGTGCCCACACCTCAACCACAGTTCCCGGCTCGAGCGACCTCACAGGCGCATTCACCAACGGCACGTCAATATCGACAAACTCAACACCACCGATGAGGTCAACATCGCTCCTAGATACGATTTCGCCAACAGCGAGAGGATGTGAGGCAACCATCTGAGCAGACAGCTCCTTCGCAGGCAAGCGCCCCTCTGATTGAGACACCAGTAACTCAACTATTGCTACAGAATCAGAGATACTCGCACCCCGCGGCACTGGTTTGGAAATCTCGACAAATGGCTGTAGTTTTTCATTGCTCAACAAAAATGCCCCTAGCATTCCTCCAGCAAGGATGAGTACAATACCTATGAAAAGGCGGGGATCTACGAGAATTAGTCTCACATGTTTTGATGTCATATGTAAAGCATGCCAAAGATCCCGTTTTTCGCAGTCAAGTTATCCACAGGTTGCGATTGTGGGTGGCAAAATTCATTGAACTGAAGGTGAGAACAAATGGCAAAGTTTCTGACAATCTCAGACGTTGCAGATTACCTCAACGTCTCGGCAGGCCAGGTCCGTACACTGATCAAGAATGGCGAAATTCCCGCCATCCAGGTCGGCGGCCGTGGCCAGTGGCGCATCGAAGAGGCCAAGCTTGAGGAGTACGTCAAGCGCGGCTACGAAGCTACCGCAAAGAAGATCGGCTCCGACTTCGAAATGTGAGCGTGAACCCATGGTGTGGGGGCGAAGCTACAATCTTCGCCCCCACACCATTTTTGTGCGCTTTCCGCGCGGGCACACATACGTTCTCTCGACACACATACACCACATAGCGCCCGCGATCACACGAGACACAGCGACGACTCTTACCACACCGACTTCGCCGGCTACTCCCACGGCTAGCGCAGAAACTCCACGTAGCCGATGGCCGAGAATGGTATCACCCGATCATCACGCACCGAACCACTCCAATCAAGCGCCCCACTCACAATACGTACCCAGTCTGCACCGACATCGGCGATCTCACCTACCGCATCCACACCCGGGCCAACGATGCGAACCGACACACCAACGTCGCGCCTGAGTATCGCGGGCAGTTTTAGCTCCAGACGACTCCTCGCATTCCCTGCACGCCCCAGCCCCTCAATCCATTCCACGGCAGCGAGCCTGATCAATGCGCATTGACGCGTGCCAGAAATCTCAAACCAATCCGCGCCCACGCGTACCGGAACTCCACGCAACTCGTTGTCACCTACGCCAACAAGCACCTCCACACCTAGCGCGCCATTCACAAGATCAACAAGCCCAACCGAACCCACCTCGGCGGTTCGGAGCTCGCCGAGCTCGATGGCCTCATCTTCGCGTCGGGCAGCCTCAATCCGGCCCTCAATAATTGCAATAACATCCTCAAGATCCATATCACACATCATACCGAGACACACAATAAGGAACGCAACTTCTCGGTATTTACATGAATAAATAATCAAAAATCCCTGAAGCGGGGTATACCCCGCGGAGAGGAAGCGAACGATTCACGTTTAATTCAAGCACTTCACCAAACAACACCAAACAGATACAAAGGAGTTGCAGATGTTTCACCTCACCGCCGCCGAAACATTAACTCTTATATTTACCCAGGTCAGAACGGATACGCCATCCACTACCTTGAATCGCTGGTTACTCGTACTCGCCACTACACTGCTTGTTTTCTCCATGCTGTGGCACACAAGCGCCTGGGTACTTTACACAATCGCGAACCGCACGCGAAATGCGTCGCTGATGGCTCAGGTTGCTGTGATCGCACCGAAACGAATCGCGCGCAAAGCAGCGCTCGCACTAACACTGCCCACTTTCATGCTCGCCTCACCAGCGGTGGCGGCGCCCATCGACCTCACATGGGGCTCCGACGTCGGGCAGGAGATATCGTACGACCAACCGTCCGGCGTCGAAAATGGCACCCCCGACGTCGACCCTAGCTCTGCCCCTGACGCCCGAATCTCACCCGACGCCGACTCAACTCCCCATACCACCGCCACCCCCGACGTCAGTATTCAGCCCGTTATCCCCACTCCCGCACCAGCCAGCGTTGCCCTACCGCATCACACAGACCCACAAACCACGGTGACAGACGCCGCACCCGAGGAACTCACGTCACCTCGCCCCCAAACCACACCATCCAACAGCCATCCCCGCACACCGGCGAACATCACCACATCTGCACCGCGAAAAATCACCGTTCACCGCGGCGACAGCCTGTGGGCCATCGCCCAAAAAATCGACCAACATCAAACTGCAGAACTCGTCGACCGCATCTGGCACCACAATAAGTCCGTCATCGGCGACAACCCAAACCTCATTTACGCAGGTCAAGTACTCGAAATCCCGGAGGTCACCAATGTCAGTGCCCGCTAACGCAACGCCGCGTCCACGCCCGAACCTCGCCGCCGTGCGCAAAAGTGAATTCGATCGCCTCCGGTTCGCCTCTGTCCCCGAACACAACCCCTACGATTCGCTCGCGGAATGGCGCGACCACCAAATACACCTCAGCGATCCGCTCCCCGAAGGATTCCCGCAACTCAAACCCACGGTGGCCCGCATGATCGGACAATGCGTCGAAGTGCTCCTCGGCCACCGGCCCATCCGGCAAGTCCAGAACTGGATGACCCCGGAAGTCTTCCACTCCCTCGCCAGGCACACGAGTCTCATCCGGCGGGCAGGTGGCGCACCAGCGCGCTGCCTCCCACCACGCGTCAGACGAATCCTTGCGACCCAGCCGCAGCCGCGCACAGCCGAATGCTCGATCGCGCTCTTCGACGGCGTACGCATCCGCGCCGCGAGCGCCAGGGTTGAGGTGCGCCGCGGGCACTGGCAACTCGTGATCTTGAGATCTATTGAGATGAAATAGGGGCGGAGCGAGTTTCCACTCGCTCCGCCCCCGTTATCGCGCGCCGGCATTCACCTCGCACGCCACATGTCAATCACCCGCGACAGTGCACCTCAGTGCTTGCGGCGCGAACGGCGCTCAGCACGGTTCATGCCGTCATCGCCCGCCACCTGCTGGCCGGCCTCGTTCGTGCGCTGCACATTACCCGATTCATCACCTGAGGTGTATGTCATCTGAGCCTGGGTTGTTGGGCGCTTGATGCCCAACACCTTCTCCGTATCCACATTGTGCCCGGACCGCGCAGCAACCTCTGGCTCCTCGCCAGCGGCCAAAGCCTCGCGGGCGGCACGCTCGCTTGGGAGCTCAAAGTTGAACAGGTAACCCACCGTCTCAGAACGGATTGCATCGTTCATCTGCTGGAAGAGCTGATAGCCCTCCTCCTTGTACTCGACAAGCGGATCGCGCTGAGCCATCGCACGCAGACCGATACCTTCCTTGAGGTAATCCATCTCGTACAGATGCTCGCGCCACTTACGATCGAGCACAGTGAGCAGAACCTGGCGCTCAATGTTGCGCATATTCTCGCCACCCAGCTCCTCCTCGCGCTCCTCATAGATCGCGTGGACGTCGTCTGCAACCTCGTTCAGGATTGCCTCGCGGGTGAGCAGACGTGCACCGCCCACTTCCTCAACAAGCTCCTCCGGAGTAAACGACGGCTTGTAGACGCTGCGCAGATCCGTCCACAGAGCGTCCAGATCCCAATCCTCGGGCGCACCCATCGTGTCGGCAGTCACCACATCATCCACCGTGAAATCGATGAACGACTGGATCTGATCTTCAACATCTTCCCCATTGAGAATCGCGCGGCGCTCTTCGTACACAACGGTTCGCTGCTCACTCATCACATCGTCGTACTTCAACACATTCTTACGGATCTCCGCATTGCGGGATTCGAGCTGGGTCTGCGCACGCTCAATTGCGTTCGAAAGGATCTTAAACTCGAGCGCCTCGTCCTCCGGACCCTTCTGGAACATCGCGGTTGCACGGTTGTTACCGAACAGGCGGAGCAGATCATCTTCAAGCGACAGGTAGAAACGCGATTCGCCCGGATCGCCCTGACGACCCGCACGGCCACGAAGCTGATTATCGATACGGCGCGATTCGTGACGCTCCGAACCGAGCACGTACAGGCCGCCAAGCTCCTTGACTTCCTCATGTTCGGCCTTCACAGCCTCCTTCGCCTTCGCGAGCATCTGGGGCCATGCAGCCTCGTAGGCCTCGGCGTCGGCTTCAGTCGAATAGCCGGCCTCGCTCATCATCGCCTGCGCGATATGTTCCGCGTTTCCGCCAAGCATGATGTCCGTACCACGGCCTGCCATGTTCGTCGCCACCGTGACAGCACCCTTGCGGCCCGCCATCGCCACCACTTCGGCTTCCGATTCGTGGTGCTTCGCGTTCAATACGGTATGAGGGATACGGGCCTTCTTCAACAGCGCCGAAAGCTGCTCGGAATGTTCCACCGACGCCGTACCCACGAGCACTGGCTGGCCCGTTGCGTAGCGCTCCTTAATATCCTCAACGATCGCCTTATATTTGCCAGCGACCGTGGGGTACACCAAGTCAGTCTTATCCTGACGGATCATCGGGCGGTTGGTTGGAATCGGCACGACGCCGATGTTGTACGTATTTGCGAACTCTTCGGCTTCCGTTTCTGCCGTGCCCGTCATGCCCGATAGCTTGTCGTAGAGGCGGAAGTAGTTCTGAAGCGTGATCGTTGCGAGAGTCTGGTTCTCTGCCTTGATCTCCACGTTCTCCTTCGCTTCGATCGCCTGGTGCATGCCTTCGTTGTAACGGCGGCCCGGGAGCACGCGGCCCGTATGCTCGTCCACGATCATCACTTCACCGTTGGTGACGATGTAATCCTTGTCCTTGTGGAACAGCTCTTTCGCCTTGATCGCATTGTTCAGGTAGCCGATCAGCGGGGTGTTGACCGACTCGTAGAGGTTCTCGATACCGAGCATGTCCTCGACCTTGTCGATTCCCGGCTCGAGCACACCAACGGTGCGCTTCTTTTCATCGACCTCGTAATCGGTGTCTTTGCGCATCTGAAGCACGGCGCGGGCGAAGGTCTGATACCACTTGTTGGCATCACCTTCAGCTGGACCGGAAATAATCAGCGGGGTACGAGCCTCATCAATGAGGATCGAATCCACCTCGTCGACGATCGCGAAGAAGTGGCCGCGCTGAACCAGGCTGTCCGTATCGAGCGCCATATTGTCGCGCAAGTAATCGAAACCGAACTCGTTGTTCGTTCCATACGTGATGTCGGCGGCGTACTGCACGCGGCGCTGATCCGGGGTCAGGCCAGCGGTGATCGTACCGGTGGTCATCCCAAGGAAACGGTACACGCGGCCCATCAGCTCGGCCTGATAGGAGGCGAGGTAATCGTTCACCGTCACAACGTGCACGCCCTTGCCGGGCAGCGCGTTGAGGTAAGCAGCGAGGGTTGCGACAAGCGTCTTACCCTCGCCCGTCTTCATTTCGGAGATATTGCCCATGTGCAGGTTCGCAGCGCCCATGATCTGCACGTCGTAATGGCGCTGACCGAGTGTGCGCTTCGAAGCCTCACGAACAACCGCGAACGCTTCGGGGAGCAGATCATCGAGGGTCTCCCCTGCCTCCAGGCGCTCCTTGAACAGCGTGGTTTGCTCTTTGAGCTCGGCATCGCTCATTTCCTCGAACGAGCTCTCGAGCTCGTTCACCTGCTTTGCGATGCTCTGAAGCTTCTTGAGCGTGCGACCTTCGCCTGCGCGGAGGATCTTATTGATCAGCTTACGCACTATCTCTCCTGACATTTGTGAGAATATACCGCAAACAATTCTAGCGTTTTGTGGCGAACTCGCGAACCGATTGGGCGCACGTCACGTTCGCTGGTTACGAATTTTCCCTCCTGACGTCACCGCCTCCCCCCGACGTCAGGCCTGCGCGTTGCGTCGCTCCCGCTCCCGACGTCGGAGCCGCACTCAAGTCGAATACTCGAGCTCGGCGTCGTCGCACGAAAAAGCGGGAGCACCCCCGTGGGGTGCTCCCGCAACGTCTCATACGCTTAGGCCATCCGATCCACCATCGCGTGAGCGAAAGCCTCCAGCGCTTCCTTAACATCGCCGTCAGGAACGATCGCGAGCTGCGCAAGCGCGTCAGATGTCCACTGGTGTGCCAGCTGGCGGGTTTCCTCCACCACATCATGCTTGCGAAGCATTCCGACAACAGTGGCTAGGCGGTCACCTTCATCGAGGTGCCCCTGCGCGAGCATCGCCAGGATCGCCTCGCCCGACTCGTCGAGCGTGCCGGCTGCACGCTTCTCTTCAAGAAGCAGTGTGGGCATCGTCGGAACACCCTCGAGCAGGTCCGTTCCTGGAGTCTTGCCCGTCACCTTGGAATCCGACATCAAATCGATCACATCGTCGGCAATCTGGAACGCCACGCCAACACGCTCCCCGTACTGAGCAACTGCCTCGGCCAACTCTTCAGAGCCGCCAGCTGAGAGCACGCCATAACGAGCTGACGCCGCAATCAACGAGCCTGTCTTCCCGGCGAGCACATCAATATGGTGTGCCTTCGGATCCTCGCCTTCCTGTGGTCCGACCGTTTCGTGCAACTGGCCGATACACAGACGCTCAAACGTGCGCGCATGCAAGAGCACCGCGCGCGGGCCGAGCCCGGCAACAATCGCCGATGCGCGAGCAAAGAGCATATCGCCTGCCATGATCGCCGAGGAGTTACCGTACAGGTACTGAGCCGAGGGAACGCCGCGCCGCAACGGGGCATCGTCCATCACGTCGTCGTGGTAGAGCGACGCCAGATGCGTCAGCTCGACCACCACTGCCGAGTCGATAACAGCCTGCGCACCTGGATTCGGCCCCAGCTCCGCAGTCAACAGGGTGAGCGCCGGGCGAAGGCGCTTCCCTCCCGCTGCAGCAAGATGGGACGTAGCGGAATCCGCCACCAGATCTCCCACGCGAACAGATTCGCGAAGCGCGTCTTCGACCTCCTCCATGCGCGCGCCAAGGCGACGCGCGAGCGGATGGTCGGACGTAAACAGGCTGTCAATCAGGCTCATAGGATGAACGATCCTTGCATGAAGTCGAGGAAAGGAGCGGGCAGGATGCCCAGCGCAATCGTAGCAACAAGTGCCACCACGATGGCCACCATCGACATACCTTCGGACTTCACAACAACCGTGGAATCGCTCTCAGACTCTTCAAAGAACATGAGAGCCACCAGACGGAAGTAGAAGAACGCCGTGGCCGCCGATGCGAGCACCGCGATCACCACGAGGACTGTTCCGCCCGCGTTAATACCGGCGCGGAACGCCTCAAACTTACCGATGAAGCCGCCCGTGAACGGGATGCCAGCGAATGACAACAGGAACACCAGCATGGAGGCCGCGAGGAATGGGCTACGCTTGCCCAGGCCACGCCACGAATCAAGATCCGTTGCCTCGCCCACGATGTTGCCGGCCGAATCCTTGCCGCGCACGAGCGTGATGACGCCGAACGCGCCGATCGTGGCAAAACCGTACGTGAGTAGGTAGTAGAAGATCGCTGCCACAGCGGTAGCGGTGGGACGGAAATTCGACAGATCCGCCGCAACCGTGGGCAGGGCCGCGATGCCGAGAACAGCGATCAGGATGAAGCCTGCGTGCGCGATCGACGAGTAAGCAAGAAGACGCTTGATGTCTTTCTGTACGAGTCCCATCACCGTACCCACGAGGATCGTGGCGATGATGACAATCCACAAGAACGGCGTGAGCGCCTTCTGCGCCGGAGCCGAAATGAACATCATCACTCGGATCAGTGCAGCGAACGCCGCAGCCTTCGTTCCCGCCGCCATGAATGCGGTGATCGGGGTGGGAGCGCCCTGGTAGACGTCCGGGACCCACTGATGGAATGGCGCGGCACCGACCTTGAACAGGAGGCCCAGAATCACCATCACGACACCGATCACAGTGAACGACGTGCTCCCCAGGAGGGCCGGGTTCGGGCCACCGCCAGCAACGGATGCCACCTCGAAGAACGACACGCGCCCCGTACCGCCATAGATGAATGCCGCACCCATGAGGAACACGGCCGAGGAGAAGGCTCCGAGAAGGAAGTACTTCATCGCGGCTTCCTGCGACAGGAGACGACGACGGCGGGCCGACGCGGACAGAACGTACAGCGGTAACGAAAGTAGCTCGAGCGCAATGAACAGTGTGAGCAGATCGAACGCCGCAGTGAACGCCATCATGCCCCCCATTGCGAAGAGCGCAAGGGGGAAGATCTCCGTCTGCATGCGGCCAGCCGAAGTCGACTCGCGTTCTTCAGCCGAACCCGGGCGGGTTGCCGCGGAAGCTACGAACGAACCGTCACCGACGTGGGTACGATCGGCAATCACGAGGAAGGCGATCAGGGCAACCACGAGGAGCACCACGAACGAAATGATCGAAATGCCGTCTTCCACCAGGCCGATTCCCGTGCTCGGAATCTGGGTGGCTTGCTCGGAGAGTGTGGGGGTTCCATTGCCCGGCGTCAGCACCGAGTATGGAGAGATCTTGCGGCCGCCGGCGATGAACTCAGTCCACCGCCATGCGCTCGCAAGCAGACCGCCGGCAATCGCGAGGATCGCGATCGTCAGCTGGACCGGACGGCGGTACTCGCGCGGCCAGAAAGCCTCGACGAGTGTGGAGAGCACTGCCGCGCCCAGCACAATCAACAGGGGCGTCATCGGCGCCCAGAGGATCGTTGCGTTCACTTGTTGCTCCCTTCGAGAACGACGTTCTCACTGCTACCAGCCTGGGCCATCACCGCGACGGTGTTAGCGGCTGGGGTTGATACAAGATCGATGACCGGGGCCGGGTAGAAGCCGAGCCACAGCATTGCGGCGAGGATCAGGCCCGTTGCGACGGTCTCTGCACCGTGCATGTCCGTGGCTTCAACCTCCGGCTTCGGACCAGTGAAGGCTCGCTGGTACGGCAAGAGGACGTAGACGGCGGCGATCACGACGGCGGGGACGGCGACGAGCGCGGCCCACTTGACCGTCTGGAACGTACCCATCAGTGTCATGTATTCCGGAATGAAGCCCGACAGGCCCGGAAGCGCGATCGTGGCAAGGCCCGCGATGAGGAACGAACCAGCGATGAGCGGGGTCACCCGCTGCCAACCACCGTAGCTCGAGATCCTATACGAGCCTCCGCGGCGGGCCAAGAAGCCCACCACGAGGAACATACCGGCGGTCGAGATTCCGTGGGCAACCATGTAAACCATCGCGCCCTTCATCGCGAGCGTGGAGCCCGAGAAGATCGCCATCACCATGAAACCGAAGTGCGACACCGAAGTGTAAGCCACCAGGCGAAGCAGGTTATCCGACTTCACGGCCATCAGCGCACCCCAGAAGATCGAGATCAGGGCAAGAACAATGATGGTCACTGCAAGGCCGAGGGCCGCCTTCGGGAACAGCGGCACACAGATCACGATCATGCCGTAGGTGCCGAGCTTATCGAGCACCGATACGAGCAGAGTGGATGTGCCTGGTGTCGCAGCGGCGGCCGTGTCCGGAAGCCAGGTGTGGAACGGCCACATCGGAGCCTTGATCGCGAACGCGATGAAGAAGGACGCGAACAGCCACAGCTGGGCGGTATCCGACGCGGAAAGCCCCTTCGCAAGGCTCGAGTAGAGGTAGGCATGATCGCCACCCGGGCCGTATGCGTAAACACCGATCACGCCGGCGAGCATGATCAGGCCGCCCACGAGAGAGTACACGAGGAACTTCATCGCGGCGCCCTTGCGGTTGTGGCCACCGTAACGGCCGATGAGGAAGTACATCGGAACCACGAGGGCTTCGAACAGCACGTAGAACACGAACAGATCCTGAACGGCGAACAGGCCGATCATGATGGCCTCGAGCGCGAGGACCCATGCGAAGAATCCGTAGGAATCCTCTTCGTTTGCCTCGTCGTAGGCAGCAAGGATAACTACCGGCACCAAGAACGTGGCCAGGAAAATCATCACGGCCTGCAGACCGTTGATCCCCACTGTCCAGCTCACGCCGATCTGCGGGATCCAGCGATACGACTCGTACAGCGAGATTTGGTCGGCGTGGTAGCCGGTTGCAAACGCCCCAGCGAACAGTACAAAAATTGCTACAGAAATGCCCAGCGCGTAGTGACGCGCCACCTTGTGAAGCGGCTTCACCAGCCACAGCACGAGCGCGGCAACCGCGGCGAGCGCGATCAGCACCGTCAGCCAAGGGAAGGCTGCGTTGGAAATCATGATTCTTTCCTCCTACTTTCCAAGGCCAACGCTGACAACCACAATGAGTGCCACGAGCACTCCCGCGGTCATCAGGCTCGCGTAGCTACGGGCAAAGCCGTTTTGCAGCTTGCCAACGAGGTTTCCAAGACCGAACGAGCCCTTGCCGATGCCGCGCACCGCGCCATCCACGAACTCGTGGTCAGCGATCGCGGTCCCAGCAACCAGCACCATGCCCGGCTTCATGAACAGGTTCTCGTTAATCGGATCCTGGTAGAGATCGGCGCGGGCCGCGCGCGTGAGGGCGTTGCCTGCCGGAACGGTGGCCGGAACGTCCGCACGCACGTACATTGTCCAGGCAATCCCGACGCCGACGGCGACGACGACCAGCGTGAGGATCGTGATCACGATCGGCGCAAGCACCGGCTCTGCATGGGGGGTCTCACCGATCGAAGGCGAGAGCCAGGAGACGAACCCGACGGCGTTGAGTACACCACCGAGGAAGAGCGAGCCAAGCGCAAGGATCACCATCGGAACCCACATCAGCGGGCCCGGATCGTGCGGATGACGCGCGTTTGCGCCACTCTCGGACCAGCGGGCCTTGCCGAAGAAGATCATGAACACCAGACGCGACATGTAGAAGGCGGTCAAGCCTGCAACTGCCACGGTGATCAGACCGAAGATCCACGGACGGACACCCTCTCCAACAAAGGCGGCTTCGATGATCTTGTCCTTCGAGAAGAAGCCCGACAGGAACGGGAAACCGATAATCGCCAGGTAGCCCGCCATGAACGTAAGGGCCGTGATCTTCATCTTGGAGTACAGACCGCCGAAGCCACGCATGTTCACTTCGTCGTTCATCGCGTGCATCACCGCTCCGGCACCAAGGAACATGTTCGCCTTGAACGCGCCGTGGGTGACGAGGTGGAAGATCGCAAACGCCGCGCCAACCGGACCAAGGCCAGCGGCGAGCATCATGTAGCCGATCTGGCTCATCGTGGAGGCCGCGAGAACCTTCTTCATGTCGTCCTTCGCGGCACCGACCACGGCACCGAACACGAGCGTTATCAGGCCGATGATCGCAACCACCAAGGCCGCCGTCGGCGCCGCAGCATAAACCGCGCCCGAACGGACCATGAGGTACACACCTGCAGTCACCATCGTCGCAGCGTGGATAAGTGCAGACACCGGCGTCGGGCCGGCCATCGCGTCGCCCAGCCAAGCCTGGAGCGGGAACTGCGCCGACTTACCACAGGCAGCCAGAAGCAGGAACAGACCAATGAAAGTCATCCAGCCGGCCGACGCGCCAGACGCACCAGCCTCCACCACAGAGAAATTCACTGAACCGAATACCGCAACCATCGCCATCATGGCGATGAGCATGCCCAGATCGCCCACGCGGTTCATGACGAACGCCTTCTTACCGGCGGTCGCATACTCGGGAACGAAGTTCCAGAAAGAGATCAGCAGGTAGGAGGCGAGGCCCACGCCTTCCCAGCCGAGGAACAACGTGAGGTAAGAGTTACCGAGCACGAGCATCAGCATCGAGGCGACGAACAGGTTGAGATAGGCAAAGAATCGACGGCGGTCAACGTCGTGCGCCATGTACTCCACCGAGTAGATGTGGATCAGGGTGCCGACGAAGGTCACCAGCATCACGAAGGTTGCCGAGAGCGGATCGAAGCGGGTTGCGAGGTCCACCGACAGATCGGTGCCCGGCAGCCATGTGTAGAGGACCGACTCGGTGACGCGCTGCGAGGCGTCCACCGAGAGCAACCCCACCGTGGCGATCAGGCCGATGACGAACGACGCCGTCGACGCGGCGATCGCGAGCCAGTGGCCCCATTTGTCCGCCTTGCGGCCGAGAGCCAGAAGCAGGAGCGCGCTGGCGAGCGGGATTGCGACCGCGAGCCACACATTCGCCGCCATGCCGGTGGCTTGCACTGCAGCTTGGGGCATCATGTAAAGATTCATTGATTCACACCTGCTTTCAGTGCTTGAGGAGGTTCACGCCATCGAGCGAGGCGGACCTGCGGGTTCGGAAGATGGACACCACGATTGCCAGGCCCACAACGACTTCCGCCGCGGCAACAACCATCACGAAGAAGGAGAATACCTGCCCCTGAAGGTCGCCCCACATGCGTGAGAACGTGACGAGCGCGAGATTCGCGGAGTTCAGCATGATTTCCACTCCGAGGAGGGCGATCACGCCGTTACGACGGGTGAGAACAGTTGCTGCACCGATGGCGAAGAGCACCACCGCCAGCGCGACGTACCACATGAGGTCCATTACTTATCCTCTCCCTTTTCAGTGTGAGCCTGCGTCACCTGAGCTTCTTCGACGACGTCGGAGGCGCTGGGCGCTTCCACCTGCTCGGCCTTGCCTGGCTCAAGCTGGTGGCGCTTGGCGGCAGCCTCGTAATCCGGAGCCGCGACACCCGGCATACCGGCCACGGTTGCGCGGCCAACCTTGCCGTAGGTGGACGGGCCGTGGAGGCCTGGGCCGTTGGTGATGATATCCACCGTTGCAGGCGAAATCTCTGA
The DNA here is from genome assembly GCF_029632765.1 of Arcanobacterium wilhelmae. NCBI lineage: Bacteria > Bacillati > Actinomycetota > Actinomycetes > Actinomycetales > Actinomycetaceae > Arcanobacterium > Arcanobacterium wilhelmae. The sequence continues at coordinate 1,607,326 of NZ_CP121247.1, forward strand.
AAGCGAACGGCCCTGACCGCGGATCTCGAGCACACGGTTGATCGAACCTTCGGCCGGCTTTCCGCCGTATGTGAGCGACGGGTTGGTCGAGGAGTTCGACTCGGCGAACACACCAGCGTTCGGCAGATGGCCCGGGTGGATACCCTTCTCGGTGAAGTCGCGCATCTTCTGGTTCGCAAGCTCCGTCTGCGTGAAGCGGGAGTGAACTTTGTCGCGATGCGTCAAAGTCATTGCCCCAAGCGCCGCAACGATCAGCAGGCAACCCGTGATCTGGAGCGTGAGCACGAAGTTGTTGAAGATGATGTGCGAAACGCCAACGGGGTTGCCATCCGCGTTCGCGGCGGCGAGGCCGACCGGGAAAATATCCTCAGTGAGCTGGCCGGGAGATGTATCGAAGCCGGTACCGACGAGACCAAACACCACTGCGATGAGAATCGCCGCGATGCCCAGCCCACCGAGAATCGCCACAGGCTTTTGAGCTGTGAGCGTCTCGTGGCCCGAATCAGCCGAATCCACACCCACCAGCATGAGCACGAACAGGAACATCATCAGGATTGCTCCGGTGTAGACAACCACCTGAGCGACTCCCATGAATGGGGCCTCGAGCATCGTGTAAAGAACCGCGAGGCACACCATCACGAAGATTACCGAAATGGTGGTGTACACAGCCTTGCGCGCGATCAGTAGGCCGTAGATCGCCGCCACGATCATCAGTGTGGCAACAATGAAGAAGCCCACGGCCTCGCCGGTAGAAAGAGTAATCGCTGCGTTCATCGCGCGTTCACCTCCACAACCTTCGCCGTCGCCAACGACGGATCGTCCGGGCGATGCTCGCGCACCCAGTCGACCTGCGCCTGGGTCGGCCCAGTGATGTTCCCCTTGTAGTAGTCGGCGTCGGTCGTGCCTTCCACCATCGGGTGAGGCGGTTGCAACATCCCCTCGGCGAGCGGAACGAGGAGGTTTTCCTTCTCGTAGATCATCGACTCTCGGGTCTGGCCAGCGATCTCGAACTCGTTCGACATCGTCAGCGCGCGGGTCGGGCAAGCCTGGATGCAGTAAGCACAGAAGATGCAACGCAGGTAGTTCACCTGGTAGACGCGCCCGTAGCGCTCGCCAGGCGAGTATTGCGCATCTGGTGTGTTCGCGGCTGCCTCAACAAGGATCGCGTCGGCCGGGCAGGCCCATGCACACAGCTCACAGCCGATGCACTTTTCCAAGCCGTCTGCGTAGCGGTTGAGCTTGTGCAGACCGTGGTAACGCGGGCGGATATGCGCTTCGTTCTTCTTCTTGCCCGTGTTGGGCAGGTACTGCTCGGTCACAACCGGGCGGAACAGCGTCGAGAACGTGACGCCGAAGCCAGCTACAGGCGAAAGCATGCGACCGATCGGGCCCTTCTTATTCGGGCTGTACTGCTCCGGATCCGGCTGATTGAACTCGTTAGTGTTTTCAGACATTCTCGGCCTCCTCAAGGGTGCGGGTTGTGCGGGCCCTCTGACGGCCCGCACGCGGCGACGGCGGTAGTGCCTGGCCCGGAAGCGGCGGCACCGGGTAACCGTTTTCGAAACCGGTGAATTCTTCCTCGGCGCGCGCGGCCTCAACCTCTTCCTGGGTGGGCTTCACGCGATCGTCACCGAAGGCAACGATGAGCATGATCAGCGAGTATCCGATCGCGAGGATCACCATCACTGCGCGCACGTTGATCGGGTAGGCCATGTTGATGCCGGTAACGATCATGACCAGCGCAAGCCAGCCAAGAGCAAACGGGATCAGGCCCTTCCACCCGAGCTTCATGAACTGGTCGTAGCGGAAACGTAGCAACGTTCCACGAACCCAGATGAAGACGCACATGAAAGTCCAGCTCTTGAGCAGGAACGTCAGAACCGGGAACCAACCGACGTTCGGATCCCCACCCCACAGGCTGAAGACAGCCTTTGTAATCGGATCCGCGTGCCAGCCGCCGAAGAACAGCGTGGTGGCGAGCATCGACAGGTTGAACATGTTCACGTACTCGGACAGGTAGTACCAGCCGAACTTCATCGACGAGTACTCGGTGTGCGGGCCGGCAACGATTTCGCCTTCGGCCTCGGGAAGATCGAACGGGAGGCGGTTGGCTTCGCCGAACATCGTCACGAAGAAGATGAGGAACGCCGGCATCAACAGAATCACATTCCACAGCGAACCCTGCGCGTCAACGATTCCAGAGGTAGACATCGTGTTCGCGGTGAGGAACACGGTCACCAGCGACAACCCTTGCGCCAACTCGTAAGAAATCATCTGGGTGGCGCTTCGCACCGAGCCGTACAGCGGCAGGGTGGACTTTGCCGACCAGCCGCCGAACACCAGACCGTACTCGCCGAGTGCGGCCACAGCCAGCACGAAGAGCATCGCCACCGGCGAATCAGCCAGCTGAACCGGCGTGTGGTGGCCGAAGATCGATACCTCAGGGCCAAACGGGATCACCGAAATCACGGTGAAGGCCGCAAGAGCCGAGATCGCCGGAGCCACGAAGTACACGGCTCGATCGGCACCACGAAGGTTGAAATCTTCTTTCACCAGTAGCTTGATCGCGTCGGGGATCGACTGGAGAAGTCCGAACGGGCCCACCACGTTCGGGCCCACACGGTTCTGCATTCGGGCGAGGAGACGTCGCTCAACCCACAGCGCGAAGATCACCGTCAGGATCAGGAAAACCACGGCCACAACAGCCTTGATGAGCCAGATCCACCAGGTGTCCTGCGAGAAGTCGGCGACAACTCCGCCCACTGTCAAAAAGTGGTTCACTTTGCGGCCTCCTTGGAGATGTTGACGACGTCGCCCGCGCTAGCGCCGATCAGCGCCACCTGCGAGAGGGAAGAGTTCTGCGGAACCCACACGACGCCGTCGGGCATGTCGACTACCTGGAGGTCCAGGGTGATCGAACCAGTAGGTCCGGTGATGGTCAGCTGCTGTTCAGCGCCGGCACCGCGGGCGGTGGCGGCGGAAACGAGAGCAACGGACTTGCGAGCAGTGGCCGCCAGGTGCGGCTCGTTGCTCTGAAGCGCACCGAGATCAAGCATCTGCTTCCAGGTGGCGAGAACCGCCTGTCCTGGTGCAATGATCGGCGCGGGCGCGGCCTGTGCCTGTGGCGCTTGACCGCGGGCACCGTCCCACGTGCGCAACTGAGCGAATTCATTGACGGCGTCCTCAAGGGTTGCGAGGCCAAGATCCACACCCATCTCGGATGCGAGATCGGCCAGGACCGCGCGATCTGGAAGATGGGTGGAGGTCAGAGCCTGCCCGAACGGGCGCAGGCGACCTTCCCAGTTCACGAACGTGCCACCCTTTTCGGCTGGCGGCGCCACCGGGAGGGCGACGTCGGCGAGTGCGAGGGTTTCCGTATCGCGTACTTCCAGCTGAACAGTGAAAACGTTCTCAAGGGCTTCCCGTGCACCGGCCGGCAAGTCTGCCAGCTCGACGCCGGCGAGGACCACTCCCCCGAGCTCGCCCGAAGCGGCAGCCGCGAGGATCTCGCCAGTGGAACGGCCCGGCTTTTCCGGCAGGGTGTCAACTCCCCATACGGACGCGACGTCGACGCGCGCGGCCGGATCTGCAACAAGGCGACCTCCCGGCAGCAGGTTCGGCATCGCACCGGCGTCGAGGGCACCGCGATCGCCTGCGCGACGCGGAATCCACGCGAGGCGGGCGCCCGTACGCTGCGCAAGCGCGACGGCGGCCGAGAGGGCACCCGGCGTCGAAGCGGTACGCTCGCCCACCAGGATCACTGCGCCGTCCTTCGTCAGATCGGCGTAAGCCGCACCGAAGGCGCCTTCGCCGCCGTCGACGATCGCGCCGAGAACCTCAGCCTCGGTGCCAGGAACGGCAGGAATGAAGCGAGCGAACATCTTCGATGTTCCAAGCGACTTGTATGCAGAAATGACGGACACCGAGGTGGTCTTGGCGAGTGCACCCTTGCGCAGACGCAGGAACACCGAGCCGATCTCATCTTCAGCCTCGAGGCCAACCGTCAGAACGTGGCCCGCGTGCTCGAGATCGCCATAAGTGACATCCAGGCCCTTGCCAGCTACAGCGTATGCGAGGAACTCGTTCTCCTCGGTGCTACCCGGGCGGGTACGGAGGTCGACGTCGTTCGTGCCGAGCACCACGCGTGCGAACTTGGCGTACGCGTAGGCATCCTCGAGCGTTGCGCGGCCGCCAACCAGCACGCCGACGCCCTTCGCCTTCGCGGCTGTCAAACCCTTCGCGGCTTCCTCAATCGCCTCAAACCAGCTCACCGGCTCATCCACGCCCTTCAGACGCGGGTAGGCGAGGCGGCCAGCGCCCTGCTGCCAGCGGAACGCGAAACGATCCTTATCGGTAATCCAATCCTCGTTGACCTCCATATCTTCACCGGCCATGCGGCGAACAACCTCGCCACGGCGGTAATCGACGCGGATCGCGGAGCCCGACGCGTCGTGCTCCGTGACTCCAGGAACCGATACGAGATCGAACGGACGAGCGCGGAAACGGTACGCGGCGGACGTGAGAGCACCCACCGGGCAGATCTGGATCACGTTGCCGGAGAAGTACGACGCGAACGAACGCCCATCTTCCGCCGTCTGCATCGGAACCATCGGACCAGCGGCGAAGCCTTCCGAAACGCCGTGCTCGCCGGCCGGGCCCGAGAACTCGTTCGCGACGACGGGCGCGTGTGCGCCGTCGACGTCGGCGAAGCCGAGCACCGAACCGTCAAACCCGCCAACCTGCGAACCCGGAAGCGAGTGCACGCCGTAGCCTGGCGTACCGCCGCCGCGGCCCTGAAGGGTAATGAACGCGTCGCCAGCGATCTGGCTCGAGAAACGTGTACAACGCTGGCACAGGATGCAGCGGTCGCGATCGAGCAGGATCTGGGCAGAAACCGAAATCGGCTTCGGGTAGGTGCGCTTAATATCAACGAAACGCGACTGTGTACGGCCGTCGGTCATTGCCTGGTTCTGCAGAGGGCACTCGCCGCCCTTGTCGCACACCGGGCAGTCCATCGGGTGGTTGATCAGGAGGAACTCCATCACACCCTTCTGGGCCTTCTTCGCTACCTCGGAGGTAGCGCCCGTGTAGATCTCCATACCCGGGGAGACCGTCACAGCACACGAGGGCTGCGGCTTAGGCATCTTGCGCACATTGCCCTCGCGATCCGGAGCGGCCACCTCAACCAGGCACTGGCGGCACGCGGCCGCGGGAGCCAGAAGCGGATGATCGCAGAAACGCGGGATGTGCACGCCCACCTTCTCAGCGGCGCGAATAATCAAAGTGCCCTTGGGGACCGAGACCTCCTTGCCGTCCACCTGGACGGTCACGAGTTCGGCCGGAGTATTCTTTTCACTCATTTGACACCTACTTCGCTGAAGAGAACGGACTTTTCCGGCGGGTACAGCTCGCTGGCCGCCTTCTTCGTGCCGAGCACGAACTCGTCGCGGAACAAATCGATCGCGCTGCGGATCGGAGTGGCAGCCGCGTCACCCAGCGCACAGAAGGAACGACCCGCGATATTCGACGCGATTTCGTAAATCAGGTCAATATCGGATTCCTTCGCAGTTCCTGTCTCGAAACGGTGCATAATCTGGCGCATCCAGAACGTGCCCTCACGGCACGGGGTGCACTTGCCGCACGATTCGTGTTGATAGAAATCAGCCCAGCGGGAAACCACGCGAACAACCGAAACTGTTTCGTCGAACACCTGAATCGCTCGGGTTGCGAGCATCGAGCCGCCCTCCGCAACTTCCTCGTAGCCAAGCGGGATATCCAGATGATCGGGTGTGAACAGCGGAGCGGACGAACCTCCGATCGCATAGAACTTCAGCTCGTGTCCCTCGCGGATACCGCCGGCGAGCTCGATCAACTGACGCATCGTAATACCGAACGGGGCCTCGTACTGGCCTGGGTGCTTCACGTGGCCGGAAATCGAGAAGATACCGTGTCCGCGAGAATTCTTCGTTTCTGCGCCCATCGCCTGGAACCATTCGGTGCCATGCACGAGGATTCCCGGCACAGACGAAATCGACTCCACGTTGTTAATCACGGTGGGGCGAGCGTACAGGCCCTCGGCCGCCGGGAACGGCGGCTTCAGGCGCGGCTGACCGCGGTAGCCCTCGAGCGAATCGAGAAGCGCAGTTTCCTCACCACAAATGTAGGCGCCAGCGCCGGCGTGAACCGTGATGTTAAGATCGTAATCACCGTTCGGGCCCTTCCCCTTGCCGAGCAGGCCGGCTTCGCGCGCTTCTCGCACGGCCGCCAGCAGGCGCCGGTACACGTGAACGACCTCGCCGCGCAGGTAAATGAAACCGTGGTTACCCCCGATCGCCAGCAGACAGATCGCCATGCCCTCGATCAACAGGTGAGGGTTTGCCATCAGGTGCGGAATATCCTTACACGTGCCCGGTTCGGATTCGTCCGCGTTCACCACGAGGTAGCGCGGACCGCCGTCAGCGGGCGGAAGGAACGACCACTTCAGGCCAGTCGGGAAGCCTGCGCCTCCACGGCCGCGAAGCCCCGATTCCTTGATCAGATTGGTGATCGCGCCCGGTTCGGACGCCATCTCCCACGCCTTCTCGAGACCTGTGTAGCCGCCGTTGGCGCGGTAGGTATCCAACGTCCAGGAGCGCTCCTTGTCCCACATGTCCGTCAGGACTGGGGCAAGACTTCCAGGTGCACTGTATGCCATCGTCATTCTCCTTCCGGCTTCGGGGCGGTCCAGCCGCGCTCGCGTGCGATTTCGAGGCCAGCCAGCGACGCCGGGCCGGCTGCAGGGCCTTCGTCCACATGGCCATCTTCGAAGCCAGCGAGGACGCGCTCATTCTGCTTGAAGGTAGGCGCGACGACGGGGCCGCGGGTCGGGTGGATATCGCGGCCTGCGCGGATGTCGTCCACCAGAGCCTTCGCCGACGCCGGGGTCTGGTTGTCGAAGAACTCCCAGTTGACCATGATCACGGGCGCGTAATCGCAGGCAGCGTTGCACTCGAGCTGCTCGAGCGTGATTTTGCCGTCTTCCGTAGTTTCGTCATGACCGACGCCCACGTACTTCGTGAGCTCTTCCCAGATCGCGTCGCCGCCCATCACGGCACACAGGGCGTTGGTGCACACACCAACGTTGTATTCGCCGTTGGGGTGGCGGCGGTACTGCGAATAGAAGGTGGCGACGGCGGAGACTTCCGCCTTTGTCACGTTCAGCAGATCTGCCACGAGCGCGATGCCGCGCGGCGAGCAGAAGCCGTCCTCCGACTGCACGAGGTGCAGCAACGGCATGATCGCGCTACGTGCTTCGGGGTAGCGCGCAATTACCTCGGCGCCGTCGCGGCGCAGACGTTCCTCAACTTCAGGGGTGTACGGGGTAGCCATCAGCGATCAACTCCTCCCATCACTGGATCGATAGCAGCGAGCGCCATGATCGTGTCGGCAAGGAAGGATCCTTCCGACATGAGAGCGAGCGACTGCAGGTTGTTGTAGCTTGGGTCGCGGAAGTGGGCGCGGTACGGGCGGGTTCCGCCGTCGGAAACCACGTGTACACCCAGAATTCCCTTCGCGTGCTCCACCAACTGGTAGGCCTGGCCTGCGGGAACGCGGAAGCCTTCCGTCACCAGCTTGAAGTGATGGATGAGGGATTCCATCGACTGGGTCATGATCTCTTCGACGTGCTCGGGCGCAGAGCCCTGGCCGTCGGAGCCGATCGAGAGGCGAGCCGGCCATGCGATCTTCTTATCTTCGATCATCACGGGCTGACCTTCAGTGCGGTCCAGCTCATCGAGAACCTGGTAGCAGATACGGATCGACTGCAGGGCCTCTTCGAAGCGAACCACAGCGCGAGTGTAGGCATCGGCCTTATCGCGAAGCGGCACATCGAACTCGTACTTCTCGTAACCGCAATAGGGCTGCGTCTTACGAAGATCGGCCGGAAGGCCAGCGGCGCGCAACGACGGGCCCGTCATCGACAGTGCCATCATCGACGATAGCGGCGAAACAGCCACATCCTCGTGACGGATCTTGAAGATCGGGTTATCGAGAGTCAGATCCATCATCTCGGAGATCGTGAGGCGAATCTTCGGAAGCAACTCACGGATGTAGTCGGTGCCGCCGGCGGGCAGATCCTCCAGCACACCGCCAGGGCGGATGAACTCGTTATTCATGCGCAGGCCGGTGATGTCTTCCATGATTCGCAGGATGTCTTCGCGGGCACGGAAGCCGAGCGTCAGCATCGTCGTCGCGCCGAGCTCGTTGCCGGCCGAACCAACAGCCACGATGTGCGAGGAGATGCGCGTGAGCTCCATCAGGAGCACACGGATCGCGGATGCACGCTCCGGAATCTGATCCGTGATGCCGAGCAGCTTCTCTACCGCCAGGCAGTACGCCACTTCCTGGAACGTGGGAGCCACGTAATCCATGCGGGTGCAGTATGCAACGCCCTGGGTCCAGGTGCGGTACTCCATGTTCTTCTCAATACCGGTGTGGAGGAAGCCGGTCGAGGCTTTCACTTCACGCACGTATTCGCCGTCGAGCTCGAACTGCAGGCGAAGCACGCCGTGCGTTGCCGGGTGCACCGGGCCGAGGTTGACAACGATGTGCTCCTCGCCGATCTCTTCGGCTTCGCGGGCAATATCGGCCCAATCGCCGCCGACCGATTCGTAGGAACCGTAGCTGGCAACTTCAACTTCATCAATCGCGCCCATCGCGCGGGGCTGATCTGCCATCAGTTGTACTCCCTCCTGGTGTCCGGCGGCGGAACAACCGCGCCCTTGTATTCCACCGGGATACCGCCCAGCGGGTAGTCCTTGCGTTGCGGGTGGCCGACCCAATCATCGGGCATCGCCGAACGAACAAGGGCCGGGTGGCCGTCGAACACAATACCCATCAGATCGAACGCCTCGCGCTCTGCCCAATCGTCGCCCGGGTAGACCGGCACGAGCGACGGCATGTGCGGATCGGCATCCGGAGCCGTCACTTCGAGCGCAATCATGCGGTTGTGGGTGAACGAGAACAGCGGGAAGTAACCGTGAAGTTCACGGCCTTTATCCTGCGGGTAGTGAACGGCCGACACGCCAAGAGTCATCTCGAAGCGCAGATCCTGATCGTCACGGCAGTACTTTGCGACCGTCAACAGGTGCTCACGGGGCACGAAGATCACAAGTTGGCCGTTTTGCGTGGAGACCTTTTCGATCACCTGCTCGGGTGCGAGGCCGTCGGCCTCGGCGAGTTCCACGATGACGTCCACAACTTCGTCGAACCAGCCGCCGTACGGGCGGGTAGCCGGCGGGGCAACGACGGCGGTCTCGCGTTGAGTCGAGAAGCCGGTGGTATCCCCACTATCTTTCACGCCCCACATGCCGGATCGGCGTGCGATCACCTCGGGGCCGGCGCCGCTCTTGGGCGCGATTTCGTTTTCGCTCACCTCAACAGTCCCTTCTTATCCTCGAGGGGCATCGCCTTTAGGGCAGCTTCCTCAGCTGCGCGAGCCACGCGCTTGCGGTGCTCGCCGATCGGGGCTCCTTCGATCACGCCGTTGCGTAGCTCGAAGATCGCGTTGATCAACATTTCAGGGCGCGGAGGGCAACCGGGGAGGTACACATCAACAGGAACGATGTGATCGATGCCCTGCACCACAGAGTAGTTGTTGAACATACCGCCCGTGGACGCACACACGCCCATGGAAATCACCCACTTGGGCTCCATGAGCTGGTCGTACGTGTTACGAACAACCGGCGCCATCTTCTGGGAAACGCGGCCGGAAACGATCATGAGATCGGCCTGGCGCGGCGAGGCACGGAACACTTCCATGCCGATTCGGGAGGCATCAAAACGAACCGCGCCGAATGCCATCATTTCGATAGCACAGCAGGCCAGTCCCATTGTGACTGGCCAGATCGAGCGCGCTTTCGCCCATCCAAGAACGTCCTCAACGGCTCCGAGCGCCTTGCCCGGCTCCGTATCGATCTTTACTTCTTCACTCATTCATTACTCCCATTCAAGTCCGCCGCGGCGCCACTCGTAGAGGAACGGCACGGTGATCAGGGCGACGAAAACGCCGATTGCGATGAGGCCTCCAAGGCCAAGGGCCTCGTGGTTCACGGCCCACGGGTAGAGGAAAACAACCTCTATATCGAACACGATGAAGGTCATTGCGGTGAGGAAGTACTTCACCGGGAAGCGGCCAGCATTGCCCGCATTCGGTGTGGCTTCCACACCACATTCGTAGTTCGACACCTTCACGCGGTTGTAGCGCTTCGGGCCGAGGATTGCGCTCATGATCAGACCGCCGGCGGCAATTGCGAGCGCCGCCGCGATCATGATCAGGATCGGAATGTTTCCAGACATTGGACCTCCACCTTTTCCCTAAAACGTTCCGTAGCCTGAGTTTTCACTCAGAGCTGATATTGACACTGTATAACTTGTTGGCGACATTTTCCGGCCTTCTCGTCTCACGCCCGTGGCACCACCTTCGTTGCCAGCGTGATCAGGCGATCCATCCAATCGCCACCTCGCCGATCGTAAGCATCCGACAGGAGCTTCATCACCAGTTTCATCAAAGTCTTTCGAGGCAGACCGTACTTCACGCACGCGTGCATGATGGCCGGTTTCTCAATCAGCCATGCAAACACTCGACCAAGCGTGTAATAGCCGCCGAGCTCGCCACGCATATCCTCCACGTAGCCGGCCATCACAGCGTCGCGCTCCGCAGCCGAATCACGTACCAGCGCCTGAGCAAGATAATCCGCAACGACACGCCCCGCCGCCAGCGCATACGCAATCCCCTCGCCATTGAACGGGGAAACCATGCCACCGGCGTCGCCAACAAGGGCCAAACCATCGGCATACAACGGCTGGCGGTTGAATGCCATCGGAAGGGCGGCGCTCTTGACCTTGCCCACCTGGTTTTCCGGCGTTAGCTCCCACTCCGGAGGAGTGTTCTCGAGCCATGTGTTGAACACCTTGCGGTAGTCGATCCCTGTGGGGGTAGCAGTGGACGAGAGCGATCCGAGCCCGACGTTCACCAGGCCGTCGCCGACGGCGAAGATCCACGCGTAGCCTGGGAGCTGTTCGGATTCGCCGGGCTTGCCCGCCCAGAGCTCCAGCTGTGATTCCATAAACGTGGTTGTGGCGAGCGGAGAGCGGAAGTAGGCGCGCACCGCAACACCCATGGGGCGCTTTGGATCCTTCTCGCGGCCGATCGACGTGGCGAGGCGCGCGGAAACTCCTCCTGCGTCCACGACGAACTGCCCGTGAACCTCAAACTCTTCCTTGCTCGCGTTCTCGCGAGCAGTGACGCCGACGACGCGGCCCGCACCGTCGCGAATCGCGCCCGTCACCGTGACGCCTTCCATTAGGCGCGCGCCCGAGGCCTGCGCGTGGCGCACGAGCTCTTCATCGAGCACTTCGCGGCGCCGACCAGATCCGTAGTTCGGCTGGGAGGCAAGCTTCGGCCAGGGCACCTCAACGAAGTTGCCAGCGCCGCTACCACGGATTCCATAGTTGCGAACCCAGCCCTCATCCTCACGCATCGGCAGGCCCATGCGGACCAGTTCGACGACGGTTCGCGGGGTGAGACCATCACCACACGTCTTATCGCGGGGATAGGTAGCCTTCTCAAGAATGAGCACATCGATACCGTTCTTTGCCAGGTAATGAGCGGTCGACGAACCGCCCGGGCCACCGCCCACAACGATCACTGTGGCTTGTTCAACCCGCACGGATCGCCCCTTCCTGGCCATCATCGGCCTTTTTATTACCCATTCCAAACTAGTCTACCGGCGTTCTGGAGCGGAAAAGTAATTAATACCGACCGAATTACGAAAGACTTTCGTGCCCTATATATCGGCTCACATGACCTGGGTAAATACCGACGAAGGCAGACCACTTGCCCAATCGATGCCCGAGCGCAAAGACCGCGCCGGCGTCGGGAATATGCGCCCGGGTATTGCCAGGACGACGGCGTACGCGGCCCCGAGAAACTCGTATGCAAAAGCGGGCGGAGGGAAACCTCCGCCCGCTTTCACACCCCGGCCCTAAACTCGGCCGAGGAAGAACGCTACTTACGCGCCCGTCGTCGCACCTACTTCCAGGCGCGATGCAACGCCACAATGCCGCCAGACATGTTCTTGTACTCGACCCCGCGCCAGCCCGCGGCCGCCACCCACTGCGCAAACTCACGCTGGGCAGGCCACTTGCGGATCGACTCGACGAGGTAGTCGTAAGCGGGTGGGTCGGACGAAAACTTCGCCATCAGCGGCATAATCTGGTCTGAGAAGAAACGGTACAACTGATTGAAAGCCGCGTTCTGGGGTTGTGAAAACTCCGCCACCACGAGGCGGCCACCCGGCTTGACCACGCGGTACATCTCCGCGAGCGCCTTGTGCGGATCGTTCACATTGCGCAGGCCGTAAGAGATCGTCACGGCGTCGAACGTGTTGTCCTCGAAGGGAAGATCCATCGCGTCGCCCTGCACAAAATTCAGGTGCGGGTACCGACGGCGCCCCTCTTCGATCATGCCGGCCGAAAAATCGAGCGCCACAACCTCCGCGCCCGCCTTCGCATACTCCGCCGACGACGTACCCGTGCCTGCGGCGAGATCGAGGATCTTCTCCCCCGGCTTTGGATCGATCGCTACGGTCGTCGTGCGGCGCCAGCCATACACCTGGCCGCCGGTCAGCACCGTGTTCATAAGGTCGTACTTGGCGGCGACGTCGTCGAACATGCTCGACACGTCGCCCGGGTTCTTCTCCAATGTGGCTCGCTTCATAGAAAGCATTTAACCACCTGCGCGGGTAGGATTCTTGTCCATGTTGACGATGCCACAGCTACGAGCACAAACCACCCGCCTCCCCCGCACTGTCGATCTGGAGGCCCTGATTCCCGACGCCGGGGCGCACGTGTGGTTGCGCGGCGAGGACGGGCTTGTGGGCGCGGGCGTGGCTGCGCGGCTCGATCTGGAGCCACGGGGTGGCGAGCGACCGGAAGATTCGCGCCGTTTCGCTGAGGGGGCGCAGTGGTGGCAGATGCTGTGCGAGAAGGCGGAAATCCGTGATGACGTGGCGTTGCCGGGCACCGGGTTGGTTTCGTTCGGTTCGTTCGCCTTCGACGCCGGCTCGCAGGCTGGGTCGGCGCTGCTGGTTCCGCAGGTTGTGGTGGGCAAGCGCGGCGAGGATTGCTGGATCACGCTGATCGGCGTGGTGGGCGTGGATGTTTTCGACACACTCGCTGGGCCAGCGAAGGCGTTGCTGGATGCGGCTTTGAAGGGTGAAACGACGCCGGTGGCACCGATGCCGGCGGTGAGCGTGGAGGATTCTACGGGGGCGGCGTTTGAGGCGAATGTTTCTGCAGCTCTGGAGCAGATCCGCACAGGCGAGGCAGAGAAGATCGTGGTGGCGCGAAGCGTGGACGTGAGCTCGGATACGGAAATCCCTGAGCGCACGTTGGCCGCGCGTTTACACCAGGCCTACCCAGACTGCTGGATATTTGACGTGGACGGGCTGATCGGAGCAACCCCGGAGATGCTTGCGCAGAGTTCGCCGGAGGGGATCTCGGTGCGCGTGCTGGCGGGAACCGGCGCGCCGGATGGACACGATCTGATGACCGAGAAGAACCTGGCGGAACACGCGCTCGCGGCGGCAAGTGCGAGAGAGGCGCTGGCCGCCCTTGGCGAGGTGAAGGCCAGCGAGCCGTTTGTGCTCAAGCTCGCGAACGTTTCGCATATTGCGACGGATCTCGTGGCCACGCCGTCGTTTGATGCCACTCCTTTGCAGATTGCCGGAGCGCTTCATCCGACGGCGGCGCTCGGCGGCACGCCGCGCGCCGCCGCGATGGCGAGCATTGCGGCGCTCGAGACTACCGACCGCGATCGGTATGGCGCACCCGTTGGCTGGATGGACGCGAAAGGCGAAGGCCAGTGGGCGGTTGCCCTGCGGTGCCTGCGCATGTTCACGCCAAGCGCCGCACGCGCCTGGGCCGGGGCCGGGATCGTTGAGGGCTCAGATCCAGCAACTGAGCTGGCTGAAACCCGAGCGAAGTTCGCCCCGATTATGGAGGCTCTCGGCGTCACAAGGTAACGTCTGAGTTCGTCACTCAACCTGTCCGGGCCACGCCACGCCGAAAGCTCTACATCACACGGATCGCTCCCCTCCCACAGGCGTGACGAAAATGGCGAGTTTTCGGCTTCTGGGATAGAAAACGTATCGCTAGCGCCGGACCTCGTTACTTTGCATCCTTGCGGGTGGCGAGTGTGACATCCACATCGAGAAGTTTGCCGTCGCGATCGAAGGTCACGGTCACCACATCGCCGCTCTTGTACTGGCGAACGTAGCCAGTGAGCGACGTGCCGCCGGAGACGTTGTGGCCATCAATCTTGGTGATGACGTCGCCTGAACGGATCCCCGCCTTCGCGGCTGGGGTGCCCGGCGTAACAGACTGAACTTGAGCACCGATGCGCGCTTGACCGTTGAACTGGGCAACTCCGTCCGAGATGGTGACACCGAGGAACGCATGCTCAGCCACGCCGTTCTTGATCAGCTGATCGGCAACGTTCTTCGCCAGGTTTACGGGGATTGCGAAGCCCAGGCCAATCGATCCTGCCTGCTGGCCACGAGCCTGCCCAATCGAAGCGATCGACGAAGCGATGCCGACCACGCGCCCCTGCGCATCGAACACGGGGCCGCCGGAGTTGCCCGGGTTCACGGCCGCATCGATCTGGATCGCGTTCGTGACCACAGGCGATGCCTGGTTTTGCGAGAACGGATCGGCGCTCTCTCCTTGTGTGGTGACCGGGCGATCAAGCGCTGAAACAATACCGGTGGTCATCGTGGCTTCCAAGCCTAAGGGATTGCCGATGGCAGCCACTGGTTGCCCGACAACAACCTTCGACGAATCACCGATCTGCGCGAACGCGAGATCCTTGGGAGGATCTTGGAGCAGAATCACGGCAAGATCCGTAGCCGGGTCGGTACCGACGAGCTTGGCCTTGAACACGCGCCCATCGGCGAGCGACACGAGGAGTTCCTTCGCACCGGCAATCACGTGATTGTTGGTGACGATGTGCCCCTCCTTATCGATGATCACACCCGAGCCTGCCGAGGTGCCCTCCTGCGACGAGTTCGTGATCGCCACCACCGACGGGCTGACTGCCTGGTGGACGGCCTGCCAATCGGGGGCATTATCGGCGGTCTGCTTGACAACAGGGGTGCTTCCCGACGCCGACTCGGCAATAGCTGCGGCCGGCCGAGCCTTTCCGAACTGCGAGTAGACGGCTCCGTATCCGAGACCGCCACCGACCAGCGCAGCAACAACCGTTGCGGCGATGAGTGCGCCCCAACCCGGCGTGCGCTTCTTCTTCGGCTGTGCCGGTGGAATCGGCGCGAACGCTGGGCTACTCGGCAGACCGAACGCTGCTCCCGACGCCGGGGCGCCGTTCGACGGTGCACCACCAGCAGTGGGCTGCGGCTGGCCGCCGCGAGCAATCCCACCCGGAGGCTCGAGCGTGGGCCCACCCACCTCCGGCAACGGCTGCATAGGCTCGGGGTGCGCGAACTCCCCGGGGCGCGTCACATTGGGCCGCTGGATCTGCGGCTGTTCACCTTGCGCATTCTGCTGCTCGAATTCCTCGTTCATCTCTCCCTCACTTTGTCCAAAACTCCTGCGGAACTACTGATGCTCAAAACTCCCGCTCGGGGTATTTTGTTCCGCGCACCCCTCAAAGATTTCACCGTGAACTTCCGCAATAGTGGAAGTCTCCTGGAAGTTTTCTGGACGAATTACGCCACTAGTGAACAGCTACGATTGTGGACTGATGGCATTCTCCACCACCCGTTGGAGCTCCCCTCGCCCGCTTTTGAGCTGGGCAGCCGTATGGGATTCAAGATCGACATACACAATCCGCACTCCCTTTGCCTGAGCCGCGAGCGCCTCTCGCAACTCCGCCAACGAACCGACGCGGACGAAAGCCGCGCCCACCGCGCGCGAGTATGCCTCGACGTCAATTTCCTTGGCCGTGGCGAACACCCGCGAATACAGAGGCTCGGGAGCACCACCATGTTCAAGCGTGGCAAAAATCGAGCCACCGTGATCGTCGATCACCACAACATCGAGGTTCACACCCTCTTGCCCCGCAGTGTGAACGAGCGATCCAAGATCATGGATGAACGTGAGATCGCCGACCACAACTCGCATCGAGCCACGCACGAGGGCCATGCCAATAGCTGTAGACATCGTGCCATCAATCCCTGCGAGCCCGCGGTTCGCAAGGAACGCATGGCCTCGGCCGACCTGAGCGAACAGGTTCACCTCGCGAATGATCGACGAGGCGCCCAGGAGCGTGGGCACCGCCGGATCGAGCGAGCGCGCCACATTCGCAAACGTGAGCCCCTCGCCTGCCTGTTCTTCGATCGCTGCGACCGCCTTGCGTGCCAGCGCCTGCCATTGCCCCAGCCACCGGGCATCCCACGTGGCGAGCGCGAGCGCCTTCTCGAGCGAGACCACTCGCGCCGTACCCGCAACGTCCGTGTAAATCGGCACGTCATCAGCCACCACAACATCAATGTCCGTACGCGCCAACAGAGCGGAGACATCGCGCGTGAGCGTGGGATGCCCGATCACCACCACGCGCTCAATGTGCTTGGCCAGCTCACTGCGCAGCAGGATCGGGTGGCACGCGATCGCCGACGCCGATCCCCACAACGGACTGGACGGTTCGGCCAGGACCGGCACGCCGGCAAGATCCGCGGGATCAACCGCAAGATGGCTCGGGGCGGCAACCACGACGGTTCGGGCTTCACCGGCTTCCGGAACCTCGATCGCACAATCCTGCGCCACCGTGCCCCACGATTCCTCAGACACGAGTGGAGGCTCGAATCCCACGTTCAGCTGCACCGGCCCAGGCCCCGCAGCCTCGAGCGCCTCACCCGTGGCGATCCGCACCGCACGGAGCACGATCCCGCGAAGTTGCTGGGTTTTCATATCGGTCGGCAGATCGAACTGGGCGCGCACGCTCCCCGCAAGAACTGCCATCTGATCGGTGGTCTGCGAAGCGCCGACCCCACGCATGCCGTGTGGCCGATCCGCAGTCACCGCCACGAGCGCCACTCCCGCCCGGTGCGCTTCCTCGAGTGCAGGGTGAAGATTCGCCACCGCCGTGCCCGACGTCGTCACGACAGCTGCGGGTCTGCCGGCCAACCCACTGCCCAACGCAACGAAGCCAGCCACTCGCTCGTCGGTTTCCACATGGAGCACGATCACCCCGGCGCGCTCAGCCTCGTACAGCGCGTACGCGAACGGCGCCGAGCGCGAGCCCGGGCACAACACGAACGTTGAGATCCCGGCGCGTACGAGCGCGGCAATCACGGTACGAGCACTGTGGGCGGAATTCATAGCGATCCTCTCTTTCAACTGCTCACAATCCTAAACAACAGGTATGACACTTTTTCGCGATCACTTCGCGTTTTCGCACGTCAACGGATGAAAATCTCATATTGACGCACTCATTCGGCTCTGGGAATCGCCAGCGAGCACTTCACTGCGCGAGGTCGCGAAGCGAGTGAAGTTCGTAGGTATCTTCCGGCCCGATTTTGCCGGTGGCCTGAAGATGCGCCCAGATCAGGGTCAGCCGGATCGCCCAGCGAGCCGTGAGAGCGGCGTCGGCGCCTGCGGCCGGGTTGAGCGTGAGCGTTTCGGGCACGCCGATAAACCCATCCACAGGAACGATCGGCGAAACGGCGGTATCGCCGTCGAACAACGACAGCGTGCCGAGCCCGCACGCATGATCGAGGCTCGGCAGCGCAGCCGCGAAGCCGAGCCCTGCCGCGAGCCCCACTGACGTTTCGAGCGCGGAGCTCACCACCGTCGGCAAGCCGAGCTGGTCGGCCAGTTCCAGCGCGCGCCACACCCCACCCAGGGGCTGGTTCTTGATAACGGCGACGTCGGCAGCTGCGAGGCGGCGAACCTCCAGCGGGTCGGCGACGCGGCGGATCGACTCATCCGCCGCGATCGGCACGCTCACGAGCCGGCGCAGCTGCGCAAGTTCAGCGGTGGTGGCACACGGCTGCTCCGCGTACTGCAAACCACCGGCAGCGCGATCCAAATCCGGCAGCCACTGCACGGCCTGCTCCACAGACCACTTCCCATTGACGTCCACGCGGATCGCGGCGGAAGGCAGAGCAGAACGGACGGCCTCGATGCGCTCGACGTCGTCGGCGTGGGTCTGCCCCTCCTGAGCGATTTTCACTTTGGCAGTATGCGCGCCTGAGCGCGCAGCGATGCGCTCCGCCTCCTCGGGTCCGACCGCGGGCACAGTGACGTTCACCGGGATTCGGCTCCGCACCGGCTGAGGGTACCCACGGCGCAACGCTTCAAGCCCGGCAAGCACCCACCGCGAGGATTCCGGCACTCCGTAATCCCAGAACGGGCTCATTTCCGCGACTTGCACGGCCGAGCTGCGGGACACAAGCGGCCCCAGCGGATCGACGTCGGGCGCTACGGCAATCAGCCCCGAACGCTGCGTAATGTTTCGGAATTGGTGGGTGAGCGGAATCGAGTAGGTGTAAAAACGCACGTGCATGCCCCCATCGTACGACGCCGAGCCGGCAGGGCGCCGGCGTCGGCGGCGCATACCAACGCGAAGGTGGCACAATTACCTCATGAGTGAATTGCCTGCAAAAGTTTCTGACCTGTTCGACCCGCGCGTGTGGAGAAGCGTGGACGGCTTCCCCGACGCCGATATCACCTACCATCGCGGGGTGGAACGCGAGTTCGGCGACGGCGGCGAGGTGCTCTCCGAGCGCGACCTGCCGGTGGTGCGCATCGCGTTCAACCGGCCCGAGGTGCGCAACGCGTTCCGCCCCGAAACTGTGGACCAGCTCTACCGGGCGATCGACCACGCGCGGCTGACGGGCGAAGTCGGCGCCGTGATTTTGACGGGCAACGGCCCCTCCCCCAAGGACGGCGGCTGGGCGTTCTGCTCCGGCGGCGACCAGCGCATTCGCGGGCGCGACGGCTACCGCTACGACGGCGGTGGCGACGACGCTACGCTCAACAAGCAAACCCGCGATTCGATCGACCCGGCACGCGCCGGCCGCCTCCACATCCTCGAGGTGCAGCGCCTCATGCGCAACTCCGGCATGGTGATTATTGGTGCGATTTCGGGCTGGGCAACTGGCGGCGGGCATTCGTTGAACGTGCTGTGCGATCTGTCGGTGGCATCGATCGAGCATGCGCGCTTCATGCAGGTGGACGCGAACGTTGGTTCCTTCGACGCCGGCTACGGTTCGGCTCTGCTCGCCCGCCAGATTGGCGACAAGCGGGCCCGCGAAATCTTCTTCCTGGCACGCGAGTATTCTGCCGAAGATGCGCAGCGGTGGGGCGTGGTGAACGAGGCGGTCCCGCACGCGCAGCTTGAGGAAAAGGCCCTGGAATATGCGCGCATTATTCGCACGAAATCGCCTCAGGCGATCCGCATGCTCAAGTTTGGATTCAACTTGGCCGACGACGGGCTTGCAGGCCAGCAGGTGTTCGCGGGCGAGACAACGCGCCTGGCCTACATGACGGCTGAGGCGCAGGAGGGCCGCGACGCGTTCCTCGAGCGTCGCTCCCCCGATTGGTCCGACTTCCCGTACTACGCCTGATGGCTGAGGGGTTGACAGGCGCAGGTTGTCCGGGCGAGGCACGGGGCGCCGACGCCGGTGCGCGGATTAAGGCCGACGCCGGTTCGCCGGTTTCCCACGAGGAACCCGCGGTTGTTCAGGGCGGGCGAGGGCCGGCGGCCCTCGCCCGCCTGGTGTCCACAATCCAGCCTGAATTGGATCGCTGGCGGCGCGGGGAACCTGTACGCCCGGTGTTTATCGTGGAGCCGGGAACCGATGAGCGCGAGTCAGCTGCTGAGGCGGCACGCCTCGGAATCCCTGCCGGCACGGCCGTCCTCATGCGCACCTCCGGTTCCACCACGGGAACAGGAAAAATCGTGGCGCTCGGTTTTGATCAGCTCGCCGCGAGCGCGCATGCCACCCACGAGGCGTTGCGTGGCGAAGGGGTCTGGCTGGCAGATCTTCCTTACCATCACATCGCCGGTTTCCAAACGGCGTTCCGCTCACTGTTGGCAGGTGGCGAGCCGGCAGCGGTGGATCTCCACGATCCCACTCAGATTCGCAGCGTCGTTGAGCAGGCTGCATCCCGCGGGGCCGTCTACATCTCGGTGGTCCCCACGCAGCTTCGCTCGATTCTCGCTTCCCCCGAGCTCACGCAGATTTTGACGCCGGCACTGTTCCTCACCGGCGGCGCGGCCACGGCCCCCTCCCTCCTTCAGGAGGCCCGCGCCGCCGGCCTCACACTCGCCACATCGTACGGAATGACGGAAACGTGCGGGGGCTGCGTGTACGACGGCCGCCCAATCGGCGACGCCCAGATCACCCTCGGCCCCACGGGCCAGGTCTCGATCACGGGTTCGATGGTGGCACTCGGCTATCTCGGAAACGTTGATTCGCAGGCGTTCAGCGCAACTCGCACCGCCGTCGTCGGAACGCTCCGCACCCACCACACGAAGGACGCGGGCCGCTTCACACCCACCGGGACCCTCGATATCCTCGGCCGCATTGATGACGCGATCACTACGGGCGGACTCACCGTGATGCCACGCCTGATCGAGGATGCAATCGCGGCGGAAACCGGAGCCGAAGCTGTTGTTATCGGCGTGCCGTCCGAGCGTTGGGGCGAGGCCGTCGTCGCTCTCCTGGCCCCCTCGCCACACCCAGGCACCACAGAACCGACAAGCGGCCAAAGCCCAGCGACCGCCGAACCGAACAGTGCTCCGCCCACACGTCGCCTCTCTCACAACACGGCAATGACCAGCAAAAACGCACCGGCACAGTTCACCACCACCAGCACCGAATCGCTCAGAGCACGCATAAAATCACGGCTCGGCGAAGGTTGGGCACCTGCACGCGTCTACGAACTCACACAGTTCTCCCAGAAATGGCCGCTTACCTCTTCGGGTAAAATCGACCGTCGTGAGCTCAAACGCACGCTCATAGAATGGGAGAAAACACATGGCATCCACAGCTGACTGGCTCGAGGGGGCTCGTGTTCGCACGTTGCCGGCATCGCTCGCACCCGTGATCCTCGCTTCGGGCATCACGCTCGGCGAGGGCTCATTTTCGTGGGTTCGTACCCTTCTTGCCGCGCTGGTTGCACTCTTCCTTCAGGTGGGCGTGAACTTTTCCAACGACTACTCCGATGGTATCCGCGGCACCGACGCCGATCGCACCGGTCCCACACGGCTGACAGCCTCCGGCCTTGTCAAGCCACAGACCGTCAAGCTCATGGCGTTCGTTTTCTTTGGTTTTGCGGCAATCGCCGGCCTGGCACTCGTGGCGATCTCGGGCCACTGGTGGTTGCTTGCCGTTGGCGCAGCCGCGATCGTGGCCGCATGGTTCTACACTGGCGGCAAACACCCGTACGGGTACGCGGGCCTGGGCGAAGTTTTCGTCATGGTGTTCTTCGGCTGGGTGGCAACGGTTGGCACGGTATACACGCAGTCAAATGTGGCCTACTGGTACACGTGGGTGGCTGGCACCGGCATCGGCTTTATTGCCTGCGCACTGCTGATGGTGAACAACCTTCGCGACATCCCCACCGACGCTGCCACCGGCAAGAAAACCCTCGCTGTTCGTATGGGCGATAAGGTGGCGCGTTGGGCGTTTATCGGCATGCTTCTCGCAGCCCTGATCTGTGCGTCGGCCCTGGTTGCTGTGGGTGGCTTGTGGCTCGTGCTCTCGCTGGTGTTCCTCGTGTTCGCCTTCGTGATCGTGATCCGCCCGGTCCAGCGCGGCGCGAGCGGCGCGGCTTTGATCCCAGTTCTGCGCGATACAGGCTTGTTCGAACTCGCCTACGCGATCCTGATCACCGTCTCGATCGTCATCGCTCAATCTTAGCGCTCTCGCACAATCCCCCATTCGTTTCCCGACGCCGGTGCGCAACTCGCTCACCGGCGTCGCGTCACACTCGGACAGCTTCCCAGCTAGCACGCCGGTTCACTACGCATCTCCCGGCGCGCTGGTCGCCGGCGCCGACGGCGTCGCCTCCCCACTCTTCCCGATCGTCCACTCGATGATCGGCGCCGACGTCGGGGCGTCGGATCCGCCAGCCGGCTCAACGGTGACAAAGACGCGCGCACCAGGTTCCGGCATCAGTTTCACGAAGGAAAAAGATCCGTTCTTGCCGGGCTGGTACATCCCACCGCTGGTCACTTTCCCACCCATGTCGACCCACACCTGCAGGCTCTGCCCGCTCGGTGCTCGTAGCTCGGCTGGGAAGGTCACTGCGGCCATATCCATGCTCTTGGACCAGGTCAGGGTCACTTTGTGCCCGTCGTCCATGGTGGTCATGGTGCGTTCGACGTCCTGTGCCTCGTTAAGGGCCGCGTAGTGGCTGACGTTTTCCATCGAATCCATCGCGCTCCAGCGGCCCGCTCCCACGCCCACCGCGACGAGCGCTACGGCAGCGGCAGCGTTCATCGCTACACGCATCCACCGGCGGCGCGAGGACAGATCGGTGACGCTCGCTCCTGACTCTGCGCCACCCGCGCCAGCTTCGGCCGAGTTCGGACCCTCCCCCGACGTCGGGGTTGCGGTTCCAGCCACAGCCTCCTGGCCGCTTGTGCCAGTGCCGATCATCGCCATGAGGTTCGCACGCAGGTGCGCCGGAGGTTGAGTCGGCGACAGAGAAGCGCCGAGTGCTCCCACAACTTCTGCTTCCGGGGTGCCAAACTCGGGCAGCTCGTGGGCGTCGCCAGTGCGGTCAAAACGGTTGTCGCTCATCGCTCCCCCTCCAAAATGCTTTTCATTTTCGCCAGGCCGTCTCGAATACGTGATTTCACGGTGCCGAGCGGCACCTGTTGCAGATCCGCGATCTGCGCGTGCGTGTAGCCGGTAAGGAATGCCAGCTCAACAGTACTCTTATGCGGTTCGCCGATTTTCGCAAGAGCCGTTCGAACATCCTGCGCCACGATCCGTTCCTCCACTTCAGCAAGAGTTTCGTCGAACTCGCGCTCCACTGGCTGGGCTGCATCACGATCGCGTGCGGCTTGCGAGGCCCGCACGCGGTCAATCGCCCTGCGCCGCGCGAGAGTCACGAGGTAGGCACGCGCACTCCCTTTCGCCGGGTCGAAGGCACCTGAGCGCTGCCATACTTCGAGGAATACTTCTTGAAGCACTTCTTCGCTCTGCGCCCGATCCACCACGATCGAGCAGATCAGTGAGAAGATTCGGCCCGACCAGGTGTCATAAATACGGGCAAACGCCTCGCGGTCACCACGGGCCACCTTCACCAAAAGCACGGAATCGATATCGGTTATCACGCGCCTATCGTACCGTGCATGCGGCTCGTGACCACTGCGCCTGTGGTCGCTTCCCGACGTCGGTGGCGCCACCGACGTCGGGAGTGCGGCGAGTGCACTACTCACACCATCACCCGAATGTGAAGGAGTAGAGCGACACCCCAGGATCCACGCTCAAGGTGAGGACTCCAGAGGTTCCGTCTGGCACATCCACCACTGTGATCTTGTTCGGCACATCGGGCACGGACAGCTCCCCGCTTTTGCCGTTCATTTCCCAACGGATTGTGCCGTTGCCGGAGGCCACCACGTGTACCTGCCGTCCGAACCAGTTGAGTGCGACTTGCGCGCCTTTGGCTGCCGTGATTTTCTCACCATCAACCGTCCATTTGCCCCCGATCGCAAAACGGTTCTCGGGCACGTCGCCGGGGAGTTTCGCATCGTGCTCGCCGAGCGTGATCGGCTCACCAACGAAGTATTCGGCGCGGGCGGCACCAAGGTATGTCTCGGGCGTTCGCGGGTTGCGCGCACCGGCGTCGTCGGAGGTGAATACGGGGGCAGGCAGCGAAACCTTGGGATTCGCGTCGCGAAGGAGTTCACGCACGAGCTTTTCGGTGGTCGCCTCGCCGCCCTCGCCGTACTTGATCGCGCGCAGCTGCCCTGCCGAATCGGCGAGGTAGTGCGCCGGCCAGTAGTGGTTATCGAAGTTCGTCCAGGTTGTGAGATCGGAATCGACGGCAACCGGGTAGGTGATGCCGAGGTCCTTCGCGGCGGCGCGCACGTTGCGCTCTTCCTTCTCGAACGCGTACTCGGGCGAGTGCACGCCGATCACGTTCAGGCCGGCATCCTTGTAGGTTTCGTAGAGTTTCTCGACGCCGGGGATTGAGCGCTGGCAGTTGATGCACGAGTAGGCCCAGAAATCGACGAGCGTCACCTTGCCGTCGGTTGTGATTGGCGCGTCACCCGGAGTGTTGAACCAGCTCACGCCCTCGATCTTTGCGAGCGGCCCACAGTTGCCGAGCTCGGAGGCGCCGTCGGTGCAGGCACCCGACGCCGTGCCGTGCAGGAGCGTTTCGGTTTTTTGCTGGGCGGATGCGGTCCAATCCGGCAGGGCACGCTGGAGGTAGGCCGGCAGGTTGAACACGATACCGATCGAGAGCGCGATGAGCGCGATTCCGGCGCCGATGCGGATCGCCTTCTGGCAGCGGCGGAATGCACTGATGCGTTCGGCGAGCCTGCGCCCGGCAAGCGCGAAGAACAGGAGCGGAATCGCAGTGCCGACGGAGAAGGACAGGGCAAGGAGGGCCGTGTCGGCGCCGATTTTTCCGGTCGAACCGGCCACCGCAATGGCGGCCAAGACTGGGCCGGCGCAGGGCACGTAGGCCGCACCGAGCACGAGGCCGAGCACAAATCCGTTCGAGGATTTCGCCTCGCGCTTTCCAAAACGTTCGAATGGACGCTCGAGTAGCTCCATGAAGCGTGGGAAAAGCATTGCTATTCCGAGGGCTGCGAGCATCACGATGCCAGCCCAGCGGATGGTGTCTTGAGGGAGACGGAGCAGGTTCAACACAGTGGACCCCAGGAGCGTGAAGAAGGTGAAGCTCAACACCAGACCGCCGACCACCAGGTAGGGCCGCCAGCGCGAGGGCTCCGACTGCGTGCTCATTGACGCGGGTGCGGCTGACGCCGGTGCGGCTGACGCCGGTGCGGCTGAGGCGCCCGGGGCAATAGCGTTGCCTCCAATAAGGTTTGCGCCACCGCCGACGCCGATGAGGTTGGCGGGCGCGGGCGCGGAGTTTCGGGCTGACTGGGCGCCGCCCGAGAGGAAGATAACTGGCAACACTGGGAGGATACACGGCGAAATGCCGGTGATAAATCCGCCGAGCAGGCCGATGAGGATAGTGACCATCGCTGGCTCCTTTCACGAGGTTTCATCCATGGTTCGGAGCAGTGGGTAATTCGGATCGGATGAACGAACATTTCGCAAAGTGGCGTGGTTCACATCAGTTCGTCCAATCCATCTGTTTCTCGACTCCGAACTCCATGTGAACGCTCGCGCACCAGGCGCAGCACAACAGAAAAGGAAACACCCATGAACATTCGCAAGATTTCAGCAGTTGCCATGATCGCTCTCGCTTCCGTTTCGGGCCTTGCAGCCTGCGGCTCGGGCGCGGGATCGGACAAGATGATGGACGACAAAATGACCAACGCGCCGGCCACCGACAAGATGATGGACGACAAGGACAAGATGTCCGACAAGGACAAGATGAGCGACGACAAGATGTCCGACGGAAAAATGTCTGAGCCGTCCGACAAGATGATGGACGACAAGGACAAGATGTCCGACAAGGACAAGATGAGCGACGACAAGATGTCCGACAAGGACAAGATGAGCGACGACAAGATGTCCGACAAGGACAAGATGAGCGACGGCAAGTGATCTGATCGCGATCAGCCGAATGGTTGTGGGCACCCCAGCGGGTGCCCACAACCATTTTCGGTTAGGCTGAATCCGTGGCTCGAATTTTTCTCATTCTGGTTGTGATCGCGCTTCACATCTACACACTCATCGATGTGATTCGCTCATCCGTGATGCCTGCACGCCGAATCTCCAAACCCGTGTGGATCATCCTTGTTCTCGTGCCAATCCTCGGCCCACTCGTGTGGCTTGGGTTGAAGTACCAGCACGTTTTCACGAAAGATTCGTTCCAACGCCCCGGGACCTCCGCGTTTGGCCCGCAGATCAAAAAGAGCCGCGAAGCCGCGGCCCCGGTCGCTCCCGACGACGATCCCGAGTTCCTCGCACGCCTCGACGCCCAGAACCGTCGCAAGGCCTGGGAGGAACGCCAGCGCAAGGAAAAGGAAGCCAAAGGCGAGCCAGAAACTCCCCGCAAACCAGAAGACGGCGAAGAACATGGCGGCCTCTACGGCCACAAGTAAACCGAGCACCCCACATGTCAGCGAAAGAGCGGTGGCGCCCAAGCGCCACCGCTCTTTTCAGTTTTACCCAACACGCTGGGCAAGCTCCCGATACCGCTGCACCGGCGTCGTCGCTCAGCGGCCGTGAACCGCAGCTTCGGACGAGCCGGGAGTCATGTCGGAAGCTTTGCGCATAAGATCCGCAACCGGCTCCTCGTACCCCACCGACACCAGCTGGTTCCCCACGAAGTTCAACGATGTCACTGACGCGAGCGAACACTGGCGCTTACGTGGATCGTGAAGCATCGGATAACCCTCGACGAACGAACGCATCGTCCAAATCGGCAACTGATGACTCACGAGCACAGCCTCGCCGCCGCGGGCCACCTCGAGCGCGTGCGCGACCGCGCGCGACATACGATCAACAACCTTGGTGTAGGGTTCGCCCCACGACGGCTTCGCCGGGTTCACATACCACGGCCAATACTTCGGCTTGAGTAGCACGAGGCGATTCTTGTTGATCGCCAGCCCCTCAAACTTGTTGTCCGCCTCGATCAGGCGCGGATCCTTCTCGATCTCAAGGCCGAACTCGCGTGCTGTAGGCGTGCCCGTCTCGATCGCGCGCTCAAGCGGCGAGGTGATCACGGTGCGAACATCGTGATCCGCGAACCACTCCCCGAGGCCTTGAGCCATCTGGTGGCCAAGCTCGGTGAGATGAAAACCGCCACGGCGCCCGTAGAGAATCCCGGTGGGATTATCCACTTCGCCGTGGCGGACAAGATACACGGTAGTTATTTCCATGCGTTTAGCCTACTAGAGCTGAGAGAAATCGGCCTCACCAAGCAGTTTCGCCGATGTATCACCATAGGCGAGGAACTCATCGCGCGTGAGCTTGGACAGCAGGTGCTCGCGCACCGAGTTCACATGCTTCGGGGCGGACTGCTCGAGCTTGGCAAACCCGGCGTCCGTGAGCGTACACATAATCCCTCGGCGATCGTCTGCGCACGGTTCACGAAGAACATAGCCGGCCGCCTCCAGACGGGAGACCGTGTGAGTCAGGCGCGAACGTGAGTGCACCAGATTCTTCGCCAGCTGCGACATGCGGGCCTTGCGATCCGGAGATTCAGACAGGCGCACCAGCACCTCATACTCATTGAAAGTGATGCCGTTATCCTCCACCATGTCGCGGTTGATCCGCTCGATCGCAAAAGCAGTTCCGCGCAGGAAGTGACGCCACGCGATCTGCTCTTCCTCATCGAGCCACTCAACCTCGTCGTGCTCGTTGTTTGCCATTTGGCCTCCTTGAAAAACTGTGCGGAGAACAACTGCGTGCGGTTGTCTGCGCCCTTAATTGTTGAACATTGTACAACAATGGTTCCCGCTTGTAAACCCCCGAAGGTACGCGTAATGGCTCCAGAAAGCCCGAAAACCAGGATTGGTTCGCGACGCCGGAGCCATGGTTTGTCGCCCAACCAGGCTCGCCACCGGTGCGCCTCACGAAACGGCACCCCGGCGTCGGGAAAAATAAAGCAGGAGCCTTTCGGCTCCTGCTTCACATGTCACTTCTTGTTACGACGCTGGTGACGAGTCTTACGGAGAAGCTTGCGGTGCTTCTTCTTCGACATACGCTTGCGACGCTTCTTAATAACGGAACCCACAGGTTACCTCCGAACGTACTAGCTGATGCTGAACTTAATGAATACTACCCTACAAAGTCAGGCGCCGGAAACTTCACGGCGCTGGACGGGCTGCGCGGCACCGATCAGCTGCTCGAGAGCGGAGCGCGGCACGCGATACGAGTTACCCACGCGAACAGCGGGCAGCTCCCCCGAATGCACCATGCGGTACACGGTCATCCGAGAAACTCGAGTCACCTCAGCAACCTCAGCAACCGTAAAAAACTGCGGCGCCGACGATGGAAGTTGTGCCATGAAACCTTTTCCTTTTGCGTGCGGCCGTTGGGCCTGACGTTGTGTGAGAAGAATTGACGCGCCAAAGCGCGCTACATCGTTCCCAAGAATACCCGATAACCTCACGAAGCGCACACGTCTCACAAAATTGCTGTGCGCGATACGATAGGCGAGCACACATCAGCATGGAAGGGATAACGGATGAGGGTGAGCACCCCCGGAGCCACCGAGCCAACGATTCGCGATCGGATCGACGATTTCGCGCGCCGTTCGCCCGCTCGCCTCGCCATGATCGTCTTCGCGCTTATCATCCTCTTCTTCACCTCTCTCCTCCTCCTTCCTTTCGCTTCGGACGTTCCCGGCAGCGCCGGCGTCATGGAGGCACTGTGGACGGCAACAAGCGCAGTGTGCGTCACGGGTCTGACTGTCGTCGATACTGCGACATACTGGTCTGGGTTCGGGCGGGTCGTGATCGCCATCGCAATGCAGGTCGGCGGCCTGGGCGTGATGACCCTCGCTTCGATCCTCGGTCTGGCGGTCTCCCGCCACATCGGCCTCACGCAGCGTATGCTCACGGCAACGGAAACGAAATCGCGCCTCGGCGAAGTCGGCTCGCTCCTGCGCGCGGTTCTCGCCACTTCGTTGATCGGTGAAGGCATTTTGTTCCTCGTTTTCATCCCCTCGCTGATCAGCCGCGGACTTTCCGCTCTCGAGGCCGTGGGGCACTCGCTGTTCCTGTCCGTTTCCGTGTTCAACAATGGCGGCTTCGTGATTTGGCCCGACGGCATGGAGGCCTTCGCCGGCGATTGGTTTGTGTGCCTGCCCATCATTCTGGGCACGTTTGTGGGCGCAATCGGTTTCCCCGTGGTTCTCAACATCGCCTCGAACCGCGGCAACATCCGAGCGTGGTCGCTCCATACGAAGATCACGCTCGTTGCCTACTTCCTCATCTGGATCATCGGAGTGGTGCTTTTCGCGCTTCTGGAATGGGGCAACACGGCAACGATCGGGAACGCGCCGATACATTCGAAAGTGCTTTCATCCATGTTTGAGGCCACAATGCCTCGCTCCACCGGCCTGTCAGTGGTGGACGCCTCCCAGATGAACGAATCGACCTGGTTCATGTTCGACATTATGATGTTCATCGGCGGCGGCTCGGCTTCAACCTCGGGCGGCATTAAGGTGTCCACGTTCGCGGTGTTGCTCCTCGCGATTCTTGCGGAGGCTCGCGGAGACCGCGATACGGAAGCCTTCGGCAAGCGGATTCCGCCCGACGTCGTGCGCCTGGGTATTTCCGCAACGTTCCTCGGAGCGTTCATGGTGGGAACTGCAACCCTGCTCCTCCTGCAGCTCACGGACGTTCCGCTGGACAAGGTGCTTTTTGAAGTGATTTCAGCGTTCGCTACGTGTGGGCTTTCCACCGGAATTACTGCCGACCTGCCGACGTCGGCGAAGGCCGTGTTGATCGTGATGATGTACCTCGGGCGCGTGGGAACGATGACGTTCGCCGCGGCGCTCGCGCTACGCAACCGCCGGCGAGTGCTACGCCTGCCGGTGGAGCGCCCGATCATCGGATAACCCCGCTACGATTGAGACGACGAAAGGGAACCTATGGCGAAGAAAAACGAGGCCGCGCTAGTGATCGGCTTGGGCCGTTTCGGCACGGCGATCGCGATCACGCTCGACAAGCTGGGCAAGGAAGTCCTGGCAGTGGAGTCGAACGATGAGCTCGCACAGAAGTGGTCGCATCGTTTCGGCGTGGTCGAGGCGGACGCGCGTAACGCGGAGGCGCTTCGCCAGATCGGCGCGGAGGATTTCGACGTGGCAGTTGTGGGCGTGGGTACGTCGCTGGAGGCGTCCGTGCTGATCACCGCAAACCTCGTGGATATCGGTGTGAAGGAGATTTGGGCGAAGGCCACCTCGCGCGAGCATGGCACGATTTTGCGGCGCATTGGTGCCCACCACGTGGTGTATCCGGAGTACGACGCCGGGCAGCGCGTTGCGCACATGCTCTCTGGCAAGATGCTTGATTACATCGAGATGGAGGACCAGTTCACGATCGTGAAGATGTATCCACCGAAGGAGCTCGTGGGGTTCACGGTGGCGCAGTCGCGCGTGCGCGAGCGTTTCGGTGTAACGATTATTGGCGTGAAGTCACCAGGCCAGCCGTTCGAGTACACCACGCCGGAGACGAAGATTGGCGTGGGCGATACACTCATCGTTTCCGGCGAGCCGGGCTTGCTCGAGGAGTTTGCGGGCCGCTAACGCCGACGCCGAGGCTCGGGTAGCGACGCCGGGGCACGGCTTGCGTGCATAACTCAATCAGTTCCGTGAGGCGTTGCGCATATAGCAACGCCTCACCCGATTGACAGAGTTACGCACGGGAGTTGGTGGAATTGCGTACGGGACTGCCGACGCCGGGGCCGGCTTGCGTGCATAACTCAATCAGTTCCGTGAGGCGTTGCGCATATAGCAACGCCTCACCCGATTGACAGAGTTACGCACGGGAGTTGGTGGAATTGCGTACGGGACTGCCGACGCCGGGGCCGGCTTGCGTGCATAACTCAATCAGTTCCGTGAGGCGTTGCGCATATAGCAACGCCTCACCCGATTGACGCAGTTACGCACGGCTCGTCGACGCCGGGAAGAGATTTTTGGGGCCGTGAGCTGGGGATTCGTT
This sequence comes from Arcanobacterium wilhelmae, assembly GCF_029632765.1. Lineage (NCBI taxonomy): Bacteria > Bacillati > Actinomycetota > Actinomycetes > Actinomycetales > Actinomycetaceae > Arcanobacterium > Arcanobacterium wilhelmae. Next base: position 1,638,158 of record NZ_CP121247.1, read on the forward strand.
GCCACATCTAAAGTGATCAACAAATTTTGTCATAGGCGCTTTGTAAGGTTGGGGCATGGCTAAAGCAAAAGTGGCATTCGTGTGTAGCGAGTGCGGATGGGATACCAACAAGTGGGTTGGTCGGTGCCCGAACTGTGGTTCGTGGGGCACGATCGAGGAGTTCGCCGCGCCTACGGCAAAAGGGAAGGCTCGTTCGCTCACTCCGCATACCCCGGCGCAGCCGATCACTGAAGTCTCGGCTCAGGCATCGGTGAAGGAACCAACAGGCGTGGGCGAACTGGATCGAGTGCTCGGCGGCGGAATCGTGCCGGGTGTTGTGATTTTGATGGCCGGGGAACCCGGGGTCGGAAAGTCCACGCTCTTGCTGGATGTGGCGGCTCGTGCGGCCGATGAAGCGGCAAAGCGCGGGGCGGCCCCGGTGCTGTATGTGACCGGAGAGGAATCAGCCTCGCAGGTGCGTTCGCGCGCCGAAAGAATCGGCGCGCTCACCGAAAATCTCCTGCTTACCGCCCAGGCGGATCTTTCCCGCGTCCTTGGGCATATTGAGGATGCGAAGCCCTCGCTGTTGATCGTGGATTCGGTTCAGACGATCGCGGATCCGGATGTGGAGGGCGCTGCCGGCGGAGTGGCGCAGGTGCGAGCGGTCACCTCGGCTCTTGTGGGGATAGCGAAGGCCACTGGGATTCCAATGATGCTGGTGGGCCACGTTACCAAGGAAGGGTCAATCGCGGGACCGCGCGTGCTCGAGCATCTCGTGGATGTTGTATGCCAGTTTGAGGGCGATCGGCATTCACGCCTGCGCATGATCCGCGCGGTCAAAAATCGTTACGGCCCAACCGACGAGGTGGGTTGCTTCGAACTGGTCGATTCCGGGATCCGAGAGCTTCCGGATCCGTCCGGCATCTTCCTCTCGGCCCGTAATCTCACGGTTCCGGGCACGTGCGTCACCATTACGCTGGAAGGCCGCCGACCAATGCCGGTGGAGGTTCAAGCGCTGTCGGTTCCGGCGGCTGGCCCGCCGCGACGCACCACCTCGGGCGTGGAATATTCGAGGGTGGCAATGATGCTTGCGGTGCTGCAATCGCGCCTTGGCGTGGAGTTTGAGAAGCAGGATATTTTCGTCTCCACCGTGGGCGGCGCGAAGGCGAGCGAACCGAGCGTGGATATTGCGATCGCACTAGCCCTTGCCTCAGCGGCCGCGGATCTTCCGCTCGCACCAGGCGTGATCGCAATTGGCGAGGTCTCGCTCACGGGTGAGCTTCGCCCGGTTGTTGGCCTACAACAGCGAATCAACGAGGCCGCGCGCCTGGGATTCAGGATCGCGCTGGTGCCGCACACGGCGGATCCGATCGTTGCTCCGGACGGGCTGGAGATCCGCACGATTTCAGACGTACGAGAGGGGGTAAAGTCCGTGCTCCCGATCTCGGGCGGACGCTAAGCACTAGCCAGAGCGTGCGAAGTTGCCGCGCACTTGGTCACACGCGGAGCCTCGTCACACGCGGAGCCAATGCACCTCGTGTAAGAACTGCTGATTAGTTCCCGGTTCCCTGGCTAGCCTGCTGGGCCGGTTTCTCTTCCGGCGCTTGCGATTCTGCCGGATTCTGATCTGCTGGCTTTTGCTGGTCCACAGGCTTTTGCTGATCCGGTTCAGACGCAGCTTCCTGGCCCGGTGCCACCAGTGCGAAAGATTGTCCTTCGGCAGAGATCGGCTTATCGCCGATGAATGCTTGAGCCACATACGTGCCAGGTTGTGAAAGCGACGTCCCTGTACAATCGGCGCCGCCAACCACGCCGTTCCAGGTGATCGGAACTTTCGTGCTCATCCCAGCGTCGAGGAGGAGCCGCTTGGTGGCGCCCCCGATCTTGCACGCCTGCGAGTCGAACACCGTGTGACCGCCTGAAGTGACGAGCACGCGGACGTCCTCGTATCCAGCGCTGGTCACACACGGACGCTTCTGGTCCTTGTTAGTTAGCTCCAGCGAGAACTGAACCTTCTGACCGGCAGTCGTACCGCTGTGCGAGAACGAGGTGGAGAGATTCTCCGGTGCACACGCCACCGGGGTGAACGGCTCGGCCGGATCCGAAACGGTCTGCTGGGAGCTGATCTTATTCGTCATGAACTTCACGCCAAACACGACGGCAAGGATCAGCGCAATCACGCCCACAACGGCCACCACAACAGTGAGGTTCACCGCGGGCGCAGCCCCGCGAGCCTCAACCCGACGTCGGACAGCACCCCTCAGGGAACCCGCGGCGCCGTTCCGGTGCACACGCGCAGAGCCACGCCGGGCACGCGGATCACCCGCGCGTACACGTTCCCCAGCGCGGGGACGCCCAGCAGAAGCGGGTTTCCTCGCGGCTCCACGGGCCGGCGCCTGCCGCGAGCGAGAACCGCTCTTGGTCTGCTCGGCTGAACGCTGAGCCTGCCCCGAGCGCACCTCGCCACGTCCAGCCACGCCAGCACGTGAGCCCTGGCCCGCCGTCTTGCGCGAGTTCACGCCGCGAGCGCCAGCACGCGAGGTGCCACAGGCGTCGCCAATGCGGGGAGCACGCGGAGTGGGCGACTTGCCCGCCCCGGAACGCAAATGCGCGTTCCGGCCAGCGCCGTCGCCTCCGCGGCCAGCCCGTCCGCGTCCGTTGCCTGTGCCCCGAGGGCGTGAATCCTTATCTGCCACGCACTTACCGTATCGAGTATGGCCCGCAAAACCCACCTCCCACGCCGAACCGCGGCCCACGCCACGCCGCCGCTCGCACGCACACCGACACGCTGGCACAATGGGCTCGTGATTGATCGGTATTCCACGTTGCTCCAATGGTTCGAGGAAAACGGGCGCGACCTCCCCTGGCGTCGCACCCGCAACCCGTGGGCGATCCTCGTATGTGAGGTGATGAGCCACCAAACCCCGCTCCAACGCGTCGAGCCAATCTGGAACGCCTGGATGCACCGCTGGCCCACGCCGCACGCGCTGGTAGAGGCATCGTCGGCGGAGATTCTCGTGGCGTGGGATCGCTTGGGCTACCCCTCACGAGCACTCCGCCTCGCCCAGTGCGCCGAGGTGATCGTGCGCGATTTCGACGGCGAACTGCCCCGCTCGCGCGCCGGGCTTCTGTCCCTGCCCGGCGTCGGGCCATACACCGCCGACGCCGTGATCGCCTTCGCGTTCCACGAGCGCTCGGTGGTGCTCGATACGAATATTCGCCGCGTACTGGCCCGCTGGGACGGCGCGGCTCTCCCGCCGCCCTCGCAAACGAAAGCAGAACTTGCGCGCGCCGGCGCCGCTGTCCCAACCGAGCCCGAGCGCGCCTGGCGCTGGAATATGGCGATCATGGAGTTTGGCGAGTTGGTCTGCACGGCGCGCACACCAGCGTGCGACACCTGCCTACTCGCCGCCGATTGCGGCTGGTTTACGGCCGGCCGCCCAGCCGACGAACACGCCCACAAACGCAAAACCCAAGCTTGGCACGGCACGAACCGGCAGGCTCGAGGTGCGATCATGGGCATCTTACGAAAGGCTCCCGACGGCGTCGCAGCCGCCGAGCTCGAGCGCGCGTCCGGCATCGAGCCCGAACGCTACCAGGTGGCCCTCGAGGGCCTGATCGCCGATTCGCTCGTGGAGCGCCACGGCTCCAACATCCGCCTCCCCCAGTAAGATCGGACCTATGGACGACAACGCGCAAAAACTCCAGTACCTCACCTACCTCGGCGCCGGTCTGGCCGCATTCCCGGTGGTCCCGCTGGCAATGGGCATGCTCTTCCTCGACGGCGCACCGAACCGCACGGCGATCGTGATCATGCTCGCGGCAGGGCTGCTTCCGATGCTCGCGGTTGCCGCCCGCGCGATTGTGCGTCCAATCCGGGGCACAAGCTGGCCACGCGAGTGGCGTGATTTCGCGCTCAACGCGCGCGCGATCGGCGTCGGCTCGGCGGTCCTCGTACTCGCCGCCTACACGTTCTACGGCACCAAAGCCGGTTTTGTTCCGCTCCTCATCCCTGCGCTTGTTGCTCTCGAAGGTCCCGTTGCGCTGGCACTCGCCTCGCGCACGGCGCGCAACTACGCTTCCCGCGCCTAGCGCAACTTGCAGCGCCGGCGAGCAGGAGCCCCGGCGTCGGCAGGGCCGTGCGTTACTCTGTCAATCGGGCCAGGCGTTGCTATATACGCAACGCCTCGCGCAACTGATTGAGTTCTGCACCAACTCCCGTGCGTTACTCTGTCAATCGGGCCAGGCGTTGCTATATACGCAACGCCTCGCGCAACTGATTGAGTTCTGCACCAACTCCCGTGCGTTACTGCGTCAATCGGGCCAGGCGTTGCTATATACGCAACGCCTCACGGAACTGATTGAGTTACGCACAAGAAATCAGTAACGCACAGACGTAAGCCAGCCCCGGCGTCGCTCCCCAGGCCGACGGCGAGCAGGAGCACCGGCGTCGGGAACGTACCGGCGTCGGCGCGCAACTCTCACTTGGCCCTAACGCAGGCCGTCAGCCTCGTCGGCGAGCTGGAGTAGCGTGAGCGCAGTGGATTCGTCGATCACCAGATCCGTGGCGACGCCGGCGCGCAGGCCCGCGAGCGCAGCCACGGCCTTCGGCTGACCAGAGACAGCGAGAATACGCTTCTTGATCCCAGTGAGCTCGTTCGGGCTGGGGCCGGATGCGCGGAAGTTCACGTCGAGGTCCTCGAAGGTACCGTCGGCACGGAACATCACGGTGCACACGTCGCCAACCACGCCCGCCTGATCGAGTTCGACGAGCTCCTCGTGGGTGAAATACCCGCCCGAGTAGACGAGCGACGAAGCGGCCGCAGCCTGAGAGCCGACGCCGAAGATCGCAACGTCCGCGTTGCGGCCAAGCTCGATCACCGAACTCACGGAACGCTCTTTCCATAGTTGTGTGCGGGTCTCGGGATAGTCGAAGAACGCCGGAACAGCGAAATGGATGACCTGCGCGCTGAACGCTTCGCCGATCTTTTCCATGATCGCTCCTGCGTGTGGCATGCCCGCATTATCGCCAGTAGCCGCGCCGTTGAGTTGCACTACTCGTACGCCGGAAACCTTCTTCATCGGGAGTTGCTCCGCGACCGCGGACACCATGTTGCCCCACGCGGCCGCCACAACGGTTTCGTCCTCCACCGAATCGGAGAGCACCTGCGCTGCCAGGTTCGCCACCGCCTGCATCCTGCGGGCAGAATCGGCACTGGCTGAAACTGGAGCAATAAAAGCCTTCACGCCGAAGCGTTCTTCGAGACGCCCCGCTAATGAATTCACCGTCGAATCCGGTGGATTCAACGAAATCCTCACCATGCCTGTTTCTCGAGCGTGCTGGATTAGCCGGGAAACTGTGGAACGTGAAACCTTGAGCTTCTTTGCGATAGTTTCCATTTTTTCGTCTTGAACGAAGTACATCACTGCAGCTTCATAAGCGGAATTTTCGCGGGTCATTTCTCCCCCTCTGTGCACCTTATTCCTCAACAAATCTACCGCGAAACGCTCCAAAAAACATCCGTTCACTTATGAGGAAACTATTTGCACAGATGAGCGCGTTTTCACAATCGCCTAGGAAAAATTGATGAAATCCCCCTATTGTGGGAGTCACAGTTTCCAAAGGCGGAAAGGGGTACGCATGCGCACATACAGCACCGACGTCGTCGTGATCGGCGGTGGCGCAACCGGAGCGGGAACACTCCGCGACCTCGCAATGCGCGGAGTGTCCGCGATCCTTCTTGAACGCGCGGACATCGCGCAAGGAACCTCCGGCCGGTTCCACGGCCTCCTCCACTCCGGCGGGCGTTATGTGGTCTCCGATCCGCGAAGCGCCACCGAGTGTGCGGAGGAAAACGAGCTCCTGCGAAAAATCCACCCGGACGCGATCGAAGACACAGGCGGCTTGTTCGTGGTTGGCCCCGACGATCCGGACGATTTCCCGAACCAGTTCCTCGCCGGCGCAACAAAAACCGGCGTGTGGGCCGAGGAGATCACCGTGGCCGAGATGCTGCGCCGTGAGCCGCGCCTGAACCCGCAGATCAAGCGCGCGTTTGCGGTGCGCGACGCCTCAGTGGACGGCTGGCGCATGTGCTGGGGCGCGATCGAATCCGCGAAAGCCTACGGCGCGCAGGCCCTCACCTATCACCGTGCCACGAAAATCGAGGTCAGCGACGGCACGGTGAGTGGCGTTCGCGCAATCGACGAGAAGACCGGCGAGGACGTGCTCATCACCTGCCACGGCGTGATCAACGCGGGCGGCCCGTGGGCTGGCCAGATCGCAGCGCTCGCCGGCGCGCACGGCGTGGATGTGGTGCCCGGGCGCGGAATCATGGTGGCGATGAACCACCGGCTCGTGAACTCCGTGGTGAACCGCTGTATTTACCCCGCCGACGGCGATATCCTCGTTCCCGCCCACACCGTGTCGATTATCGGCACCACCGACGTCGCCGCCACGGACCCCGACCACCTCGAGATCCGCCCGGAGGAAGTGGAGCAGATGCTCGACGCCGGCGAGGTGCTCGTCCCTGGTTTCCGTGAGTCGCGTGCGGTGCACGTGTGGGCCGGGGCGCGGCCGCTGGTGAAGGACACGCGGGTTTCGGCAACAGATACGCGCCACATGTCGCGCGGGATGTCGATCATCGACCACCGCGAGCGCGACGGCATCACCGGCCTGTTCACGATCGCGGGCGGCAAGCTCACCACGTACCGTCTGATGGCGAAGAACGTCACCGACGCACTGCTCGAGCAGATGGGCAATGACGCGCAGTGCATCACACACACCGAGCCGGTTCCGAACGCGAACCCCACGCTCCACAAAATCACCGACCGGCTGGAGGAGATCGAGGAAGAGCGCCTCGCCGATCCGCTCGTGTGCGAATGCGAACTCGTGCGCCGCTCCACCGTGCTCGATCTGTTGCGCCGCCAGCCGAACTCCACGATCGACGATCTGCGCCGCCAGCTCCGCATTGGCATGGGCCCGTGCCAGGGCACGTTCTGCACGTTGCGCGCAGCCGGGATTTTGCACGAGTTCCGCACCGGCGCCGGGCCCGTGTACAGCGCCGACGCCGGGCATGCGGCCAGCGCCGACGGTCACGTTGCAGGCAAGGTCGCGGCCACGGATCCCCGCGCGGGCACACCTGAAACCGACGATGCAACCAGCGCCGACGACGTCGGGGGCCGGGTTGCCATGCGGGCGCGGGCCGCGGAAGCGGACCGTTCCACGCAGATGCTCGAACTGTTCATCGAAAACCGCCGCCACGGGATCGACCCGCTGCTCCACGGCGAGCAGATGCGCGAGATGGCGCTGGCGAACTGGATGTTCGAGGGGATCCTCGATATTGGCCACCTGCCCGAACCGAGTGAGAAGGCGAAGCGCGCCACGGGCGACCTCGCCACGCTCGCCACTGTGAAGGAGGACGCGCAGTGAAAGTTGTAGTAATCGGGGCTGGGCTGGCCGCCATGGCGAGCGCGCTGATGGCGGCCGAGGCTGGCCACCGCGTCACGATCGTCACCAAGGGCATCGGCGGGCTCGGGCTCTCGACAGGCGTGCTCGACGTCTACTCCTGGGCTCCGGACGGCTCGCCGGTTTCCGACCCGTTCGATTTTTCCTCGCTGCCGCCCGAGCACCCGTATCACGCGATCGGTGCCGACGCCGTGCGCGACGGCGTGGCCTGGCTCGAGGAGCACGTGGGCCTGTTCGGTGCGCGCCCGGTTGGCGCGCCTGAACGCAACATGTGGATCCCGACGCCGGCGGGCGCAGTCCGGCCCGCCTATGCGGTCCAGCGTTCGATGGCGGACTCAGTGTTGCGCGACGGCGGCCAGTATCTTGTGGTGGGTTTTCGCCAATTTAAGGATTTTCCTGCGCAGCTGATCGCCGATAATCTTGCGCGTTCGCCGCATGTGCGCGTCACGGCCCGCGCCGTGACGCTGGACCTTGCGGCCCGTTCGGGCGAGGCCGATTCGAACGCGACGGCGTTCGCGCGGGCCTTCGACGGTCGCTCACGAGAAGTGCGCGAGTCCGGTTTTTACACCGAGTTTGGCGAGCAGGTGGCGAGCGCGCTCGCGGCGGCCGTCCGCCCAGGCGAAGTAGTGCTCCTGCCCGCGTTTTGCGGGCTCAAACACGACGCGACGGCTCCGCTTCGCGCGGCGATCGCCGACGCCGGTGGCGCAGGGCTCGCCGAAATGATGATCCCACCGCCGTCGGTGGCGGGCCGGCGCATCTATGATGCGCTCCTCGCACAGTGCCGAGAAGCGCGAATCGACGTGCACATGAACGCCACCGTGACGGCGTCGTCGGGAGAAAACGGGCGGATCACGCGCCTGCTCGTGAGCCGCGCCGGCCGCGAAACCCCGCTCGAGGTAGACGCGGTGATCGACGCCGCTGGCCGCTTCGAATCCGGGAACATCATGCGCAACTCGCGCAAGGAGTTCCGCGAGACGATCTTTGGCCTGCCGCTTGCCGTGGGAGAGAACCCGTGGACTACCGGCGTCGTCGTCGATAGCGCGATGCACCCCACCAACGAGCTCGGCTCCCCTATCTACGCAAATCTGCACCTGGCGGGCGATGTGATCGCAGGGTCGGCGCCGTGGGCGGAAAAATCGGGCGAAGGGATCGCCCTCGGATCTGCGCGCGCCGCCACGAACGCTCTCGGAAAGGACTGACATGGACGCTATCGAATACGCCAAGTACTCCCTGGCCCGCGAATCGCTGGATGCGTGCGTGAAGTGCACGATTTGTGAAACGCAGTGCCCGATCGTGGAGGTGACCGAGCTGTTCTCGGGGCCGAAGTTCGTGGGCCCGCAGGCCGAGCGCTTCCGAAACGGCGAATCGGTGGATCATTCCCTCGATTACTGCTCCTCATGCGGGATCTGCACCACCTCGTGCCCGCAGGGCGTGAAGATCGCCGAAATCAATTCGCAGGCGCGCGCCGTGATGAAGGCCGGTCACATGCCGCTGCGCGACCGCTTGATCACGCAGACCACACTCGAAGGCAAACTCATGACCCCCTTCGCGCCGATCGCGAACGCGGCGCTGGCCAACAAACCGATCCGCACGCTCGTGGAGAAAGTGGTGGGCGTGCATCGCAACGCGCCCGTCCCGAAGGCCGTCACGCAGACCTTCATGGGCTGGTTCACGAAACACCAGAAGAACCGGGTGCCCTCCCACGCGCCAGGCACGACGCCGGAGAACCCGTACCCGCGCGGGCCGATCGTGTTCTTCCACGGCTGCGCGGGCGGCTACTTCGAGGTGGAGACGTCGAAAGCCTCGGTGCGAGTGCTCGAATACTTAGGCTACGAGGTGCTCGTGCCGAAGCAGGGGTGCTGCGGGCTCGCCGAACAGTCCAACGGCCTGTTCAACCAGGCGGCGAAGCACGCAGTGAAGCTGGCCGAACAGCTCTCAGCTGAAGGCGAGCTGACGATCGTTTCGTCGTCGGGCTCGTGCGCGGGAATGTTGCGCCACGAGGCGCGCGAAATCCTTGGTATCGAGGACGAGCGTCTGATTGCGGTGGGCAAGCGGACCGTGGAAACGTCCGAGTTCCTACTTGAGCTGGTCGACGCCGGCGAGTTTCCGGTTGAGGACCTGGCCCGCTGGGAGATCACGATCCCCTACCATCAGCCCTGCCAGGTCAAGAGCCAGGGCATCGGCATGCCGGCGATCCGGCTGATGGAGACGATCCCGGGCGTGAAGGTAGTGGAATCGGGGCGCGCGTGCTGCGGCATGGCCGGCACGTACGGCCTGAAGAAGGAAAAGTACGAGGTCGCCCAGAAGGTGGGCGAGCCGCTCTTTGAGATGATCAAGGAAACGAACCCGAACCTCGCCGCCTGCGAAACGGAAACCTGCCGTTGGCAGATCCGCCAAGGCTCCGGCGCGATGACGGTTCACCCGGTGGAGATCATTGCTCACGCCCTCGGCCTGCACCGCGACTGAGCCGCCCACCGGAGTGCGGGGCACGTGCAGAACTCCCTCACTTCCGTGAGGCGTTGCGCATATAGCAACGCCCGAGCGAACTGACAGAGTTACGCACGCGTCAAGTCGGTGCGTCGGCGCAACGTGCACCCCAACGTCGGCCACTCCATGCGGCCAGCGCGTGCAGAACTCCCTCACTTCCGTGAGGCGTTGCGCATATAGCAACGCCCGAGCGAACTGACAGAGTTACGCACGCGTCAAGTCGTTGCGTCGGTGCAACGTGCGCCCCAACGTCGTCGGGCGTGGGTAAACTTGCGGGCATGAAGTTTGAACAGATCACGCCCGCAGTTGCTTATCACGGCGAGGGGCCCGCGTGGGATGCCAGTTGGGGCGGCTTGCGCTGGGTGGACATGCTCGCCGGCGATCTCCTCACGCTCCTTCCGAGCGGCGAGATTCACCGCCTGGCAACCGGCTCGAAAATCGCGGCGTTCGTGCGCCCGCGGGTGGGCGGCGGCTTCGTTGTGGGCCTCGAGCGCGGGCTTGGGATCGCTGACGAGCCGTTCGGTGAAGTCCGCCCGATGCCGGGCGCGGAGGAGGTCTGGACGGACCCGGACATCCGTATGAACGAGGGCAACACCGATCCGTGGGGGAACCTGTACTTCGGAACGATGTCCTACACGCGCCGTCAGGGCGTGGGTAACGTGTACAAAATCGGGCCCGACGGCGAAGCTCGAGTAGCGATCGCCGGCACGACCACCTCGAACGGGCTCGCGTTCGTGGGCGAGGAGCGCGCCTACTTCAACGACACGGCGCTACGCCGCACGGACGTGTTCGACGTCGTCGGCGGGGAACTGACGAACCGGCGCAACTTCCACGAAGCCACCGGTACCTCCCCCGACGGCCTGACCACCGACGTCGACGGCAACGTGTGGGTGGCACTGAACCGAGTGGGCAAGGTGCGCCTGTACTCGCCGCAAGCGCAGATCCTCGGCGAGTGGGATCTGCCGGTGCGACTTGTCACATCGGTGACGCTCGGCGGCGAGGACGGACGCGACGTGTTCGTCACGACCTCGCGGGAAAACCTCACCGATCCGGAGCCGGAAGCGGGAGCCGTGTTCCACGCGCGAGCGGACGTGCCCGGCATACCACTCACCCCATTCAATCGGTAAGCGGTATTCTTGAACCCATGTCCACTCCCCTGTCGAACGATGGCCTCTTTGAGCTTCCTGAAGGTACCCGCCATAACCCACGTGCGCATGTCATTTTGGTGACCGGCCCGTCGGGTTCGGGCAAGACCCGCTTCACGGATCGCTCCGGCCTGCCGTCGATTCACTTGGACGATTTCTACTTCGACGGCGACATGCCGGGTTTGCCGCGTCGCCACGGCATGGTGGATTGGGATTCGATCCGCACCTGGGATCGCGAGGGCGCGGTGCAGGCGCTGGTGGACTTGTGCACGGTTGGCGAGACGACGGTGCCGATTTACGACATCCCGACGTCGAAGCGCCTGAGCGAGCGCAGGCTCGAGTTGGAGGGCCGCCGTGTGGTGCTGGCCGAGGGCCTGTTCGCAGCAGACATCATCGACGATCTTCGCAAGGAAGGCATCCTTGCCGACGCGCTGTGCATTTCGCGTCCGCGCGTGCAAACGTTCTGGTTCCGCCTGATGCGCGATCTGGACGAGGCCCGTAAGCCGTTCCCGAACCTGATCCGCCGCGGTGTTGCACACTTCTTCCACGAGCCGACGATGTACCGCGAACTCACCGCAAAGGGTGCCCGCAAGGTTTCCTACACGGAAGCTCAAGAAGTTTTGACCCAGCTGCTCGCCTCGCAGCGCTGGGATCGCCCCGCGACGGCGTAACTCGCCCACCGGCGTCGAGATCGTAGCGAAGCCGGGCGCGCTTCGGGCGACTCGGGGCTAGCGAGCGCGTGGCGCTAGACACGCGCCTCGAGCGCGGGGTCCCCGCGCGAGCCCGTGGCGGGTCTGGCGTAGCGTCCGGATGCGTACGCAACTGGCCCACCGGCGTCGGGCGCACAGACGTGCGCTACCTCAGCTCAGAGATGAAAATTGGCCCAAAGGTCCTAGAAATATTCACAATACCTCTACACTTATGTGAGACTAGACACAGCGTTCAACGATGAACCTGGGCGGCTCCCCCGCCGTCCCTCTTCAACCGAAAGGGATAACGATGTCTCTTGGGGCAATTTTTCTTTCAGAATTTATTGGCACCGCACTGCTGATCCTGCTGGGCGTGGGCGTGGTTGCCACCAACCTCCTCACCGATTCCAAGGGAAAAAACGGCGGCTGGTTGATGATCAACTTCGGCTGGGGCTTAGCCGTGTTCGTGGGTGTTTACGCAGCTTACAAGACGGGCGGCCACCTCAACCCCGCGGTCACCTTGGCGTTCGTGTTCGGCGGATACGAGGAGTTCGTGCCCGGCGTCGCCGTGAATTTCGCCAACACCGCCGTCTACATCCTCGCACAGTTCGCGGGCGCGTTCGTCGGCGCTGCGGCCGCGTGGCTTGCCTACAAGGATCACTACGACGCTCACGAGAACCAGGCCGAGGTGCTTGGTACCTTCTCCACAGGCCCTGCGATCCGCAACCCGCTTCTGAACGTCACCACCGAGGCCATCGCGACCTTCGTGCTGATCGCGTGGGTGCTGTTCAATGGCAAAACTCCGGCGCAGATTGGCCCGCTCGCGGTTGCCCTCGTGATCGTGGGTATCGGCGCCTCGCTCGGCGGCCCGACCGGATACGCCATCAACCCGGCTCGTGATCTTGGCCCGCGTATCGCCCACGCCGTGCTGCCAATCAAGGGCAAGGGCGGCTCGGACTGGGGCTACGCGTGGGTTCCGGTTGTTGGCCCGATCCTTGGCGCGCTTGTGGCGGCGCTGATCTTCAGCCCGCACATGCTCAACGCTCTGTCCATCTGACGTGCTCTGATTCCAGTACTTCGACTCATCAAAGGAGATAACTATGTCGAAAGATTTCGTGATTGCGATCGACCAGGGCACCACCTCGTCGCGCGCCATTATTTTCAACAAGGAAGGCCGTATTGAGGCCGTTGGGCAGGAGGAGTTCACTCAGCATTTCCCGAAGGCGGGCTGGGTTGAGCACGATCCGATGGAGATTTGGACGTCCGTGCGTCACGTGGTGGCGACCGCGCTTTCGAACGCACAGATCAACAAGCATTCGATCGCGGCGATCGGCATCACCAACCAGCGTGAGACCACCGTGGTATGGGATAAGAACACTGGCGAGCCGGTGTACAACGCGATCGTGTGGCAGGATACGCGCACGGCTCCGTTCATCAAGGAACTGGCCTCCGACGGCGGTGCGGACCGTTTCCGTGAGGATACCGGCCTTGGGCTCTCCCCCTATTTCTCGGGTTCGAAGATCCGCTGGATTTTGGACAACGTGGAGGGCGCGCGCGAGCGAGCCGAGGCGGGCGATCTGCTGTTCGGCAATACGGATTCGTGGCTGGTGTGGAACTTGACAGGCGGCGTGAACGGCGGCGTTCACGTGACTGACGTGACGAACGCTTCGCGAACCATGCTGATGGATATCCGCACGCTTCAGTGGCGTGAGGATCTGTGCGAGGTGTTCGGCGTGCCGATGTCCATGCTGCCCGAGATCCGTTCTTCCTCCGAAGTGTACGGTAAAGGCCGCGAGAACGGCCTTCTGGGTGACGTGCCGATCGCAGGTATTCTCGGCGATCAGCAGGCAGCCACGTTCGGCCAGGCGGCGTTCACGAAGGGCATGGCGAAGAACACCTACGGCACCGGTTCGTTCATGCTGATGAACACCGGTACCGAGCCGGTGATCTCGGAAAACGGCCTGCTCACCACGGTGGCCTACAAGCTGGGCGATTCCGATCCGGTCTACGCGCTCGAGGGTTCGATCGCGGTGACCGGCTCGCTGATCCAGTGGCTGCGCGACAACCTGGGCCTGATCCAGAAGTCCTCCGACGTTGAGGACCTGGCTCAGACCGTAGAGGATAACGGTGGCGTGTACTTCGTTCCGGCTTTCTCGGGCCTATTCGCCCCCTACTGGCGCGACGAGGCCCGCGGAGCGATCGTTGGCTTGACGCGTTACAACAACAAGGGCCACATCGCGCGCGCTGCGCTCGAGGCAACCGCATTCCAGACCGCTGAGGTTCTCGAGGCGATGAACAAGGATTCGGGCGTGCCGCTCAAGGAGTTGCGCGTGGACGGCGGCATGACGGCCGACGATACGCTCATGCAGTTCCAGGCCGACATCCTCGGCGTCGAGGTTGTCCTCCCGGAGGTTGCAGAGACCACCGCGCTCGGCGCGGCCTACGCGGCCGGCATCGCGGTTGGGTTCTGGAGCGGCGAAGAGGACGTCACGAACAACTGGAACGAAGCCAAGCGCTGGAGCCCGACAATGGAGGCCGATGAGCGCGAGCGCCAGTTGCGCCTGTGGAAGAAGGCCGTGACCCGCACGTTCGACTGGGTTGACGACGACGTGCGCTGACCCAGCCGCACGCCCGACGCCGGGGCGCAAGTGACGCTTCGACGTCGAGCCCGTGGGGGCGCATCCCGAACGCACCGGGATGCGCCCCCACTACGTTCGATATTTCGAACAATCCCCTTGTGTTCGATATTTCGAACATCGTAAAATATGTTCGAAATATCGAACGGAGACTCCCATGAGCATCATCGAAACCTCAACCCGATCTGCCCGCGATCTTGGGATCGCAGTTCGCGATGCCCGTCTGCTTCGCGGGCTCACACAGGAGGAGCTCGCCACCCGTATCGGCGCTCCACGCGCATGGCTCTCCCAACTCGAGAACGGAAAGACCACCGGCGGTTCCATCACGCGAATCCTTCGCACGCTCCACGAACTCGGAATCGACCTCTTCGTGCGCTACTCCAGCGAAAACGCTCCCGCAACTCAACCACAAACCCGCCGCCCCGACGTCGACGATCTCCCCCCAGCCTCAACAAACGCCGAGTTTGCCCACACCCTCCCCGCATTCTTGAGGAGCAACGATGCGTGAGCTCGCCGTCTACTTTCGCGGCGAACTTGCCGGAACGCTCGTTGAATCCTCCGGGAAGCTCTCGTTGCGCTATCTTCCGAACGCGCCACAGGTCTCGCTCGCGATGCCCGTACGAAGCGAACCCTGGCCCGATCCCAACGTGCGCCCATTTATCCTCGGATTCTTGCCCGATTCCGCCGACCAGCTTTCCCTCCTCGCGCGTGAAATCGGCGCCGCTCGCACCGATATTTTCGCAATTCTCGCGCACATCGGAGCCGATTGCGCCGGCGCGATCCAATTCCTCGAACCGGGAACTCCCCCGTCGAAAACTGGCACGCTGACACAGCTCAGTGACGGGGATATCGAAGCGCGTCTGAGGGAACTTCGCACACAAAACAACCCCGCATGGATCCTCGAACACGAACACTGGTCGCTCGCGGGCACGCAGGAAAAATTTGCTCTCCATCGGGTGCCCGGGACGGCCTCATGGTATGCGGCGGATGGCGCCATTCCCTCCACGCATATCGTCAAACCGGGGGTTGTACGCCTCCACGCACAGGCGTTGATCGAGGCCGTGTCAATGCGGACGTTGACGAACCTGGGCTTACCCGCGGCTTACACTCAGTACCACTACTTCGGTAGCGAACCCGCCCTCGTCAGCGAGCGCGGGGATCGTGTGTGGGAGGGTGAGAAGCTTCTGCGCCTGACGCAAGAGGATCTGTGCCAAGCACTTAGTGTGTTACCGGAACAAAAATACGAGGCCGACGGCGGGCCCGGAATCGCACATATCGCGAAACTCTTCGACAAAATCGGCCTGGCCGCGCGCGAACGCTTCGCATTCCTCCAAAGTCTGATCGCAAACTACCTCTTGTGCGCAACAGACGCACACGCGAAGAACTTTTCGCTGACCTGGGACACCGGCGGTGTTCATCTCGCTCCGCTCTACGACGTCGCCTCCGCAGCTCCCTATGTGCACCCACGCGAGAAAGTGCGGCTGGCAATGAAAATTGGCGGAGAGAATCGCGCCGATGCGATCCGGGAGCGCCACTGGGCTCGGTGCGCGGGCGATCTCGGGTTCACCGAGGAGCAGGTGCTCAATGAAATCGAGCTCCAGCGCTTCGAGCTCCCCACGGCCTTCCGGTTGGCCACAGAATCGATCGCGCGCGAGCTCTTCGCTTCCGGCCACGGATTCACCCCGGAGGAAAGCAAGGCGCTTGAGGCAATGAACGCCTATATTCAGCGAGTTTCGCAGGGGAAGTAGCCCCGACGTCGGGGCGCAAGTGGCGCTTCGACGTCGAGCCCGTGGGGGCGCATCCCGAACGCACCGGGATGCACCCCCACGATGTTCGATATTTCGAATACCGAACATCGGCGACAAACAGTGTGGGGCGGCGGGATTTTCCCGCCGCCCCACACTGTTTGCACGATGAATTAAGCTTGGCCGCCCTCGATCATCGTGTTCACGCGCTCGACTTTCGCCTGGAGCATGTTCGTGTGGCCCGGGCGAATATCAGCCTTCATCACGAGGGAAATACGTGGGGTCATCTCAGAAAGCGCATCCACGCACTTCTTGACCACGGCCATCACCTCGTCCCATTCACCCTCGATCGTCGTGAACATCGAGGTGGTCTCCTCCCGCAGGCCCGATTCGCGCACGATCTTCACCGCGCGAGAGACAGCCTTGGAGACCGACCCGTCCGGCTGGTCCGTAGTTTGAGGGGCAATCGAGAATGCAAGCAACATCGTTTTCTCCTTATGGTTGGGCTCTAGTTGGATTCCCGACGCCGCAGCGCACCTTGCGCTCGAAGGCACAGCTCCCAGCGCTGGGAGCCGCGCACCGGCGTCGGCGGGTATAGCAGTGGCGAGGGAAAATCCCTCGCCACATGCATGTTTACTTGGTCGGCTTGACAAACGGGAACAGGATCGTTTCACGAATGCCCAGGCCAGTGAGCACCATGAGCAGGCGGTCGATCCCCATGCCCATGCCGCCCGACGGCGGGAAGCCGGCTTCCATCGCCTCGAGGAAGTCCTCGTCCAACTGCATCGCTTCCGGATCGCCATTGGCCGCCTCCAGCGACTGCTGGGTCAGGCGATCGCGCTGGATCACCGGATCCGCGAGCTCCGTGTAGGCGGTAGCGATTTCCATGCCGCGAATGTACAGATCCCACTTTTCAGTCAGGCCCGGGCGCGAACGGTGGTTACGCGTGAGCGGGGAGGTGTCCTCCGGGAAGTCGAACACGAACGTGGGCTCCCAAATGTGATCGCCGATGAGCTCTTCGAAAATATCCTCAACGATCTTGCCGTTCACGGCGTATTCCTTCACGGAAATCTCGTGCTCGGCAGCGATCTCGAGCAGGCGCTCACGCGGAGTATCCACCGTGATCTCCTCGCCGAGCTTCTCGGACACCGAACCGTACAAGTCGATGCGCTTCCACTCGCCGCCCAGATCATATTCGGTGCCGTCCGCCAAGGTGACCACGTGCGAACCAAACGCGGCCATCGCAGCGTTCTGGATCAGCTCGCGGGTCAGATCCGCCATCGATTCGTACGTGCCGTAAGCCTCGTATGCCTCAAGCGCCGAGAACTCCGGCGAATGCGAGGAATCCGCGCCCTCGTTGCGGAAGTTCTTACCGATCTCGAACACGCGATCAACACCGCCAACCACGGCCTTCTTCAGGTGAAGCTCGGTGGCGATACGCAGGTACAGATCCTCGTCGTAAGCGTTGATGTGCGTGGTGAACGGGCGTGCCGCCGCGCCGCCGTGCAGAGCCTGCAGGGTGGGGGTTTCGATCTCGAGGTACTCGTGGGAATCGAAGGTATCGCGCAGCGACTTCATCACGTTGGAGCGGATACGAACCATATCGCGTGCCGCTTGGCGGGTGATGAGGTCGAGGTGACGTGCACGGATGCGGGTTTCCTCGTTCAGTGTGGTTTCGGTGCCGTCCTCGGCTGTGAACGTCTTCGGAAGCGGGCGGATCGCCTTGGAGGCCATGAGCCACTCGTGTGCGAACACAGACAGCTCACCGCGCTTGGAGGCGCCAATGTGGCCCTTAACCCACAGGTGATCGCCAAGATCGAGATCCACCTTGAGCGCATCGAGCGATTCCTTGCCCACGTTTGCCAGGGAGAAGATCACCTGCACGCGGGTGCCGTCGCCAGCTTGGAGCTGCACGAACGCGATCTTGCCCGACGGGCGGAACAGCATCACTCGGCCAGCGGTGGCCACGATCTGGTCCTCGCGTTCCTCGCCTGGCTCGATGCCATCGAACTGCGCGCGAATTTCCGGGATACGGTGGGTAATTTCAAGCTCAGCCGCGTACGGCTGGCGGCCCTCGGCGAGCAGGCGCTCGCGCTTCGCCATGCGAACCGCTACCTGCTCCGGGGTATCATCATGCATCACGTTTTCAGTCACGCCACTAGACTACCCCAGCACTGCGCCCTTCCCCCGGACTTTCGTGCGCTTGTGGGCATATCTCACGCCCGACGTCGCCAGCCCACACGGTTTGCAACCCGCTCCCGACGTCGTGGCTCGGTTTTCTGTGACGTTCACCGACGTCGGGGCGCGAGCCTGGCCCGACGTCGGCGGTGCACTGTAAAGACAAAAACGCGGGCCCTGGGTTGCCCCAGGGCCCGCGTGAGGTTAACTCGCATTGCGAAACCGAGCGGAAGTTGCCGTGCGAATTGAATTTTTCGCCGAAATCAATATCTTAACCATCTACTGATCTCACAAAACCCAGCCGTCACGATCTAGCACGGACACTGAAAAATGTCGAAACAGCTACGATTACAAAAAATAGCGATGCTGTCGATGATGAATTATTAGCGACCGGGCTAAAAAACGGAACAGAGAAAGTAAGCAGTGATGAGGACAAGTAAAGCCCACTGTCCCGTTCATCTCCTTCGCGGGTGTGCAGCGCCTTCAAAAGCTTCGAAAACTGAACACCCGCAAAAATCGCGGCACTGACATTTAATAACACACTGACGATTTGATATAACATCTATGCTCCTCTAATTAGAGAGTAACAACTTCCAATCCCAATAAGATCCCAAAAGTTATCAACGAGAATAGGCCATGCGGCCGCTAGTAATACCTTCTCCTTGTCATTCAAAGGAGGAGGCTTCGGAAGTCGCGAAGCAACCCATTTTGGAAGACTGCTACGCAAAGCGTGCACAGCATTCTTCACGGCGGCTGCGACTGCACGCTTCACTCCGCCCACCTTCTCAATGGCTTTTGCAACTGCACGATGTTTCGACAGCTTGTTAAAAAACGAAACAAGCTTCGGGAATCGAGCAGCTAACGCGGGTGGGCCCGCCACCAACAATGGTGCTAAAGAGACCGCACATTTAGCCGCCGTTACAATCCACCAACCCCAAGAAGCACCAACAGTAATTGGAAAAGCAGCCTGCTTCCCATCAACATACTGACGCAGAGTATTTTTTCCAATCAGTTTGAAATACGTCGGCACTTTTTGGGCTGTAGCGTCAAGCGCCCACCGTGCACGGATCTCGCCTTTCAACATCCCATGTCGAGACAACAGATTAACGCCACCATCCGCACGAGCTGACAGCTTGTAACCTTTCGGAATTTCATATTGAAAATTAATATAATGCCGGCGCCGGTCTTTGAGCAGACCCACGATCTACCCATCACCATCCTCAGTTACATGTGACACTGCAGACGCCCCGACACCATTTTTCTCAGCACTCACTGCCACACCATTAAGAACGCTAGTCAATGCGTAATTTTTTACCCGCACGCTAAACATCTTGCGAGTTTCAGGATCAGGTATTAAAACCTCAGCACTGCGCTCGTCAACGCGAGGCAACGTCTCAAGCACCTCAATTTCTTGTGGTGACACATCAAGATTTCCCAGATCTCGGAACGGAGCATCCGCACCCTGCATATTCAGGCTTCTAGGGATTTGCCCACGAATTTCCGGCCTCAATTTCGCATGGACTTTTCTCAACTCTCTACCGACCAGCATTTGTGCTGTCGGATCAGAAACCGATCCAAAAACGTCGAGAGTTCGCAGATCGGGGATACCCTGACTACCCTTTACGATCGAGGAGCTCTCTGAGTTTTCAGAAGCTGCCACAGCAACTGGCACAACATCCACCAACACCAGACAAATAGCCGACAACACGGCGGCAAAGAATGTGAATAAATTTCTCACTCCGTCAGGAGCGTCATCTATCTTTTGGTGCGCCCCCCTAAAAACATACTGAAAGTTCATCATTCACCACACCCATCCACCAATCATTCTAAAAACCAATGACTAAGAAAACTTTTCCGAACAACTCTGGAACTCATTCACCAGAGCTCATTTATTTTAGGAAACCGAACGGAGGTAGGCCTCGCCGTCGAAGGTGTTGCGGGAGGCGTAGTCGCGAGCGTTCTCGCTCACCTCGCCAACGTTACCCTCGGCGTAGTGGTCGATGACCAGGGCGATCGCGCCGTCGCCGGTGACGTTTGTTGCGGTGCCGAACGAATCGAGCGCGATGTAGGAGGCAATCATGAGGCCGACGGCGGCGTCGTTGAAGCTGAGCATCGAACCGAGGATGCCAACAGAGGCCATGATCGCGCCGCCAGGAACGCCCGGCGCAGCAACCATAATCACGCCGAGCATGAAGATGAAGCCAACCATTTGCGCAGTGGTGACCGGCAGGCCATTCAAGGTGATGATTGCCATCGCGAACGCGGTGATCTTAGACATTGAGCCGGCCAGGTGGATCGTTGCACACAGCGGAACCACAAAAGAGGCCACCGGCTCGGAGACGCCATTCTTGAGGGTCTGGCGCAAGGTGACCGGAATGGTAGCTGCAGAAGAGGAGGTGCCGAGAGCGGTGAAGTAGGCCGGCATCATGTTCCCCAGCGCCTTCAACGGGTTCTTCCGCGCGATCGCGCCGGCGATGCCGTACTGTGCGCCGAGGATAATTACCTCGAGGACCAGCACAAACACCACGATCTTCACCAAGGTGGCGATAATCTTCGCGATTTCACCGCCTTGGGTGAGGTTGAGGAAAATACCGAAAATGTGAAGCGGAAGGAACGGGATGATCACCTTTGAGATCAGGCCGGTGATGATTTCGCGGAACTCCACGAAGCCCTTGCGGATCACACCGCGCGGCGCGAGCGAGAGGCCAATACCTACCACGAAGGAGAGCACCAGCGCGGTCATCACGCCAAATACGGGCGGAACCGTGAGGTCCTTAATGTAGCCGGTGAGCGCAGCCTTGGAAGGATCTTGCACGTCCACAGCCTGGCCGGCATGGAGGATCATCGGATATACGGCGCGCGCCGCGAAGAAGGTCAAGAAGCCTGCAAAGAGGGAGGAACCGTACGCGATCGCGGCGGTAATACCGAGCCACTTGCCTGCTCCCTTACCGAGATCCGCGATCGCGGGAACGATCAGGCCCACGATGATCAGCGGAACCGCGAAGCCGAGGAACTGCGAGAAAAGATCGTTGAACGTGACGAAACCTCGCGTCAGCGACGTGGGGAAAAACTGACCACAAATAATGCCCGCCACAATGGCGCCAATAACCCAGGGCAAAACGCCCGCACGCTTTAACGCTGACATGCCTCGTCCTTTCTCTCACTGTTGCGTGTTAAAAGCTGACACTAGACCTGTCCACGAAATAATTACGCGCGCGTCCGCATAGTGATACAGATTTCTGGGGACGTTCCAAAGAGTAGAATTTGGCCAGATTCCTCCTCTTGTCAGTCACAGTAAAACTCACGGCACACGAGATATTGGCGAGCATTCGGTATACTCACCCTCAGCTTCACAAAGGAAACCACAAGAAACTCACCAAGAAAGAAAACGAACTACTATGGGCTTTCTTTTTAATCCGATTGTTGAGACTATCCTCACCGGACTTCTCTCACTCTTCTTCCTGACCTACGTCTACGCGAGCTACCCACGGCAAGGAAAGCCCAAAAAGGGGCGCAGGCAAGCTCCACGACAAAAGTGGAGCCGTGAACTCAAAGTTTTCCTCATCACTGGACTCTTATTTGCCATCTCAACCTTTGCCGGCATCATGGACATGCTGACAAATTAAACCCCGCTGGATTTGAGGCCTTGATCGTTCGGCGGCACCTTGCCCGGGTTCGCACCGATCTCCACAATATGGTTGGCGTGATCCACGAACACTACTGCCGGCGCGTTCTCACGCGCGTCCGCATCGTCCATCCACTGGTAGGCCATGAGGATCACGATGTCGCCCGCGCTCGCATGATGCGCGGCAGCACCGTTCAAAATCACCTCGCCCTTGCCCCGCTCGCCCGGGATCGTGTACGTGGACAGACGCGAACCGTTCGTCACGTTCACAATATCCACCGATTCCCCCGGCAAAATATTCGCCGCTTCAAGTAGATCAGCATCCACGGTCACCGACCCCACATAGTTCAGATCCGCGCCAGTCACCGTGGCGCGATGGATCTTCCCCGAGATCATTTTGCGCATATTAGGCAATGGAAACCTCCATGTTATCGATCAGGCGGGTCGGGCCAACATACGCCGCAACCGCCAGCAACCCAGCTCCATGTGCGCCAGCTTCCAGCTCCTGGAACGTTTCCGGATCCACAAGCACCAGGTAATCGACGCGCACGTTCGCGCCCTCGATCGATTCGCGCGCAGCCGCGAGCACCTCACCAGCCGCCCCGCTGGCGTCGGCGGCCGCCTTCCCGTCCGCGAGCGCACGCGAGAGCGCCAACGCGTCCTCACGCTCGGCCTGCGACAGGTACGAGTTCCGCGAGCTCATCGCGAGCCCGGATTCCTCGCGCTTGATCGGCACCGCGCGGATCTCGAGGTTCATGTCCAGATCGGCCACCATCGTGCGAATCAGCGCGAGCTGCTGGGCGTCTTTCTGCCCAAAGTACGCCAGCTGCGGGCGCACCAGGTTCATCACCTTGTGCACGATCTGCAGCACGCCCGCGAAGTGGGTGGGGCGCGTTTTGCCTTCGAGTACGGTCGCCACCGGGCCCGGGTTGATCCGCACGAGCGGCTCGCGCGGATACATTTCTTCCACCTCGGGAGCGAATACCACGTCCACGCCCGCCGGCTCGAGGAGCGCGACGTCGGCGTCGAGCGTACGCGGGTAGGCTTCGTAATCCTCGCCCGGCCCGAACTGCAAAGGGTTGACGAAGATGGAAACGATTGTGTGGTCCGTCTCCGCCGTCGCCCGCTCGACCAGCGACAAGTGGCCCTCGTGGAGCGCACCCATCGTCATCACGAGCGAGCGCGTGCCCTCGAGTTTCGCTAGCTCGCGCGCGAGCTCTTCCTTCGTTGTGACGACCTTCATGCTTCCTCCACAATTTTTGTCATTTGGCCCGCTTGGGTTTGGCTGATCACGCCGCGCGCGAGTGCGCGGGTGATCGTTGCGCGCGCAAGGGCGCGGTAGGTGTGTGCGACGTCGGCGAGTTCCGGAACGTCTGCGGCGAGCTCGTCGAGTTGTTCCACGTGGCCTTCGACGGTGACGGCGTCGCCTCGCACCACCGGCCCGGTTTGTAGCGCTTCCCCGCTGGAGAGGGCGCCTTCGAGCGCAGCCTGCGTCAGCGGGCGCAGATAGGCACCGGCGTCGGCGATCCCGATCTGCTCGAGCACACGCTCGGCCTGCGCGACGACGGTGACCAGGTGGTTTGCGCCGTGCGCGAGGGCTGCGTGGTAGAGCGGGCGGTCGACGTCGGCGATCACCACGCCTTCGCCGCCCATCTCGGCCACGAGCGCGAGCCCGATCGGTTGCAGCATCGGCGAGGCGGAGACGGAGAACGGGCAGCCTTGCAGGCGGGCGACGTCGAGCGAGGTACCGGTGAACGTCATGGCGGGGTGGACGGCGAGCGTGAGCGCCCCGGCGGCGGCAGCGCCCGCGAGGATATCAGCGCCGTAACGGCCGGCGGTGTGCATCACGATTTGGCCGCTTTGCCACGCGCCGAGCTTCGTGAGCCCTTTAACCAGGGGAATCAGTTCGCGATCGGGCACTGCGAGCACCACAAGCTGGGAGCGTTCCACAATCGTTTGCACGTCCAGCGCGGGTACGCCCGGCAGCATGTTTTCCAGCCGGTCGAGCGATGCCTCCGACGTGGCGTACGCCCCGATGATGGAGTGCCCGGCCGCACGCAACGCGCTTCCAATTGCGGCACCCACTTTTCCTGCCGAGACGATTCCAACGCCCATTCTCGCGGTATTCACGCCCAATAGTTTAGCGCTCATGCTGGTAGCCGCGCGCAGGGCGTGAGCCAGCCCACCGGCGTCGGCGGCTCTCTCCCCGCCACACCGTCCGCCTCAGTCGCAACACCGCTTCACTGCCCGCCCAGGAGCCACTCGCGAATATTGCGATGGCGAATCCCCTTACGCGAAAGATCGAGCGGATCCATCGTCAACACAAACTTCGGGTAGTTATCCGCAACCTCAGCAAACACACCAAACTCGCGCTCCGCCGTCGCCTCGGACGCAAGCAGGTACGACACCTGGTAGTACTCGACCTCACCCGCGCGAGTCGCCACGAAGTCGATCTCCTTGCTACCCATGGCTCCAACGCGAACCTCGTACCCACGGGCGCGAAGCTCCTGGTACACAATGTTTTCCAGGCTCCGCTCGATGCTTTCCTCGTTGCGGAAGCCAAGCACTGTGCGCAAGCCAAGGTCGGCAACAAACCACTTCTCCCCCAGCCGCAACAGCTCCTTGCCGTTCACGTCCCAGCGCGGCATCTTCTCCACGAGAAACGCCTCCTCGAGGTAGCCAAGGTAGGCAAGGATCTTCTCCACGCTCACCTTTCTCCCCTCGGATTTCACGAAAGCGGCGAGCGAGCGAGCCGAGAACGGCGAGCCAATATTGTCGAATACGAATGCCATGACGCGATCGAACATATCCACATCGCGAATTTCGTGGTGTTCGATCACGTCTCGGCGCACCGCGGAATCGAACACGTCGCGCAGGTATTGGGTGACGAGATCCTCGTTGAAGTTGTAGAACTTCAACATCGGGTAACCGCCGTAGCGCACAAACTTTGCAAAGAGGTCGTCCACGCCGAGCCCGAGATGTTCGTAGAGACGGACGAATTCAGAAAAGACGAGCGGGCGAACCGGGATCTGCGTGTAACGGCCAGCCAAGTGTGTGGCGAGATCGCCGGAGAGCATCCGCGAGTTCGAACCGGTCACGTAAATATCGCAGTTCCAGCTCACTCGAAGCGCGTTGATCACGTCTTCCCAGCCGGCCACCTGCTGGATTTCGTCGAAAAAGAAGTAGGTGCGCTCGGTGCGGCTCGGCGCGGAGGCGTTCACAAAGTCGATCAGCTGTTCGGCTGTGCGGATACGCACGCCGTCGATCGACTCGAGGTTGAGTTCGACGACGACGGAGCCGTCCTTCGTTTCTCTGATACGGTTCGCGAGCTGGGCAAGGAGCGTCGATTTTCCGCATCGGCGAACGCCAGTAAGCACCTTGACCATTGGCACATCAATTAATGCGACCAGCTGGTCAAAATACAGCGGCCTCGGAATCAGTAGCTCATCCACCACAACACCTCCATGTCAAGGTATACCCGACACTTTTCGTAAAATACGAACTAGTGTCGAGTATACACCGACACCTATGCTGTTTCGGAAGGTTTTGTCGAGTATACCTTGACACCGTATAGTGACCAGCCTCGACGACGCCGATGGGGCGCTTGCGCTGGCCCACAAGCTAGCGCAAGCCTGAGCGCGCCCGGATCTCCCACGCGTCGTGAACGATCTGCTCCACTGGGAAGTTACTGATCACGGTATCCGCCACGCCGGAGGCGTTGCGCAGGTGAAGCGTGGCCGTCCCCCATTGTCGATCGAGGGGGCCACGGTTCACATGCACCGCCTGGATCCGCGAAATCGGGGCGATCTCGGAACGCACCCAGAACTTCCCATACTTGACAACAACGTGGCGGCCGGCGAGCTGGTATCGATCGGTTTTCCAGCCGATGGGATGGAAAAAGCGAATCGTGCGCGGCGAACGAACGCCGTCGCTCAACGGATCCGACAACAGGAGTTCTTCACGCAACTCCGGCGGAATCGCAGGCGCGATGATCTCCAGGAGCGCGCGCACCTGCTCGCGAGTAGCGACCGGCATGATCGTCCCCGAATCGAGGCCGTCCTCGTTCTCCTTCTTCCCCAGGATGGACACGCTCACGTTCCACCAACCCTGGCCGCGCCACAGCATCGGCTGGCTGAGCGTGATCCGGTGGATGCGTTCAGGGCTCAGCGATACGGACTTGACTGAGCCGATACCCGTGCGCACGCGCAACCCCGATTCACCAATATAAATCTTGGAATTCAGCCCAACGGTTGCGCTCTTGATTCCTCCCCATACGGTTCCGGCAATGGCGATCACCGCTCCAATCCAGTTCGAGCGCCACAGGAAGAAAACAATGATTGCCACACCGATCAACAGGCTGACATAGAAACCGACCGAGCGGAGCCTGGCACGCAGAAGCTGCGGCAACTGGAGGTGGTAGAACAGTTCGTCGTTTTCCATAGCGTCGGCGTCGGTGACGATCAGCGGGTTTTCGCTTGCGCCAGGTTGCGACGTCGGGACGGGCTCAGCGCCCTCGACGGCGTTGCCCGGGTGTGCGCTGTCCGGTTCCGTTCCCTCCCCCGACGCCGGTGGGGTGGCCTGCGTCAGCTTCGCCGATTTACTTGCCTTGATCCAGGTGAGCATTTGCGAACGCAATGCCGCGCAGGTCCGCAACGGCATGAGCTGGGTTTCGGTTTGCTCATCAGCCGAGGCTGTATCGACGTTGATTTTCCCGTAGCCGATCAGCCTGCCCCACAGGCTTTGTTGCACCTCAACAGACTGAATCCGGTTCCAGCGGATGGTCTGCCTGGTTTTGATGAAGTAGCCGTCACGAGTGTGGAAGCCCGCCGAATCGAGCGCATACTGGCGATAACGCCAGCCAATCAGCGAGAAAACGCCAATCACCACGCTGAGTACCACAAGAACGCCAAGCACCCAGCTCGCCCACGGCGCCACGAAAAGCCGCGCAAGATCGAGATCTTCCTTCAACCGATCGGGCTCATCTAGATCACGAAAGAGTACCTTGACGATAAAGAACACTGGCAATCCCCACAGCACGGCGACATTCGAGATCGGGTTAATCACCGAATACCGGTGCCAGGAAAGCTGCGCGTCTGAACGGTTCTCGATCTCGAGCTCGGGCGCCTGAGAGTTTTCCACTGCCAGCGGCTCCACCTCGCTCACAGGCCCTCCATCCGCGCCTCGCCACGCTCGGTAAAGATTCGGCGCAAACGCTCGGCTTCTTCCGCCTTCACTCCATCGATTGCGACATCGGCAGATGAGGAGGCGGTAACGAATTTGACGCTCGCAAGCCCGTAGCGCTTCATGATGGGGCCGGCCTCAACCTCCACTTTTTGCATGCGCCCATACGGGGTGATCGTGAGGCTCTCGAACATCTTTCCACTGCGAGTGACCAGCTCGTCATCGAGCACCGCGTACCCGAAAAAGCGGATCGCTCGAAGCTCGGCCCACAACGCCAGCACGCCGATCACCACCGTGGCGGCAGGTAGCAGCCACAGCAGGCGCCACCAACCCCCGGTTCCCCAGAAATAAGCCGGCCAGCCAAACAGCACAAACCAGATCGGGAAGCCGATCAGCGAACCGATCCACTGAACAGTACGGAACGCCGGATCCTTGTGGAGATACGTAAATTCTTCGCCGAACCTGTTCATCCGATCACCCGCGCTTTCCACTGATCGATCGTTTCCGAAACCTTCGCAGCCCTGGCCGCCTTGCCACGCTCGGCAAGATCCACCACGGCCTCACGCACCCGCTCGATCGGATAATTTTTGATCGTCGAGTTCGCCTAGACGCCCACCAAATCAATACGCAACGAGGCAAGCCCACGCCGAGCCTGCCATGGCCCCTGCGTGATCGCACACGATTGCCAACGATCCTGCGGAATCACCGCAAAGGAACGCCCTACGCGCTTCGAACGGATCGCCACCACGGCCGGCGTCGCAGCGAAGCCGCGGAAGCCCCACTGGAACGGGTCGAAGAGGCGAGCCGCCTTCGTCGTCGGCAGGAGAGCCTCGCCAGGCGTACCCGTGAGCTCAGCGAAAAGCTGACCGTCGTTTTCCGAGCCCAGATCCGGACGCAACACCCACATCACGTGCTGAAGATCCTCAATCGTCCCCACGGGCATCACCGGCACGCCGGAGAGAAGATTTTCTTTCACATCATCAGTGGTACGGCCGGCAACAGTCACGTCCAGCGACCACCAGCCGCACGCGCGAGCGAGCCATGTTTGAGAAACAGTGATCGCATGCACACGCTCCGGCGGAACCGTGATCGTGCGGATTGACGTGAGCCCGCTACGCACGCGAAGCCCGTGCTCGGAGATATACACCTTGGTGTCCCACTGTGTGAACGCTGGCTTAATCACCGCATAGAAAATACCGAGCGCGGTGAGAATAATTCCGAAGCTCGCTCCTTCCGTTTCCACGGTGATCCACACCGTGAAAATCAGGTACGCCAGTGCGGAGAAACCCTGCCAACTCACCAGGCGCGTGGCCATCAACTTCCACGGGTTCAGCTCATAAACCAGGTGATCGTTCACCAGATCATCCGGATCAAAAACAGGGATCGCCGACGCCGGAGCGCCAGGAACGTTCGTGCTCTCGGAACCTGCGGGTTGCGCACTGACGCCGCCTGCCGCGCGGCCCATCGGTACACTCGCTTCGGCTGCAGCCAGGCTACCCGTAACCCCGGGAACGCTCTCCTCCCCCACGAGCTCCGCACCTGCGGACGCCACCTGCGCCCCGGCGTCGGGAATCACGTGCGCATCGGATGTGACCGGTAGCCCAGTGCGCTTGCGCGTGAGCCCCGTGAGGAGCTCGTGGCGTAGCGCCGCGCAATCGGCCATCGTGAGCAGGCCGAGCCGCAACTGGCGATCGCCCGCCGCGGCGGAATCCACCACCACCGTACCGAAGCCGAAGATGCGCCCGAAAAGCGACTGATCGATCTCCACGCTCTGAATACGCTCCCAGAGCATGTGCTGGCGGGTCTGAATAAAAACACCGCTTCGGTAGTGGATACCGTTTTCCACCAGCGCGAAGCTCTGCTTTGTCCACACGACCCAGCCCGCGGCCACCGCGAGCGTTGAGACCACCAGCAGACCCCCAACGAAAACCGCGAGATAGAACCAAAGATCCGCAGCGTCTGGATGAATGTCGCGCAACTTCTCCCACGGAGCGTCCTTGACAATGTTGTAGAAGATGATCGCGACGAACACCCAGATGGCCGTGCCCTTCGTGATCGGGGTGACCTTGTGGAAATGGCGCCACGAATCCTCGGCGATCTCCGCGTTGGCAGCCTCCAGGTTGTGATCGACCTGCTCCATTACAGGCCCTCCATCATCGAGTTACCGAGCTGGGTGAGCTTCAGGCGCAAGCGATCCGCTTCCTCAGAACTCACGCCATGAATCGTGGCGTTCGTGGAGGGGCTGGCAGTGACCAACTCCACGCTCGCCAAACCATAGTGCCCGAGAATCGGCCCCGCAGACACATTCACCTGTTGCATCCGACCATAGGGCACAACCACGACGTTCTTGAACATTACTCCGCGCCGAACGAGGAGCTCCTCGGCGCCCTCCGAGTATCCGAGCGCGCCCACCTGACGGCGCATGATCCACGCGGCCCACACAGTGAGAAGAATGCCAGCAACCGTTACGCCCCACAGAATCCATGTGGCGATCGAGCCCCATACGAATGTGGAGACAGTCGCAAAAATCAGCGCGGGCATAACCAGGCACAGCGCGGTGATCACAATATAAATATTGACCACTTTGCGGTAGCGCGGATCAACGGGCGTAAACTCAGCGGAGGTCAGTTCGTTTCTCATGTCCCCAAGACTACATGAGGGGTAGGACAAAAAATCGCGAGCACTTCCCTCCTCACCGAAGAAAACTCGCCTCGGGCCAACCACACTCCGCACCGGAGCGCATTACGCGGGCATAGCGCCTCTGGGAGGGGCGGCACCGTCGTCGTCGGTATCGTCGATCCGGCACCAACTCTCGGCCACCAGCCCGCTCGCCGCCAGCACAACCCCGGACAGCGCGCACACAACCGCACCCCACATCGCGCCCTCCAGCGACGACGTCGGGCCGGTACGCGCGTAGGCGGCGGCAACTCCCGCAACAGCGCCACCAGCGAGCGCGCCACCGCGCGAGCAGGCGAGCGCATACACGTACGCCCGCGCCGCCGAAAGCGGGTCGATCGCCATTTTCTGGCGCTGGTACTGGCGAACCGGCCAGGCCAACACCAAGGCCACCACGCCTAAACCCACCGGAACGATGCCCGCGAGCGCGGACACCGCGAACGGCGCTCCCCCACGCGAAATCCACACGTCCACCACAACGAAAACCGTGAGGAACGCGATCGCAGCCACCACGAGCAGCATGCGAATCGACGTGGGCTGGAGCTTGCCGTCCTTGCCTGCCATCAGCGCTCCCAGGCGCCCTCGACGCGCTCGATCCCTTCGCTCGGGATCTTCGTGAGCAGATCGGTGATCGCCTCGCCGGAAAGGCGAGCATCCGGCTCGATCTGTGCCCATGGCTCGAGCACGAAACGGCGATCCTTCGCGCGCGGGTGCGGGATCGCGATGGTCGGCGAATCGGAGGCCACGCCCTCCATATCCACGATGTCCAAATCGAGAGTGCGCGAACCCCAGCGTTCCCCACGCACACGCCCTGCCTGGTCTTCGATCCACTGCAGGTTCTCAAGCAATGGAACGGCGCCGTCGGTGGTGGAGATGATCATCACCGCGTTGTAGTAATCGGCCTGAGGGCGCTGGCCTGGCGCGAGCACCGGCGCGGTACGGAAAATATCCGAGACCTCTTCCACCTCGTAGATATCTTCGATCGCGGCACGCGCCTCACGCAGATTCTCGATCGGATCGCCCACGTTCGAGCCCAGCGCGATCACGGCCCGACGCGGGGTGGCCACGTTGCGCATCAGCGGACTCTGGCGGTAAATCTCTACGCCGACGTCGGCGAAGGTGCGCTCGAGCGGAGCGCCCGGCTTGTGCACGACCACGCGCACGTCGATCGGGCCGAGCGCAAGCACAGCATCGGCGATTCGCGCCGCGAGGGTCTCGATGAGATCGACGTGCGGGCCCTCCACTACCTCGGCGACGGCGTCGGCAACATCGGCGTACGAGATCGTGTCGTAGACCGAATCGGTGCGCGCCGCGAGGGAGGTATCGGTGGTCATCGTGACGTCCACGACGAAGGTCTGCGGATCGGCATGCTCGAAATCCAGCACGCCGTGCGTGCCCACCAGCGTGAGCCCACTGAGGTGAATTGAATCCAGGTTCATCGTTCCCACTTTCGAAGTTGTTGATGGACGGCCACAGCGCTGACCGTGGCCGCGACGTTGTGTACTCGCACGCCCCAGGCACCCTGTTCCCACATGATGCCAGAAACAGCGGCGGTGGCGGTATCGCGTTCGACGGCGGTGTGCTCGGTTGGCATTGTCGCCGCGAGGAAGCGTTTGCGGGACTGTCCGATGAGCACCGGATATCCAAGCTCCTCGATTTCCTTCCAGCGGGCGAGGACTTCCCAATCCTGCTCGCCCACTTTGGCGAACCCCAGGCCAGGATCCAGAATAATGTTCGAATCCGCGATTCCCGCAGCCTTTGCTAACTGGAGCTGTTGAGAAAGCTCGCTTTTGACGATGGTGACCAGATCGCCGTCGTAGACGGCGAGGGAGTTCATCGACTGCCCGTTGCCGCGCCCATGCTGGAGAATATAGGGAACGCCGAGGGCCGCAACGGTGGAAAACATGGTGGGATCCGCCTGGCCGCCTGTCACATCGTTGATGATGTTCGCGCCAGCCTCGATCGCGTTTCGTGCCGTGGCCGCATGATAGGTATCGACTGAGATCGTCACCTCGCCGGCGAGAGCCTCGATCACCGGGGCGATGCGCGCCCACTCCTCCTCCGGCGTGAGCATCGTTGCCCCCGGGCGCGTGGATTCGCCGCCGATGTCCAAGATCGTTGCGCCCTGGGCCACGAGCTCGCGCCCGTGCGCGATCGCGTCCTCGGCCGCCGCCCACTTGCCGCCGTCGGAAAAAGAATCCGGCGTGACGTTCACGATTCCCATAATTTCCACGATTTACCTCGATTGGATCAGGCTCATGGCCTCTGCGCGCGCGGAGGCGTCGCGGAGCCATCCGCGCACCGCGCTCGTGGTGGTGGTTGAGCCGGGTTTCTTGACTCCACGCATCGTCATGCACATGTGCTCGGCCTCGATCACCACGATCACTCCGCGGGCATCGAGCCGATCCACGAGCGCTTGCGCGATCTGCGTGGTGAGCCGCTCTTGCACCTGCGGCCGGCGCGCGTAGCCCTCGACGAGCCGCGCAAGTTTAGAAAGGCCCGTCACTCGCCCACTATCGCCAGGGATGTACCCCACGTGTGCCACCCCGTGGAAGGGGAGCAGGTGGTGTTCGCACATTGAGTAGAACGGGATGTCTTTGACGAGGATGAGTTCCTGGTGGCCGATGTCGAACACGGTGTCGAGTACCTCGGACGGATCCGTTCCGAGCCCGCCGAAGATCTCGGCGTAGGCGCGGCCCATCCGCTGCGGCGTGCCGGAGAGCCCATCGCGATCCGGATCTTCCCCGATCGCGATGAGGAGCTCACGCACGGCTTTCTCAACGCCGGCGGCATCGTACTTAGCGCTCATCGCCCGCCTCCGGGGTGGCCTCCGGCGCGACCGTACCGTCCACCGGCCCGATACCCTTGGGCTTTTCCTCCGCTTCGGCTTCCGCCGACGACGCCGGTGCCGGGTTTTCGACCGGCGGCAGGTCTGAGACGGGGCGGGACTCGGCCGAAAGCCACTGATCGCGCGGCGGAGCCTTGACGATATCTGCGAAGATTTCCTTCAGCTCGGCCTCGAGAACCGTTTCCTTCTCCAGGAGGCGAGCAGCCAGGCGATCGAGCACGTGACGGTTGTTCATGATCACTTCCCAGGCCTCTTGCGAGGCGGTTTCGAGAAGCTGATGCACCTCAGCATCGATCGTTGCTGCCGTGGAATCGGAGTAATCGCGGCCCGAGCCTCCGCCCATGCGGGTCATCGGATCGGACTCGTCCGGGGTGAAACGCACCGCGCCCACGCGCGAGCTCATGCCGTATTCGGTGACCATCTTGCGTGCGATCGAGGTGGCCTTCTGGATGTCGTTCGAGGCGCCGGTGGACGGATCGTGGAACACAATCTCTTCGGCGAGGCGCCCGCCCATCGCGTACACCATCTGATCGAGTAGCTCGTTGCGCGAGACCGAATACTTATCCTCAGCCGGCATCACCATCGTGTAGCCGAGTGCGCGACCGCGCGGAAGGATCGTGACCTTCGTGACCGGGTCCGTGTGGTTCAGGGCTGCAGCAGCAACGGCGTGGCCACCCTCATGGTAGGCCGTCATCCGCTTATCCTCGGGGCTCATCACGCGGGTGCGGCGCTGCGGGCCGGCCACCACGCGGTCGATTGCCTCGTCCACGTCGTCTTCCGTGATTTTCTCGTGGCCGCGGCGGGCCGCAAGCAACGCCGCCTCGTTGAGCACGTTCGCTAGATCCGCACCCGAGAAGCCTGGGGTGCGGCGAGCGACCGCATCCAACGTGACGTCCTCGGCGATCGGCTTGCCCTTGGCGTGAACCTTCAAGATCTCAAGTCGCCCACCCAGATCGGGCGCATCCACCGCAATCTGGCGATCGAAACGCCCCGGGCGCAGGAGCGCCGGATCAAGCACGTCTGGACGGTTAGTTGCGGCGATCACGATCACGGAGGTGCGATCGTCGAAACCGTCCATTTCTACCAGGAGCTGGTTCAAGGTCTGTTCGCGTTCGTCGTTTCCGCCGCCAATTCCGGCGCCACGGTTACGGCCAACAGCGTCGATTTCGTCCACAAAGATGATCGCCGGGGCCTGCTTCTTCGCCTTCGAGAACAGATCGCGCACGCGCGATGCACCCACACCCACGAACATCTCAACAAACTCGGAGGCCGAAATATGGAAGAACGGCACGCCAGCCTCACCCGCAACAGCCTTCGCCAGCAGCGTCTTACCGGTGCCCGGAGGGCCGTACAGAAGCACACCGCGCGGGATCTTCGCACCCATCTTGCGGAACTTGCCCGGCGTGGCGAGGAACTCCTTGATCTCGGCGAGCTCCTCGACTGCTTCATCCTCTCCCGCAACGTCCGCGAAAGTGATCTCCGGCAGATCGGACTCCACGCCGTCGCCCTTGATCTTGCCGAATTGGCCCATGCCCTGCTGCATCTTCGGGAAGAGCCAGAAGAACAGCGCCACGATCACGAGCATCGGGAACATCAGCGAGATCAGCGACCCGAGGAACGACTGCACGGGAACCGTGGCATCGTAGCCGTTAGTGCTCTTCGCTTTTTCGATCAGGCCAGAGACCTGCTCGGCCTGCGGATCGATATACTGGAACTGGATTTTTTTGGTCGCAGAGCCCTTATCGCCTTCGAGAGAAACCGGCTCCACTTCCTTATTCAGTAGCACCTGAACAACCTGCGAGCCATCCGTAACAGAGATGTTCTTAATATCGCCCTTTTCCAGGATTTCGATGCCCTGGGACGTTTTCACCGAGGTGTAGCCGCCCGGGTTGAGGAAGTAAACGAGCGAACCAGCGATCATCGCAATGATCACCACGGCACCCCAGAACGTGCGGCGCTGCTTGCGGCGCTGCTCTTCTTCCTGTTCCTTCGTGAGCTCAGGCGCGTCCTCATCTGTCGGCTTCTCGTGGTGCCCGAAAATCGAGTGCTTGTTGCGCTTCGAGGAGCGGTTGTATTCGCGGTTCGACTTGCGAATCTCCTCGCGATCGGGCAGCTGCTTGCCCTGTCCAGCCTCCTCGGGCCCGGTGTTCTCGCTCAATTTTTCCTCCGTGATCATGGAAATAACCACTCTATTTTACTTCACGGAACCAAAGCGTAAGAAGGCGCTACTTTATTAGCGTAACTGCAGGTGAGAACGTGATGCGGCCAGCTTTCTTCGTGGCACGCGCGCCAGGGAGTTCCACAGTTTTCCCGCCGGCAGGGTCGGTAACGAGGGCATCGAGAGCGTCGATATGCACGTAGCGCAGTTCTCCGCCTCGAGCTCCGGCAGCGAGCGCGGCAAGACGCAGGGCCCGGGTTCGTACTGCCCGCGGATACGCCGTGAGCGCGCGCGCATCGACGACGCCGGTAGCGCACGTCGCGTCCGCGAGCGCCTGGGCTGCGTACGTATCGAGAGCGTCGGCGTCGTCGGCGAGGAGCCGGGCCGTGCGAGCCAGCGCGCCGACGACGTCGCCGGGGAGCTCAGCGAGGGCGGACAGGATTTCGTGCCGGATTCGGGCACGCGTGAGCGGCTCGCCGGTGGCGGTGCGCCACGGACCGTCGAGCGCGTTGGTTGGGTCTTCCCACGTGGGCCAGCCGGCAGCCTCGACGGCAGCCTCGAGCTCGCGTTTGCGCAAGTGAAGCAAGGGACGGATAAGCGCGACGCCGGGCGCTCCCGGCACGCTCGACACGCTGCGCATGCCTGCGAGTGAGGTTGCGCCCGAGCCGCGGGTGAGCCCGAGGAGCACGGTTTCGGCCTGGTCGTTTGCGTGGTGCGCCACGAAAACAGTCGGTTTTTCCGGGCACACCTCGCGAGCGGCGGCCGCGAGCGCCGCGTAACGCGCCTCGCGAGCCGCGCCTTCAGGCCCGCCACCGACCCCGACGTCGACGCTCACTGTGCGTGCCTCCAGGCCCGCCTTGCGCAGGAACTCAGCCACTTCGCGAGCCTCGGCGTCGCTCCCGCAACGCAAGCCGTGATCCACAACGACGGCAAGCACACGCTGGCCCGCACGGACCGCGGCCCACTGCATACCGGCCGCGAGGGCCATCGAATCGCTACCGCCAGAAACGCCGAGAACAACGGCCGCGCCCGCGTATTCAAGCGCGGTAGCACAGGCGTGGCGGACCGCCGTCAGCTGCGGGGCAGGGAAACTCATACGCGAGCCAACCACAAATCAGGCGAATCAAGCTCGGCGCCGAGCGGAAGATGCAACGGGTTTTCCCACACCCTGTTGAAACCCTCGAGGCCAACCTCGGCCACCACGGCCGCAACAAACGCCTCACCGCGCTCATACTGGGCGAGTTTGTCGTTGAACCCCAAGAAATTCCCGATCTTCGCCTCGATTCCTTCCGTGGCCGAGCGGCGCGTGGCGAGCGCTTTTTGTAGCGGCCGGCGTGAGGAGATCACCGATGCCGGCACCGCGTTCATCACATACTGCGCATGCCCCTCCAGGAGCGACATCACGGCGCTCAGATCGTCCATCGCGCCCGCTTTGTCAGAAAACGCAGCACGTCCGCGCGAGATCACGACGTCACCCAGCCAAGGCGCCACAGCAAACTGGGCCGCATGCGTGAGCTCGTGAACGCTCACCCACAGTGCAAGATCACGCCGATCGAGGTTAAACGCGGCCTGGAACTGGGCAATATTCGGGGCCACCAGCGCCAGACGAGGAACCGGCGAGAACGGATCGAACTGGCCGAGGACCTTACGCGCTGCGAGCGCGAGCGGAGCGGTGAGCGCAAGATCCGACATCGGCTCGCCGGCGAGAGTGAGGAGGCGCCCCGCGGTGTCGCGCGCGCGATTCACCCACCCCAGCCGGCTCACAACCTCAACCTGCACATCCGCAATCTCGGGCACGTCCAGGTGAGCAACCTGCTCCACAATCTTCGGGGCACGCGCCGCCTGGGTGCGCAAATCGGCCGCGATCGCGCGAGCGGAAGCCTCAGTGGTGGCAGGGCCAGGCCCTGCCACCACACGCGCAACGTGACGAGATAACCAGGAAGTCTTCATACGGCCAGGTTACCGCCCGCACATCCTACAGTGCGGCCAAATCTGCCAGGAACGAATCGATCACCGCGCGCATGCCCGGCGATTTCCCTTCCTCAATGTGATCGATCAGGATCGAAAACACGAGCGGCTGACCCTTCGCCGTCTGCAGGTAGCCAGAGAGCGAATTCGCCTCAACGAGCGTGCCCGTCTTTGCCCGAACCACACCCGCCAGCGGCGTGTCGATCATGCGCCTGGCCAACGTGCCGTCGAGCGCAGACACCGGCAGGCCCGGCCCGATACCCGAAAGTTTCGGATCCTCCCACGCCTTGAGCATGATTTCGGACTGCAGGCGTGCGGTGAGACGATCGGTAGTTGAGAGCCCGGAAGCTGAAGAGAACACGGCACCCGACACATCAAACCCAGCCCCCACCAGGTACTCTTTGACTGCCTCGCCAGCGCCTGCAAACGTGGCAGGCTTCCCCTTCTCAATCGCGATAAGCCGCCCCAGAGTTTCGGCAATCGTGTTATCCGAATGCTTGAGCATCGTCTCCACAAGATCACGCAGCGGAGCCGAACGAACCTCGGCGAGTTTGCGAGCATCGGCTGGGGCCGCAGCGCGCGTCGGTTCGCCAACTTTCACACCGGCGTCGGCAAGCGCCTGAGCAAATGCACGCCCCGCTTCAAGATCTGGATCCGGCGCATGCTTACCGTTCTTCAGTCCTTCATTCACCGCGAGCGGACGCGACTCCATAATGTACAACGGGCCCTCGTCAGCACCAATATCTTGGTGGAAGAGCGGGCCAGCAAACAACGTCGAATCAACCGCGAACTTGACTTCCTTCGCGCCCGACTTTGTCAGCTCGGCCGCCGTCGCTTTCGCAAGCTCCAGAAGGGAGGCACGCCCCTCGGTCGCCGTCGGATCACCTTTGCCATCAGCGAGGTTGACGTCTCCCCCGCCCACAAGGTAGAGAGTATCGCCAGCAAGCGACGCGCTCGTGGGGAACGTCCGATCCGGGCCGAGTATTTCAAGCGCGGCAAGCGCCGTTTCCAGTTTCATGTTCGACGCCGGAGTGGTGGCGGCCGTTGGACGGTACTGCGCGATCGTCTGCCCAGTGAGCGGGTCCGCGACCACGATCGACGCCTGCCCCGAAAAACGCGAATCCTTCACGAAACGGTTCATCGCACCCTCGACGTCGGAGGACGACGGCGCAGCCTGCACCCACGAAACCTCAACCCGGGCAGGAGCCAACCCCGACGGCGTCGGGTAGGGAGCCGCGGGCGTAGCAAGTGGAGCAACCGTCAAAACACCAGGGGCAACATCCCAGGCGTCGGCGACTGCATACCCACCAAGCACGAGAGCACAAACTGTAACAATGACGCGTGATTTCACCCCTTAATAGTGTCACACCTGCACAACAGCGCAAGCGAAGGAGCGCACAAAGTGAGCACACGCGGGACGCAGGGCCTAGATGCGCGTTACAATTTCCGTGAAGCAATACGTATCGAGTAAAGGAACGCCATGGAGTTCGACGTCACGATTGAGATCCCCAAGGGGAACCGCAACAAGTACGAAGTAGATCACGAAACCGGGCGTATCCGCCTGGATCGTATGCTCTTCACCTCCACCCGCTACCCGGACGACTACGGCTTTATCGATGGCACCCTGGGCGAAGACGGCGATCCGCTCGACGCCCTCGTTCTCCTCGAGGAATCAACCTTCCCCGGTTGCGTGATCCGTTGCCGCGCTCTGGGCATGTTCCGCATGAGCGACGAAGCTGGCGGAGACGACAAGGTGCTGTGCGTGCCCACCGGCGATCAGCGCGCGTCCTGGCGTACCGAGATCGACGACGTCTCGGAGTTCCACCGCCTGGAAGTGCAGCACTTCTTCGAGGTGTACAAGGATCTCGAGCCGGGTAAGTCGGTTGAGGGCGCCCATTGGGTGGGCCGCGCGGAGGCAGAAGCTGAGATCGAGCGCTCGTTCAAGCGCGCTGAGGAAACCGGCTACTACAACAAGCACTGAGCGCACTTTTTGCGTGTGAAGGCGGGCAACCTGTCGGTTGCCCGCCTTTTTCAGGCTCAGTTGCTGGAATCCACTGCCTTATTCCCTGGTCGATGCTGGCGCGTTCCCGCATTGCGCGCATCCGGGGTGGCTGTGCCGTGACCGATCACGTCCCGTGCAGTTGCGCCGGGGACGGGAGACGATGCGGCAACACAAGCAGGAGGCCCTGCTCGAAAGCAGGGCCTCCTGGCATGAAAAATCGACGGACGATCATCCCACGCGAAGGTAGATCGGGTTGCCCCATACGGCACGCTCTTGGGTTCCCATCGACGGGTTCCAGGCTGCGATATGCATGCCGTTTCCGGTGTACAGGCCCACATGGCCAGGCCACCACAGCACGTCGCCAGGGCGTGCCTGCGAGGCCGGAACCTGCTTGTAGGCGCCCCAGAACTGGTTCACATTCGAGCCGGTGCGGCGCGGGGTGGTGATTCCGAACTTCTGGTACACGTACCACACGAAGCCCACGCAGTCCCAGCCTCTGGTCGGCGAAGTACCCGCCCACACGTAGGGCACGCCCTCAAACTGGCGTGCGTAGTTCACGACGGCGGAGCCAGATGCGGAAGCAGCAGGCGTGGATCGCTTCGGCGCGGGCTTCGGCGCTGCAACCTTCTGCGCCGCTTCGCGGCGGGCGGCGGCCTTCGCCTCAGCGTCACGTTGGATGCGCTCGCGGGCGGCTTTCTCAGCAGCCGCACGCTCAGCGGCACGCTTCTTTGCGGCCTCTCGCTCGGCACGGTCACGAGCGTCGGCGGCGGCCTTCTCGGCGGCGGCACGCTCTGCAGCAGCCTTCTCAGCAGCGGCACGCTCGGCGGCCTCACGGGCGAGGCGGTCGCGTTCTGCCTTTTCTGCAGCTGCCTTCTGCGCCTTCTCCTGCACGGCCTTCGCAAAGGCGGCCGCCTCAGCAGCCTCCTTTTCCTTCAGAGCCTTGGTGACAGAATCAGCGTTTTGTGCGGCCTTGGCAGCGGCATCTGCGCTCGCCTGAGCAGAATCGGCGGCCGCCTTCGACGCGGCGGCATCGACTGCCGCCTGCTGACGCGCCTCATCGGCAGCGCCTTGAGCATTCTGCTCGTTCGTGAGGCGGGCTTGCGCAACAACTTCAGCGGCTGCGGCTTGCGACTTTGCGACGCGCTCGGCTTCAAGCTCATCGAGACGCTTCGCCTCGATCTCAGCGGTGGTGCCCTTTTGTGCGGCAAGGACAGCGGCGAGCTCTGCGCGCCGGTCCGACGCTGCCTTCATCTGCGCGCTTGCGGCATCGGCCGCAGCCTGGGCTGCGTCCGCTGTGGAACCGACACGATCGGCGACGGCGGTGGCTGCTTGCGCTGCGGCGTCAGCCTTCTTTTGCAGAGTTTGCGCCACGTCGAGGAGAGCCTGGAAACGCTGAACAGTGGAATCCACATGGGAGGCGAGGGTGCCGAACGCACGCTCCTTAATCTGCGCGTCTGCGAGCGATTCGGCTCCCATAAAGTAGTAGGAGGATTCGATGCCAGCCGCGGAGTTTTGGTACATCGCCTTCGAGACCGCTCCAAGCTCGGTGCGAGCGCGTGCCACATCGTCCTTTGCTGCGTTCGCCTTATCCTGTGCGTCCATCGCGGCGTTCACTGCCGCATTCATCTCGCCTTCGGCAAGGAGCGACTCAGCCTCGGCCTTCGCGGCCGCAGATTCGAGCTCCGTCGACTTCGCCGAGAGCTGCGCGAGCTCGTTTTCAGTGGCGGACAGCTGGCTCTGCGTCTGGGACTGCGCCTCGTGGGCATCGCGGACTTGATCATCCGTTGTCGGATCGGCGCTTGCCAGCTGGATTCCACTAGCGGCCACCGTGAAGGCGGTCAACGACAGCAACCCGTATTTCACTGTACGTTTCACGTAACAATTCCTCCGTTCGCCGATCTGCCATCGGCGCGTGCGCTTGACCCGGCATGCCGGATCGAATATCTGAACCAGAATCGAGAATATAACAATTCTTTACAAAAGGGAACAGGTTTCCCACAATCCACTTCATTCTCACTTGTCACACGAGTAATGTTTTCTCTCTTTTGGACGCGAACGCGAGTGTTACATTGGGCAATTTTCAGTTCTTCGACGCCGAATCCCGCTACAGTAGTTCCATGATGTGGGAAAACGACATGCTCGACGGCTACGTGCACACAACCCTGCCCCTCCACGACGACGACTTCGGGCCCGTCGTCGCCACCCTCACACGACCGTCATCGCCGATCCCACACCCGCGCTTCGTCGTCCTCGCCATCCACGGCTGGAACGACTACTTCTACCAACTCCCCCACGCCGACGCCGTCGCCCAAGCTGGCGGCGCCTTCTACGCAATCGACCTGCGCCGCTACGGACGCTCCTGGCGCGAGGGGCAAACATGGGGATACATCGAACACCTCTCCGCCTACGACGACGACATCCACGCAGCCCTCGACGTCATCCACACCGAAGTCGGCACCGAAATCCCCTTCATCCTCTACGGACACTCCACCGGCGGGCTCACGGCATCACTCTGGGCATCGCGCCACCCCGAAGCCCTCGACGGCCTCGTCCTCAACTCTCCATGGCTCGAATACCAGGGCTGGTCCTCCACGCGTGTGGCAGGCTCCCCGCTCATCGAAGCGATCTACAAAATGGCGCCCTCCACATCGATGCAGATCCCAGATCCCGGCATCTACACCTCCACCCTTGCCCGCTGGAACCCCGATCCACGATACCGGCACACGCCGTCGTTCCCGATCTACGTGGGATGGCTCCGCGCAATCGCCGAGGGGCACAAGGAAGTGGCCAACGGGCTGGGGATCGACTGCCCAACCCTCGTTCTCACATCGGCACGCTCAGCAATCGTCTCCCCCACGCCCGAACAGGCGGCGAGCTGCGACATCGTGCTCGACGTCGAACAGATCTGGAAGCGCCTTCCCAGGCTCGGTTCGCATGTCACGCTCGTCAAACTCGACGGCGCAATCCACGATGTGCTTCTCTCCGACGACGATGTCCGTGAACGCGCAATCGCCGAGATCAACACGTGGGTGAACGCCTATGTCGCCACCGCACAATAGACAGAGCAGGAAAGCATGAACGGGGCGGCTACCTTGGGTAGCCGCCCCGTTTTGCGATGATCTTTGTCCGGCTTCGATCCGTGCACAACGGCACCCAATCAGCCGCCACACCCCTACAGGAAATCTGCGAGGCGCTCGCCGGATTCGAGGCGCCACACCAGCCAAGCGTTGCGATACTTCCCCGCACCCACGGCATCAGCAGCGGCCTGCGGAGTGGCGTACTCAGCACCATCTTCCCCGCGCAGCGTTCCCTGCTCAGTGAGCTGCATTGCCACATCGATCCCGCGACGGCGAGAGAACCAGCGCACATTCACCGGCGCGCCAACCTTCTGGGCAATCTGCGCAAGGAGCTCGTGCGAATCCCCCTCCGGTGCCTGCGACGCATCATCCCCGTGCAACGCGTGGCGCCAACCATGCGGGTGCTTCACAGCAGCGCGAGCAACAGCCTCCTCGGCGTGCCGCGCGGACGCTCCCTCATCAAAAATCTGGTGTTCGCCGGTTGCTGGTGCCGCATCATCCCACAGGCGCTGCTCCGGGCGGAGCGCGGCACGGCGTGCTTCCTCGTACATGAGAGCCTCAAGCTGTGGGCCAGCTGGGATCTCCTCGGTGTATCCGAGCTCGTCGCGCTCCGATCCAGCGGTGGCCGCATCATCGGTTCCGTCCGCCACCGACGACGCAGGCGCAGTGTGCGCCTCGCCCTCCACCGGCCGGCTCTGCGACAGCTCAGCGAGCATGATCGCGGTATCGGTACGCTCGTCGCCCGACTCTTCTGCCGCGTACTGCGCCAACTCCTCCGGATCCATTTCCGGAACATCCTTCGGCGCTTCCTTCTCCATCGCCGCGAGCACCGGGTTCTCTTCCTCAGAGAGAGGCTTTTCCTTCACCGGGGGTGTGTAACGCGGCGGGCGCGGCACATCCGCCGAGTTCCAGCCCGTAATGTTCCACGGGCTCGAGGCATCCATTTCCTCGTTCTGCGACGACGCCGGAGCGCTAGGTGCAGACTCCACTTGGACAACGTTGCGTGCGGGGGCGAGGATTCCGCGCGGCTCGCGCACGATCTTCGCCAGTTCCACCAGCAGGCCGTTCGCACCGTCGTGAAGAACAATCCGGTTCGCCTCCACACCCTGACCGCCGAGGGCCGCGAGCGGTGCCAACACATCCTCCGCTACCTCGCGGGCAAACAAAAACAGGCGCGGACCGCCGCGGGTGACCGGCGGGGTGGTGTCAATAAAGTTCTGGAACTCGGTAGTGAACGCGCTCTCTCCACCAAAAAGCGCGGCGATACGTGCTCGGGTGAGATCACTATGACGGCCAGCACGAGCAAGCGCCGCAAGGAGGCCCGCCGAATCGAGAAGATCGTGCACTTCGATCGTCACAACCTGGCCAGTAGGATCCAGGGCGATCAAGGAATCCTGGGAGCCGCTGCGAGCATCAGAGCTCACCCAGCCCACTTCAAACAACGCGTGATCGAGCAAGGACACAGCCTCAGATGAGATAGCAGAAAGCAACTGCGCATTCTCCTGTGCGCTGAGCTGTGGGTGAGACGGCGCAGAAACCAGCCGCCCATTCTCAAGCGCAAATACAGCCACTGTGCCACCCTTTCATCCTGCTAGCACCCCTAGCGTTACCCGTACCCATTCCCAAGAATAGCGCGATTTTTTGACAGTTTCGAGCCACCATGTGTGGAAAACTGCCCATGCTCAACGCCGGCCGCGAGCACCCGCGAAAAAGTGACTCCGGCGTCGTTGATCACTTGGCGAAAGCGCAACCGGCGCACGCAACGTGGGCCGCATCGGTGACAGCACCGTTCGGGCCGCACGCGCCAGTTCCGGACGCACACAGAGACTGCGCCGCACCTACCAAGCCAAGCCGCTCGTAGTGCTCCAACACCACCTGAACGAACACCTGCGAAACGCCCACCTTGCGGGCGATCGCGGGAACCGTCGCTCCCACGCTGAGCTCCGCAAGCACGCGATCGCTCACGCTCACTGCATCGCCCCGATCACCGCCGAGCCGATCTGGAACACACCCACGGCGATCACCCAGGCCACCACGAGCTGCACGACGACGGCGATGGCCGTGCGCTTACCTCCAATGAGGCGCACCTGCTCGGCAACAGTCGCCAAACACGGCGTATACAACAGAACAAACAGAAGGAACGCGTAGGCCGCGAGGCCCTGGTAGCCCTCACCCGCCGTCGTCGTGAACGTCGTCGTCAGGAGTTCAGGCAGGGCGCCGAGATCATCGCCGTTGCTCTCGGCGTCGCCCGCGGCCGAGGGATCCATATTGTAGGAGGTGACGATCGAGGAAACCACGGTTTCCTTCGCCACGAAGCCAGTCATCAACGCGCCCGTCATGTGCCAATCCCCAAAGCCCGCAGGCGCGAACACCGGCTCGAGCGCCATCGCCACGCGCCCGTAG
Organism: Arcanobacterium wilhelmae; assembly: GCF_029632765.1. NCBI lineage: Bacteria > Bacillati > Actinomycetota > Actinomycetes > Actinomycetales > Actinomycetaceae > Arcanobacterium > Arcanobacterium wilhelmae. The sequence goes on from NZ_CP121247.1 coordinate 1,682,420, forward strand.
GCCGAATCCGACATCGGCATCTCGGGATCCGCGAACGAGTACTGGCTCGACGTCGGGACGGAGGAAAGCAGCCACACGCCGAGCGTCATCACCACGATGATCTTGCCCGCCGAACGCACAAAACCCCAGGTACGGGACGCAACGGATTTCACAAGCAACCACGCGCGCGGCACCTGGTAGGCCGGCAAAATCAGCATCAGCGGCGACGCCGAATACCCGCGCCCAAGGAAACGCTTCAGGACCGCCGCACCCAACACGACGGCGAGCATCGAGGCCACATACATCGAGAACACCACGGTGCCCGCGTGGGCCGGGAAGAAGATTTTCGCCACCATCAGGTAGATCGTCAGCCGCGCGGCGCATGAGGTGTAGGGCGTGATCAGCACTGTAATCAGGCGCTGGGCGGAGCTCGGTAGCGCGCGCGTTGCCGAAAGCGATGGCACGTTGCATCCAAATCCCATGATGAGCGGAAGGATCACGCGCCCATCCAGGCCAATTTTTCGCATCAGGCGATCGCCGAGAAACGCCACGCGTGCCATGTAGCCGGTATCTTCCAGCAGTGAGATCACCACGAAAATCACGGCAATCAGCGGCACAAACGACGCCACCACGCCCAGGCCCACAGCAAGGCCACCAATGAGGAACGAGTTCAACCACGTGGCCGTGATCCCAGTGGCTCCAAGAAGCCAGCCAATTCCGTTCGCCAGCGAAATCGCGCCAGGCTCGGTTGAGGAAAAGGCGGCGTCGAAGGCGTCCTGCAGCGGGCCGATCCACTCCCCCGCCAGCTTGAACGCCAACCACATGATCGCCAGGAACAGCACCGGTCCGACCACCGGGTTCAGGAGCACATGATCGACCTTGTCCGAGGCGGTGTCCGCCGGCTCGGGCATCGGCTCGCCAAGGCTCGCCTCCACCTGCTCGACCCACGCGAACAGTGCGTCCGCACGCGCCAGATCCGCCGGGTTGCTTCCCGACGTCGCAGCATCAGTTCCGAGCTCGAGCCCGGCGGTTGCGCTGTGGGAGCACGAGCAGGCCGAACTGCGAGCGCAGCCCGCACTGTCTGTGCAAGTGGTACCGGCGTCAGGAGCGAGCGGAAGCGCGGAGCGCAACGGGAAGCCGGGAGCGAGCGGGTCGGCGTTGAGACCGCAAAGGCGCGGGCGCGCCTCGAGCGCGGCCTGCGCGAAGCTGGCGACGGCGGTGGCCGCCGCGCGTTCGCGAGGGTCCGCGAGCATGACCGGCACGCCGAGCGTGGCCGAGAGCGCCACCGGATCGAGGGTGCGCCCTGCTGCGCGGGCGACGTCGGCCATCGTGATCACGACGGCGACGGGCAGGCCCGTCTGGCCGATCTGGCCCAACAGGTAGAGGGAGCGAGTGAGGGAGCCGCCGTCGAGAACAGCGATCACCAAATCGACTCCGCCAAAACGCTGCGGGTCCGTGAGCGTGCCGGGAGCGCCAGCGAGGTGATCGGAAACCACCTTCTCGTCCGGGCTGGCAGGGATGAGCGAGTAGGTTCCCGGCAGGTCCAACACGCGGGCGCCGAGCGCGGCCCAGTTGCCCGACTGCACCTCAACCGTGGTGCCCGGCGCATTCACCGTTTTCTGATGCGAACCGGTGATCGCGTTGAAAAGAGTGGATTTTCCGACGTTCGGGTTGCCCACCAGGGCGATCGTCGGCTGGCTCACGGGCGCTTCGGGAGCGGTGTGGCGCACGACGGCGGAGATGCCCCTCACGCGCATTCCTCCGCCACGATCTTGCGGGCGGACATGCGATCGATCGCAACACGCGAGCCGGAAACGTTGAGGATCAGGCCGGCGAGCGTGCGGTGAGTAACCCAGGCGCGGGCGCCAGGGCGCACGCCGAGTTCACGCATGCGCAGAATCGATTCTTGCGGGAGTGTGATCTCCGTGAGCCGCAGGGCCACCTTCGTTGGGCAATCACTCAGGCGCATCGCATCCTCCTCGCGTTGTCGAGCCCGGGCTGGCCGGGCTGATTCTGGGAGCGGGCAGTCCCGTTGCTGCCCTTGCACTGGCGTACAGCTCCGGTTGACCGCAAAGGCCGCACTTTTTCTCCAATGCCACTGAACTTAGGGTACGCTTACTTTCCTATTTTCGTAATGCCAAAGTAGCGAAATTGGGCGGCGGGTTTTCCCGCCGCCCAATTTCGATCACTCACCTGCGCATTCAGCCACTATCGCGGCTTCACGCAGTTGCGTAGCCTTCGCCCGCGTTTTCCGCGATCTCGGACTCGTTGTGGACCTCTGCACGAGCCGCCTCCAGGCGTGCGATCGGCACACGGAACGGGGAGCACGACACGTAGGACAGCCCTGCTGCCTGGAAGAAGTGGATCGACATCGGATCGCCACCATGCTCACCACACACGCCCATCTTCATGCCCGGCTTCGTGGAACGGCCACGCTCCACACCCATCTGCACCATGGCGCCAACGCCCTTCTGGTCGATGGTCTCGAACGGCGAAATGCCGAAGATGCCCTCGTCGAAGTACTCCTTGAAGAACGCGCCCTCCACATCATCACGCGAGAAGCCCCACGTGGTTTGGGTCAGATCGTTCGTGCCGAAGGAGAAGAAGTCCGACTCGGCCGCGATACGATCGGCCGTCACCGCAGCTCGCGGTAGCTCGATCATGTTGCCGATCGGGATATTCAGCTCCACGCCCTGCTCCTTGGCCACCTGGCGAACCACGGCCTCCGAGCGGTCGCGCACGATCTGCATCTCGCGAACCGAACCAATCAGCGGAACCATCACCTCAGAGCGCGGATTCTTGCCTTCCTTAATGAGGGCCGCCGTAGCCTCAGCCACCGCGCGCACCTGCATCTCGAACAGTCCGTGCATCTTCAGGCCCAGGCGCACGCCGCGCAGACCCAGCATCGGGTTCTGCTCGTGGTTCGCCTCGATCGCGGCCATCATCTGGCGCTCGCCCTCGGACACGTCCTCGCCCTTGGCGCTCTTGACCGCGAGCTTCACCTTCGCTTCGGTCAGATCCTGGAGGAACTCGTGAAGCGGCGGATCAATGAGGCGAACCGTGACCGGCAGGCCGTTCATCGCCAAGAAAATACCCTTGAAATCCTCACGCTGAAGCGGCAGCAACTCAGCAAACACGGCCTCGCGCTCTTCTTGGTTCTTCGCAAGCACCAGGCGCTCGATCAGCACGCGGCGATCGCCGAGGAACATATGCTCGGTACGTGTCAAGCCAATGCCGGTAGCACCGAAATCGCGAGCGCGCTGAGCATCCTCAGGCGTATCCGCGTTCGCACGCACCTTCATTGTGGCCGTCTTATCCGCATGGGTGAGGATGTGGTGCACGGCCGTGACCAGTTCCTTCGTATCCTCATCCGGCGAGGCTGCCAGGCCGGCCTCCAGGCCGTGAGCGATGTAGGTGGTCACCGGCGAATCCGAGACCGGAACCGAGCCGAGGAAGATCTCGCCCGTGGTTCCATCGATCGAAATCACGTCGCCAACCTTGAGCTCCGTGCCCGAGGACTTGATCGTGAGCGTGCCCTCGGCCTCGTTCACCAGCAGATCCTCCGCGCCAACCACAGCGGTGCGGCCCATGCCGCGGGCCACCACTGCCGCGTGGGAGGTCTTGCCGCCGCGGGCTGTGAGAACACCCGAGGACACAACCATTCCCTGCAGATCGTCCGGGTTGGTTTCGCGGCGAACCAGGATTACAGACGCGCCGGCCTCAGTACGCTCGACGGCGGTGGCGTTATCCATCACGATCTCGCCCACAGCAGCGCCCGGCGATGCGGGCATACCCGAGGAGATCGGCTTCGGAGCGGCCGAGCGATCGAACTGCGGGAACAGCAACGACGTGAGCTGCGCGCCCGTGACACGGGTGAGCGCCTCGTCGCGGGTAATGAGCTTCTCGCTCACCAGCTGGTCCGCGATACGGAACGCGGCGGCAGCCGTTCGCTTACCCACGCGGGTCTGAAGCATCCACAGCTTGCCGCGCTCCACCGTGAACTCGATGTCGCACAGATCGCGGTAGTGGGTTTCCAGCGTCTTCATAATCGAAATCAGCTGATCGTACGCCTCGCGATCAATATTCGCCAGATCCTCCAGCGACAGGGTGTTGCGGATGCCCGCCACCACGTCCTCGCCCTGGGCGTTCTCCAGGTAGTCGCCGTACGTGCCCGACTGGCCGGTGGACGGATCGCGCGTGAACGCCACGCCCGTACCCGAGCCCTCACCCATGTTGCCGAATACCATGGTCTGAACGTTCACAGCCGTGCCGAGATCGTGCGGGATATGCTCACGACGGCGGTAGATCTGCGCGCGCTCAGTGTTCCAGGAACGGAAGACGGCCTCCACGGCCAGATCCAGCTGCTTGCGTGGATCCTGCGGGAAATCCTGGCCCGTAGCGTTTCGGAAGATCTCCTTATACTCGGCCACGAGGCCCTTGAGATCCTCGGTAGTCATGTCCAAATCGCCGGCGTAGCCGTTGCGCTCTTGCAGGCCGTGAAGCGCATTGGAGAACAGATCGCCGTCAACATCCATCACCGTCTTGCCGAACATTTGAATCAGGCGGCGGTAGGAATCCCATGCGAAGCGCTCGTTGCCCGACTGCTCAGCAAGCCCGACCACCGACTCGTCGTTGAGGCCAATATTGAGCACGGTTTCCATCATGCCCGGCATCGAGAACTTCGCACCCGAACGCACCGACACGAGCAGCGGGTTTGCGGGATCTCCCAGATCCTTGCCCATCGCCTGCTCGACGTCGCGGATCGACTTCGTCACCTCAACGTTGAGGGAATCCGGCACTGCACCCTCGGTGAGATAGGTGCGGCATGCCTCAGTAGTAATGGTGAATCCGGGAGGCACCGGCATGCCCAGCTTCGTCATCTCGGCAAGGTTCGCGCCCTTTCCGCCGAGGAGATCCTTCATATCCTTGTCGCCTTCGGCGAACGCGTATACGTACTTCGTCATGTAATTCCCTCCATTGGGAGCGGCCCCTGATACGCTGTGGGCCGCATCGACTTCACAGATTCGGCACTGAATCCGTTCCCAAGTTTAACACTTGTGACTCCTAACACGCACCCGACGTCGGGCCCCAAGTCCCAGCTAGCCCCTTCACGCGCGGCGATGGGCGTTCCCCCAGGAAAACCCGGAAAAACGCCCATCGTACGTTTCAAACCCTAGCTTGCCAACGGCGTCGGCAGCTCCGTGGAATGCTCATCGCCGTCGTTCATCATGGCCGGAATAAACGCCGCCACCACGAATATCGAGGCGAGAATCAGAAGCAGCCCCACCACCAGCGCAAAGCCAGAAACATTCACTCCCGTGCCCACGAGGATCGCGAACACGCCCGAGATCACGAGCAGCGCACCCCACAACATCACACCAATCTTCATGACCTTCTCCTTCTTACTTTGAAGTCGCCGACGCCGACGGCGAGGGCTGGCTTGCCGATTCGCTCGGCTTTGTGGTCGGTTCCGACGTCGCAGACGACGTCGGGGCCGGGCTGGAATCGTTGCCCGGTGTCAGCGGCGCGGATGCGATTTTGTCCGTAACGTTCACGCGCCCGAAGCCGAGCTCGATCTTGATCCTTCGGGCGCGGTCAGGGTCGGTTGCCGCCCCCGGATTTCCAAGCGTGACCGACATCTTCACGTGGTTTCGCGGGCTAATGTGGCGCCGCTCGCGCGGGCCCTCACCACGCCCATCACGCGGGCCGTCAGGGCGGGCGTTGCCAGCCTGCGAGCCGTCAGCGTTACCACGGCGATCGCCCCCCATCGGCCCAGGCCCACCTGGGCCGCCGTCGCGATCATTGTTTCCTCGAGGGCCGTCACCTCGGCCAGGCATGCCCTGGCCATCGCCGCGTCCGTCGCGGCCAGCGCCGGGGCCCATCGCTCCGCCCGGTTCCTCGCTCACCATCGCCGTGCCGTCGCCGGAAATATTCCAGCCGTCGGCACCATCCAGGTCCACGACACCAACCGTTGTGATCTCGAGGATCACAGGGTCGGACGGATCAACATGGAGATCGAGGCGCCCTGCACCGGCGGAAATATGGGCGCCGTCAGGGAGCGTGCTCACGTCCAACGCACCTCGCGCAACGAGTGCGGCCCGCGTCGGCTCCGACGTCGACGAAAACAGAGCAACGTCCGTAGCATGAGCCACACGCTCGGGCAGGAAGTACGCGAACGGCACCAGCGGGAGGGTAATGGCCGCAGCCAGCACGCTCGCAGCTGTCAGCCATGTGCCACGCCGTCCGCGAGCGCCCGCCGTCACCAGCGAAACGCCCGTCACGATGGCGGCCGCGCCAACCGCGATCGCGGCGGACGCCACGCTCAAGCCCATCACGATCACCACGATTGCTGCTGCGAGCGCCGCCAACGCAAGAGTGCCGAAAATATAGGTGGCCGACACCTTCGGCGAGGCCGTGTAACGGTTCCAGAGATTCGGGCGCGGCGCGGTTGGCGCGATCGGCGGCACCGGTTGCTGCGCGCCGAAATGAGCCTGGCCAAAGTCCTCGGTTGGCGCGGAATAATCGGAGTACGCTGCCTGCGCGATCTGCGGCTGAGGGCCGACAACTTCCGTCGGAGTGTCAGACGCGAACTGTTCCGTCGGAGCGTCGGCGTCAGCAGCGAAACCAGGGGCTCCTGCGTTGCCAGCCGCACCGGCGTCGGGGGCCCCGGCGCCAGCTGGCGCACCGGCGTCGCCACGCTTCGCGATCAGCAGCGCCACGCCAGCCAACACCACCACCGCAACAAGCGCAAGGAAGTGGCGCGAAAGGAACGCCACCAGGCCGACAACCGCGAGCGCGAGAGCCGCAAGGAACCGGCCCGAAACCTTGCGATTGAGCGCCAATTCGAGTTCGATCTGGTCGTCGCCGGCCATCGGCACGAACAGCCATGCGAGGCCGTAGGCGAGCACGCCCAGGCCGCCAACGAACGCCAATGCGAGCGCGCCCACACGAACCAGCAACGGCGACACGTTCCATCGGTACGCCAACCCGGCACATACACCGCCAAGGTAGCCGTCCGGAGTGCGGCGCAACGGCGATTTCCTCATCGAGTCAAAAATGTTCATGACCCAATCGTGGCAAAGCGTGGCGCTTCGCGATATGGGGTACCACCCTGATTCACCCCTGATTCGCGCACTCAGGGAGCCGCGGCCGGCGCACTGCATGCGACAATATGTGCGTGAGCAACACTGACTTTTCGTATCTGCGGGCCCCAGGCGTACCTGAGCGCGCACCGCTCGAGCGGCGTCACCCGCGCATCCTGGCCGGTGTGGCGCAAGGGGTGGCCGTGCACCTCGGCGGCAGTGCAGCCCTGTGGCGCGCGGGATTCCTGCTCGCGTGCGGGTTTTACGGCGCCGGAGCGATTGCATATGCACTGCTCGCTTTCATGGTTCCAAACGCCCACGGTACCGACGCCGGGGCGCGTCTCGCGCCAAGACTCGGCGAGCGCATGCAAAAGCGGGCCGCTACGCCGTCGCGCAAAACACTCGTTACTGTGGCTCTGTTTTTCCTTGGTGCCGGTGCGGTTCTTGCGCTCGTTGAAGCGCTGGGAACCGTGATTCCCACGAACCTCGTTGTGCCATTCCTCGTGATCGTGATCGGCGCCGGGATCGCGTGGGCGCAGCCGGGGGAATCGGTGTCGGTGAGCTGGACGATCACGGGTGCCGCTGTGACCGCGGTGGGTGCGCTTCTCTTCACAACGAACGCACTGGGCTGGCGGGCCACTGTTTCTGGTGTGGTGGTTGCCGTGGCGATGCTCGTGGCAGTGGGCGTGGTACTTGCGGGGGTGTTGCTGCGCAACAAAAATCAGCTGTTTTACGAGCGCGAGCGCACGATCCGCGAATCGGAGCGGGCCGATATCGCCGCACACCTGCACGATTCGGTCCTGCAAACCCTGACGTTAATCCGCGCGCGAGCGGGCGACCCGGAAGAAGTGGCCGCTCTCGCACGCACCCAGGAGCACGATCTGCGCCGATATCTCTATTCTGATCGCGCGCAGGAAGGCACGTCGGTGGCCGAAGAGATTCGGCGCGTAGCCGGCGAGGTTGAGCGAACGTTCCGCGTGGAGATCGACGTGGTGGCCAGCGGGGACACGGCCCCGACGTCGGCATCGCGGGCGCTTGCGGGCGCGGTTCGCGAGGCTCTCACCAATGCGGCGAAGCACGCGAGCGGGAAGATCTCGCTGTTTGCCGAACTGTCCGATCAGGAGTGTGAAGTGTTCGTGCGCGATCGCGGCGCCGGTTTCGACCCTGCATCGATCCCGCCGGATCGAGCCGGGATCCGCGATTCGATCCGCGGGCGAATCGAGGGCGCCGGCGGCGAGGTAGAGATTCGCTCCCCACTCCCCAGCGGCGGAACTGAAGTGAGAATGCGAATAGGAGGCAGACAATGATTTCAGTATTCATCGTGGACGACCACGCGCTTGTGCGGGCTGGTGTTCGCAGCCAGCTCGACGCCTTCGACGGCATCGAATGCGTCGGCGAAGCCGACAGCGTGGACGCGGCCATCTCGGCGCTCACCACCCACGCGAGCCGCACGCCCGACGTCGTCCTCCTCGACGTCCACCTCCCGGGCGGATCCGGTGGCGGCGGCGCCGAAGTGGCGCGCGCCGTACTGGGGCGCAAAGTACCCACAACATTCCTGGCGCTGTCGGTCTCCGATGCCGCCGACGACGTCGTGGCCGTGATCCGCGCCGGAGCCCGCGGCTATGTGACAAAAGCCGTAAGCGCAGAGGAACTCGAGGAAGCGATCCGGCGCGTGGCCAGCGGAGACGCAGCCTTCTCTCCGCGCCTGGCCGGATTCGTGCTGGACGCGTTCCGCGGGGAAAGCACGGCAGTGAGCGACGCCGAACTCGACTTGCTTTCGGCACGCGAGCAAGAAGTCATGCGACTGATCGCGCGCGGATACACCTACCGCGAAACCGCCTCCGAGCTTTTTATCTCGATCAAAACAGTAGAAACGCATGTTTCTGCCGTGTTGCGTAAGCTCCAGCTCTCGAACCGGCACGAACTCTCGCGCTGGGCAGCAGCTCGCGGTATCTAGGGGCGAGCAGGCAGGCAACGGGAGTGACGGCAGGCGGGCGAGTGAGAGCGCTCCCTCGTAGACTGGGCACATGAGCCTCCTGCTTGCGATAATTTACGCCACCTTTATTTCACTCGGCCTGCCCGACCAAGTGATCGGCTCCGGGTGGCCCGTGATCGGGCCAGCGCTCGGCGCGAGCAGCGAATCCGTTGGCCTCATCTCAATGATGGCCACGTTTTCCACGATCGTCTCCGCGCTCACCAGCGCGTGGGCGTTGCGCAAGTTCGGCACATTCGCCGTTTCTGCGGTATCGATCCTGCTCACGTCGGCGTCGCTGCTCGGATATGCGGCAGCGCCAAGCCTCGTGTGGGTGCTGGCGCTGACCATCCCGCTCGGGCTCGGCGGAGGTGCGATCGATTCGGCCATGAACTCTTTCGCCGCGCTTCACTTTTCCTCCACACACATGAACTTCCTCCACGCCTGCTGGGGAATCGGTGCCTCCGCAGGCCCGCTCATCATGGGATTCTTCCTCAGCATCGGCACCTGGCGCGGAGCTTACGTAGCGCTCGCACTCATCCAGCTCGGGTTGCTCGCGATTTTTGCGCTCTCGCGAAGGGCCTGGGAGAACGCGCCCGCCGGGCCGTCGGATCCGGTGGCCAGATCTGGGGACGCTGAAAGCAACGGCGAGCACCTGAACGCTTTAGCAGAGCCTGCGAGCGTGGAAAGGTCACAAAACAGGGCCGACGCCAGCGCTACCATTATGCGGACCAACGAGACCGCTTCCTGTGGCAAGGCGCCGGACGTAACGAGCGCACCGGCGTCGGCGAAGGCGCCAAGGTCGAGTGAAACGGCTGGGTCCGAGCACGGGCTGCTCTTGCCGGCGCTCGTCGGGTTCTTTTTCTACTCAGCTGTGGAAGTGGGGGCCGGACTGTGGGGCGCGACGTTCCTCGTGAGCCGGTTCGGGACTTCACCAGACGTCGCGGCGGCGCGGGTCGGTGCGATTTTTATCGCACTCACGCTCGGGCGGCTCGGTGCGGGCGTCGCCGCAAAATGGATCTCGAACCGCGTGATCATGCGAATCGGGTTCGTGGTAGCAGCCTTGGGCGCACTACTGATGCTGCCCGCCTCGGAAGTGACTGCATCGATCGGATTGGTGTTGATTGGCCTTGGCTACGCGCCGATTTATCCCACGATGGTGAAGGAAACTGCGCAGCGCTTCGGCGTGATCCGCACGCAACGCGTGATGGGGCAGCAGATTGCGGGTGCTTATATTGGGCAAACTTTCATGCCGCCGCTGATCGGTGTCGCCCTCGTGCACCTGACGCCGCTCGCACTACCAGCTGCGGTGCTCGCCGGGATCCTCGCCACGGGTCTTGCCACGGAGCTCATCAACCGTCGGACGAAGTAAGCATGAACTCACGATCCGGCGCCTCAGATCTTGGCAAGCGGCGAGGCAAGGGGCGAAGCACAGAGCACGTAATCGGCACCGTTGAACGCCACATTCGTTTCACATCCGTCGATATTCACGCCTGTACTCGGTGCGGCTAAAATTTTGGGCGGTTTTTTGATGGTTCGAGCTCATATACGGCAGGAGCCTCCATTTTTCGAACCAAAATTTTAGGTGCCCAAAGTATTTACCTTTTCCTGACGCGATCGTGAGAGAATTGAACCGCGATGCAACGGCGCTTTTCACTCGAGTTTTCACGTTGAAGAACGCACCGGCGCCTCGGATTTCATGCACAGTTCTGATACGGAAGGTTATTTCAGGATGCGATTTGTATTGGCCACAGTTCAACTTGTCGCGGCACTAGGAGCAGTCATCGCCCTTGGGCTCTCGCTCTTCGCTGGCTTCGAATTAACTGAAGTGGGAATGGGACTGCTCGGCATCTACGCCCTCATCGAAGCCGGCGACCGATGGATGAAAATGCGCACATCAGCCAGCGAAAAGCACCCTACTCAGAATCCCTGATCCTCATGCACCGCTGATATTCACGCCTGTACTCGGTGCGGCTAAAATTTTGGGCGCTATTTTGGAAGTTCGAGCCCATATACGGCACGAGCCTCCATTTTTCGAACCAAAATTTTAGGTGCCTGAAGTATCGCTCACAGCGGCTTGCTGTGGAAAACCTTGCGGCCAAAAATTCGTTTTCGCATAAGTTATCGGCATGATCCCCAATGTGTATCGTCGGCATGAACTTGGAGAGCTCGGCTTTGTCACTGAAGCCCAAATTGCTCGCGCACATAGAAACGGAGTGCTCGTCAGGCACGGACACGGCTGGTATTCCGATGGTCAGCGCGATATCCCTGAACAGTATCGCACGGCGATGATCTCCAATACTCAACTTGGATGTTGTAGCGCGCTTAGCGAATACGGATTGTGGGTCCCGCCTGAAGAAACCGGTAAGATCCATCTGGCGCTTCGCGCAGGCCAGAAGAAAGCGCAAGTTCACAACGCCCAATCGAAAACAACCGTTCCGATCATCTCTCATCGTGGTGCGATATGGAATCCGGAAGGTTTGTGGGAACGCGACAAGTTACTCATGCCGATGGAAGATGCCCTCGAGCAAGCGGTACGGACACATTCTCCACTGACAGCGCTAGTACTGGTGGAATCAGCACTAAATCTCCGCCTTGTTTCACACACGTGGGTCGAAGCGCTTCGCGCGCGGCTATCGAAGCAAAAATCGCTCATTTTGCGCGACGCCTCACCCCTGTCGGAATCCGGGACCGAAACACGCATCTCCCACTTTCTTCGAAGCCACAGATTCCATTTCAGACAACAAGTCGAACTTCTTCCGGGAATCCGAGCAGACATCCTCCACGGTCATCACCACGTTATCGAAGCTGATTCCGTTGCCCATCATGCCGGACAGAAGGAATATGAACACGACCGCGAGCGAGATTGCCGCCTCCAAGCAGCCGGATTCGATGTCACCCGTGTGAGTTTCACACAAGGCTGGGATGACTGGGAAGCATTCGTTCCACTCTTCCTCCAGATCTTGCACCGCTATCGCTGAAACAAACAGAGCCACACCAAACCTCAGCCACTATCGACCCACCAACAATGACATTCACTATCCTAGTCCCGGCCCGAGAGTGTACGAACGGCCGGCAAGCAAGAAAGTGGTACTCGGTACCATTTCCCCCTTCCACATACTCACGCGGAAAAATAACAAGTCAATAACGGTCTTCGTTTCCATAATTTAGAATGGCTCCCCTCTTGCTAATCTTTCGGACAACGCAACGATGCGTTGAGCACAAACCCACGGAATGAGGAAATATGTCTAGAAAAAAACTTCAGGCACTCACTTTTAGCTTTCTTCTCGCAGCTGGAGGAATGCTTGCCACAGCACTACCAGCTAACGCTGGAGTTCTACCACCAAATCCAAGCAAGTGTTGGGTTGTAGCACCAGGCACTAATATCCCGGGGCAGATTCCTGGAACGCTTGTCTGCAACAAGTGCATCCGTGCTGGTAACAGCTGGGCATGCCCATTTGAGCACAAAGAAGAACAGTAATCATGGCGGTGGGAGGAGTTCGCACTCCTCCCACCGCCCAAATTTTCACGACGAGGAGGGTAGCAAATGAAGTACCAGAGAACGCTCCAAAACATATTCACCGGACTATGTGCATTCTTGCTATTGGAAGACGTGCTAGGAGGAGTTTGGATTTTCGTCTCTCCTCGAACATTCGCCGATCAATACCCTCATCCATTCGGTTACGACAGCCCAGCAGGATTCTTCGTTCTCGCCATACTCCATGCAGTGGTCGGCTTCGCCGCTCTGTTAGTCGTCCGACTGGAAGGAAATCTCATTCACGGCAAGCCAACCAAGAAAGTACTCCCCTTTTTTGTCGCGATTGTTGGATTTTTCGCAGTAAATTCCTTGTGGATCACACTATTAAGCACTCTCGCTGCAATTGCTTCACTGCCCGGTGGCTCATGGTTATTTTCCGACTTCACTGAGCTTATGTCGATACGACCATCTTGGGCTCCGCCACCCCTGGTTACAGGAATCGCGGTTGCCGCCGGAGGTGCTGGCGAGGAGGCATGCTGGGCTGTGTGCTTCTACGCGATCTCACGGTTGCGCCAAGGCCGCCTTGCATTGTTCACGGTCTTGGTCATTGCTCGTTGCCTCCTCCACCTCCACTACGGATCCATCCCCTACGTAATTCCCATCAGCGCACTCGGAATTTTTGCGATAATCTACCTCTCACGCGGAGGATCCCCCTGGGCCCTCGTCGCCGCACATGCTACGTGGAACTTTTCCGTTCATCTCGGCCCCACCATCGGCGGCCCCATCCGTGGCCAAACCATCTGGAGCAACGGATTCATCCCCTTTTTCCTCATCACCGGCGCTATCTTTTTCCTCACGCCACTGTGGAGGAGCAACCGCATCTTGAATCAACTCGTCAGCACTGCGGCTACCAAAGGCTCCTTCATCACTACAACCCTGCTCGCAGCTGGCCTCGCTGCCATCGCATCCGTCTTTTCAGACGCGCTCCTCATCGAAAACTCCGACTATCTCCAATGGCTCGGGCTCACCCCACTTGTCTACTACACATACCTCAACGCGCGAAACCGCCGACCACTTTGGCCACTCGCCATTGGCGCAGCACTCTACGGGGCTGGCCATGTCTTAGCAACCGCCCAATACTCCGCATTCACCACCATCTGGACCGCGATCATCATCCCAGCACTCGCTGTCACCGCACTCATACTGCTCACACGCAACATAAACGCTCTCCCACTAACACCGCCCCGCCACGGAGCGCGTCAACCGGCGCCGCAAACCACCACTACCCGGCTCGGTTAAAATTTTGGGCGGTTTTTTGATGGTTCGGGCCTATATAAGGCTCGAACCATCATTTTTCGAACCAAAATTTTAGGTAGCCGAAGTATCAGCAGAATTGCCACCACGACGCGGGCAACAGAGCTCATCAACCGGCGGGCGAAGTAAGCCCGGATCGGGCCCTGCATCAACCGAAGCGGTGAACCGTTACCCGACGCGGTGTACCGTTTCGAAAATCTTGAGCCCGTCCCACAGCCTCCCCAGATTCTGCGGGCTACGCACAAGATCTAATTGGAGGTTCGCGAGCACCATCCACACGAGTGTGAGCCCGACAATCGCTACCGTCACCGCCACTACATCGAGAATAACTCCGGCTCGGGCAGACCGTGAACCAGAATGTTGCACTTGTGTTTGCCCTGCTCTCTCCCGATCCGAAACGTTTGCCGGCGCGTGCCCCTTCATCCGCCCCAGCACTGTCCCTGGTCTGCGCGCGCGGAACCGCCACGCAAGTAGGCCAACACCCGCAAGCACAACGAGGCCAACTACCGCATAGATCGGCCACATATTTCGCGGAACATTCCGATACGTATTCGCCACAAAACCCGGCAACGCCGTTCGTGAGACTTTCTCCCCCGCAAGAGTCTTCCCAAGCCAGTCGACGGCCTGAGGGAAATGCTTTCCCCAGATTGCCCACTTGTGAAACTCGCCGAGCGAGTACACGAGGTACGTGGAGCCTGTCCGCCCAGGCGCAACTGCCGCTAAGCCCGCAACAGCTTCCGCAGAAAGCGGGTCACTCCCGGTAGCGAATGCCCACACGTTCAGATCCGGAGCGCGCCGCACGAGCTCGCTCACCGAATACTTCGCCTGAAGTTCGGGCGTTAAGTGCTTGAGCCCTCCCAGGTTTGGCAGGTCCGTACCAGAAAACGACATCGCATTACCGAACGTATCGGGAGTGTAAGCGGCGATCGCGGGGGCGTTGTAACCGCCGGCAGACATTCCGGCGAGGGTCCATTTCGCTGGATCGGTGCTCGCAGGAAAGTTTGCAAGCACCATCGCGGGAATATCGCGCGCCACCCAGCTTCCGATTTTCGGACGGCCTGGCAGATCGAGCGCATCCGGCTCCGCCTTGTCCGCGTTCACATGCGGAATCACCACCATTGTGGGCGCGATCCGGCCCGCATTGATCGCGGACGTCATCACTCCGTCAACGTTGATCTGGTGCGGGATGGCAGGCGGAGCGCCAGGGTAGCCGGGGAGAATCTCGATCACTGCGAGTTCCTTCATCGCACGCCACGCTTTCGGCAGCCACACGGTGGTTTCGAGCCGGATCCCTGATTCCGGCCCGGTGAAGGTGATCGTGTAAAACTCACCTCGCGGATTTTTCACGTGAGCGGGCGTGATCGGCGCGTATTTTACGGTGTAGCGCGGATCTGGTTTGCCTTCCCACAGTGGCGAGCGTGGCGCGAACGGGATCGGTTCGCCAGTCCCCGTACCAGCCGCCGGCGGCAATAAGATATTCTTCGCCACCGTGGCCCACGAGCTTTTGTGGTAGATCGTGCGATTCAGGCTCACACCCACTGCGCTAAGAAGGAGCACGGAGGCGAGCACAACGGCCACCCCAGCCCGCACCGAACGCCCGCGGTGCAGGTTTCGAACTGCGAACGCCGCCACCACCACGGCGAGCGCGATCAACAGAAAAATCACGGGTAGCGACCGCGGACTCACAGCACTCATCGCTTCGCTCCTTCTTCCACTGTGCAGTGGCTAGTAGTTGTATCCGAGGACGATCATCCGCCGAGTTAAGCCACTGATCAATCTCGCGAGGCTAGTAGTTGTATCCGAGGAAGATCAGGAGGGTGAGGAGGTCGTCCTGGTTGCGCACGATCTCCATCCGCAGGTTCGCGAGTGCCACGAGTAGGAGCGTTCCCCCGATCACGCCGAGCAGCACGGCACCGCCATCCCAGATCAACAGCCGCGAGAGCCAACTTCCGCCCGACGCCGGTGCAACGGCTTTCGTCCAGCTTCCGGCCCGCCCGGTGCGGTTTTCGCCAGCCGCGCCCAAGCCCACGCCCAAGCTCTCACCCGAACCAGCCACTGGATCCGTGCCAGCACCGCGCCGGCGCCAGTACCACCAGCGCCCACCCAGGCCAGCCGCCCCGAGCGCAACCACCGCCCCGATCACAGCGTAGATTCCGCCACGGCCGGGCCCCCGAGCCTCAGCAACCGTTCGCGCCGCGGCCGGCAAATCGACAGAGTCGGCCCGTTGCCCGCCGAGCACTGTGCCGAGCCAGTCAACGGCCTGCGGGAATACTCTGCCCCAGGTGTCCCAGTTGTGGATCGCTTTCTGATCGAAAACGAGCGCCGTGGAGCCGGTGCGCTCCCCCACTGTCGCGAGGTCGGCGAGTCCAACGAGCGTGCGCGTGCCGCCGTATTCATGCCCGGTAGCGTACGCCCACACGTTCATGTCGGGCCGCTGCTTGATCAAGTTCACCACCGAGTACTGCGTCTTCACGGCGTCGCTGGAGTGCACGAGCCCGCCGAGTTCGGGCTCGTTCGAGCCGGAGAAGAACAGTATGTTGCCGAAGGTGTCGGGCGTGTAGGCGCCGAGCGCGGGGCCGATGTAGCCACCGGCGCTCATGCCGCCGATGGTCCACTTCGCCGGTTCTCGGCTGACGGGGAAGTTCGCGGCCATCATGGCGGGCACGTCGCGCGCGATCCAGGTTCCGATTTTGGGGCGGCCTGGCAGGTCAAATCCGTCGGGTTCGAGCCGGTCAAGGGCGACGTGCGGGATGACGACGGCGGTGGGTGGCATCGCCCCCGCATCGATCGCTGTGCTGAGCACACGGTCGAGATCGAGTTGGCGCGGGATCGCGGGCGGGTTTCCGGGGAATCCGGGGAGGATTTCGAGTACGGCGAGGTCGCGAGCGTTGTCCGCTCCGGCCGGCATCCACACGGTGACGGGTAGCGAGAGCCCCGACTGCGGCCCGCGGTACTTCACGGCGTAGAACGTTCCGGCGGGGTTTTTAACTCCGTGCGGCGTGAATGGCGTTTTTTCGACGCGGTAGGTCGGGTCGGTTTCGCCGTCCCAGACTCGTGGTTTTTCCGCAAATGGGAGGGGCTCGGGATCCGGCGGCGGCGAGAAGATGGCTTTCGCGAGCCCTCCCCAGCTTTCAACGTGGTAGGTGACGCGGTTGAGTTGGAGCCCGACCGCGGAGGTTGCGAGCACGGCCGTTCCTGCGACGAGCGCGGCGACGCGCTTTCCCTTCCCTTGCCGGAGTGCGCGGGTTGCGCCAGCGGCGAGCGCGACGGCGCCGGCGATTGGCACTGCGAGTACGGCGAGCGACGTTGGTGAGAACATTTTCCCTCCCTTTCGGACACGTCCTAGGGTACGACGCCGGGCGTGGAGGCGGGGTCATTCCGCGGGCTTTCGTTCCCCTGATGGTCGACGCCGGCGCACGGCTCACGTTGACTTCACGCGTTGTGGAAGAGCCTCCTCCACACCGCCGAAACTCATCCCTGCACACGCCTCACCTGCGCGAACAGCATGGCGTCCGACGTCACACCCCCACACAAAACGGTGCGAGATCGCCACTTCACAGCTATACGAGCAAAACTCCAGCGATTTTGGTTGAATTTTCTCCTTGCTTTTTAGTTCAATCTTCAATATTATAATTTTCAGCGGATCCACCCGGATCTCCGACCGGCAGGCAACAGCCCCGGTTCGTCATCCAACAATTTTCAAAGGATCAAAATGGCAGACTTTACTGAACTCAACGGCACCTGGAACATCGACGCAGCGCACTCGCGCCTCGGTTTCGCAGCGCGCCACGCAATGATCTCGAAGGTTCGCGGCGAGTTCGCCGAGAAGGAAGGCGGCATCAACATTGATGGCGCCAACCCGAACAACTCCTCCGTCAAGATCGTGGCAAAGACCGAATCCTTCACCACCGAGAACGAGATGCGCGACAAGCACGTGCGTTCGGGAGACTTCCTGGACACCGAGAACTACCCGGAAATGTCCTTCGAGTCGACCAAGGTTGAGGTTGCGGAAGGCACGGTGACGGTCACCGGCAACCTCACAATCAAGGCAACCACGAAGGAAGTTGAAGTCGAGCTCGATTGGGCCGGCCCGGTCAAGGACCCGATGGGCAACGAGCGCATCGGTTTCGAAGGCTCCTTCGTGATTAACCGCCAGGATTACGGCGTTTCGTTCTCTGCTCCGATGGAGACCGGCGGCATCCTCGTTGCCGACAAGATCACCGTGAACCTCGACATCGAGGCCACTCGCGCCTGACCCAATGTGCGCGCAGTGCGAGGGCGCGTTTCATTGATTTCCTGAATATGTGCATGGGTGTGGGCCGCGGATTTTCCGCGGCCCACACTTTTCGCTCGCGCACTTTTCGCTTCCACTCCCGACGCCGGTGCGCACGTTTCGCCCAGCGTTAGCGAACACTTTCCCGACGCCGGTGCGCACGTTTCGCCCAGCGTTAGCGAACACTTTCCCGACGCCGGTGCTCACCTCATATCAGAAGGATCGGTGGAGCGCGGCTCAGCCGTCGTACGGAAGCCCGAGCTGGATGAGCAGCCCGAGGATATCCTCTTCGCTTCGCAGCCACTGCCCCCACAAGTTCAGCGCAAGCACGAGCCACACGAACACAGCCGCCACAACCAGCACGGTGGCAAGCATGTCCCAGCCGATGAATCGCGCTACCTTCGCGCCGATCCCCACCCTCGCGGGCTCGGCTGCCATCGATGAGCCACCATTCTCATTTGACGCCTTGTTGACCGTTTCGCTTCCATGGCGCCCGACGGGAACTCCACGACGAGCCGCCACACCGTCGTCGGCCGCACTCCGGCGTCGCCAGATCCACACGCGCCAGCCGAACAACGCCAACGCAAGCGCGCTCGCCGCGCCCGTCACCGCGTAAATGCCATGCATGTTCTTTTCTTCCGCCGCCACGGGGGCGCTCTTCGCCGGCGGTTTCGCTACCGCGGCAACCTCCGTCTTGGCCTTGTTCTTTTGCACACTGCCTACCCATTTCATCACGCCCGGGAATGCATGCTTCCAGGTGTCCCAGCCGTGGCCACGGCCCGCGTCGCGAAACAGGGTGGTGACGCCGGGGCGCTTTGCCATGGCCGCGAGTTGTGTGAGCAGCTTGTTCGACTTCGGCTCGGCACCACCCGAATAGGCGTAAACAGCGAGATCAGGAGCCTTCGAAAGGAGCGAGGTGAGCGCCATCTGAGCTTGGACGTCTTCAGGCGCCTGTGCGAGCGGACCATACTCAGCGTTATTCGTCCCCGAGAGCGAAACAGCCGCGCCGAACGTGTCGCGCGCGAGCACCGCGAGCGCAGGAGCCGTGTATCCACCCTCGGAAACGCCGGCGAGAGTCCACATGTCTTTCGCACGCGACACCGGGAAATTGTTGGCAATCATCGCCGGGATGTCGCGCGCGGCCCACGTTCCCACTTTCGGCTCTCCTGGGAAATCGAACGCGCGGGTCGGGGCACCATCTGGACGCAAGAGCGGCAATACAATCACAGAGGGCTGAATCAGATTCTTTGCGATGTAGTCCGTCATCTGCTGATCAAACTTCATTGCCGCCGGCACACCAGAGATGCCGCCCGGATACCCGTGGAGCATCTCAATCACGCCGAGGCCATGCAGCTTTTGCCAGCCCTTTGGCGCCCACACGATCACGTCCATTTTCAGGCCCGACTGCGGCCCCTTCCACGTGGTGGTGAAGTAGGTGCCAGTTGTTCCGGCACCTTCGGGGTGGAATTCTTTCAGGTCCGCCTTGTATTCCGGGTTCGGCGCCTTTCCCCACGCTTTGGCAAGTTTCGGCGCGATCCAGCCCTCGCCGGTGTCGGAGAGGATGCCGTCGGCTTTCCCCTCTTTCTTTGTCAGCGGCTTCGCGCTGGGCGCGGCGATCGGCTTGGGCCAGATCGTTGCCGCGACGCCGTCCCACGTGAGCGGACCTTGTGTGACACGGTTCTTTTGGAGCGCGGCTCCCGAAAGGAGCAGGAGCGCAGCCAGCACGACGGCGACGCCGGCGCGCAGCGAGCGTCCGCGGCGCAGCTGGCGGACGGCGAGGGCGATGAGCACGACGCCGGCCGCGAGCGACAGCGCGAGGAGCATCGCAGATCGAGGAGAAAAATTCATGTCCCTATTCTCCACCCCGGACGCGTTGGTGCTTTCCACCCCGAGCCGGATGTTCGCTCACGATTCGCTCACGAATCCGAGCCGGCGATCCCACGCCGACAGTCACCCCAACCCGACCCACTGCGCCAACAATGCCTACGTGGAAAATTGTGAACTCCCTACATGGAAAATTGTGAACTCCCTACGCGGAAGATTGTGAACCTCCTACATGGAAAATTGTGAACTCCCTACGCGGAAGATTGTGAACCTCCTACATGGAAAATTGTGAACAAGTTACGTGGAATATTATGAAGTCGCCAGGAGGAGATCCGCCCCAAACGCGTAGCGTAGAACCAAATGAAATGGGATCCGACGGTTTCCGCACCGATCAAGAGGCGCCCGAAAATCATCAACATTTGTCGATAGATCCCACCCCTGCCTTCACAATAGCCTTTAACCGAGGGCACTTCTCACGCAAAACAAGCACTCATCGAAAAGCACCGCAATATGAAACCCACGAAGAAGAACAAGAAATCGGAGCCTTCATGGTTAGGGGCCATGATATTTTCAGTCGCATTACTCCTCATACTCCCGCTTCCTCTCACATTATGGTTCACGGGAACAGAATGGCTCTTGAATGGGGCGAAAGACGTACCCCTCGAATTCTTCTGGTGGTACTTCGGACAACTCGTCTTCTTTCTGTGTTGGCTCGCAGTAGTCAAATGGAAAGAACGCCGCGAGAGCTAACGCTCCCTCCATCGGATCTTCTGCACCGCAGGGGAAAAGTTGGTTATGCTGGCTCCGTCTATCCCCTCGCGACTGCCAGAATTGAAGTGTCCCAGGTTTTGTTCCGTCTGAGTAGATGGGAAAATCTGGATTATGCCAAAGAAGTTTGATCAGGACGCAAAGGATCGTGTTGTGCGGTTGGTGGAGGATCGGATCCTTGCTGAGGGGCTCTCGCTGCAACAAGCGTGTCAGGTGGTTGCACCGAAGCTGGGTGTTTCGTGGCATACTGCCCGTCAATGGACGCAGGCAGCTAGGCGTGAAGGGCGCGTTGTTGAGCGTTTGCCGGAGGATCTAGAAGCCGAGAATGCTCGGCTTAGGCGTGAAGTTCAAGAACTGCGCGACACGAACGAGTTGTTGAAGGCTGCGTCGGCTTTTTTCGCGTCGGAACTCGACCCCCAACATCGGAAATGATCGCATTTATTGATGAGTATCGTGATCGTTTTTCGGTTGAGTTCATTTGTACGACGTTGAATACTCACCGTGTTGGCGGTTTCATCACCTCCCGTGGTTACCGCCAATCCAAAGCCCGTGGAATGAGTACGCGCAGTGTTCGTGATGCTGGCCTTGTGGAGCACATTCGAGACGTTCACGGCCGCAACTACGGCGTCTACGGTGTGCGGAAAATGTGGCATGCCTTGCGCCGTGGCGGAATTCAGATCGGTCGGGAACAAACCGCGAGGCTCATGCGCCTAGCTGGGGTATCGGGCAAGGGTAAGGGACGTTCCCCGATCACGACACGCAAAGCCAGAAGAGAAGATACCAGGCCAGATTTAGTCCAGCGTGAGTTTCGCGCTCCTTGCCCGAATCGGCTGTGGGTCGCGGATATCACGTATGTCCGCACCGCGACAGGCTTCGTGTATGCCGCTTTTGTGACAGACGTATTCTCGCGAAAGATCGTCGGCTGGGCGTTATCGGATTCCATGCGCACCGAAGCGTTACCGCTACAGGCGTTGAATCAGGCGATCGTCAGCGCGAAGGAAACTGCCGGGGTGATTCATCACTCGGATCACGGGAGCCAGTACGTCAGTATTGTGTATAACGAGCGCCTGCTCGATGCAGGCATCAGTGCATCGACCGGGACGGTTGGGGATTCCTACGATAACGCGCTTGCTGAGAATGACAATGGCTCGTATAAGAACGAGCTCATCCATACCCGCACATGGCGTGATGTGCTCGAG
This sequence comes from Arcanobacterium wilhelmae, assembly GCF_029632765.1. Lineage (NCBI taxonomy): Bacteria > Bacillati > Actinomycetota > Actinomycetes > Actinomycetales > Actinomycetaceae > Arcanobacterium > Arcanobacterium wilhelmae. The sequence continues at coordinate 1,704,309 of NZ_CP121247.1, forward strand.
GTTGAAATCGCTACCTTCGAGTGGGTGAACTGGTGGAACCAGGCTCGTCTCCACCACACCCTCGACTACCGGCCCCCAGTCGAGGTCGAAAACGAGTACTGGCACAAGGCCAGCACATCAGAGAAAATAAAAATCAGGGCAAATGCCTAGGAACAAAACCCGGGGCACTTCAGTGGTGACGTTTTCCGAATCGACAGTTCCCCTCTCTAAAGTTTCAGACTTCGGAAGAGTCACGCCAATCGAGGCACTATTACTTCCGCCCGCAAGTCTGATCTGTTCATGTGGAGAATCTGGAATTTCAACAATGCCTCCGTTGTTGGCATAGTAAGTTTTTCCACGAGCCTTCACTCCCCCGCTCACAGCATCAGCAATGAGTGACTCATCAACCGAGTCAATGGCCTCTTTCGCCTCGCTCACAGTGACAACATCGTCAGTTTTACCCGTGTTATCGACAGCCATAGCGGGCGCAGCAGCACTGAGAAAAACACCGATACTCGTGATGATCGCGGTGGTTGTCAACGCAATTCTCTTCATGTTTTCTCCATATTCAGTAGTTGCTTTGGATATTGCAGCGACACTTTTAAGAGTATTGACAAAGAGATTTCTTGAATATCGATAAATGTTGATGATTTTTCTACCCATGCGCCACGATACTTTTCCAACGGCACGTAGCGTTCAAGGACGATCGAGGCAATGATTCCACCAACACCAGAAGCAGCCATTGTAAACCCGACGATCCGCGGGTTCAGCGCTATGCGCGCACCCCTTAAACACCGCACTCCCACATGCCCTTTTGACGACAGGAAGGCGGCGAGTTTTCTTTCGAAAACTCGCCGCCTTCCTACATTCTTCACTGCCGCATTACGCCAGCGCCGGGCCTGATCCTCCCTGGTTCGGTTCGCCCTCACCAGCGGTGGCAGCACCATCTTCATCCGATCCACCAGGAACGGTCGACACAGGCTGGGCCAGTCCGTCGATCTCAGCGGCTCCAGCGGACTGCTGGGCACCGCCCGGCAACTGGTAATCCGAATCGTAGCCAGTGAACGTAAACGACATTGGAATGTTGTCCTCATCCACGTCAACCAGGATCGTATCGCCCTTCTTAAACTCGCCGTACAGCAGCTTCTCGGAGAGCACATCCTCGATATCTCGCTGGATCGCGCGCCGGAGCGGACGAGCACCGAGTACCGGATCGTAGCCACGATCCGCGAGCAGCTGCTTCGCCTTATCCGTCAAAGCAATCGACATGCCCTGGTCGGCGAGGCGGTTATCCAACTTGCCGATCATCAGATCCACAATCTGCAGGATCTCAGCCTTCTCGAGCTGCGGGAACACGATCGTATCGTCCACACGGTTCAAGAACTCGGGACGGAAGTGGTTCTTCAGCTCCTCGTGAACGCGCGACTTCATGCGCTCGTACGTGCCACGCATGTCCTCATCGAACTGGAAGCCCGTAGCCACGCCACGCGCGATCTCCTTCGCACCAAGGTTGGTGGTCATGATGATGATCGTGTTCTTGAAATCCACCACGCGGCCCTGGGAATCGGTCAAGCGGCCTTCCTCCAGGATCTGCAGCAGCGAGTTGAACAGATCGGCGTGAGCCTTCTCAATCTCGTCGAACAGCACTACCGAGAACGGCTTACGGCGGACCTTCTCCGTGAGCTGGCCACCCTCGTCGTACCCAACGTATCCCGGAGGCGCACCGAACAGGCGCGAGACCGTGTGCTTCTCCTGGTACTCGGACATGTCCAGCGTGATCAGCGATTCCTCGTCCCCGAACAGGAACTCGGCAAGCGCCTTGGCAAGCTCCGTCTTTCCGACGCCGGTGGGGCCAGCGAAGATAAAGGAGCCACCTGGACGGTTCGGATCCTTCAGGCCCGAACGCGTACGACGGATCGCCTGGGACACGGCCTTGATGGCATCGTCCTGGCCAATCACGCGCTTGTGGAGCTCGTCTTCCATGCGCAGGAGCTTGGCCGACTCAGCCTCGGTCAGCTTGAACACCGGAATGCCGGTGGTCATCGAAAGAACCTCGGCGATCACATCCTCGTCCACAACGGATACGGAATCGAGGTCGCCCTCCTTCCAGGCCTTTTCACGCTCGGCACGCTGCTCGGTGAGTTTCTGCTCGGTATCGCGAAGAGCTGCAGCCTTCTCGAAATCCTGGCCATTGATCGCGGCTTCCTTATCGGACTTCGTCAGGGCGATCTTCTCGTCCAGCTCGCGAAGCTCCGGCGGAGCAGTCATCTTCTGGATCGCGAGGCGAGCACCCGCCTCGTCGATCAGGTCGATTGCCTTATCGGGCAGGAAGCGATCGTTGATGTAACGATCCGCCATGGTGGCGGCTGCCTCGAGTGCCTCATCGGTGATGGTCACGTGGTGGAATGCCTCGTAACGATCGCGCAGACCCTCGAGAATCGCGATGGTTTCCTTCACGCTCGGCTGCTCCACCTGGATCGGCTGGAAGCGGCGCTCCAGCGCGGCATCCTTCTCGATGTACTTACGGTACTCATCGAGAGTGGTTGCGCCAATGATCTGAAGCTCACCGCGAGCCATCGCCGGCTTGAGCAGCGAAGCCGCATCGAGTGCGCCTTCAGCCGCGCCCGCACCAACGAGCGTGTGGATCTCGTCGATAAACAACACGATATCGCCGCGGTTATTAATTTCCTTGAGGATCTTCTTCAAGCGCTCCTCGAAATCGCCGCGGTAACGTGAACCGGCAACCAGCGAACCCATATCGAGCGAGTAGAGCTGCTTATCCTTCAAGGTTTCTGGCACCTCGCCCGAGGCGATCGCCTGAGCCAAACCCTCAACCACGGCAGTCTTACCCACGCCCGGCTCACCGATCAGCACCGGGTTGTTCTTCGTGCGCCGGGAGAGAACCTGCATCACGCGCTGGGTCTCGTTGTGACGGCCAATCACCGGATCGAGCTTGTGCTCGCGAGCCATCACCGTGAGGTTGCGGCCGAATTGATCCAAGATCGTCGAACCGGCCTTCGTGCCCTCGCGGCCACCGCCAGCACCCACGCCCACGGCTTCCTTGCCCTGGAAGCCCGAAAGCAGCTGGGTCACCTGCTGGCGGACCTTCGGCAGATCAGCACCGAGCTTGACGAGAACCTGGGCGGCAACGCCGTCCTGTTCCCTGCACAAGCCGAGCAACAGGTGCTCGGTACCGATGTACGAGTGGCCGAGCTGCAGGCCTTCGCGCATCGCATATTCGAGAACCTTCTTGGCACGCGGCGTGAACGGGATATGGCCGCTCGGCTGCTCCTGCCCCTCGCCGATAATCTCCACGACCTCAGCGCGCACGTTGTCGAACGTCACGTTCAACGATTCGAGCGCCTTCGCAGCAACACCTTCGCCCTCTTTAATCAGGCCCAGCAGGATGTGTTCCGTGCCCAGGTAGTTGTGCTTGAGGCTGCGAGCTTCCTCCTGCGCCAAGACGATTACTCGCCTCGCGCGGTCGGTAAAGCGTTCAAACATGTCACTCCTTTTCCCGGCCCCCGGCGTGGGGAGCCCTTTTCAACTACCTAATTAAACTGTATTTGGCGCCAAACCTTCCAACCGTTTCGCCACTGGCGTGAGTGAAGGGCAGAAACCTGCGCCAAGATCACTCAACTTTCAAACGAAACATGCAGCTCCGACGTCGGGAGTATTTTTGTTTTCGACGGCGCAAGGGCCGCCTTTCACACCTCCACGAGGATCGTGAACGGGCCGTCATTCACCAGCTCCACATCCATCATGGCACCGAAGCGGCCGGTGGAAACTTCGATCCCGTAACCGCGCACGGCCTCAACCACACGATCAAAAATCGGCTCGGCCACGGGCCCAGGCGCCGCATGCGACCAGCCCGGCTTCGTACCTTTCCGCACGTCCGCATACAGCGTGAACTGCGAAACGAGCAGCACGGGCGCGCCCGAATCCTGGGCACTCACGCGCTGCGCCGGATCATCGCTCGCATCCCCGCGCAACAGCTTGAGCTGGGCGATCTTGCGAGCAGTTTTCTCGATCTGCGCGTCGCCATCCTCCGGAGAGACCCCCACGAGCACCATCAACCCCGCGCCGATCTCGCCGGTCACCTCACCGATTTCCGGCACGTCCTCGCGATACGCGGTCACTTTCGCGCGCTTCACGCGCTGAATCACTACCCTCATTTTTCCTCCAGTTCTGCCTCCCGACGCCGGTGCGCCGGTTGCATCCAGCGGCCCGGGGCCGTTTTCCCTTCCGACTGGCTCCCGACGCCGGTGCGCACATTCCAGCCGAGCCCTCAGCCGGCGTCGCCCGCCGGCTTCCAGCCAAACCCACACCCGACGTCGTCGAGCGCGCTATCTCCAGCGGCCCATGCGCTGACGCTCGGGGCCGATGTAGTACACGATCCCCACAGCAATCACGAGCGTGAGGATCCCGCCGAGCGGCAGCCGATACAGGTAATCCGCCACCACCAGCGCAAGGGAAACCACCATCCAAATCAGCCAAAACTTCTTCGGCTGCGCGGCGGCCCACCAGCGGTCAGCAGGCCGAAGCAACGCATCAACCAGCGAAAACGCAGCCCCTGCGAACAGCAACGCGGGCACGAGGTTTGCCAACAGCCACGACATCCAATACGTCACTTGCGGCCCCTCAGCTCCGCGCCCGGGCGGGTGGCTGGCGAGACCGAGCTCTTCCCCTCCGGGCTCACGATCACCTCTTGTGAGGCGGCAAAGCCGCCAACGCTGAGCACCTCCTCCACCGACGTCGAACGCTTGAGCAGCGCCAATGCAACCGGACCTTCGTCGGCGTCGCGAACCACGGACGTCAGCACGCCAACCTTGCGGCCACGCTCGGAGAGCACCTCGGCGCCGACCTCGGGCAGATCGCCCTCGGGCCCCTCGAGGTAGAGGTAGGTGAGCCGGCGCGGCGGGCGCCCGAGGTTGACGATCTTCGCCACGGTTTCCTGCCCGCGGTAGCAGCCCTTGTTGAGGTGGACTGCAGTGCGTAGCCAGTCGAGTTCGTGCGGGAGCACTCGCTCGGCCGCGCCCTCAGCGCCGACGCGCGGGCGGCGATCCGCCACGCGCGCGGCTTCCCAGGCGAGCAGACCCGCGCGGGACCAACCAGCCGCCTCAAAACCGGCGACGACGGCGCCCGCCTTCACTTTCTCAGCCACGACCAGCGTGCGGCGCGAATCGGCGGCCGGGTGGGCGGCGTCGGGAATCCCGTAATCAGCGCCGCCGGTGAGCGTACGCGGCCACGGGTCTTCCCAGGTCAGAAGCGAGTTCTCGACAACGGCGGCCGGGAGCGCCGACGCCGGTGCGCCGGTTCCGAACACGGTGACGTCCTCACGCAGCGTCACTTCCACGCGCAACATGAACCGCATCGAATCGAGAAACGTGGCGAGCGTTGCGCCGCGACCGGAATCCGTGATCAGCCACACCGCATCCTCGGTGAGCTGTGCGGCCGCCGCCTCCTGCACGTGCCCGTTCGGATCAAGGATCAGCATCTCGGACGCCTCGCCCACGGCAAGCTGCGAGAAATCACGGGTGGAAAGATTCGTCAGCCAGCTGACGCGATCCGCGCCCGCAACCGTCACGACGTCGAAGTGTGCCACATCCACGAACGCTCGGCCCGCGCGTAACTCGCGCTCCTCCGCGAACGGGGAACCGTAGTGTGCAGGAACGCCCGCAGTTTCGTCGATAACCGCGCTCACTGCGCGTCCTCGGCGCTCGCCGCACCGTCGGCGTCAGCCGCGGCTTCGTCGTCGCCAGGGAGTACGACGTCGTCGGCGTTCGTGTGGCTCAAACGGCCAGCCAAGTACGGGCGCAACTCGGAGCCGAACGCCTCCATGTCGTAGGCGTAGAAAAGGTCGGACGCAACGTTGCCGGCCATCAGCTTCGCGCTCGTGAAATCGGCGCCAGACGCCGAACGCGCCACCGCGTCCGTCACCATCTGCAGGCGCGGGCCGTTCACCAACCCCACCCACAGCTGCGCAGTACCGGCCGGCGAAGAAACCATCGCCTCCACCGCGCTCGAGCCATCCGCACGCTTGGCAACATTGGGATTCACGCGCAGGTACCCGGTGGACACCGACCACAGGCGTTCCTTCGTGAGCTTGCCGTACGTGGTGGCGCCGCTTTCTTCCTTATCCACGATCCCTGCCGGCTCAGCAGCGAGCCAAATCCGGGATTCGAAACGCAGGTACGGGCCGCCGTCGGTGTTCTCGATCGCGAGCTCGTGAACGTACGCCGCGGCCTCAATATTTTCGTATTCCAAAACGCCGCCGCCGACCCAGCGGTCCACCATCCAGGCGAACGGGTAGGTTTCGGGCGCAAGAGTGGGGTGAAGATTAAACATGCCTCAAGGCTAGAACAGAATCAGCGCAATCGCGAAGGCAACCACGCCCAACGCTGAATGCGGGATAAACGCGCGCGCCGCTCCCGCAAGATACCCACTCGGACGCGGAAGATTCTCCACTGCGCGCCAGGTGAGGAAATACGCCCCACCGACCGCCGCTCCGAGTACAACGCCCGCAAGCAACGGCAGATTCATCAGCCACGCCATCGCCGTCGCCACCACCACTCCGTTCACAGAGCCCAGAAGCGGCGAATACTGCGAATCGAACGCGTGCATCAGCGCAACCACCGCCAGTGTTGCAGCAACGGTCGTGACGATGTCCTTGCCCATCGTTCCGGCCGCGACACGGATCCACGTCGATGCCGACACCAGCATCACCACACCCAGCAACGCACCAGAAATCTGCTCCACACGCTTGCCGCCCGAATCCCGCCGCGCCATCTCCATCACGAAAACGCCCATCATGCCAGCCGCAGCAGCCACCGCGAGCGCCCGAATATCACCAAAAAGGCCCGCACCGATCGTGCCAAGAAGCGTCAGTGCCAAAACCGGATAGGCGGCCGCCTTATTCGGCAGACCCATCAGGTGAGGCCAGCCCGCCACCAACGGCAACGCTAGTGCCAGGACACCGAGCGCCATAATCGACGAGCTCGTCACGCCCGCGACCGCTAGAACGCCAGCACCCAGCACCCCTGCCACGCCACGCGTGTAGCCGGGGTGCAGATCGATCAGTGAATTCTTTTCCGTTTCGCTCACGGAGATATTCTTTCACGGTTTGGGCGTGGGCGCGGTTTTTGACGGCGGGCGAGCTGGGGCGCTGGTGCAAGCGCACCGGCGACGGTGGCGTAGGTAAGGGCCGGACCGCTACACTTGAGGCACGGCATCGGGCTGTGAATGCCCCGGGCTCCAAAAATTGCCGCTACGAGCGGCCTTCGCGCCGACAGGCGCACTCTGGTCCGGTGCCCTTAAACTTTCACGCTGAAGGCGTGGGCGGGAAATCCCGCCCACGCCTTCAATGCTTTCCGCCCTGAGGCTGTCGGCACACACCAGGATGCGCACACAGCGATCCACGTATGCCAGACTCACCCAAAGCGGCCGGAAACGTAATCCTCGGTCTGCTGATTATCCGGGTTGGAGAAAATCTTCTCGGTCTCAGCGAACTCGATCAGGTGACCGGGCTTACCGGTACCCGCAATGTTGAAGAAACCGGTCTTTTCGGAAACGCGCGCCGCCTGCTGCATGTTGTGCGTGACGATCACGATCGTGTAATCCTCGCGTAGCTCCTGCATCAGGTCCTCGATCGCAAGGGTAGAGATCGGATCGAGCGCGGAACACGGCTCGTCCATCAGCAACACATCGGGCTTCACCGCGATTGCGCGCGCAATGCACAGACGCTGCTGCTGGCCGCCCGACAGCGAGGAACCCGGGCGATCCAGGCGGTCCTTCACTTCGTTCCACAAGTTCGCACCCTGCAGCGATTCTTCAACGATCGCTTCGGCGTCGGACTTGGAAAGCTTTGTGTTGTTCAGCCGTACACCGGCCAGCACGTTCTCCGCGATCGACATCGTCGGGAACGGATTCGGGCGTTGGAACACCATGCCCACGTGGCTGCGCACCGCCACCGGATCGACGCCTGGGCCGTAAATATCCTCACCGTCGATGAGCACCTGGCCTTCCACGCGCGCACCCGGAATTACCTCGTGCATGCGGTTAAGCGAACGCAGGAACGTCGACTTACCACAGCCAGACGGCCCGATGAGCGCGGTAATCGAGCGTGGCTCGATATCAATGTTCACGTCCTCCACCGCAAGGTGGTTGCCGTAGTAAATGTTGAGTCCGCGAGCTTGGATACCTTCCACGGGCTGTCCTTCCTTTCCGGCCGGGGCCGGTTTTCTTTCCCGGTTTCGCCGGTCAATGTCTGTTTGTAATGTAGTTTACGCGCTGGGCGCGGGGTGCATGCACGACGTCGGTGCACCGCTGTGAGGGGCGACGTCGGTGCACGAGTTGCGCCCCGACGTCGGGGCCGGTTTACTCGCCGGCTGGACGGAACTTCTTCGCGATCCAGCGGGCCAGCAGGTTCAAAACCAGAACCAAGAGGATCAGGACGAGGGCGCCGGCCCACGCGGTTGCCTGGTTGCCCTTCTTGTACTCGTAGTACACGTACACGGGCAGCGTGAGCATTTGGCCGGTGAAGAGGTTCGTGGAGTAGTGGTCGGTTGTTCCGGCCGTGATCATCAGCGGAGCAGATTCGCCGATCACGCGGGCCACGGCAATGACCACGCCCGAAATAATGCCCGAGGCGGAGGTGCGAAGCACAACTTTGTTGATCGTGCGGGCCTTCGTGACACCGAGGGCGTAGGAGGCTTCGCGAAGCGAGTTAGGCACGAGGCGCAGGTGTTCTTCGGTGTTGCGGATGACGATCGGGGTCATCAGCACGACGAGGGCCACCGAGCCGGCGAAGCCACTCTTGAACTGGGGTTCGCCGAAGATCCAATAGTTGGCCAGCGGGATCATCGCGGCCGCGAACAGGCCAGCGACGATCGACGGAATGCCCGTCATCACGTCCACGAGGAAGGTGATCGTCTTGGCGAACGGGCCGCGGCCGTATTCGACGAGGTAGACGGCGGTGAGCACGCCCAGCGGGATTGCAATCAGTGCCGTGACTCCCGTGATCATCAGCGTGCCAACGATCGCGTGGCCCGCACCGGTCACCGTTCCGGCGATCGACGAGCCAAACGTCGTAGCAGTGAAGAAGCCGCCGGCACTCATGCGCGTCCAGCCGTTTGCAATCACCGTGTACAGCAGCGAAATCAGCGGGATCACCGCCAACACGAAGGTGGCGACCACCGCGGAAGCGGCCACTCGATCAGCGCCGTAACGGCGGCCCTCGACTGCAAAACCAGCCACAATCGTCAGCGCCATAAAGATCAGGAGCGCCCAAATGCCGGCGCCGATCCAGTTCGCTTCGTCAGCGAGCACGACCTCAACCAGCACGCCGATCGTAACCGCAACCGCGGCCGCAACGTAGGCGAACGACGTCGGGAGATGCTTTTGCGCCGTCACGAAAGACGAACGCTCACCAATATTCGAAACTTGAGTTGTCATGCGTTCGCTCCCGAGAATTCAGAGTAACGAGCCACGATCGCGCGCGCCACGAAGTTGACCGCGAAGGTCACAACGAAGAGCACGAGGCCGGTGGCCACAAGGAAATCAGCCGACAGGCCCGAAGCCTCCGGGAAGCGCAACGCAATCTGTGAAGCGATCGTGGAGTGCTGGCCGGGCTTCAAAAGGTTGAAGTTGATCTGCAGGCCCGGGGAAAGAACCATCAGCAGTGCCATTGTTTCGCCCAGGGCGCGGCCCAGGCCGAGCATCGTCGCCGAGACAATGCCGGAGCGGCCATGCGGCAACACGACCATGCGGATCATCTCCCAGCGCGTGGCGCCAAGGCCGATCGCTGCCTCCTCCTGGAGGCGCGGGGTCTTGAGGAATACTTCGCGCGTGAGGGACGTGATGATTGGCAGGATCATGATCGCCAGGATGATGCCGCCCATGAGAATATTGCGTGCGGGCGGGGTGAAGGCGGCCGCGTCGGGCTGGATTGGCCACCACGCGAAATGCTCGGCCATGTAGCGCAAGCCCGGCAGGCCACCACTCCACACGGTTTCGCCGTTGACCAGCTCTTTTGTTCCTGCGAGGAACTCGAAAATCGGGGTCAGGATCGAGGAGATGCCTGCGAAAATCGGGCGCATGAGCGGCTCGAGGCTCCACATACCCCACAGGCCGAACACGACGGACGGGATCGCGGCCAGGAGGTCGATCACGTAGCCCGAGACGGTCCCCACCCGCTTTGGAGCGTAGTGAGAAATGAACAGCGCGATTCCCACCGCGAACGGCACGGCGATCACCAGCGCGATCAGCGAAGCCAGCACGGTGCCGAACAGGGCGGCTCCCGTGAAGCCCCAAAAGCCCATCCCGCGCGCGAAAGAAACCTGGCTTTCGATCGTCTGGGCGCTCGAGAGGAACGCGTTTTGGCTCGACATCGCCAGGAAGATCGCCACGCCCGCAAGCAGCAGCAAGATCGTGATCGCCGCGATGGTTGCGATCCACTTATATGCGGTATCGCCCTTCGACGGCTTCCCGATCAGGTTCAATTTTTCACTCACATTTTCTCCTCTCGGTGCGGGGCCGGGCGGCCCCGCACCGAATGTTCATCACTTGCCGATGAGGGCGATTGCCGCGTTCACCTTCTCGCGCAGCGAATCAGAGATCGGGGCGTTACCGCCGTCGGCCTTTGCCGCAACCTCCTGGCCCTCCTTGGAAGCCATGTACTCGAAGTAGGACTTCACGTTCGCGGCGTCGCCCGCGTTCGGGTAGGAGGTGCAGGCAACCAGGTAGGACACCAGCACGATCGGGTAGGCACCGGCGACGGAGCCGTCACGCTTGAGATCGAAGGTGACGCGGCGGTCGGTGGCGTCCTTCGTGAGCGGCGAACCGTCCACGATCTTGGCCGCTGCTTCTGGCGAGTAGGCGAGGTATTCGCCCGCGACCTTCACCTTCACGGTGCCGAGCTCGCCAACCTGCGAGGCATCCGCGTAGGTAACCGCACCTTCAGTGGACTTGGTCAGCTCGATGACGCCGGAGGTTTGCTCCGCCGACTGGGTACCCTTGATCGGCCACACGTCCGACGGCTTCGCGGTCCACTCCTTCGGAGCGGCCTGAGCGAGGTACTGCTGGAAGTTCTTGGTGGTACCGGAATCGTCCGCGCGGTTTACCGGAATCACTGGAAGATCCGGGAGGTTCACGCCCTCGTTCTGGGCGGCGATCGCCGGATCGTTCCATGTGGCGATCTTGCCGGCGAAGATCTTCGCGATCGTCTCGGCGTCGAGGTTGAGTTCCTTCACGCCCGGGAGGTTGAAGGCAACCGCGATCGGCGAGATGTAGAGCGGGAGCTCGAGCGGCTCGGAGCCGCAACGCTCAGCTGCCTTCGCGAGCTCGTCTTCCTTCAGAAGCGAGTCGGTGCCGGCGAAGGCAACCTGGCCGGCGATGAACTGCTGGCGGCCGGTACCTGAGCCGGTCGAATCGTAGTTGACACGAATGCCGGTGTTCTTGGTGAAAGTATCGCGCCATGCCTGCTGGGCGTTCACCTGCGACGACGCACCCGAACCGTTCAGCGTGCCCTTCGCGGCGGCGGCGCCCGACGCGGCGGCGCTACCGCCGGAGTTCGAGAGCGAGCCGACCGACGGCGTACCACAAGCGCCGAGAAGGGCCGTGAGAGCAACAACCGCGACCGACGCGCGAGCCTTAACCGAAAGATTCATCATTCCTTCATTCCCGAGGAGAACCTCATGCTTGCGAGGGCCTTTCCCCCGCACTGCGACCCAGCGTAGAGGCGGGAAGGAAACGAACGAGGGGTGGTTTGGTGAACGTTTGGTAAACGGTTCCGAGTGCTGGCGCAAAGCCGCTGCCGATGCCGGGGCGCGACGAACGCAACCAGGCGGGTGACGCAAGCGGCCGGGTGACGCAAGCGGCCGGCTTACGCAAGGGGCCGGGCTACGCAACGGGCCGGGTTCGCTCCAGCGCGACGACGTCGGGACTGGTTCCCGGACCTCCTGGGAAGGCGACGTGGGCGATGATCATCTCGCCGGTTTTGAGCCAGGGATCTTTCTTTGGCACCTGGGCGAGCACCTTTGCGGCAGTGAACGGGCGAAGCGTGTTCATCACGGCCTGGAGTGTGGGCCTGTGGAGCGAAATCACTTGCGGGGTATTCGCATGCAAAAACTGGTCACGGACCCAGGCGAGAAATGTTTCCGGATCGGCTGCGAAGGCTGCCTCCGTGAGGGCATCCACGACACGAACCACTCCCCCGAGCGCTCTCGTGTAGGGCGCAACCGTATCCACGCATCGTTTCCATGGCGAGGAGGTGACCTCTTCGATCCCGTACGCGCCGAGTGTGCCGATGAGGTTTTGAGCGCGAGCCTGGCCAACCTTGGTCAGTGGGCGGTTGTGCTCCGTCGCATGGGAGTTCTCCGTAGCCCACGCGCTTCGAGACTTTGCGCGAGTGTGCCTCAGGAGGATCACGGGCGTTGTTGCGAGCTTTCCCGTCTCGTAGGCACGTACGAGCTGGGAGAGGATCTTCTTATCGTCCTCGCGGGTAAGCTTTTTCGCCGCAGCAGATGCGTTGAGCCATCGCCGATCGTCGATCTCTCCTTTGTTCGGAACCCAGTTTGTTGGGCGAGTGGCGAGGACTGGAGAACCAGACGGCGCGATGGTCGCAGCCCAATAGCGCACCTCTTTGTGGCGCCCGTCTGCGAGATCGTAATGTTGCCATCCGAGTGGGCGGCCGAGGACCGGCGCCACTCCAGCTTCCTCGGTTGTTTCCCGAACCGCACACTCAGCGAGCGTTTCACCGGCCTTGAGCTTGCCCTTGGGAAACGACCAGTCGCTCCACTTCGGACGGTGAATGAGCAACACCTGGAGGGAGCCTTTACGCTCCCTCCACAGCACGGTTCCAGCTGCGCGAACATCGATCGAGTGGGTCACTTTGCTTTCACCCGATCGCGAGCGCGGCGCATGAGCACTTCCTGAATGTCCTTCAGACGGTTTCCTTCAGAATCGTAGGCAACGTGGTGCCATCCCTCGCCATCTAGCCTCCACGAGGCTGTATCGTCCGCGCACGCGGTACGTACCAGATCCACGAGGAAATCGATCTGCTCCGGTTCCACGATTTTGATGAGCGCCTCGATGCGGCGGTCGAGGTTGCGGTGCATCAGATCAGCCGAGCCGATGAGCACGTCTGTATCGCCGTCGTTGCAGAAGGCGTACACACGAGAATGTTCGAGGAATCGGCCGAGGATCGAGACCACCTTAATGTTCTCGGACAGGCCCGGGATTCCGGCGCGGAGCGCACAGATTCCGCGCACCTGAATCTGGACGTTCACACCTTCGCGAGAGGCGCGATAAAGGGCATCAATGATCGTTTCGTCCACCAGCGAGTTCGCCTTGAGGAGGATCCAGGCGTCCTTACCATCGCGCTTGTTGTGCACTTCACGCTCGATCCGTTCCACCAAACCATTGCGGATCCCCGTGGGGGCCACGAGCAGACGATGGAACTTCACTTTCGGTGCGTAGCCGGAGAGCTGATTGAACAGGCGCGTGAGATCCTGGCCCACATCCGGATCGCAAGTGAGCAGGCCGAAATCTTCGTAGCCACGAGCCGTCTTCGGGTTGTAGTTACCCGTACCCACGTGGCAGTAGCGACGCAGCCCGTCTGGCTCCTGGCGCACCACCAGCGAGAGCTTCGCATGCGTTTTGAGCCCGACGATTCCGTACACCACGTGCACGCCAGCCTGCTCAAGCTTGCGCGCCCAATCGATATTCGCCTGTTCATCGAAGCGCGCCTTGATCTCCACGACCGCGAGCACCTGTTTGCCGGCGTTTGCCGCCTTGATCAGGGCATCCACGATCGGGGAATCGCCCGACGTGCGGTAGAGGGTCTGCTTGATCGCCAGCACCTTCGGATCAGCTGCGGCTTGCTCGAGGAAGCGCTGAACTGAGGTGGAGAACGAATCGTAGGGGTGGTGGAGGAGGACCTCTTGACGATTCATCGCGTGGAAGACATCCGGGGCTGCGGAAGTTTCCCGGTCCGCCAGGCCTGCGGCGGTGACCGCCACGAACTTGCGATACTTCAGACCCGGGCGGTCTAGATCATGGATCGAGTTCAGGCCCGTGAGATCGAGCGGGGCTGGGAGGTGGAAGACATCTTCCTCGCGGATGCCCATCTCGCGCATGAGGAGCGTGAGCACATGCTCGGACATGTCCTTCGCTACCTCGAGGCGAACAGCCGCACCGAAACGACGGCGAAGTAGTTCCTTTTCCAACGCCTTGAGGAGGTTCTCTGCATCGTCCTCTTCCACCTCGAGATCCTCGTTGCGAGTGACTCGGAAAGTGGAGAACTCGAGTACTTCCATCCCCGGGAAGAGAGTATCGAGGTGTGCACCAATCACTTCTTCAAGCGGCACATAGTACGTGCGGCCGTGCTCATCGGTGGGAACATCTTCCGGATCGTAGGGACGGCCATCCGAATCCACCGCGATGAAACGCGGAAGAAGAGCCGGAACCTTGACTCGTGCGAAGAACTCCTTGCCTGTTTTCGGGTTGCGCACGATCACTGCGAGATTGAGTGAAAGGCCAGAAATGTAGGGGAAGGGATGTGCAGGATCCACGGCGAGCGGTGTCAGCACCGGGAAGATCCGACGCCGATAGAACTTGCGCATGCGATCCTTTGAGGCTTCCTCGAGCTCGTCCCAATGCTGGATCACAATACCGTTCTCGGCAAGCTTCGGCGCAATATCCTTGCGGAATACTTTCGCGTGGCGAGCCATAAGCTCCTTGGCCCGCATGTTGATCCCCTCGAGAACGCGGCGGGGGCTCAAGCCCGAAGCACTCGGCGTGGCCATCCCCATCGCGATTCGGCGCTTCAAGCCAGCCACACGGACCATATAGAACTCGTCGAGATTCGAGGCGAAGATAGCGAGGAACCAGGCGCGCTCAAGAAGCGGAAGATCGTGATCTTCCGCCTGCTGAAGCACACGCTCATTGAAGGCGAGCCAGCTCAGTTCACGGTCCGCGAAGCGACCCTGCGGCAGATCCGATTCTTGATCCTCGAGCAGACGTTCTGAGGCCTCTGCGAGCGTTTCCGTGGTAACCGACGAGCCCAGCATCGCCTTCTTCTGCTTCTCTAGCTGCTCCGGATCAGCGCCGGCGCGCCAGAATTGGGTCTCGTCGTTCGATTCAAGAGTAGGCTCGTTGTCCGCCATCGTCTCTTCCCATTCCTCGTTTCGTTACCAGAAAATCGTGTTAGTTCAGTTCGCCACCACGATAAAGTTCCGCGGCACGCAGGAACTCTTCGGAGGTGACGATCATGGCAGTCTTCCGGCGAGTCACTTCCGTAGCAAGCGGGTGCATATCGTTCTTAATCCATGCTGGCTCTACCTGCGCCAGTACTGAGGTGAGGTGAGCGGAATCTGCCAGCACCTTCCCGAAATCACCTGAGTATGCACCTTCGAACACGTTCGCCCACTCCTGGCGAACCTGATCTGGGCTCGCCTTGACCTCACGCTCACTGACCTGCTTCGCCGCGGCGAGCCGCTCACTGACAGCATCCGGGTAACGGCGAATCCACTCGCTCAAGAGGAAACCGCGCCACAGAATGCCCGGGAGGGAATCTTCTGGTGAGCGCACCCACGATTCAGCAATCACATCGATGCCCTCGGATCGGACCATTGCAAGAATACGATCATCCACTCCCGGATCATCCTCGCGAAACACCCCCGGTAGTGGCACGATGGCCTGCGCCGTGGTGTGCGCGAGTTCGGAGTTGTACGCGGTATCCGTTTCGCCTGGGATCCGCTCAATCTGTTCAGGTTCAAGCTGGGCTGGACGCCGTGGATGTGATGACATGGCTACTCCTTTGTGTTGCCCTTATTCTCTCTCACTTGCGCCCCCTCCGCGAGTGCGATTCAAAATCTGTGGATCGAAACCGCAAAAAGCGAAATTGTGGAAAACTTCCGCGCTTGCACTTCGCATATTTCGCACAGACGCGCTAAAGTGTGTAAGCGGATAATTTATCCATGGGCCTCTAGCTCAATTGGCAGAGCAGTGGACTTTTAATCCATGGGTTGTGGGTTCGAGTCCCACGGGGCCTACAGAAAAGCGGCGATTTCTCGCCGCTTTTCTCGTGTTTTCACCGTCGTCACTCAGCAATGACACCGCAATCTCACGGCCGTGCGCGAAACGCTATCGTCCCATTCTGCAACGTCCTGCGCCTTGCCCGTTCCGACGAGCCCCAGCGAATACTGCGGTTCACATGGTCAGCTTTCAGTCCAGCTCCACATCCGCGAACAGTCCCAGATGATCTGAGATCGTAAATCGGCGGGTGTGCGCATCGTGGGCAGTCACCCCGACGCCGAGGACATAGTCGAGCTGCTCCGAGGGCTCCGAGGCAGGGAAAGTCAGGCCCTCTGCCAGAAGTTTGAATTGTGGGAGTGACTCCCCCATCCACCATGGGCGCTCATCCTTTACAAGCTCCGCCGCCTTTGCAAGTAGGTGCGTGCTGATTTCATTCACGATGGAGGGCCCGGTATTCAAATCTCCAGTCAGAATCATTGCGGGAAGATTCTCACCGAGATCGGAAACACGAGCTCCACCCTCGAATGCGGGGCCGTTACTCCCCTTCACACGCGCAACGCGCGCGAATCCTGCGAGCGCAACGGCCAGCTGAACGCGAAGCGTAATCGTCGATGCCTCAAGATGGGTATTTCCGAAGATCAGCGGCTTACCCGAATCGGCCGTTTCGATATAGGTCACCCGGCGCGGTTGCTCCGGCTTGAAACGCAGGCCTGCCACATATCCCTTCTGACCGGTGCGCAACGCCCACTGCACCTTGGGCAGCTCGAGATCATGGACCCGAGTAATCGGCTTACGGGAGAGAATCGCGATGCCCGTTCCGAACGTGGTGCGGGAGAAGTGGTGGTACATCCCCAGTTCGTCGGCGAGGATCTTCGCCTGGTCGGCGAAGTTGGATCGCATGTGGAGCCGATCCGCTTCCTGAAGCGAAAGTAGGTCGAGGTTTTCCTCTGCGAGTTCCCCTGCGAGGGTAACGAGCGCCTTCGACGACGGTCGCCACCCGTCTGAAGTAGTTCCGTATTGCAGGTTGAAGGTACCGATGCGCATCTTAGCCCTCCGATCCAGAAACCGAGCCATCCTCCGCAACGAAGGTCAGGCACGCAGAGTTCATGCAGTAGCGCAAGCCGGTTGGCGTTTGGGGTGCGTCGGGAAAAACATGGCCGAGGTGCGAGCCGCAGTTTGCGCAACGAACCTCAGTGCGTGGACGCCCAGGAAGCGATGTATCCTCCACGTATTCGACAGCGTCTTTCTCATCAGGGTCGAAGAACGATGGCCATCCACAGAACGAATCGAACTTGGTTTCTGAGGTGAAGAGTTCTGCCCCGCAAGCCTTACACAGGTACATTCCGGAACGATGTTCGTTGAGGAGTGCTCCAGTGCCGGGCATCTCAGTGCCAGCGGTCCGCAGGATGTTGTATTCGAGAGGAGTGAGCTTCGCCTTCCACTCTTCTTCGCTACGTGCACCTGGATAGTTCTTCTCAGTCATGATCTGCTCCTTGCCCCGCGGAATCGCCCGCGGCATCGTCAGATTGTATCGCGGCGGGATTGCCCTTCGCCGCGATCTTGGCCTCATCGACCTTGCGGTTGCGTTCCTCGTAGGCTTCTTCACCTGGACCTGCATAGGTTTCGGCTCGTTGTTCGTTCTCAGGCGAACCAGAGAACAATGAAGCCTCGTGCCCGGGTTTCACGTTCGCGGTTGTGGTGACCGGCGAGGTGAGCGGGGTTTCTTTACTCTCACCCGCAACCGGTTCGTCCATCCGCTCCGCGATCGGGGTGCGCTTGAACTTCCCTGACGAGGCGAACTCCCGAGCCGCCTTCGCGATCGACTTTCCTCGGCTCACGCCCTTCCCCGACGACGATCCCGCCTTGTGCTCCTCTGCGCCACTCGTTTCCGACTCGGATTTCGCTTGCTCAGCCTTCTGGGCAATCGCTTCCATTTCTGTTGCCGTGAGCACACGGGTGGATTCGGAATCCTGCTGAACAAGTTCCGAAGTGGATGAAAAGTGGGGAACGGCCGGCTGCGGACGGACCGACTCAGCGTTTTTGAGCCGTTGCTCTTGCGCGATCCGTGCCTCAACCAGTGCCGTTGTTGCCTTGCCCGAATCTTCGATCGAAATATTCTCGTGCCAGTAATCGCGGCGGTGAGGAATCGCTTGGCGCGCTTCCTTCTGGATCCACAGCACGATTTGTTCACGCAGGTAGTTCTTCAAATCCACGAGAGTTGACGAATCCTTGGCGGAAATCACCGCACGCACAGTGAGGGTGCCGCCGCTGGCATCGTTGACCTGGAATACGCCCAGGCGCCCATCCCACAGATCCGACCCTGCAAGGAGACGCTCCACTTCGAGCCGCATCGCACGCACGGGAACCGCCCAATCCACTTGCCACGTGACATCGCCGTACATTTCCGGAGCGCGCCTCGTCCAGTTCTGGAAGGGCTGGGAGGTGAGACGTTGCGAGGGGACGATAATGCGGCGCCCATCCCAGATTGCCAGCACCACATAGGTGAGCGTGATTTCCTCGACTGTGGTGTAGTTGCCGTCAAAATCGACGATATCTCCAACACGGATCGAATCAGAGAATGCGAGCTGAAGGCCGGCGAACACATTACTGAGGGTGCCTTGGGCCGCAATACCAACAACCACCGACATCACTCCTGCAGAGGCGAGCAACGAGGCGCCTGCCGCCCGAGCGCCCGGGAAGGTGAGTAGCACTGCTGCGAAACCAATCAACCAAATCGCGACGATAATCACCCTGTGAAGGATTTGGGTTTGGGTTTCGATCCTGGCGGCTTTCGAGCTCGAAAGCTCACTCACTCGCGCGTAGATCGATGTGACAATCCCCTTGGCCACCGATGCAACGAGATAGGTGACCGCGATGATCGTCAAAATCAAGAACATTTGGCTCGAATAGGCAAACCACCACGGCTCGACGTCTGGCGAAACATTGGACGCTGCGAAGTTGAAGCCCACCCACGCGCCAACCACGATCAGCAGCAGATCGATCGGACGGGCCACCGCGTGCACAACCGGCTTCAAGTGCTTCTGGCGCGCAAAAACCGCAGTGAGGATGCCGATCGTCACCAACCCGATGACCAGTCCAGCCAGGGCGCCAACACCCACTCCGATCACAAGTTGAACGACGTCGAAACTGGCTTCGACAACGTCGTGCGCTTTTTCTTCCAGCGACGACGGCGAAGGCGCAGGTGACGGCGACGGCGACTGGGCCACGAACCGCGCTAGAACTTCTTGAGCAAACTGTTGGGTGATCATGCCTCCAGCCTACCGAAGCGAGTATGACAGTTTTTGGAGTTCATTCGCATTTCATTCACCACACACCCGACAAAACGCTGCAAAACAGCCATTTTCAGGATGTGACACACGACACGCCATTTCAATTTTGCAAACCTTGCAGAGTTCAGGCTAAGCTTAAACCCGTTCCACCGAGGATTCGGAACAAGCGAACGGCCAACTCGGTTGGTGGTTCAAGCCCCTATCGTCTAGCGGCCTAGGACCCCGCCCTTTCACGGCGGTAGCACCGGTTCGAATCCGGTTGGGGGTACGGCTTCTCCAGAAGCTTGCGAAAGCAAAATCTGGCCCTGTAGCGCAGTTGGTTAGCGCGCCGCCCTGTCACGGCGGAGGTCGCGGGTTCAAGTCCCGTCAGGGTCGCAGAAGAATCGCCCGGTTTCCGGGCTATTTTTCTCACTGGCTCTGTAGCTCAGTTGGTAGAGCGTTCGACTGAAAATCGAAAGGTCACCGGATCGACGCCGGTCGGAGCCACAAATACCCCGCTTCGGCGGGGTTTTTTTGTCCCCGCTCCAGCGCCGCAACAACGGCTCGCCTCACATACCCGCGACCGGCATCGGTGCCCTGTCCTCTATAATGTCTGGCGGACGCATGCTACACACGGCCCGCTTGAAGGCTCGCGAGAGGAGCACCAATGAACGCCCCAGAACTCACACGCCTCCTTGAAGGAAACGCACGTTTCGCCGCCAACACCCCAGATCAACCGCCGGAAAATCTGCTTCCTCAGCTTGTGGCCGGCCAGCATCCGTTCGCAGCGGTGTTTGCGTGCGCAGATTCACGCGTGGCTCCTGAGATCATTTTCAACCAGCCCCTCGGGGCAATTTTCACTGTCCGCACAGCCGGGCACGTGATCGACGATGCAGTGATCGCCTCGCTCGAGTATGCGGTCGACACCCTGGGAGTTGGCCTGGTGGCGGTCGTCGCGCACGAGAACTGCGGCGCCGTAAAAGCGGCACTTGCCGCCCCGGCGTCGGGAATGTTGGCGCAGGCGATTGCGCCCGTCGTCACTGACGCGAACCGCACCGGCGCTGACGTCGAGCGGGCCCACGCCCGCGAAACCGCACGCCTACTCGCAACTCGCCTGAACGCGCCAGTTCGCGCGCTGCGCTACTCTCTTTCCACTGGAAAAACCGAGGTTCTCTAGGAGCCCCAGCCCAGCCCGCCCGGGTGAAACCCCTGGCACGGGCCGGGAGCACTTCGCGTGAGTATCGCACAAGACCGCCGCGCCGCGAAACCCCTGGCGCTGGCCGGGAGTACAGCACAAACCTCAAGCACCAGCCAGAGCGAACATTCCCAACTAACGTGCGACCCAACCACACATGCACGGTAACTTCAGCACGGGTGCACGCCTAGGTACGAGCACCCAGATCGAGCCGTGAACGCCAACGTAGACTGGCACTATGAACGTGATGTGGGATATGGGCGGAACGCTCATCGATACGTACTCACCGGTCAACACGATGCTGGCAGGCAAGGTCGCCGACGCCGGTGGGCAGATTACTCCCGAACGCGTCGCCACGCTGACGCGGCGCTCGATCTCTTCCGCAATCCAGACCCTCGCCCAGCGTTTCGACCTATCCGAAGGCGAGCTACACGCCTCCTATGACGCATTAAAAGCCTCGTGGGAGAGGGAGCCGGCGCCCCTCATCGCGGGAGCTCGCGAGGCACTCGAGGCGATCGTCGCTGGCGGCGGGGCGAACATGATCGTCACGCATCGCGACCGCCCGTCCGCCACCACACTGCTCGAGCAACACGAGCTGGCGCACCTCATTTCCGATATGGTCTGCGCGCCCGACGGCTTCCCCCGCAAACCCGACCCTGCAATGTTCCGTGAGATGCTCTCGCGCACCGGACTCGCGCCCGAGAAAGCGATCGCCGTTGGCGACCGCGAAATCGACATTACCGCCGCCCGCTCCGCTGGCCTGCGCGCAGCTCTCCTCGCTCCCGCCGGCCGCCGCGTTCGTACCGACGCCGACTGGACGATCCGCTCGCTCGCGGAAGTACCCATGCTCAGCTGAGCCACCGACGTCAACCCACGACCCACCGACGTCGGGCCACTAGTTACGTGCAGAACTCTGTCAGTTCGTCCAGGCGTTGCGCATGCAGCAACGCCTCGCCCGATTGATTGAGTTACGCACAAGCTACGGTTGCGCACCAGAAGCGCCCCACCGACGTCGACCCACGGCCCACCGACGTCGGGCGTGGCAAAGCCGGCGGAAGCGAACGCAACCGCCGGCTTTGATGCGAATAACTTACTTCAGCGCAGCAACGGCGGAATCGTAATCCGGCTCCTCGGTGAGCTCAGCAACCTGCTCGGTGTAGACGACCTTGCCCGCTTCGTCGAGAACGACGACCGCGCGCGAAAGCAGACCAGCGAACGCGCCTCCCTCGAGAGTCACACCGTAATCCTCGCCGAATGTGGAACGGAAAGCCGACGCCGGAAGCACATCCTCCAGCCCCTCAGCCACACAGAAACGCGATGCTGCGAACGGCAGATCCATTGATACGCACAGCACCACAGTGTTATCCAGCGAGGAAGCAAGCTGGTTAAAGCGGCGGACCGACGCCGCACACGTGGACGTATCCAGCGACGGGAAAATATTGAGAACAACACGCTGACCCGCAAAATCCGCAAGCGTCAGATCAGCCAAATCCTGGCCAACCAGCGTGAAATCAGGGGCCGATGAGCCGACCTCGGGAAGAGAACCAACGGTAGTCGCGGCATTGCCGCCAATGGTAATCTGTGTCATAGGTCCTATGGTAGGAGTGCGCCAACCAAGGTGTGAGCCGTGAACGCCAAGAGCGTATTTTCACATCGCTCGCGCAGAAAAAGAGCGTGTCTTATACCATAGGGAGATAGCAGTGGCGCGGAGTGCGCGCGACATTAAGGAGCCTAACGTGACAACCCAAAATAACCCCACGCCCGGTTCGTCCATCGGCGAGCTGGTTGCGAAAATCACCGCACAGTTCTCCGCGCTCGTGCGCGACGAACTCAAGTACGCCACCGTCCAGCTCCAGGCGAAAGTGACCAAACTCGGTGTCGGCGGCGCGATCCTCGCCGTCGTCGGCGTGCTCGCCTTCTACCTGCTCACGCTCCTGTTCGGCGCCGCAGTGGCAGGCTTCGCTACCATCATGCCGGTGTGGGCATCTTTCCTCACCGTGGCAGGCATTTTGCTCCTGATCATGATTATTCTGGCGCTGGTCGCGCTGGCAAAAATTAAGTCGTCGAAGCAAAACGTTGTCGACCCGAAGGCGGGCCTGACAAAAGACGTCGACGCAGTAAAGAAGGGATTTACCAAGTGACTGAAGCAGCGAACAAGGTGCAAGCAGCCGCCGATGCGGCTCGCAAATCCGCCAAGGATTACGAAGTCCACAACGACGCACCGGATAACCGAACGCCCGAGCAGATCGAAAAGGATATGCAGCGCGTGCGCGAGGAAATGACCGCCACCGTGAACGAACTCGCAGCGAAGCTCGATCCGAAGCGTCTCGGCGAAGATGCGAAGGCCGCCGCTTTCGCGAAGGTCGATGAGGCCAAGGCAAAGGCCACCGGGCTCGTGGACGACGCCAAGAACGGCGACCGCAAGGCCATCGCCATCCTCGCTGCCGCCGGCACCGTGGTGCTCGGCCTGGTTGCCCGAGCAATCTTCAAGAAGTAACGCACCGAACGCTACTCATTTCGAGACAGTTCGGCCCTGGCGAACATCCCACGTAGAGTTCACGCGCGGAAACGAGTAAACTGGGGCCGGAAATTGATGTGAAACATTTGGGGTGTGATGCCCCTTCGAGAGTTGAGGGAGGTCGAGCCTATGGGGCGCGGCCGTCAGAGAGCCAAGCAGCGTAAAGTGGCACGCGATCTAAAGTACTTCAGCCCAGAAACCGATTACCAGGCACTCGAGCGCGAACTTACTTCCCACAATGAGAAGGACGAAAGCGCCGACGATTGGGACGAGTACGATCCGGATCGCTACGAGGTTCCCCCAGCAACTGATGACTGGGATGACGACGACTGGAAGTAATTTCCGATCGTGCTGACGTGAGTGGAGGGCGAGGCCTGTTGGCCTCGCCCTCCACTACATTCACATCCGAGAGCCCACATATGCGGTTGAGCATTCAGCCAAGCACGCTCGCGACGCGCCCTAGCTTGCTTCACGTACATGTGGTTGGGCCGGCTAGAACCGGACCAACCACTCAAATTCCGAGCTGTGCCGGGCCGAATAACGGCATGTACGGGCTCAAATCCGCACGATTCCCCGAATGCGAGATCGCGAACTCGTCCACCTCGCGCCCCAGAACCAGATCAAGCCACGTCTGACCGGCCATCTCCACCACATTCGGCGGCGTACCACGGCGATGATTCACACCCTCAATTGCCTGCACAGCGCCAATCCACGGTACGCGGATCTCCACCGCATGCCCCGGATGACGCTCCGCAAACTCCTCGAGAGCAAACCGCACCGCCGTCGCCAGCGTCTGCTTCGACACCTCTCCCCCGCGCACGTACACACGCAAAGCCTCCAGTCCTTCCTCGGAAGAAATCCGGCGCTTCATTACATAACGCCCTGGGCGAGCATCGCGTCCGCAACCTTGATAAACCCGGCAACGTTCGCACCCACCTGGTAATCGCCCGGTGCACCAACCGCATCCGCGGCCTCCAGCGACGCCGAATGAATATCACGCATGATCTGATCGAGCTTGCCCTCGACCTCCTCAAACGACCACTTCGCGAAGCCCGCATTCTGTGCCATCTCCAGCGCCGACGTCGCCACGCCGCCCGCGTTCGCCGCCTTACCCGGCGCATACAACACGCCAGCAGCCTTCGCGGCGTCGATTGCTTCGTTCGTCAACGGCATGTTTGCACCCTCAGCCACGAGCTTCACACCACCCTGGATCAGCGTAGCCATATCAGCCTCGTCGAGCTCGTTCTGGGTAGCGCACGGAAGCGCGACGTCGACGTCGGCCGCTCCCCACGGACGTGCACCCTCGAGATACTGGGCCGAGCCGCCAAGGCGCTGCGCATAATCCAACACGCGCCCGCGCTCGACCTCCTTGACCTGCTTGAGAAGCTCGACGTCGATGCCGGCCGGATCGTAAACAGCACCCGCCGAATCCGACACCGTCACCACGGTGGCGCCCAGCGCCTGCGCCTTCTGCGCCGCATAAATCGCCACGTTCCCCGAACCCGAAATCGCAACCTTCTTGCCGTCCAACGAATCACCCTTCGCTGCGAGCATCTCGCGCGCAAACATCACCAGGCCATAACCCGTGGCCTCCGTACGCGCCAGCGAGCCGCCCCAATCCAGGCCCTTGCCCGTAAGCACGCCCGCCTCGAAACGATTCACAATCCGCTTGTACTGGCCATACAGGTAGCCGATCTCGCGGCCGCCCACACCAATATCGCCCGCGGGAACATCCGTCAGCGCGCCGATGTGGCGATGCAGCTCCGTCATAAACGCCTGGCAAAAACGCATCACCTCGGCATCCGACTTCCCATGCGGATCGAAATCCGAGCCGCCCTTGCCTCCGCCAATCATCTGGCCCGTGAGCGCGTTCTTGAAAATCTGCTCGAAGCCCAGGAACTTCACCACCGACAGGTTCACCGAGGGATGGAAACGCAGGCCGCCCTTGTACGGGCCGAGCGCCGAATTGAACTCGATACGGTAGCCGCGGTTCACCTGGACCTGGCCGGCGTCGTCCACCCAGGCAACACGGAACATGATTTGGCGCTCCGGCTCCACCATACGCTCAAGGAGCGCGCCATCCGCGTACTCCGGGCGCTTGGCCAGCAGGCCGCCAAGCGAATCCACAACCTCGCCCACGGCCTGAACGAACTCCGGCTGCGAGCCGTTGCGGCGCTCGATACCTGCAATGATTTCTTCGCGAATAATCACGCTGTCTCCTTCACTCTTGGGGTGCTGGGTTCAGCCTAAAACATCGCGCCGGCGCGCGCCTGAGCTTCCACATCGTGGAAGCGAAAACCGACCATACATTGCCTACCTAAAATTTTGGTTCGAAAAATGGCGCCTCGAGCCGATATACGGCTCGAGGCGCCAAAAAAGCGACGTAAATTTTAGGAGCCCCAAGTATGCGGCGTTCTGGCCGCCGGCCGCGGGCCAGCACTCACCCGAGGGCAGACGCGATCATCGAGGCCACCAGATCCGCCATTTCCTCGGCGCTGAGCTCCACGAGCGCACGATCCGCCTCAGCCGACAGTGCGCCATCCCCACGCGCCGCCTCCTGGCGAGCCCGCAACCACTTCTCGCCCACGCCGCGCACAAACGACACCATCCCCACAGCCCACACGCGTGAACGAGCATCACCCAGCACGCCGTCGCCCGCCAACACCTCAGGAACAGCCGCCGAAATCGTCAACAGAAGAGGCTCGTTACTCTCACCAACGAGAGCCGCAACCGCTCCGTGTTCCACCGGCGCCGACGTCATAAAAATATAGACCTCCGGATCGTCAGCAAGCATCGTGAAATACGACAACAAGGAACGGCGCACCAGCTCCGCAAGCGACACACCATTGCGGTAATCCTCCTCCAAGGTGGCCTTCCACTCCTCGACACAGCGCATTGCAACCGCGCGCTGCAAGCCGAACTTATCCCCGAAATAGCGGTAAATAATCGACTTCGACGTGCCAAGTTCCTCCGCCATCTGGTCCATTGAAACCGTGGCGCCGTTCTGACGAATCACTTCCATCGCCTGGGCGATCAGGGTCTCGTAGCGTTCCTCGCGGTGCTTTACCCAGCGTACACTTCGGCGATCAATGCGCTCTTGTGCCGTATGCGCGGCTTCGGACATGACGAAAAACTCCTTGTGAAAGCGAAAAGACCAATTAATTCTACCGCCCGTTTCACCTATTCCCCCCTCCGCCCTGAGCAGGAGGCTACGTGTTGGTATCGCCAGTCAGGTAGAATGAATGAATTGCTGGCAAAACCAAACGTCGGCAAAATACGCCTACCTCACGAAAGGACCCCCATGGCTTCCAAATGGCTGAAAGCCGTCGCGATTGCACTCCCAGCAGCTCTGCTGTTCGGCGCTTGCGATGCCAACGTCACCATGCGATTCAACGAGGATCGCACCGCCTCGGCCATCATGGAAATGACCGACACCGACGGTTCACTAACGAAGCTCGCTGCCGGCAACGTCAACTGCGATATGTTCAAGCAGCAGCTCGAGAACCTCCCCACCGGCCGCGATGCGAAGTTCGACGTCGAAGATCTCACTAACGGCGGGAACCTCCACTGCAAGCTCACTGCCACCTCGAAGATCGATCCGAAAGTGGGCAAAGCTCAAGGATTTACAGAGACCGACACCACCTACGTTTACGAAACCCCCAAAGACAAGATGCCCTCGGGTAACGAGCTCGACCAGATCGAGAACCTCCCGTTCCCGATGAACCTCTCCCTCACGGTTGAGACTCCAGGCGAAATTGTCTCCGCTTCGGAAGGCGCGGAAATCAACGGAAACCGCGCCACCTTCACAGATCTCAAGACGATCGCGAAGGGCATCCGCGTCGAAGGTAAGAAGACAGCCTCAGCTAGCTCGAAGATCGGCCTGTGGATCGGCATCGCCGTTGCAGTGCTCGTGATCCTTGGCATCGTGGCGTGGCTGGTGCTCGCCGCGAAGAAGAACAAGAACAAGGCCGCCGGTAACTACGTTGGCCCAGACGGTGCGGCTGCGCCCGCCGCGGCGCCATTCGCTCCAGGCGCGCCGCTCCAGGGCGCGACGCCGGCTGGTCCGGCCGCACCCGCACAGGGCACCGCTCCGGGCGCGCCGGTTGTTCCGCAGGCACAGCCCACCGACCCAACGGGCGTGGCTCCAGCTCCGGCAACCCCAGCGACCCCGACGGCGACGCCGTCAACCCCGGTTCCGGGCGAGGGCGCGGACATGCCGGGCGCTGCCGAGGCTCTGGCCGAGGCTCCGGCAGAGGCTCCGGCAGAGGCTCCGGCCGATGCCGAAGCTTCCCAGCCGGATGTTGCTTCAGCTCAGGCTCCGGAGGCTGCTCAGGCTGAGAATCCGGGTACTGTGATGGATCAAGGCCACAACGACAATCCTTTCCTGCGCTGATTGATACGCGAAACGGTGTGGGGGCTGCGGAAAATTCCGCAGCCCCCACACCTTTGATGTCACTTCCCGAGATGCCCGCGGATCACCATTTTGGTCATCGACAGGTTGAAGCCCACGAACTTTGCCAGCTGCAACGGCAAGCAATGGCGTGCACGCAATGTGCCCTTAGTGGGCAAGGGCGCTTTCGAAATGTCCACAACAGGCTGCGGATTCTTCACCTCAGACATGTCAACTCGTTCCTTTCCGTCTCTGACATTAATTATTCAGGGATGAGTTGCCATCCCGGCAACGCCTTCGCCTTATAGATGAACAGGTAGTGGAGCATGAGCTTCACCCAGTGCCCGTAGAGGCCAATCTGCCCGGTGGTCTGCTTCATGTCGCGCCCGGTCTCGTATGTTTCGTAATCCTTGACTACCGGGTACATGGTCATTGCAGCAGCAGTACCCTTGCGCAGGCCCGTGCCAGCCGACGCGACACATGCGGCACCCATGTGCGCCATCGAGCTCTTCTGAGCAGCCGCCTTCGGATCCTTGATCCGGTTCGCGATCGTCACAGCCACAGCCTTGCCGATCATGCCCGACGGCATTCCCGTACGCGGCGGAGCCGGCGCAATCACCGTGCCATTCGGCGACTTCCCCGGCTTCGAAATCTGGTGCGGGGGTGCGAACGCAATACCAGCAGCGAACATATTCGGATAGCCCGGCACCTCGTAAGTCTCCGGCCAATCCTCGGCACGCCACTCCTCAAACGGCTTCGGCGAATAATCCGCATCCACCTTCATAAAACCGCTCGGCGCAAAAATCTCCGACGTAATATCGTTCCCCTCACGATCGTACGCGTTGAACGGCTGACCTGAGAACGGCGGGATCAGCATCGAGAAATCGAACTCGAGCTCATGCTTTTCACCATCGATCGTCTCGTAGAAGATCTTCCCCTCCTCCACGCGCTGCACGGCGGCAGCCACGATCGGCTCAACCCCACGCTCGCGGAACAGGGAAGACGTCCACAGCTCCGACGTCGTCTCGAAGCCGTTCTGCTTGAACGTCATGCCACCGACGCCGAAATCGCCGAGCTGGTGCTCGTTCGTGAGGTAGATGATCCGGGCCATATCGCGAAGGCCGGCCTCGCGGATCTCGTGCTCCACGTTGAACAGATATTCGAACGCGGCGCCCTGGCAGGTGCAGGTGCCGTGGCCGGTGCCGATCACGATCGTCTGCTTCTTCCCGGCACGCATCGCGTCCATCGCCTCGGCAAGGCGCTTCGCCGCCTCCACCGCATGGTCGGCGGTACAGACGGACACGGTAAAACCGTCCGGGCCGAGCCCCTCCGTGGCCGCGAAGTTCAGGCGCGGGCCGGTGGCGTTCACGAGATAGTCGAACGGGATTCGCGCAAGCTCGCCACGATTCGCAGAGCTCGTGCGCTCCACCTCGACGAAACCACGATCGCTCGCCGAATCCCCCTGCGGGTGAATCGCGAACGCCTTCGCCTGAACGTAGTTGATTTTCTTGCGCTTGTAGATCGGCGCAAGCGGGAACACCACCTTCTTATGCGGCATCTTACCCACACCAACCCAGATATTGGACGGGATCCAGTTGTAATGAGAATTCGGGGTGACGACGGTGACGTTGTGCTCCTGGCCCACCAAACGCCGCAGATGGAGAGCTGCGGTGTGGCCGGCGACGCCAGCGCCGAGGACGACGATGTCTGCCATATTCTAACCTTTGACTCGACCAGCATCCTTGCTGGTAGTTGTAGCTTTTAGGGTGACGTGTGGAGCTTGGGCTCCCCGTTCCTTCCAGCAGGAATTGTGCAATCCGGGACCCGGAAGGCGCGGTACGAAAGTCCTATCTGCTCTTGTGGCACCCATCATACCCCCATGGGTATAAAAGGCAAATCAGCTGGGTGAGGATACCCACTTCCGGAACACGACCACACAACGTGCACAAAAAACGGGCGGGCACAAAAAACTGGGCGCGCACAAAAAACTGGGCGCGCACAAAAAACTGGGCGGGCAGAAAAAACTGGGGGCTGCGACGAATCGCAGCCCCCAGCCTGTTAAGCGCTAGCTCACTTCATCTTGGTGCCGGTCGAGCCGAGGCGCTCGCAAGCCTCAACAACGCGAGCAGCCATGCCGGCTTCAGCTTCCTTGCCCCAAGCGCGCGGATCGTACTTCTTCTTGTTGCCAACCTCGCCGTCAATCTTGAGCACGCCGTCGTAGTTCTTCAGCATCCAGTCCACAACCGGGCGGGTGAACGCGTACTGCGTATCGGTATCCACGTTCATCTTGATGACGCCGTTGCGCACTGCGGTGGCGATTTCCTCAGCGGTGGAGCCGGAGCCGCCGTGCATCACGAGATCGAACGGCATCTCCTTGCCGACCTTGGCGCCAACCTCGGCCTGGATCTCGCCGAGGAGCTCCGGGCGGAGCTTCACGTGGCCCGGCTTGTAGGCGCCGTGCACGTTACCGAAGGTCAGAGCGGTGATGTAGCGGCCGTTCTCGCCCATGCCGAGAGCATCGATGGTCTTGAGGGCATCCTCAGCGGTGGTGTACAGCTTCTCGTTGATCTCGCCAACAACGCCGTCCTCTTCGCCGCCAACAGCGCCGATCTCGATCTCGAGGATGGTGTTCGCAGCCTTCGCCATAGCGAGGAGCTCCTTAGCGATCTCGAGGTTCTCCTCGAGCGGAACAGCCGAGCCGTCCCACATGTGCGACTGGAAGAACGGAAGGCGGCCAGCCTTCACTTCCTCAGCCTCGAGCTCGAGGAGCGGGCGGAGCCACGAATCGATGTTCTGCTTGGCGCAGTGATCGGTGTGAAGCGCAATGTTCACATCGTAGTTCTTGGCGATTTCCTTGGCGTATGCCACCATGGCGAGCGAACCGGCAACGCGATCCTTCACCGTGGAGCCCGACCAGTACTCGGCGCCGCCAACCGACACCTGGATGATGCCGTCCGACTCAGCGTCCGCGAAGCCCTTGATGGCTGCGGAGAGGGTCTGCGAGGACGTCACGTTGATCGCCGGGTATGCGAACTTGCCCGCCTTAGCGCGGTCGATCATCTCGTTGTAAACTTCAGGGGTTGCGATAGCCACTTGAGTGAGCTCCTTTATCGACTTTGTCTGACGCCCTCTATTATTCCACGCTTTCGCACTCTTTCCCACACCTCAAAGTCCCAGACGCCTGTTTGGCTTCCCACTCCCTCACGATCCCGACGCCGGTGCCCGGCTTGGGACCGCGCGCCTAGTCGCGTGCACAACTCAATCACTTGCGCGAGGCGTTGCGCATAGAGCAACGCCTGGCTGGATTGACGGAGTTGTGCACGGGCCCCGCCCCACGCCCGAGCCCCAATCCGCCCCACGCTCGCAACGCAGGCCAGCCCTCCACCACATCCCCGGGCGTAGACTGGCCCCACAGCCTCACACCAGCGCTGGCTGCGTGCACAACTCAATCACTTGCGCGAGGTATTGCGCATAGAGCAACGCCTCACGCGATTGACAGATTAACGCACGGACCCCAATACAAAAGGAGGCCACCATGTTTTTCGAGGACGCCCAGGAAGCCGCCCACGCACTCGCTGCGTTCCTGGAGGGCAAGCGCACGATCGTCGTCTCGGGTGCGGGAACGTCCACCGACGCCGGCCTGCCGGATTATCGCGGCACGGGCACTACCCAGGAGCCGTCAATCGACTTCAACATGTTCGTTACCGACCCGGTGTGGCGAGCGTGGGTGTGGCAGCGTAATCACGAAACGTGGCGCCAGATGTTGCGCATGCAGCCAACGCCGGCGCATCATGCGATTGCAGCGTTGGAGCGCGCGGGCCTGGTGAGCGGCAACGCCACACAGAACGTGGACGGCTTAGACCGTGCAAGCGGCCAGGACAACGTGTGGGAGTTGCACGGCTCGTTCGCCACCGTGGATTGCATCGATTGCAGCACCCGTTTCCCGCGCGAGGAGTACGGCGAACTGCTGAGCGCACTGAACCCGGGTTGGCCCGAGACGGACGAGTTACCGGTGATCTTGGCTCCCGCACGCCGCGCCGACGCCGAACGTTCAACTTTCCGCGTCGCTCCCTGCCCGCGTTGCGGCGGGATCGTGAAACCGTCGGTGGTGTTTTTCGGAGAGGGGTTGCCGAGCGAGGCGATGGATGGCGCGATGAGCGCGGCGACCGCGGCCGACGCAGTTTTGGTGGTTGGCACGTCGCTCCAGGTTTCCACAGGGATGTGGGTGATGCGTCAGGCGTGGGCGCAGGGTGGCCCGGTTGCGATCGTGAATCGCGGGGCGACGGCGGGCGATCGTTTTGCGGATCTGAGGGTCGACGCCGGGGCGAGCGAGGTGCTGGAGCGTACAGTCGAGCTTCTGGGCGCGTAGCGAGAGGTGAGCACCGAGAAATGTAAAACGCCCTGGTGAGAGCGCCGCGGAAAAACGGGGATGGGCTGGAAGCTTGTGCTTCCAGCCCATCCCCGTTATTACTCAGCTCACTCAGCTGTTCTTGCGGCGGCGAGCCACCACAACAACTGACATGCCCATCAGGCCGAGCGCTGCAGCCATGACGCCCATGGACGCCGCGTTCGAGCCGGTCATCGGCAGACCCTCATGCTTCGGGGCAGGAGTCTGCGGAGCCGGAGGCATCGAGTGCTTGCCACGCTTCGGAGGAACCGGAGCCGGGTTCGGCTTGGGCTTGTCCGGCGTCGGCGGAACCGGCGGAACCGGAGGCGTCGGCGGAACCGGAGGCGTCGGCGGAACCGGAGGCGTCGGCGGAACCGGAGGCGTCGGCGGAACCGGAGGCGTCGGCGGAACCGGAGGCGTCGGCGGAACCGGAGGCGTCGGCGGAACCGGAGGCGTCGGCGGAACCGGCGGAACCGGAGGCATCGGCGGCGTCGGCGGCGTCGGATCCTCAGGCTTCGGCTTCTCCGGATCAACCGGCGGCTTCGGATCCTCAGGCTTCGGCTTCTCCGGATCAACCGGCGGAGTCGGCGGCTTCGGATCCTCAGGCTTCGGCTTCTCCGGCGTCGGCGGTACCTCAGGCTTTGCGGAGTTCAGTACCCACACGTAGCCCGCGGCGTGCTCCACGGCCGGCTTGCCAGCCAGGTCCGTGTAGTCCACGCGAACCTTGAAGATCAGCTCGTCGCCGGTCTTGGCGCCCTTCGGAGCGGTGACGGTGACGTCGCCAGTCTTCGGATCTACCACAACGGTCCATCCGGCCGGAACCTCGGACTCGAGCGAGTACTTCGCGTCGGCCGGGATCACACCATCCTTGAAGGTCGGGTGGGTGGTGTTTGTCAGAACCTTCGCCACCTCAGGCTGCACCTGGGAGCCGTCGTATTCGGGGTTGATGAACCCGAAGGCTGCACCCACGAGCACGACCTCGTTGGTCGGCGGGGTGGTCACCGTCCACTTCCCGGTGTTCGGATCCCAGGTCTGCTTACCCGGAACACCCGGGGTCTGGACCTTGGTCTGCCCCACTGGCAGGGTCGGATCGAACTTGATCTCAGTCTTGAAAGGCACGTCGGCGGTTGCCGGCTGGCCTGGGCCAACTTCGATGATCTGCTTGACCGGAGCCTTCTCGTCGGTCAGCGTCGGATCACCCTTGGTGACCGTGCCGTCCGGGTTGAAGGTCAGGTGCTGGGTGTAGGTCTGCTCACCCGGCACGCCTTCCTGCACCGTCTTGGTTTCGCCCGGCTTGAGGTTCGGGTTCACGCGAACCTCTACCTCGAACGGAACCTGCTTGGTGTAGGTCACGTCGGACTCGCCGCCCTGCTGGAGGGTGCCGACGGTGATGATCTTCTTCTGCGGCGCCTTGGTCTGCTCCCACTTGCCCGTTTCCGGGTTGTAGGTTTCGGTGCCAGGCACGCCCTCCTGGGTCACCTTAGTTTCCCCGGCCTTGAGCGTGTTGTCGTACTTGATTTCGACGTCGAACGGAACCGGTCGCGGCTCAACTGCTGCCGGCTGGGTGCCGATCACGACGACCTCGTCCACCGGAGCCTTGGTCTGCTCAGTGGTCTGGGTCGGATCGCCCACGGGCTGCGAGTTGTTGAGCTTCTGGGTCCACGTGGTGGTCTGCTCGCCGGCCACGCCGGGGGTTTCCACTGTGTACGTGCCGGCCGGGACGGTCGGATCGTACTTGTAGACAACCTTGAACGGGATCGGCTCGGTCCAGGTCTTGGTGACCTCGCCCGGGTTATCCACCGGCGGACCCACCTCGACGACGGCGTTCACCGGGTCGACGTGCTTGGTCGGGTCCACTGCCGGGTCCGACGTCGTCGTGGTGCCGTCTGGGTTGAACGTCACCTTCTGAGTGTACGTATCCGAACCAGGCTTGCCCTCGGTGACGGTCTTAATCTCGCCGGGCTTGAGCGCCGGGTTGATACGCACCGTGGTCTCGTACGGAATCGGCTTCACGTAGGCGATCTGCTGCTCGCCGGTGGCGGGCTTGGTACCGACCTTGACCACGCGGGTGGTGGGCTGCTCGGTCACGGTCCACTTACCGGTTGTCGGATCGTAGCTCTGGGAGCCGTTCTTACCGGCGGTGGTTTCCTGAGTGGTACCAGCAGGCAGGTTCGGATCGTATTCAATCTTTGTCTCGAACGGAACCGGGATCGTGGTTGGGATCGGGTCGGTCACGTTCGAGAACGAAGCATTCACCGTCGCCGTGTTGCCGTCCTTGTAGGTGACGGTAACCGGCACGTTGATCGCCTCGCCGTTCTTCACGGTGTTATCCGCCGTGGCGGTGACGACGCCGGTATCCGGGTTGATCTTCACGGTCCAGCCAGCCGGAGCCTTGTAATTAGCCGGCAGGGCGTAGCCGCCCTTGTCCTGAACGTTCTTCGCGTTTGTCACATCAGGCTGCGAGTCGACCGGAGTTCCTGGCTTCACAGTCTTGTGCTCGTAGACCGGTGCCGCAGGGTCCTGCTCGTTGAAGGAGTTCGCGAACGGTGCGTTCACTGTGGCCTTCGTGCCGTCGGCGAAGGTGACTTCAACTGGCACGTTGAGGGTGCCACCGTTCGGCACATTCTCATCCGCGGTCGCGGTAACCTCGCCGGTGCTCGGATTAAGCTTCACCGTCCAGCCATCTGGGGTGGAGTAGGTGCCGTCGCCGTTATCGGTCCAGTCCTTCGGCGTAGCAAGCGCGTACGGGTTGTCCGTTGCCACGTTCTTGCCACCGTCAGGCGCGTTGCTGGTACGCGGCTCGTTCGGTGTCACAGCGGTCACAACATACTCCGGAGGGAGGTTGGTGTAGGAGTTCGAGAACGAAGCGTAGACGGTGGCCGTGGTGCCGTCCTCGTAGGTGACGGTCATCGGCACGTTCAGCGTCGCACCGTTGGGGACGGTTGCATCCGGGGTGGCGTGAACAGTGCCGTTGGGATCGACGGTCACAGTCCAGCCTGGAACGTCCTTGAAGTCAGTGCTCTTGGCGATGGACTTCACGTTCTTGGCGGCATCAGTCTGCGGTGCGGACGTTGCCTCCTGGCCAGGCGTGGTGGCCTGGTGGGCGTACTCCGGCGGCACGTTTTCAAGCTGGTTGCTAAAGGACGCGACGACGGTGGCGACGTCACCATTGTTGTAGGTGACCTTCACCGGCACGTTGATCACCGCGCCATCCTTAACGGTCTTGTTAGGCGTTGCAGTGACTTTGCCCTTGTCGTCGATCGATACGGTCCAGCCAGCGGGAGCGGCGTAGCCGTCCAGCTCGTAGGACTTCACGTTCGCAGCCTGCTCCTCGTTCGGCTCAGAGGCTACTGCCACACCCGGGGTCGTTGCCATGTGCGGGTATGCCGGCGGCTGGTTGTTGTAGCTGTTCGAGAACGTCGCGTTCACAAATCCCTTGGTGCCATCTTCATAGGTCACCTGCACTGGAACAGCGATGGTCGCACCGTTTGGCACGGTGGCATCAGCGGTCGCGTGAACTGTGCCATCTTGGTCGACTGTGACAGTCCAGCCTGGGAAGGTGATCGGATTACCCTCAGCGTTAGTGGCCAGCGAGTAGCCGTCCGCCTTCACATTCTTAGCGTCCTGCGTGTTCGGCTTCTGAGTCGCCTCTTTACCCGGAGTTACCGCGGTGTGCGTGTACGTCGGCGGCTGGTTAGCCACAAACGAGTTGGAGAAGGACGCAAAGATCTCTGCCGTGGTGCCGTCCATGTAATGGACCGTTACAGGCACGTCGAGGATGCCACCATTGGGAACGGTCTTGTCCGGGGTAGCGTGAACAATGCCATCACGGTCAATGGAAACCTTCCAGCCATCAGGAGCGGTCCAGCCCTCGCGAATGGTAAGCCCATTGTCACCAAGGACATTCTTCATGCCCGTAGTAATCGGCTTGTTCAGCGCCTCCTTTTCAGGCGTGGTTGCCACGTGTTGGTACTCCGGGGGAACGTTCTCGTACAGCACGTAGAAGTCCGCACGAACCGTCTTACCAACGCTCTCGTGGGTTGCGGTAACGTAAACGCGCAACTTCGCACCATTCAGTGCGTCAGCCGGAGGAGTGGCTGTCACGGTGCCGGTGGCAGAATCGATTTGAACCTGCCAGACCTTGCCCTGATCATCTTTGTACTGCGCATACTGCTTACCGTCTGCGCCAACAGTCCAGTCGGTCACGTCGGCGTAGACAGGGTTGCCGTTGACATCCTTGTTGCCCGTATCCACCGAGAGCTTGAAGGTGGTCCCCTGAGGAACGCTCGCTACCTGCTGGTTTGCACTCGGGATCAGAGGCTGCGTGATCTTCGAGTTGTAATCCGGGTAGAAGTCCTTGATACCGAACAGGGCGGGCGTGATGTAGTCGAAGTCTTGGATACCATCGCCGTTTTCGTCATAGAGGGCGTGCACAGCGACCGAGATGGTATCGCCCGGGAGTGCAGTCTCTGGTGCTGTTGCGGTCACCTCGCCGGTCGTTGGGTCAATGGTGACGGTCCAAACGTTGCCACGAAGGTCAGTCACAGTACCAGTGGTAATGGGCTTATCCAGAGTGCCACCGGGGAGCGAATACTTGATTACAGTCGCGCGACCGTCACCAGGAACGGCAGGGTCGGCGAATTGCACTAACTGATCCTGCTTAACGTTCGGATAGTCCACCTCGGTGCCGTAGTTCGGGATCACGTAGCGTGCTGCGAGGTTCGGATCCTTGTAAACGTGCAGGATGGAATACACCAGATCCTGTGTGTCGTCGGGGTAGGTCACGAGCACTGGGACTGCGGTCCACTGGCCATCGGGCGCAGTCGACGGCGTCTTGTAATCAACGGTGCCATCCGGGCCGACGGTGATAGCCCAGCCAGCGGGCGGGGTGTAGGTGTTCAGGATCTCGTACTTCGGCGCGATAGCCGGAGTGAGGTCATTCGGCGGATTCTCGCCGTTGTACGGCGTATCGCCGTCGATGTTCTGTACCTTGCCGCCGTCGACTGTGTTGGCTGGCCAATTGACTTTGTCAGTTGCGGTTGCGCCAGCACGAATCGTCTGCTCGGTGTACTTCGGCTGGTAGAGGTTCGCATACTGCGTGGAGGCGGTGAACGTCACCGAATCTAGACGCGCAGAGGAGTCCTTTGTGCCTGAAATAGAGGAATCCACAACGCCGGTGGTATTCGGGTCGCCGACCGGGAATCCATCTTTCGTGACGGTGTCGGGGTAAATTGCCAGCACTGGCACGGTGATCTTCTGATCATTAGGCACGGAGAAGTTCGGCTGGGCAGTGATAGAGCCATTGCGCTTGTTAATGGTGATAGTCCAGCCGCCGCCGGTCCAGATACCGGAACCAGGCGCCGTTTCGGCGACATTCAGCTTGGTACCGTCACTCAGAGTAATGCCATTGCGGGTATCCAAAATGAATTTGGCACCCGTAGGTAGCGGGGAGACGACGCTATCCGGTGCGCTCTGATCAAACGAAGGCACGGCGACAGCCTTGGTACCCGGTGCCACAACGAAGGAATCCTCGGGGTAGGCGAAACCGAAGTTCGGGGCCTGCCAAATTGCGGGGGTGACGGCATCCGGCGAATCGACAAATGCGCCGGTGATGAGGTTGTAATACCTGTTGTAGTTGGTGCCGTCCTTGAGGATCTCGTCACCTTCGTTGTATCGATTACTATCCACGTTTTTCTTGCGCGGGGTGAGATAGGATTTCACCTTCAACTCACCACCGTTGATGACCGCGCCTTTTTCTATCTCAATCGAGGCGCGGTAAAGAGGATCTCCCCTGCCATCAGTACCGATAGACACTTTCACGGTAATCCCGTTTTTGGATGTGGTATAGAAAAGTTCGTTGGTTACCGGATCAGTCTGTTCTTGCCCAGAGCTCCAGTTGCCCGGATCAATGATGTCTACGTCCGAGAACAACACGTTGCCCTTCGGGTCCGTTACGCTGAACTTCCAGCGTGTAAAATCAATGCCCGTATAGCTATCATGAATGTTCGCAGCGGCGGCACCCTGACTCTGGTCAGTGGTGAAATTGTTAAGGTCGAAGCTGATGGTAGAGTTGAGTGGAGTGCCATCCGTCATGAAGGCCGATGGATTGCTGGTGTACTGCTGGTTGAGCACGGCGCCACTATCGGCTTCATTCGGATACGGCAACCACTGCGTTCCACGAGCAAACGAGGCGGTGAATTGCCCATTCGTTGCGTAAAAAGCGGAGCAGCTGTGTCTGTAATCTTGTAGGCCACAACCCCAGGATTGATTGTCTTATCAGAGTTCAAAAGCCGCTCGCCGACACTCCATGTGCCATTCTTAATGGTGCCGCTTGTTCCACCCGATGACGCTAAAGGCAAACCCACAACGGAAGCAGTCGTTTGGATCGTTTTCGTTGTGTTATCCGGTAAATGAATGGGAACATTTTGTCCGGCGCCCAAAGGAGTGATCGTCGGAACGCCAGCACCAAAGGTCGGAATGTTGCTGAACTCTAAGCCAATACCATCTGCCATGCGGTTCGGATCGCTGATATTACTGGCATCTACCACCAGGTACCCATATTGACCGCCTCCATCGGGGTTGTTATTTACGTCCACGCGCACCCACGACAAAACCACCCCGTTGCCCATTCGAACAGAGGCCATCTGATCTTTGAGGTTAAAACTTTGACTCGTGAGATCTTGATTAATATTGCGCCCATAGTTATTACCTGTATTGGACGGCGGCTCCACGTAGGCCGCTGCCGGGCTCACGCCCGCCGCGGCCATCGTGGCCGCAATCGCACTCGCCAGCAGAATGCTTCCGCCGCGATAAATCTTCTTGTTCATGTGTGTCCTTACTGTGATTCGCCGAGGCGCCAGTGGTGGTGCACCCCGTTGCGTGTCATTTGTGTGATCACCGGCAAATCCATGCCACTCGCACTACCTTCATTCTCATGCAACATTAATGGCACTCCCAGGTAAATCGCAATCACTCATTTGTTCAGACGGCGCCCTTGCCGCCGATCATCCGGGAAACCACCACCCCCATGACCTGCAGAAACATCACCACTCCCGGTGTTTCCCCAGGTCACGAGGGTGTGAACATAATTTCAGACGTGGAAAATGTGTTGCACTCCATTTTGGCGAAAAGACGGCAAAATACCACACATCTCACGTGCTCACTCCCCCACCCTAAACACGAACGGACACACCAAAATTTCTCCACATCGTTCGCGGAAAATGTCCACATCTCGGACATGGGAACGAGAATCACAAACGATGCTGACGCATCCACTCGTACTGAACCACAGCGGCAGCCGCGGCAACATTCATCGAACGAGTCGAGCCAAACTGAGGAATGAACACCTTCAACTCCGCGAGCGCCTGCAACTCCTCGGAAAGGCCCGTCGACTCCTGGCCAAACACCAACACACACTTCTCTGGCAGAGCCGTAGCCTGGAGCGGAGTGGAACCGGCCGTATTATCCACCGCAACCACCGTGTAACCGGCGTCGCGCGCCCACTCGCCAAGAGAGGCGGCGTCGGGATGGTTGTGGACGTCCATGTAACGGTCCGTCACCAACGCGCCCCTACGATTCCAACGCTTCTTCCCCACAATATGCACGCCCGCCACGTTAAACGCATTACCCGTGCGCACAATCGAGCCGATGTTCAGATCATGCGCCAAATTCTCGATCGCGATATGGAGCGCGGAACGCGAAAGATCCAGATCCGCCTTAATCGCCTCCACGCTCCAATAGCGGTACTTATCGATCACGTTGCGACGGTCACCATTCGCCAGAAGCTCCGGATCAAAACGCGGATCGTTCGGGAGCGGGCCCTCCCACGGGCCCACCCCCACCAACACCTCTTTATTGAAATCAAAACGCAACGGCTCGACATCCGTGCCGCCCGACGCCTCTGAGGCTTCGGCGGCTGGGGTGGGCGCTTCGTTCGGGTTCGGCGTCGTATTCATCAGGGCTCCTTCAGACAAAAACAGCGAAATAACTCTCACGTGGCTCGGGCACCGGCGTCGGCGCGGGGTAGACGCGGCCCGGGCACCGGCGTCGGCGCGGCTAGGCGCCGTACACGTCCTTCTCAATCGCAACATAGAGCGGGATCGGGGCGTCAATATCCTCATCAGCGCCACCGAAACTCCCCACGTAACCCGGCCAGCCCAGAATCGCGATCGCCAACGTATTCGCATTCGCGTTATACAAGCGCCAGGCCAGGCGCGTCAAAAAATCGTTCGGAGTGGCGCCCGTATCGTCGATGACGACGTCGGCGCCGTCGAGACGCTCCTCGCCGATAATCGGCAACTCCGGGGAAGCAGGATCCGGAACATGCCCCAGCGCCACGTGATAACCCAAGCCACGGGCCGCCGCCGCAGCCTGCACCTGCATCGCAAGCAAACCCGAGCCTTCACCAACCGCCACAACCACCTGCGCCTCCTCAGGGCCGGCGCCATTCTCCTCCAGGAGATCCAACAGGACATGGCCCGCGAGCGGGCCCAGCTCAGAATCGAAAACAATACGTGGGACGATCTCGTCCGCCGAAGTGAGCGGCTCCATCGCCGCGCTCAAGCGAGCCTTCAACGGATCATTCGTTGAGAGAGACATTTGTGGTCCTTTCTTGGGAGGCTAGTGGCGGGCGATCAGCGGGCGCGGGTTCGACGCAACACACCCACGAAAGCCGCACGAACACGAAACGCAAGCACCGGCGTCGGGCACAATTGATGGCCCACGGAAGTAACTCTACCCGCGTTCGTGTGACAAACCGGTGACACAGCGGGAATGATGTGCCAAAAAAATGGCACACCATTCCCAAAAAGTCACCGTTTCGTCTGAGCAGGGCAAAAAACTAAGATTCGCGAAATGGACCGCCGCCGCCAAAAAGAGCCATTACGCCTGCTCAATGTCTCGGGCCCAACTCTGTACCAGGCTCAAAGCGGACTCTAGAGTCAGAACCACACCTGCCGAGTCCGCAGCATCCACAAAGCTCGAACTCCAATGTGGGTAGGCAACAATATTCGGAGGCCACACACGCGGCGAGCGACCTAAGGTCTTCGCCTCCTCCGCACGCACACGAAACACAGCTTCACAAGCTAAGCGCACTTCACGATCTGAAACCTCAGCCGCTTTGCAAAGCTCACGAAGCAGAACCAGGTCCATCAAATCGCGAGCGCGATCATTCGGTTCATCTGGCGGACAATGCGGATCCGACACCGCATGCAGCTTCTGAGCCACCTGATATGCAAGCGACAAAGCCATCACCTGAACGCGCGCATCCAAACCAAAACCCTTGAGCGAAGGAAGATTCACCAACTCTGGCACCTCACCAGCCCCTGCCTCGTCTGAACCGATCTCAATCTGAACACGGCGCCATCTCACACCCCGCAACTTCAAGACCATGTCAAATCGGCGAGGGTTTACTAGCCTCGACGGCACCTCGATTTCCTCAACGTCCGTTCTTTCAACATCAAACGGTGGCCAACCATGTGCAATCACTCCATCAAGACGAGCGAAAAAATCTGCAAAATCGCCACGAACCAAACCATCAAAATCTCGCGTCGTCCGCCCCGATCCACCCAAGCGGTACTGCAATGCGGTGCCACCTTTAACGAGGAAAATTGGCACACCGGCGTCGTCGACAACTTCCCCCAAAATCGTTGCAACTATCGACGATGCAACAAGCCAACCGAGCCTCGGACCAGCCATCCCAAAACGACGGCTCGCCTGAGCAATCCACGTCTCCAAAACTCTCGCAGACGCAGGTACTTTACCTTTCGGCGCAAGTCCACTCACCTGTTCAATCAACTGCCGCTCAGACATTTGCATCCCGCTCCTCGCACTGGCGCCGCAGATCACGCGAAACTACAGGCGAAATCAGCCGCGCCTTCACTGCCTTGCGTAACGACTCCTTCACCAAATAGGTAGGGAAACCCGAGACAATAACTTGTTTCAGCGCGACCTGAGGACGGACCACACGAATCCCCTCGTGCCACGTCATATCCGCCTGGAGGAGGTCTTCAAAATGCACACGAACCATGCGGCCACCCGCACGCCGAAGACGGGTTTTAGTAGGAAGAACTACATCAACCACATCTGGCAACGCATCTGTTACGCCCCACAGGTTCAATGCGCTCACATGGCTGACAGCCGATTCGGCATGGCCTGTCCACAGCAGAGCCCGCTGATAGTCACCGAACTCGTGTTCCGGCGTGCCCGGAATCAGATAAACGCCACGCTCCACGCGCTCAATACGGCCACGAGCAACCATCTTCGACAAATCAGCGTCTGTAACCCCCAGTTCATGCGCTTGAGCAGTTGCAACGTAACCGTGCTGATCCAGCGCAATCTCGCGAAGTTCGTCAATCTTTCCCATGTCAAAACCTTACTATTTTGGTAAGGTTTTGACATTCACTCCTATGGGTGAGGATCAGTTTCGGCCCGAGAGAGACGGGCCTGCAACGCGGCGCACCAGAGCGCGCGGCATCGCGCGCAGCGCCGCCGACGCCACCTTGTAGAGAGGGGTGGGCGTGGTAATGACGCGGCCCGCGCGGGCGGCGTCGAGCGCAGCGGCAACCACAGTTTCCGGCTCCGCAAAAACAAAACCCGGCCACTGCGAGGCGTCCACATGACTACGCTCGTGGAACTCCGTGCGGATCAAGCCCGGCGTCACGGCCGTAACATGCACGCCACGCGGGCCCAGCTCCGCCGCAAGCCCCTCAGAAAACGTGCGCAACCAGGCCTTATGTGCACTGTACGTGCCCTGCGCCGTCAGCGACGTCAGCGACGAAACGTTAATAATCGCGCCGGCGCCGCGGGCCGCCATCGCGCCTGCTGCTGCGTGGGAAAGAACGAGCGGCGCGCGCACCATCACGTCCAGAGCGTTGAGCTCGCGCTCCAGATCGCCACCCACAAAATCTTGCCCCAAGCCGAAACCCGCATTATTAACCAGCAAACCGATAGGGGAGGATTCGGAGCGAAGGCGCTCGGCCACGCGTGCGAGATCTACA
The DNA here is from genome assembly GCF_029632765.1 of Arcanobacterium wilhelmae. Classification (NCBI taxonomy): domain Bacteria; kingdom Bacillati; phylum Actinomycetota; class Actinomycetes; order Actinomycetales; family Actinomycetaceae; genus Arcanobacterium; species Arcanobacterium wilhelmae. The sequence goes on from NZ_CP121247.1 coordinate 1,747,079, forward strand.
GGGTTCGCGAGATCCGCCGGGAGGGCCTCGGCGGACGTGCCAAGCGTGTTGCGGATCTTCCCAGCGAGCTCCTCCAGGCGAGCGGCATTCCTCGCCACCAACACCACATCCGTATGCTCCGCCGCCAACTGCCACGCAAACTCCGCGCCAAGCCCCGCGCTCGCGCCCGTAATCAAAGCTGTACCCATACCGGCAAGAGTACCGCAGGGGGTGGGTCAGGCGACGGGAGGTGGGGCCGGCAGGGAACCGCGTCAACGGGAGCCGGGGCCAGCAGCGCCAGCCGCGCACCGGCGTCGGCGGGTAGGCTGGAGCCCATGAAGATCGCAACCTGGAACATCAACTCAATCCGCACCCGCTGGGAGCGCGCGCTGGCGGTGCTCGAACGGCACGAGCTCGACGTACTCGCCCTGCAAGAAATCAAGTGCAAACCCGAGCAGTTCCCGCTCGCAGCCTTCGAAGAGGCCGGCTACCACGTAGCCGCCCACGGCCTCAACCAGTGGAATGGCGTAGCACTGATCGCGCGCGAGCCACTCGAGGACGTGCGTACCGAGTTCCCCGGTCAGCCCGGGTTCGTGAAAGGCGAGGTTACGGGGACGGACCGCGAGTCGGCCGGCTACCTCGCCGGGCCGCTCGAGGCGCGCGCGATCGGGGCGCGCGTTGGCGGCGTGGACGTGTGGAGCGTGTACGTGCCCAATGGCCGCGCCGTCGGCGACCCGCACTACCACTACAAACTCGACTTCCTGCGTGCGCTGCGCGAGGCCGCCGCCAGCTGGCTTGCCGCCGACGCTGAGGCGCAGTTCGCGATCGTCGGCGACTGGAACGTGATCCCTACGGATGCAGACGTGTGGGACCCGGCCGCCATGGACCACGGGCTGTATTTGACCGACGCGGAACGCGAGGCATTCTTCGCATTCGAGCAGGTGGGCTTACAGGAAATGAGCCGCGCGTTCGCAACGAACTACACGTTCTGGGACTACCAAAAGCTGCGGTTCCCCAAGAATGAGGGAATGCGGATTGATTTCTTGTATGGATCGCCGGCGTTGGCCGCGCGTGCCGTTGCAGGCGAGATCGACCGCGACGAACGCAAAGGCAAAGGCGCCTCAGACCACGTACCCGTAATCGTCGAGTTCGAGTAGGCCACCTAGGTGCGCACCCGCAGGACGAGACGCCGCCGGATTCGAGGCGCGAAAAGCGAGATACTCCGACTACCTAAAATATTGGTCGCAAAATCGACGCCTCGAGCACTATATGGGGCTCGGCCCTTCAAAAAACGAACCAAAATTTTAGGTGCCCGGAGTATGGCCGTGAAACCGCTCGCTAGTCGAGTCGGATGCGCGGGTGGCCATCCGTGAGCGGGCGGCCATCATTCCACAGAATCGGCGCGAGATCCGCGAGCCACGTTTGCGCCGCTTCCTCGGGCGTGAGCTGGGGATCCAGGTGATAGGTCTGCGGATCAAACCAGATCGCGTCCGCCTCAACCGCGATCATGCCGTAGCTCAGGTACGGTCCATATCCGGGGATCGGCTCCTCCCAGTTCGCAGTAGACTGCGCGAGCGCCTCCTCCTCGGCCGAGAGCCTGGAACCCGAAGGGAATTCCGGGCGGGAGACAACCAGTGTGAAGATCCGGCGCTTCAACGGAGCGCGATAGTCCGGGGAAATGTACTGGCCATCCCAATCCTCCCCCGGGTTCCAGGTGCCAGCAGACTCGGCGGCCTCCAGCCCATCCGCAATCTCACCAGCGCGGTGCCCATCCCAATCCGCACGTGCCTCCAGCAGGCGGATCATCATTCCGTGGCGCGCCACGTGCACCACCGCTCCCCCGCCAATTTCGCTGCCCTGGATGAGGACCTCGCCGGGGGCGAGCCGCTCCGGCTCGCCCCCGGCCCCAAACACCTGCAACGCGTCTTCAAGCGCGCGCACCACACGGCGCACGAACTTCCCTTCCTCCGTGGGGCGCGGAAGTGAACGCGCGGCCGTACGCACAATCCGCGGGTCGAGATCCTGCTTCACTTCCCCGATCTCGGGCAGGTAACGCCGCTTCGTGAAGTTGTACCGCGCCACCCGGTAGTCATTCGCGAACGGCTCACGGTAGCGGGTGGCCCAAAACATGAGGTCCGGGGCGCGCTCAGCCGACGCCGACGCCGACGCCCCACCCAACTCCACATCGTCCAGCGCTTCCACGGCAGTTTTCGGGGTATCACTCCCGGCCAGGTCATCCTCGGGCGTTTCCTGCTCGGGCGCTTCATCGATCGACATCAGCAGGTCCACCGGCTCGAGCATTCCGTGGCTCTGACCGCGGTACAGATCCGGCCCGTACCCCAGATCAATCCACGCTTCAAAACGCGGCCCGTTGATCTGCGAAAACATACCATAATCTAGCGGAGGTTCGTCGCCCGATTCTTCAGCGCTCGTCTGTGCCCACTCCGCCGAGCGATCCCGCCACGGCCACGGCACACTCCGCAGCGCCATGTGCGTCTTCAACCGCCATTCAGTGCTGAGTTTCGGCGCCACAGAGACGAGATCCGTCCCGAACCCTGCACCAGTGCAACTCGAAAATTCGCCAACGAACCTCGAGAAGCTCCCATCGTTGCCGTAATGCACGAGCACCTGCCCCGCCGGGAAAATCGGGCGGCGCGCACCCTCCAGCTCCGGCCACGGCCGAAACGCGTGCCCCAGAAAAGCTTTGTTGCTGTAATCGGGCATCCCTGCCTCCTCGCAGTGGAACAACAATTTCCGCCCAGCATACACGAGGGGGCGAGGAAGCCTGAGCTTCCTCGCCCCCTCGCCTCAGTCAGGCACGAGCTTAGTCCCCCGCGAGCTCAGTTCCCGAACGCCGGGATCACAGCGCCATCGGCGTACTTGTCCTTGATGAACTTCGCGACCTCCGGCGAGTGCAGCAGCTCATCGAGCTTCTTCACGGCAGCCTTCTTCTCCGCCGGCGCATCCGCCTTCCACGCAAGGAAGTTCGCGTACGGGTTGTCCTTGCCGTCCTCAAGGGCGATCGCGTCCTTCGACGGCGTCAGCCCGCCCTGCAGCGCAAAGTTACCGTTAATCACCGACGCGTCCACCGAATCAAGCGTGCGCGGCAGGTTCGGCGCCTCGATCTCCTGGAAGCTAATGTGCTTCGGGTTGTCCTTCACATCGTGAATCGTCAGGTCCTTCTTCCCCTCGTCCACAGTGATCAGCCCCTGCTTCGCGAGCAGCACGAGCGCACGGTTCTGGTTCGCCGGATCGTTCACGATCGAAATCGTCGCACCATCGGGCAGATCCTTCAAATCCTTGACCTTCTTCGAGTAGACGGCGTACGGCTCAATATGCACACCCTCGCCGTGCTCGAACTTGTAGCCGAACTCCTTCACCTGCGACTCGTAGTACGGCAGGTGCTGGAAGTAGTTCGCATCCAGCTGGCCGTTGTCCAGATTCTTGTTCGGCAACACGTAGTCCGAATACTCCACAATGTCGATGTTCAGCCCGGCCTTCGCCGCGAGGTTATCCTTGACGAACTTCAGGATGTCGCCGTGCGGCACCGGGTTCACGCCGACCTTGAGGGTCACGGCATCGCCGGCCGCCGCCGAGCCCGAGGCTCCCGACGACGACGAACTTCCACACGCGCCCAGCGCGAGAGTAGCAGCGGCGAGAGTAGCGACGATAGCAAGCTTGCGGTTCATTATTTTTCTCCTATGAGTTTCGGCGGGCTCATCGCCCGTTTTCAGGTGTGGGGGCTGCGCCCCGAAACAGTTTGTTGGTGTGGCCCACCAGGTGGAGTTCTCCCCTGGGAAACGGGCCGGTTGCAGTGAACGCCAAACGCACACCGGCGTCGGCGGATTGCCGCGCCCACGAGGGCCGGCAGCGGATAAACCGATCCCGCTGGAAGTGCGGCCGCAGCCGCGAAGAAGGGATCCCGGTATGTCGCTCAGCGGTGGTCGACATACCGGCTGAGCATGTCTCCAACCATCTGGATCATCTGCACGATCACCACTATCACCACGATCGTGATCACCAAAACGTCAATCATGTAGCGGTTATAGCCGTAGTTGTAGGCCAGGCCGCCCAGGCCGCCGCCGCCAACCGCGCCACCCATCGCCGAATAGCCCACCAGCGTAATCAGCAGCACCGTGATCGACTGAATAATGCTCGGCAACGCCTCGCGCACCTGCATCCACAGGATCGACCAACCGGTAGCGCCCATCATCTCCAGGCCCTCGATCTTCGACGGATCCACGGCCACCATGTTCGACTCCACGAGGCGCGCGAAGAACGGCACCGCCGCCACCGTGAGCGGGAAAACCATGCCCTGCCAGCCCAGGTTCGTCCCCATGATGATCAACGTGAGCGGGAACAGCACGATCAGCAAGATAATAAAAGGAATGGAACGCCCCAGGTTCACGATAAACCCGAGCAGGCGGTTCACCAGCGCGTTCGGCGCGATCCCGTCCTTACGCGTGGCCACCACAGCCATACCGAGCGGCACGCCGAGCACCACGGTTGCAAGGCCCGAAAGCCCCACCATCAAGAGGGTTTCCCAGATCGACCACAGAAGCGAATCCGTGATCGCCGGGTTGTTCAACCACATCTGGTCGTTCATACTGCCGCCCTCTCTTCTACGTTCGCGCCGCGATCACGAAGCGCCGCAGCGATCTGCGTGGCCTGCGCCCCCGGCACCGATAACACCAGGCGCGCCACCTGTGCCTTCCCGACGGTCTCGAAACGGCCGGACGTGATATCCGCCCCGAGTTGCGCCGCGAGCTCCAGGATCGCCGACGCGGCCGGCTGGCCCGGAGTTGCGGAGAACGCGACGTCCAGTAGCGCAGTTTCCGGCGCAACGACGTCGGGCGAGACCCGCGGAGGCGGCACAAGTTCCGCGCCGAGGCGGGAGGTGACGTCCGAGACGACCTCTTCCACGCGACCCGTTTGCACGATCTTCCCGCGATCGAGCATGGTCACGTTGGTACAGATCTCGCGCACAACTTCCATCTCGTGCGTAATAATCAGCACGGTAACGCCGGTGCGCTCGTTGATTTCCGAGATCAGCTGGAGGATCTGGTAGGTGGTGGCCTGATCGAGAGCCGAGGTGGGCTCGTCGCACAGCAGCACCTTCGGGTTTGCTGCGAGCGCGCGCGCAATCGCGATGCGCTGGCGCTGGCCACCTGAAAGCTGACGCGGATACACGTTCCCGCGATCGGGCAGGCCCACAAGTTCGAGTAGCTCCGCCGCGCGTGCCTTGCGTTCCTCCTTCGGAACGCCCGCGATTTTCATCGGGTAGGCGATGTTCTGCGCGTTCGTGAGGGAATCGAGCAGGTGGCCGCCCTGGAAAACCATGCCGATCGCGCGGCGGGCGTTGCGCAGTTCGCTTGCGGAAACGGCTGCCAAATCCTGGCCGTCCACAACAATCCGTCCCGATGTTGGGCACTCGAGCGCGGTCAAGCAGCGGATCAGTGTGGATTTTCCTGCACCCGATTCGCCCACAATTCCGTGAATCTCACCGGCGGCAATCTCGAGCGAAATACCGCCCAGCGCCACAACCTCTGGGCTACCAGGGTAGACCTTGGTGACTGAATCGAGTGTGATCATGTCTTCCTCCATCGGTCCTAGCTGTAGCACCGCTCTTGCGCGGTTGCTGTAGCGTCATTGAGCTAGGTCTCTCAGCTACTCTTGATGGTCAAGTGGTTCCAGGTTAGGCACGAGGTCCTGGGGTGTCAAGATGTGGGGCAGAATCGTCCACATCTTGGACTGCGGCGGGATGGCAGGTTGCACTAGAGGGCGCGCATTGCGTTCGTCAGCGCTGGCCAGTTGGCCTGGTAGATCTCACCAAACGGCTGTGCGCCAACGAAAACTCCCGCCTTGCGCACGGCTGGATCCACGAACACGAACGAGCCCGACTGCCCAAAATGCCCAAACGTTTCGGGCGAGAAATCGCTTCCCGTCCAGTGCGGGGACTTGTGGTCGCGAATCTCCAGGCCCAGCCCCCACTGGCAATCCGCGTGGCGGCCATAACCAGGCACGATCCCAGAAAGGCCCGGCATAAACGGCGTGGTGGCACGTTCCACCAGCTCAGACGGCAGAAGCGTTGGGCTCAGGAGTTCGGCTGCAAACTTTGCCACATCGTCGGCAGAGCCGCGCGCGTCTTTCGCGATCGAACCACGCATCTGCGCCGTCGCCATGCCGAGCGGCGCGAAAAGCCGTTCCTCCATCCACGCCTGCGCACTCACACCAACCTCACGCTCGAACGCATCGGCGAGGAGGTCGTACCCGTAGTTCGTGTAGATACGCTTGGCGCCCACCCGGCCAATCGGCACCGTCGGATCCGGACCAACGCCCGAAGCGTGTGCAAGCAAATGCGCAATCGTAGAGCCCTCCGGCCCAGCGGGCGCTTCAAGCGAGAGCTGCCCCTGCGCCACGGCGATGAGAATCGCCCACGCCGCCATCGGTTTCGTGACCGAGGCCAGGGGAAATACTTGGTCCGGGTCGCCACAGATGGCCGTCACGCCTGAATCGTCAAGCGCGATATAGGCATGATCGAAGGGAAAGTTGTCGCCAGGAAGTGGTGTGGTACGCATGCTGGGATTCTACCGCGGGGCGGACTGCCGACGCCGGCAGGCGACTCCGCAGGACAATTTCCATGAGTCCAGGAGCAGCCTCTACGAGAGTGATCACCCTGGCGGCGCCATCACATGGCAGACTTAGCTCATGAACGAAAATCTCCCTGGGACCACTTCCCCGGCCCCCACCCCCTCACTCACTCCCGCCGGCGTGCTCGCCGAGATCGCCGGCTGGCCGAGCACACCGAACACCGGCCACAGCTCGCATACGCCTGCGGATTTCGCGGCCCTGGTCCGCGAGCGCGGCGAGGGCGCGCTATTCAAGGGGATCGACGAACGCCATCTCACAGCGTCGGCGATCGTGCTCAGCGAGGAGCTGGATCGCGTGCTACTCGTGTTCCACAAGAAGGCGCTGATGTGGTTGCAGCCGGGCGGACACCTCGAACCGACGGACGGCTCCCTGCGCGACGCCGGCCTGCGCGAGGCCCGCGAAGAGACCGGCCTGCGCGAGTTTTCGCAGGTCCTTCCAGTGCCTGCAGACATCAACGTCCATCAGCTCGGAGGCGGCTTCACCGCGTGCCGGGAGCACTGGGACGTCGGCTTTGTTGTGATCGCCTCCGCCGACGCCGATCTGGCGATTTCCGACGAGTCGGCCGGCTTGCGCTGGTTCCCAGTGGACGCGCTACCGGAGGGCACCGACGTCGGCGGGCGAGTACGCGCCGCCCTTACAGTCGCTCAAGCCGCCGAACGAAGGTATATCGATTCGATCGTCGCTGCCCGCGCCGAGGGAATGAGTAATGGGTCTGAAACGCTCGAATGGTGACATCACCACTCAAATCACCATTTCCTCAATGTGATCAGCGGCGGGTTGTTGCTTGTGCAACAACCCGCCGCTTCCATTTCACTTCACACGGAGCGTGAGCTCGTGCTTCTCGCCGCCGAAGCCGAGGGCATTCGGGCCCTTCGCCTCGAGCGCGGACGTATCGAGATCCGCCGGCTCCACCACCACGGTTGCACCGTCGGCAACCTGGCCGGCGAGGAGCATGCGAGCCAGCTGGTCACCGATCTCACGCTGGATGAGGCGGCGCAGCGGGCGTGCACCGAACGCCGGAGAGTAACCACCGAAGGTGAGCACATCGCGCGCATCGTCCGTCACCTCGAGTGTGATCCGCCGATTCTCGAGGCGCTTGGCGAGCTGGGCAACCTGCAACTCCACGATCCGCCCGATCTCGTTCACCGAGAGCGGCTCGAACACGATCACATCATCCAGGCGGTTCAGGAACTCGGGCTTGAAGTGCTCGTGTACCGCCGCCATCACGGCCTCCTGCTTGGCCGCCTCGTCCAGCTCTGCGTCCACAAGGAACTGCGAGCCAAGGTTCGAGGTGAGGATCAAGATCGTGTTGCGGAAATCCACGGTGCGGCCCTGGCCGTCGGTGAGGCGACCGTCGTCGAGAACCTGGAGCAGAATATCGAATACTTCCGGGTGCGCCTTCTCAACTTCGTCGAGGAGGATCACTCCGTACGGGCGCCGGCGCACGGCTTCCGTGAGCTGGCCGCCCTCCTCGTAGCCGACGTATCCCGGAGGCGCGCCGATGAGGCGGGCCACCGAGTGCCGCTCAGCGTACTCGGACATGTCGATACGGACCATGGCACGCTCGTCGTCGAACAGGAGCTCGGCGAGCGACTTCGCCAGCTCCGTTTTTCCGACGCCGGTGGGGCCGAGGAACAGGAACGAGCCGGTGGGCCGGTTCGGATCGGCAAGCCCGGAACGAGAGCGGCGAACAGCATCCGCAACCGCGGCCACTGCGCGCTTTTGCCCGATCAGACGATCCCCAATGAACTCTTCCATCTTGAGGAGCTTCTCGGTTTCGCCTTCCATCAGGCGACCAACGGGGATGCCGGTCCAGGCGGAGACCACCTCGGCGATCCCGTCCGCATCCACGCGCTCAGCGATCATCGGCTCAGCTTCGGAGGTATGCTCCGCCGCCTCACCTTCTGCGATTTGGCGCTCGACCGCTGGGATCTCGCCGTTTTGCAGGCGGCCCGCATCCTCGTAGCGCCCCTCGCGCAGGGCCTTCTCCAGTTCGGTGCGCAGCTCGTCCAACTTCACGCGCAGGTCGCCAACCTTGTTGCGCCCGGCCTTCTCGGCTTCCCAGCGAGCGTTGAGCGAGGCGAGCTCCTCGCTCTTGTCTGCCAGCTCGGCTTCGAGCTTTTCGAGGCGGTCCTTCGCGCCGGCGTCGAGCTCCTCTTCCGTATCCTCCAGGTAGGATTTCTCCATCTTCAGGCGGTTCACCTGGCGCTGGAGGGCGTCGATCTCCTCCGGGGAGGAATCGAGTTCCATGCGCAGGCGGGAGGCCGCTTCGTCGATCAGGTCGATCGCCTTGTCCGGCAGCTGACGCTCGGTGAGGTAGCGGTCCGAGAGCGTTGCGGCGGCCACGAGCGCGCCATCTGAGATCGTCACCTTGTGGTGGGCCTCGTACTTCGGCGCGATTCCACGCAGGATCGCCACGGTATCTTCCACGCTCGGCTCACCCACGTAGATCTGCTGGAAGCGGCGTTCGAGCGCAGGATCCTTCTCGATGTGTTCACGGTACTCATCGAGAGTGGTTGCACCGACGAGCCGCAGCTCGCCGCGCGCGAGCATCGGCTTGAGCATGTTGCCGGCGTCCATCGCACCCTCGCTGCCGCCGCCTGCGCCGACGACGGTGTGCAGCTCGTCGATGAAGGTGACCACTTCGCCGTCGGAACCCTTAATCTCTGCGAGCACGGCCTTCAGGCGCTCCTCGAACTCGCCACGGTATTTTGCGCCCGCGACCATGCCGGAGATATCGAGCGAGATCAGGCGCTTGCCGCGCAGGGATTCGGGCACATCGCCGTCTACGATTCGCTGGGCGAGCCCCTCAACGACGGCCGTTTTTCCGACGCCGGGTTCACCGATCAACACCGGGTTGTTCTTGGTGCGACGCGAGAGGACCTGCACGACGCGGCGGATTTCGCTATCGCGGCCGATCACGGGATCGAGTTTGCCTTCGCGTGCCATCTGCGTGAGGTCGGTACCGTACTTTTCGAGGGCCTTGTAGGTTCCCTCCGGATCGGCGCTCGTGACCTTCGCTGCGCCTCGCACGGCAGGCAGCGCCGAGGCGAGCTGCTCGCGGGAAACTCCGGCGGCTCGCAGGAGATCGCCGGCGCCCGACGTCGACGACGCGAGCGCCATCAGCAAGTGTTCCGTTGAAATAAAGGCATCTCCGAGGGCGGTTGCTTCCTTGCCTGCGTCGGCAAGGACGAGTGAGAGGTTGCGCGAAGCCTGCGGCTGAGCCACCGTGCTTCCCGACGACGCCGGTAGTGCGGCGAGCGCAGCCTGGGTGCGGCTCGCGATTGCGGCTCGGTTGGTGCCGACGGCGTCGAGTAGGCCGTTGGCCACTCCGCCTTCTTGTTCGAGCAGGGCGGAAAGAAGATGCACGGGCTCCAACTGCGGGTTGCCCGCCACCGTCGCCACCTGGATTGCGCTGGCGAGCGCCTCCTGTGACTTGGTTGTCAGCTTGTCCATGGATTCCTCCAAAATTTTCCCCGCGCTTCCCGCGCGGATTCATGCTTATCCGTTCTTCCGAACGCTTCTGAACTTGAGTGTATTCCGCTCAAGAAAAGATGTAAAGACCCAATTCAGCGAAGTTGCGGGCGTATCGTGTGTCACCCCTCGAGCCACGCTGATATCGAAGCACAGAAGAAATGCGATCATGAACACTCTTGCACTCTAGTGCATTTTTGCACTAGAGTGCAGATCATGGATCGCAGGACACATAGCGCGGCGGCAGAAATGCTGAAGAACACTCAGCCCGCGGATCACCCGTGGCACGAGGAAAAGTTCCTTGCCCGGCGTCGGGAAATCTCTCGCGCCGCAGTGAACCTCGCCGAGGAAACCCAATCGGTGGAAGCCGTATCGGTGGAGGAGATCGCCAAGGAGGCAGGGATCTCTCGGCGCACGTTCTTCAACTACCTCCCCTCGAAGATGGCGGCACTGCTCCTTCCTTACTTCATCGTGCGTTCAACCTACATGGGGATCGCAATTAGCCAGCCTGAGGAAGCTTCGGCACTTGAGGCCGTGCGGGCCGGCATCGAAGGGGCGATCGCACACGCGGACGATTTCGAGCTCGCCGCACGCTCCGAGCGGGTGTTGGCGTCGTTCGTTCACGCCGCAGGTTCCGGGGGCGAAATTCCCAACGCCGAGGCAACACAGTCGCATCTGCGAGCGCTCGAGGAAAACCTCGCAAAACGCGAGGGCGGGGAGAGCCCAATCGAGCTTTCTCTCATCATGTCGCTCGGCGATCACATCCTTCGCCTCGCACTCCGATCACATCTTGATGAGCGAGGGAAAAGCCCGTCGGAGGTCGTCGAGGAGGCATTCCTTTTCCTTGGGCGTTAGGTTCCCGTCTCTTTCCGAGAATCGCAGTGAAGAATGCGGTTCAGCGAAACTTTCACATCGGTCCACAGCCGTCATCACACCGGCAATCACACACTTCTCCCCTGCTCGATTCGCTACAACAACGAAGCGTCAGGGCGCGTTAAAGAATGGATACGCACATGACAGTCAAAAATCCGTGGCAAGCCCTCGCAACTGTGGTTCTCGGGGTGAGCCTGATCGTACTCGACGGCACGGTCACCTCGGTTTCGTTGCCGACGATCATTGCCGATCTCGGGCTCACACTCACTCAGGCACAGTGGGTCTCTTCCCTGTACACAGTGGTGTTCGCGGCCCTGCTTCTCCCTCTGGGCACGCTGGGTGATCGGATCGGGCGTAAAAAGATTTTCATCGCCGGGTTGCTCGTGTTCGCGGCGGCATCTGCGATGGCCGCAGCCTCGCGTACACCTGGTTTGCTGATCGCCGCGCGCGGGCTGCAGGGAATCGGCGGAGCGCTGGTACTTCCGTCTACCCTCTCCACGATCAACGCGATCTTCCGCGGCAAAGAACGCGCCACCGCATTCGGTATCTGGGGCGCAGCGATGGCAGGCATGGCCGCGATCGGCCCGCTGCTCGGCGGCTGGCTGACCACCGATTTCACCTGGCCATGGATCTTCCTCATCAACGTGCCGATTGTGCTTGTACTCGCACCGTGGGCGATGTGGGTTCTTCCGGAGAATAAGGGCGAGCGTGAACCACTCCATATCGGCGGAGCATTGCTTTCCACTGTGGCGTTCGCGCTGATCGTTTTCGGCCTGATCGAGGCGACCACCTACGGCTGGTTCACACCCAAGCAGACCCCATCGTTCGGCTCATTCACCTGGACTGACGCGATCTCCTTCTCAACGGCGGCACTGATCCTTGGGGTCGTCATGCTTGTCGCTTTCGTCATGAACCAAGTGGCCCGCAAGGGCGCGGGCATGCATGTGCTCCTCGATTTCTCCCTGTTTCGGATCCCTACGTTCTTCCGCGGAAACGTTGCGGCAATGACCGTTGCCACCGGCGAGTTCGGGATCCTCTTCGCTCTACCTCTCTTCCTGGTGAACGTTCTCGACCTGAGCACAATGCAGTCGGGCTGGATGCTCGCCTCTCTTGCGGTTGGTGCAATCGTCTCTGGTGGCGCGGCCCGTCACATGGCTCATGCGATCGGCGCAGTGGCGACGGTCGCGCTCGGCCTCGCCATCGAGGTGATTGGCATTGGGGTGACGGCGCTCCTCATCTCTCCCACAATCTCGTCCACACTGCTTGCCATCATGCTTGCGTTCTACGGATTCGGCACCGGCCTGGCGTCTGCTCAGCTCGCTTCTGTCGTCCTGGAGGACGTGCCGGTGGAAAGCTCAGGAATGGGCTCGGCGACCCAATCCACATTCCGCCAGATCGGCTCCGCGATCGGTGTGGCGCTCGCCGGAACCGCGATGGCCGCAAGCCTAGAAGCAAACCTTCCCGGAAAACTTGAAGGAGCAGGGGTGCCCTCGCAGGCCGTGGACGGCATGACTCAGGCGACGATCGATTCGGCCGGCGGAGCCATGGCAGCCCTCGCCAAGGGAAACGCTACGATTCTGGACGTCCTGCACGCAGCTTTTGCAAACGCACAGGTGGCGGTGATGCTCACGTGTGGAGCTTTCCTCCTCGTCGGTTTCATCGCCTCGATCTTCCTCCTCAAGGCAGATCGCGCATCGAAGGCTGAGCGGATCCATTCCGCACAGCAGCATCTGACTACCAACACAACCAGCGAAATAACGGACGCTCACAACACCGAGCTTGAAACCCACCAGGCGTTCCATGGCGCGCATCACAGCAAAGAGCGTTCGTACAGGCTGGACGCATAATTGACAGCCTTTTCCACCTGCGGCGCGATGAAGTGCGTTAGCACCTGCGGACACCCCGACCACCTCAACCACCGCGACATCGTCGAAGCAGACCTCGTCAGCCGCTCCTGCAACGTCAAACGCGCCTGAGGGTGAGCAGCAAGGTCAAGCACCCACGGGCGAGCGGCGCGCCCGATCGCACCGACGGCATAACACAGGCCTTCGTCGTCGCTGGCCTACACGGACGCGTCAAATCTCGGCTTGATGGGAATCGCAATGCTTAGCGTCACTGCTGGTGCCGCTATTGCGATCAACCGCCGGGCTAAGGACAACGCCTAGTCAATCACCGGATCGGACACTGGGGGCGGGGTTGGTTTTCACACCAACCCCGCCCCCGTTTTGCATATTTCCACCCTAATGTCACAAACGACACGCCGAAAACGTCCACAATTTCCGCCTATCCATTGACTACTTCTGTTTATCCTGGGACGATTGTGGAGTATGTGACAGCAGTGACCTCACACAATCACACGCACACAATAAGACGATAACGAATCAAGGATAAGTAAATGGCACGGACAAAAACCTTGACCACTGCGGCCGCCCTGGGCGCCGGCGTCGCGATGCTCGCACCGCTCGCGGCGCAAGCCGCACCCACAGCAGACAGCACAGGAAAGCTTCCGGTGGTGAACCCCTCACCGTCGAAGGCGCCGAACACTTCCAATCCCACGGCATCCACGACCACCGCCACGGAAACCGCACAACCCGTCGCATCGCCGTCGGCGGAACCGACACCCGAGCACCCCCTCACCCGTGCCGAGCTCGAGAAGGCGCTTGAGGAAGCGCAGGTCGCGCAGGCCGCAGCCCAGTCACGGTACGACGCCGCCGTCGCAGCAAACGAGAAAGCCCAGGCAGACGCCGACACGGCTCGCGAGGCCCTGACCGTCGCAAAGGAAAACCGAGATACCCTTGCCGCCCGCGTCCCCACCGATGAAGCCCTTGCTGCCGCACAGAAAGCCGCCGACGACGCACAGGCAGCGCTCAAGGCGAAGCAAGCCAAACTCGCCGACGCCGTCGCGAAGGCAGACGACACCAAGAAACTCGCACAGGCGGCCGAAAAAGAACAGAACACGCTCGCGGATTTGACGAATGCGAAAGCGGCTGCCGAGAAGGCCGCTACAGCAGCGAAAGCCGACGCTGCGAAAGCACAGGCTGCCGCCGACACTGCGAAGGCCACGATGGACGCGGCTGCCGACGCCGCCGACGTCGCCAAAGCTGCAATGAACGACGCCACCGCGAAGGCTGGCCCGAACGCGGGCAGCGCCGCCGTGAGCGCCGTGGCAGTGGAGGAAGCGAAGAAGCAGGTTACGGCCGCACAGGCGGCGCTTGACGCTTCGAAGGCCGCCGCCCAGGCTCAGCTCGCGAAGGGCTCACTCGGCTTCTTCCAGGAGCGCGCGAAGGCAGGCATCAACTCGGCGTCCCAGGCCGTGAAGGTACTCACGCAAGATACGACCTCAAAAACGGATGGCACCTCGATGCTGCAGTTTACCCGCATCGGCAAAGCGGGCGATGCCACGTCGCTGGAGAATATGCGCAAGGCGTTCGAACTGATCGAACGAACGAACGCGAAACGTGTGGCAGGCGGTGGCCGTGCGGGAGAAAACTTACAGCCACTCCTCGTCGATGATTACTTGACAGCACTGTCCCAACTCAACGCAAACTGGTCCAACAACCATCGCTGGGATCATGCGTTCCCACGCGCGTGGAAGGGTACGGAGAATCTCTCGCGCATGCAGCCAGATCCGGAAGGCGCGGTGAACTATTGGTATGACCGCGAGAAGGCGATCTACAACGCGATGCCGAATAAGGCCTCGCTCAATCGGCAAAGCTTCCTGGAGATTTACCGTTCCTCCCGCGATTTTTGGAAGATCGGCCACTACCTGAACATTGTTGATCCGACGCACACCGCGACGGGCGCGGGCTACTCCGGCAATTCCTCGAAGCACATCATGGGGATCAACAACGGCCAGTCCTCCTCCGCTGTGCCGCTTTCGCAGTACAAGAAGGAGTTCGAGGCGTACTATTCGCGCGTGACGGACGCTGCGAGGAACGGCTCGGCTGCCGCTCGCGATGCGCTCGCGACGGCGAAGAAGGCTCTTGCAAACACACAGGCTGGCACGACGCCTGAGAGTGTGGCGTTGGAGCGTGCGCGTGCGGCTTTCACCGACGCTGTGGCGAAGCGAGAGGCCGCCGCTGCGGAATGGAAGGAAGCGGACGCCGCGGCGAAGGCAGCAGCACAGAAGGCTGACGTTGCGGCGGCGAATGCACAGAAGGCCGCCGCTGCCGTGACGGCGCAGGCGAAGGTTGCGCGTGAGGCGACGGCCGCCGCGGATGCTGCGGCTGCGGCCGCTGGCGACGTCGAGGCGTATCTTCTTCCGCTTCGTCTCGAGCTGACGAAGGCGAACGACCAGCTCGCGGCGTTGCAGAAGGCTGTGGCCGATGCGAAGGCTGCGGATGCGGAGCTGGAGCGCCGTACGACGTCGGAGGCGAATACTCGCGTGACGGCTGCAGCCGCGAAGGAGACGCTGGCGACGGCTGCGTCCGCGCTCGACGAGGCGAACGCGGCGTTGAAGGCGGCGCGCGATGCGCTCGCAGCGGCGCCGGCCGAAGAGCCGGCAGCGTCGACGGAGCCAAGCGCCGAGCCGACGACGGAGCCGTCGGGAGAGCCAAGCGTCAAGCCGACGACAGCAGGCGCTGAATCGACGATGACAGCCACCGAACCGACCACCGAACCGACGACCAAGCCGACGGACGAGCCGACGGGCGACGTCCAGCAGGACGAGTACGCTGCAGATCCGGAGGAAACGCCGACGTCGGAGCCAACGCCGAGCCAGACGCCTACCGGAAACGCGCCAACCACACCAGCGCCGACTACCTCGGCGCCAGTAACGCCGGGCGCGCCGATGCGCGTGGTTCAGCCGAAGCGGGCACAGCTGGCGTACACGGGTGCATCGAATGTGGGGGCGATGTCGATGGCGGCAGTTGCCGGAGCGACCGGCTTGGGGCTGGTGGCGGTGCGCCGCCGGATGCGCCACTCGTAAAAATCGCACACGCAATCAACATAGGGAGCGGCGACTGGGAAACCAGTCGCCGCTCCCCATGACACACTGTTTGCCCAGTTTCTTTACCTTGGAAAAGTTTGTGAATTACACCCCTCGACCGAGCAGCCCTCCCCCACACCACACACCGCAAATGCGCACAACACACATTTCTCACCTGCGCATACGCATGAACTTCGCGCCACCCAACCATGATTGGAGCGGCTCCATTTTCGCCATCAACCTCAAACTGAACACCCAGCTTATTTCCAGCAATTGACGGAGTTATTTTCAATGTTCATAATTGTTTGTATTGTTGCAATTCACGCAGCAAGGTCCTGCCCGGCTTCACTCGGGCGTTAATTATGAAGGAACGCACATGGCACACAAGAAAACACTGACCGCCGTTGCCGCGCTTGGCGCCGGCGTCGTCGCCCTTGCTCCTCTGAGCGCAACCGCAGCACCTGCTCCAACTGCCCCCGCACCGTCCACTGACGAACAGTGCGTGGTCAACCCCGTCGATCAGGCCATTATCGACACACTGAACAAGGCCAAGGAGAACGCCGCCTCCGCTGAAGAAGATCTTGCGAAGGCTCAGGCCGAGACCGCGCCGGTGATGGAGTCGCATGCCGCCGCACAGGAAAAGGTGGGGACCACCGCCACCAACCAGGCGAAGGCACGCGAGGCCGCTGAAAAGAAGTACGCCGAGATTAAGGCCATGGCGAAGGCGAAGGCTGAGGCTGCCGCTGCAGACAAGGCCGCCGCACTCGCCGCACAGAAGGATGCCTTGGCTGCACAGGCCGCAGCGAAGAAGGCCGCCGATGAGGCTGCCGCAAAGCTTGCGAAGGCTGAGGCAGCAGCGAAGGCCGCCACCGAGAAGGCTGTGGACGATAAGACATTCCAGGCCGCGAAGAACGTGGAGTCTGAAACTCACGGCACATTCGACGAGGCGAAGGTCGCTGCCGAGAAGGCGCAGGCTGAGCTGGATGCTACAAAGAAGGCGAAGTCGGACGCCGACGCCGCCGTCAAGACCGCCACCGAAGCGAAGGCGGCGGCCGATAAGGCTCTTGAGGATGCGCGCGCGAAGGTCCCGGTGGCCGAGGGCGTGCTGGAAGATGCCAAAGCGAAGCTCGCCGAGGTCAAGGCAACGCTCGATAACGACAAGTCGTACGCCGAGGCTGACGCCGCTGTGAAGGCCGCTCAGGCGGAGCTCGACACCGCAAAGGCGGCTGAGGCTGAGGCTCAGAAAGTAGCCGACGCCGATGCCAAGGCTCTCGCTGACGCGAAGAAGGTTGCGGCTGAGAAATCTGCCGCTGCCGCTCAAGCCGGCGAGAAGTCCGACGCCGAACAGCAGAAGTTGCAGGATCTGCGCGTCGCCGCGCAGAAAGCTCAAGCCGCGAAAGATGCCGCAGATCAGAAGGTCACCGACGCCCAGAAGGCTGCGGACGGAACCGCAGTAAAGGAAGCCGAAGCGAAGCTTACTGAGGCGAATAAACAGCTGATCGAAGCACAGGCTACGCAAGACAAGGCCGAGGGAGAGGTAGAAGTCGCTGGCCAGGCAGTCCAGCAGGCTGTGGCCGAGCTTGAAGCTTCGAAAACCCCAGCCAAGGAGCAGCTCAAGAAGGGTTCCCTCGGCTTCTTCCAGGAGATGGCTGGCCAGGGTGAAGAGGCCGCAAAGGCCGCAATCGATGTCCTGACTGGGAACCCTGATCGGATTTCACAACTGACCGGAAAACCGTTGAGTGATGAGACGAACATCCTTGATCTTGAAGATGCGACAAACCTCGACAATGTTTTCAAATCGCTTGATGCGATCGACGCAGTGAACGCAAAGCGCGCTTCGGACGGCGGAATTGACGGGCGCAAGCTTTCGACCCCGAAGGTCAACGATTATGCGATGGCAGTCGCACAAGCAAATGCTAACTCTGCCGCGAATCACCTGGGGCATTCTTACGCCTACTCAGACCCTTATGAGAATCTCTACTGGGGATTCAGCGATGCTGGCAGTGCCGCACTCGATGGATGGTGGGACGAAGAGAAGAAGCTCTTCGATGACCTCCGCAGCCAAGGATTCAAGAGTCGTTCAGCGATGATGGCGGAACTTAAGAGACTCGGCAAGGACCAGGAACTTGCGGTCGGCCACTATACCAATCTCGTCGATGACCTTATGTGGACCGAGGGGCAAACAGACGATGACTCTAAGACTATCGGCTACGCGATTCGTTCTGCTGATGCTGGTGCAATCTTCGGCTCTGATTGGGCTGGACAAAAAGCAATTACGCAGGCTCTCGAACTGAGCTCGAACGAAGTCGGCACGTCCTACACCACGACTGAATACCGCGAGCGTCTCAACAAGTACATCAACAAGTACAAGGACGCGGCTGCGAACGGCTCGGCTGAGGCTAAGGCTAACTTCGACGCGGCGAAGAAGACGCTTACTGAGAAGCAGCAGGCGGCGAAGTCACTAGCTGCTGAGAGCTTCGCTAAGAGCGCGGCCGTCGATGACGCACAAAAGACACTCGATGCCGCAAAGCAGGCCGCGTCCACCGCCCAAGCGGATCTTGAGGCCGCGAAGGCCGACGCCGCTACGAAGGCGAAGGCCCTCGATGAGGCCAACGCCGCCGTCGCGGCACAGGAGCCAGTTGCAAATGCCGCGACCGACGCCGTCGAGTCGACCGAGCAGGCAGCGCAGGACGCAGCAACCGTCGTCGCGCAGAAGCAGACCACAGCTGACGCGTCCGCGAAGACTCTTGCCGACGCGAAGCAGAACACGGCCGCGAAGCAGGCCGCGCTCGCCGACGCTCAGAAGAAGCTCGACGCCGTGCTCGCCACCCTTGCGGACGCGAAGAAGGCACTTGCGGACGCCACCGAGGCCGAAAAGACGGCACAGGCTGAACTTGAGGCCGCGAAGACGGCTGTTGCCGCTGGCCAGAAAGCAGCAGCAGAAGCTGCCGCCGCCCTCGATAAGGCAAACGCAACAGCCACCGAGAAGGCAGCAGCGGTCGCTCCGGCCGAAGCAAAGCTCGCCGCCGCGAAGGCCACCCTCGCCGAGGCCGAGAAGGCAACCGACGAGGCCAGCGCGAAGGTCGCTGCTCTCGCCGCCGACCGCGCCGCCGCTGCTGAGGCTCGCGCCGCCGCAACCGCGGCCCGCGAGGATGCCGACGCCGCCGACTCGGCCGCGAAGGAAGCCGACGGCAACGTCGAAACCGCCGCGTCCGACGTCGCCGCCGCGACCGAGGCTGCCGAGCAGGCTGATCGCGACGCCGCCTACATTGCGAAGGTGCCGGGCCTCGACGCGTGGCTGCCCGAGCGCACCTCGTTCCTGCCGAGCGAAGCCGACGGCGTCTCCGCTGACGTCACGAAGGCCGCCGGCGACCTCGAGGCCCTCTACAAGGCATACGTCGCTGCGGTTGACGCAGCCGACGCCGCCAAGGCCGAGCTCGAAGCAACCCAGGCCGACTACGAGGCCGCGAAGGCCCGCGTCGACGGTGCGACAGCCGCGCTTGAGGCCGCGAAGGCGAACCTCGCCGCCGCGCAAGCCGCCTACGATGCGGCCGCCGCTCCGGTGTGCACGAACGTCCCGTGGGTTGCTGCGAAGAAGCCGGTGTTTGCCGATCACAAGGCCATCGAGGCGGCGCTTGCTGGTGGCCAGAAGCTCGTCGGCGAATACACCGTGACCCGCGGCCAGGCCGTGGCCGTCACGTTCACCGGCCTCAAGCCGAACTCGACCGTGTCGGTGTACCTGCACTCCAACGTCGTGCTTGTGGCCAAGGCCACCGCTGACGCGAAGGGTGTGCTCACCGTCAAGGTGCCCACCAACGCTGATACTGAGCTTGGCCTGCACTATGTGGTGGCCGCACAGGAGGCCGGCGCCAAGCGCACCACCTCCATCGCGAAGCTCCACGTAGCGCCGGTTCAGGCAGCGCCGAAGGGTAACGGCTCGGGTGTTGGCTCGATGGGCATGATGCACGGTAATGTTGGCGGCATGCACGTGGGCACGAGCACCGCGCGCGGGCTCGCCTACACGGGCGCGTCGAGCACCACGGCCATGGGCATCGCACTCGTCGCGGGTGCCACAGGCCTGACGATCGTGGGAGCGCGCCGACGCGGCAAGCACCACGAGTGAAGAATTGCGCACCAGTAGGTGCGCGGAAAGCTTGTGAGACCTTCGGGATTCACAAGAGGGCAGCAACAGCGTGGTAGTGAAGCGCGCTGGACCAGTTTCGGCTGGTTGCTGCTAGGTTGCGAAAGGGGCCGGCTGGGAAACCAGCCGGCCCCGAAACCATATCCGGCGACGTCGGGACTCGGGTTATGGCCAAAGCGTGGCCGACGCCGGGGCGCGGCTTGGAGCCGGGGTCGACACCGGGGCGTGGCCACACTCAAAGCGCCAATTTATGCGCATAACACAAGAAATATACGCATGAAACGCTCTGGTTTCGCATGTTGGACAGCCCACGATTCACCCTGAACTCTTGGATTTTCGCCATTTTCCGACAACAATGGAAAAGTGATTGAAAAGAATACTAATGAAGAGATGAGACAGACGCCGCCCGGCCACCACGCCGAAAACGCCGAAGCGGTACCCAACAAAAACCGAACGAACGCCGCCGCTGGCGCACCGGCGTCGTCGGAAAACACACACTCCCCCGCGCCTGAAAACGCACACACCGAACCCATCCCCGAGGGCGTGCACATCGACCCTGCAACCGGCAAGCCAGCGTCGGCAACCTCGGTGCTCGCCGCGATGATCTCCGCGGACGAGAAAGTGCACGTATCCGAATACCGCGAAAAGCCGATCGAGCTGGCGTCCGAGAACGAAGACGCCTCGATATCGTGGGGCGTCGTGCTCCCCGCGATGATCCTCGTGATCGCGCTCGTGGCAGTGGGCCTCACCGCGCCCGCAGCCTTCGCAGCCGCCTCTTCCGCCGCCTTTACCTGGGTAATCACCAACCTCGGCTGGGCGTTCGTCCTGTTCTCCACCGCGTTCGTCTTGTTCGTGGTGGCAATCGCCGCCTCCAAATTCGGCACAATCCGCCTCGGAGCAGCCGACGAGCAACCCGAATTCTCCAACGGCTCCTGGATCGCGATGATGTTCGCCGCCGGCATGGGCATCGGATTGATGTTCTTCGGCGCCGCCGAGCCGCTCGCCTTCTACAAGGACGGCGTGCCCGGCCACCAGCCGCAAGAGGTCGGCACCGCAATGGCCACCGCCATGTTCCACTGGACCTTGCACCCGTGGGCCATGTACACGATTGTGGGCCTCGCGATCGCCTACTCCACCTACCGAATCGGCCGCAAACAGCTGATCTCCGCCGCGTTTACGCCACTCCTGGGTGAGAAGGGCGCACAAGGCTGGGGCGGCAAGCTCATCGATTCGCTCTCAATTTTCGCCACCGTGTTCGGTACCGCGTGTTCGCTGGGCCTGGGCGCGCTGCAGATCCGCACCGGCCTGAAGGCCGCCGGCGTCGTCTCCAACCCAGGCTCGGGCATGATCGTGGGCATTGTTGTGGTGCTCACCGCGTGCTTCCTGCTTTCCGCAATGAGCGGCGTTGGCCGCGGTATCCGTATTCTTTCGAATACCAACATGGTGCTCGCCGGCGTGCTCGCCGCGTTCGTGTTCGTTGTTGGCCCCACGATCACTGAGCTCAATCTTCTGCCCGGCTCGCTGGGCGCCTATGTGTCGAACTTCTTTGAGATGGCTGGCCGAACCGCCGCCTCCGCCGACGGCACCGCCGGTGAGTGGCTCTCCGGCTGGACGATCTTCTACTGGGCGTGGTGGATTTCGTGGTCGCCGTTCGTGGGCATGTTCATTGCGCGCATCTCGCGCGGGCGCACGATCCGCCAGTTTGCGATCGGTGTGATGCTCGTTCCGGCTGGCCTTTCCACCGCCTGGTTCGCGATTTTCGGCGGCACGGCGATCACGATGGAGCAAAACGGCCAGTCGATCGCCGGTGCGGCGACGACGGAGGGCCAGCTCTTCACGCTGCTTCACCACCTCCCGGGCGGCACCCTGTTCGGTTTCGTGGCGTTGCTACTCCTGGCCACCTTCTTCATCACGTCGGCTGATTCGGCTTCCACGGTGATGGGTTCGCTTTCACAGGACGGCCGCGCGACGGCGTCGCCGTGGATTTCCGGCCTGTGGGGCCTGCTCACCGCGCTGATCGGCCTGGTGTTGCTGGTTTCGGGCGGTTCGGACGCGTTGAACAATATTCAGTCCGTGACGATCGTTGCCGCCACCCCGTTCCTGTTCATCGTGTTCGCGCTGATGTTCTCCCTGGTGAAGGACCTGCGCAATGATCCGATGTACCTCGATCAGCGCGAGCAGGAGCGCTTCGCCCGCCGCTTGGCACGCGAGCGCCGTCACCTGCGCGAGCGGGCTGAACGCGAGGCCGCCGCGAAGGCCCGTGCGCGGCTGCTGCACCCGCAGCACCGCACCCGCAAGCCCAAGACGAAGTAACGAGGTTTTGCCGTGGGCTAAATGCCCGACTCCCCATATACGAAACCGGCATTGCCAGATAAACTGACACCAGGCCGCGGGCTTCGCGGCGCACAACCGATAGAAAGGAGGCCGACGTTGGGTATTTTCGACAAGGCCAAGGAAGCACTCAATAGCGAGAAGGCGGAGGAGCTCACCGATAAGGCTCTCGACGCCGCCGAAGGCTTCGCTACCGACAAGCTTGGCGCGGACAAGGCCGATCAGGTCAAGGGTGTTCGCGATCAGATCGATTCGAAGCTCGGCAACGAGTGATCGCTCGCCGGCCGGCGTAGCACAGTGTGTGCGAGCCGGAACGGCAAGAATTGTGCTCGTGCGCTGATTGATTCAGTGCATCTGAAGCCTGGTGTGGGCGGGAGAAAGATCTCCCGCCCACACTTTTTGCTCTTTACCCGAGGAACGCGGCCGGACCGGCCTGCAGCGCGTCCACATCCAGTTCCCACGGTTCGCGCGGTAACGCATCCGGATCGAATACCTGCACAAACTCGCTCGCTCCCCGCACTGGCGGGAGGCCGAGCGAGAGCGCAAGTAGCGCGACGACGTCGGCGCTGCCCCAACCGAACTCGGCGAGCTGCGTGAGCGTCACTGCGCCGTCGCGCTTGGCGAGCCGTTGCCCACGCGTGTTGAGCACGAGCGGCACGTGCGCATATTCGGGGGGCGGCACGCCGAGCACCCGCTGGAGGTACACCTGGCGCGGGGTGGAGGGCAGGAGGTCGTCGCCGCGGACGATCTGGGTGACCCCCTGGTAGGCGTCGTCCGCCACGGAGACGAAGTTGTAGGAGAAGACGCCGTCGCCGCGGCGGATCACGAAATCATCGACGGCGCCTGTGTAGGCGCCGAGCTGGCGGTCGGTGACAGCGAGTTCGACGACGTCGGTCGCCAGGCGTAGCGCTGGGCCGCGGTTGAGTCCGGCGAGCTTGGCGCGCCCGGCCTCGCGCTCCTTGCCCGTAAGGTGGCGGCACGTGCCCGGGTAGGAACCGGGAGGCTGGTGCGGCGCGGAGGCCACCTGGGAGAGCTCCTTGCGGGTGCAGTAGCACTCGTACAGGGCGCCGGTTTCGAGAAGCCGAGCGGCGACGTCGGCGTAGCGCTCGACGTGTTCGTGCTGGAAAAGCACCGGGCCGTCCCAGTCAAGGCCGATCGCCTCAAGATCGCGTAGCTGTGTGGTGACGTACTGCGGGCGGGAGCGCTCGTCCAGATCTTCCATGCGCATCACGAACCCGCGCCCGTCGTGGCGAGCGAACGCCCACGCCAGGAGCGCGGTGCGGAGGTTGCCGAGGTGGAAATCGCCGGTGGGTGAGGGCGCGAACCGGCCGCTCATCGGATCATGAGCTTTCCGACGCCGGTGAACGGACTGGTCTCGCCGGCTTCGAAGAGTGTTTCGGTGGGCTCGAATCCGAGGGCCTGGTATTGCGCTTCTTGCTCGGTGCTGAAGGCCCAGGCTTGGGCGGTGAGATCACCCAATGCAAACTCGACGAGCTTCGCCGCCGCTTCCGACGAATCCGTGTTCAGCCAGTCCAGGGCGATAAGTGCCGCATGCCCGGGGCCGAGTGCGCTGACCTTCGCAGCGCCCACAATCTCGCCGCCGTCAGTTGCCACCCAGAACGTGGACGGGCCGCCGTGTACGATCGTCTCTTCGATCGCCGCGAGCGCAGCCTCCACATTATCTGGGGTGACCGCCTTGACGTCGGCGCCCATACGATCTGCGAGCGCCGCAATATCCAGTGCGTTTGCTTGCCTAATGAAAATCTGTGCCACGGTCCTATTATCGCACGCATGATGAGGGCCGGGGTGAGCGAGCGCTCACCCCGGCCCGTTTGCTTCCCGCCCGCGGCATTCTTTGCGCTGGCAGGTTAACGCGTGGTCGCTTTAGCTTTCACGACGGCGGAGCACCATGGCCACACCCGCGCCGAGAGCTGCGAGTGCAGCGAGCGCGAGGCCAGCAACGCCCGCTCCTGTGAACGCCAGGCCCTCGCCTTGCTGCGGCGCAGACTGGGAGCCCGAGTTGCCCGTGTTCGCCTGGCCCTCGGTGTTGCCCGTGTTCGGCTGGTCCCCGGTGTTGCCCGCACCCTCAGACTTCTGCGGCGCCGGAGTTGTCTTGTGCGGAGCGGGTGTGGTTTCCTCGGGAGCCGAAGTTTCGCCAGGTGCCGGGGTTGTCTTCTGAGGTGCCGGCGTCGTCTGCTCCGGTGCCGGCGTCGTCTCCTGCGGTGCCGGCGTCGTCTGCTCCGGTTTGGGCGTCTCGGCCGGTGTCAACGGCGTCAGATCCGTCTTTTTGACCAGGTTCAGCCCCACCTTGATCGGGTCGTGATCGGAGGAACGGTAGGCGCTCAGATCGAAAGTCTCAGCGAGCGGGTTGATCGTGGTGTGGTAGCGGGCGTACTCGAACGCCACCGGCTCGAGCGCGTTCACGTTCCACACATCCGCGCCGGTCACGAGGCCAAGTAGCTTCGAGTTCACGAGCGCATGATCGAGCGAGCCGAGCACACCGCCGTACTGGTAGGACAGGTTCGTTACGCCGAACTTCTCCGCAACGGACGTGTAGCCGGCGTCCTTGATCGCCTCCACCGGAGCTTCTTTCGAGTACGAGTTCAGATCGCCAAGGATAATCACCGGATCGTTCGGATAGTTTTCCTTCACCCAGGCGGTCATTTCCTTGGCCTGGTTCACACGCAGGAGATTGTTATTGCCGGCGAGGGTCTGGTTATCGCCGTCGACGAGCGGATCCTTTGTTCCGGCCTTCGTTGCCACTGAGCCCTTCGACTTGAAATGGTTGACCACGGAAACGAACTCCGTGCCGACCTTCTGGCCCCCTGCCACCGGACTCCACTTCTGGGCAAGCGGCTGGCGGGCCCAGCCGTCGAACCACTGGTTCTTCACGAGGATCTTCGACTCGCCCACCGGGGCGACCTTGTCCTTTTGATAGATGTAGGCCAGGCGGATCACATCTTCGGTATCCACGGCCGGGCGCTGCGACTGAGGCGGCGAGGGCACGTACGCCCACTTCTCAGCGCCGGCCTTCTTGTTGAGGGCCGCCGTGAGGGTTGCGAGTGCCGCGTCGCGATCATGGCCGAACTTGGCCGAGTTCTCGATTTCCTCAAGCCCGACGACGGTTGAATCCAGTTCCGTGATCGCTTCGACAATCTTGGCCTGCTGGTTGGCGAACGCTTCGGCCGAGTATGCGCCGCGGACGGTGCAGTAATCCGTCGTAAGCCCCTTCATATCGACGTCGGGGTAGTACTTACAACCGTCCTCGTTCACGCCGAGGTCGGTGAAGTAGTTGAGCACGTTGAACGAGGAGATCGTCACGTCACCAGCGATCTTCGGTGCCGCAGGGCGCGCGTTGTTCGACAGCGTGATCACGTCCCACGAGTGGTTTGTGAAAACGTCACCTGTCTTTTCTTGCACGGGCTGGCGCGGCTGGAGGTTCCACTGGAAGCGGTAGTCGAGGATCATCGGCTCGTTGAAAGTGACGTGCGCACCCACGCGCGCCGGGTTCGCGACGTCAACGTACGACGCCGGCCAGTCGGGCGCCTCGAAGTGCTCGGGCGTGCCGGTAGCCTTGTTGGCGTAGACCTTCTTCACGGATGTTTCGCGGGAGGCGCCGTCGTCGAGGGTGATCTTGTTTGCCATGTTCGCCGCGTCAAGCGCCTGCGCTTGCGGGTCGTTTTCCGAGAAACGCTCAGTGGGCTGGTAGAACGGTTCGGCGCCTGGCGCGAGGCCGATCTGGCCGTAACGGCCGGTTGAGTAGTTGTCCGTGATGGTGTGTGGGCCCGTGATGTGCACGAGCATGCCTTCGAGCTTCTCGCGCTCAGCGTCGCCTGCGGGGACACTTTCGAGTGTGACGGGAACCGGGGCGACGACGTCGGCGCGGTCGATCTTTTCAACCACCACACCCGAGCCGCCGATTTCCGTCATCTGCTGCTCAACCTTCTTGCCGCCGAACTCCATCACACGGCCGGTAACTTTCACGAGCGTTCCAAGCGGCAGCTGCGCAATTTTCGGGCTGTAGACGAAAATGCCGGAAGAGGCAGCCCCATGCTTCTCGCCACCGCTGCCCTCAGTCTGGATGTAGGCACCGTTGAAACCGCCGTCCGGATAGGCTGCGGTGACGACGCCGGTGGTGGTGACGGTTGCGCCCACGTACGGGCTGGTTGCGCCCTCGCCTTGGATTTGCTCGATCGTGAGCGTCTCGCCCGAGGCCGGCGCGGGTGCCGGTGCAGCCGACGCCACCATGGGTGTCAAGAGCACGGCCAGGCCGCCGCCGAGCGCAGCTGCCTTGCTGAGTTTCATCGTCATTGATGTGTCCTTTCCCCCTCGAGGGATAGAGCCGATTGGGTGGCGAGCGTCACCCACGCAACCAGAGTAGCCCTTCCAGTGCTTCAATAACATGGTTTCAGTGTTTTCCCAGAAAGCCTTTAATTACCCAAAGTACGCGGTTTTCTCACTGTTCACTCAACCTTCACCGCCACCGCTATTCGAGTTGTTGTGCCACAATGCGAAACCGTGCGTTTGGTTATTGAGCGTGGCGAACATGAACGGGCCGGGTGGGCATCTGCCCACCCGGCCCGTGTGTGGCGTTCACTTGCTCACGCGAGTGACGCACGTGCGAGTTTCACTCGCGGCGTTTTCAGCTTTCACGACGGCGAAGCACCATCGCAGCGCCCGCACCGACAGTTGCGAGTGCTACGGCCGCGAGGCCAGCGACGCTCGCACCGGTGAATGCCAGTCCCGAACCAGTGTGCGACGGAGCCGAATGCATCGGCGCGCCCTGGTTCATCGGGGTGCCGTTGCCGGTGTTCGACTGGCCGCCCGTGTTGCCTGCCCCTTCGGACTTCTCGGGCTCCGGCGTCGTGGCCTCCGGTGCCGGAGCCTCCTTCGAGAGCACCTCAAGGGCGATTGCAGTGCGAGCCTGCTCGCCTGGCGTCGTTGACACGGCGACCACGTGGTGGAGGCCAAGGGGAGTCTCCAGAGTGGTCGGCACGGTAACGGTCAGCGCGCCGGTGGCGTCGGCCATTGCCTTGGTCACAAGCACCGGATCGGAGTAGAGGTACACGCGCGCCTCGGTGTTCGGCGTGAGGCCCGTGAGCGTCACGTCCACACTGCCGCCGCGAACCACTGTGTAGTGCTGTGCGAGAGCAAGCGTGCCAGCCTTCACGGCAGCCTCGATTTCCTCCGTGTTCGCGTACACCGGGCCGACGTTGGTGGCCAGGGTCAGCTCCGTCCACGGCGTCGACGCCGGGGCACTCGGCTCATCCGTCTCAGCCGGCGTCAGCGGAACCAACGGCGACGACGGTGTCTCCGTCGGAGTCGTCTCAGCAGGAGCGGGGGTCGTCTCTTCCGGAGCCGGAGCACTCGGCTCGTCCGTCTCCGCCGGCGTCAGCGGAATCAACGGCGACGACGGTGTCTCCGCCGGAGTCGTCTCTTCCGGAGCCGGCGTGGTTTCCTCAGGCTCTGCCGGAATCGACGTCGCCGGAACCAAATCCGTCCACGGAACCGCAACAACACCCTTCAAATTAGGATCGTTCACCGACGAACCACCCTCAACAGAACCCGACTTCGTCGCCGGAGCACTCGGCTCCGGAGCCGGGGTGGTCTCTTCCGGCTCTGCCGGAATCGGCGTCGCCGGAACCAAATCCGTCCACGGACCAACCACAATCTTGCCGTCCAAATTCGGATCGTTCACCGACGAACCACCCTCAACAGAACCAGACTTCGTCGGAGTCGTCTCCTCCGGAGCCGGAGCACTCGGCTCGTCCGTCTCAGCCGGCGTCAACGGAATCAACGGCGACGACGGTGTCTCCACCGGCATCGTCTCTTCCGGAGCCGGCGTGGTCTCCTCCGGCTCAGCCGGAATCGGCGTCGCCGGAACCAAATCCGTCCACGGACCAACCACAATCTTGCCGTCCAAATTCGGATCGTTCACCGACGAACCACCCTCAACAGAACCAGACTTCGTCGGAGTCGTCTCCTCCGGAGCCGGAGCACTCGGCTCGTCCGTCTCAGCCGGCGTCAGCGGAATCAACGGCGACGACGGTGTCTCCACCGGAGTCGTCTCAGCAGGTGCCGGCTTCTCGAGATCGTCGGGGATGAGGTTGAGACCAACCTTAATCGGGTCGTGATCGGAGGAGCGGTAGGCGGTGGTGTCGTAGGTCGTTGCCGGCGAATTCACCGTCGTCTGGTAACGGGCGTACTCGAACGCCACCGGCTCGAGGGCGTTAACGTTCCACACGTCAGCCTTGGTGACATGCTCGAGCAGCTTCGCGTTCACGAGCGCGTGATCGAGCGAGCCGATCACGCCGCCGAACTGGTACGACATGTTCTTGACCTTGAAGTGCTCGGCCACCGAGGTGTAGCCGGCCTCCTGGATCGCCCGCACCGGGGCTTCCTTCGAGTACGAGTTCAGATCGCCGAGGATGATCACTGGATCGTCCGGGAAGGTCTGCGCCACCCAGTCGGTCATCTCCTTGGCCTGACGCACGCGCAGAAGATTGTTATTTCCGGCGAGAGTCTCGTTGTCGCCCTCAATCAGCGGCTTCTTGCTCCCCTTCTTCTCCGACGCAACCGAGCCCTTGGACTTGAAGTGGTTCACCACGGAAACGAACTCGGTGCCAACTTTCTCACCGTTCACCACGGGGCTCCAACGCTGAGCGAGCGGCTGGCGAGCCCAGTTCTCGAACCATTCGTTCTCCCGGAAGATGAGCGAATCGCCAACCGGCGTCACCTTGTCCTTCTGGTAAATGTAGGCAAGCCGGATCACGTCTTCCTTCTTGCCGAGCTTCGATTCCTCGGGCGACCTCACATAATCCCACTTCGCGGTGCCGGCCTTCTTGTTCAGCTGCTCGGTCAGATGCGCCAAAGCGGTGTCGCGTGGCTTGTCGAAACGCGCCGAGTTCTCGATCTCCTCAAGCCCGACGACGGTCGAATCGAGCTTCGTGATTGCCTCGACGATCTTCTCCTCCTGGCGCGCGAACGCCTCCGCGGAATATGCGCCACGGCGCGTGCAGTAGTCGGTGGACAGCCCCTCGCCCGTGATGGACGGGAAAAAGTTGCAGCCGTTTTCTTCTGCACCAAGATCAGTGAAGTAGTTGAGCACGTTGAACGAGGAGATCGTCACGTCGCCCGGGATCTCCGGCACGGCGGGACGCTCGTATTTCGTCAACTCAATCACATCCCACGAGTGATCCTTGAAGGTCTCACCCTGCTTCTCCTGCACCGGGAATCGCGGTTGCAGGCTCCACTGGTGACGGAAATCGAGGATCATTGGCTCCTTGAATGTAACGTGCGCGCCCACGCGCACCGGTTTGTTGACATCGAGCCATGACGCCGGAAAATCCGGCTTCTCATAGTGGTGGACGCTCGGCTTGCCCGGCTCACCGTTCTGCTTGAGCTTCTGCACCGTGAAGGTGAGAACGTCACCATTCGGGCCACCGCGAACGCCACGCTCTTTCTTCGCCTTCTCGGCACGCTTAGCCTTCGCCTGATCCTTCGTGTTCGAGCTCTCGTAGACCTTCTTGACCGAGGTCTCGTAGGAGATTCCGTCGTCGAGCGTGATCAGGTTCGCCTTGTTTGCGGCAGCGAGGTCTGCCGCCCGTTCATCATCCTCCGGGTATTTCTCGGTGGGCTGGTAGAACGGCTCATCGCCAGGCGCCAGGCCGATCTGACCAAACTGCGCCGTCTTGTAGTTCTCCGTGATTGTGTGCGTACCCGTGATCTTCACGAGCATGCCCTCGAGCGCTTCGCGCTTTTCGTCGCCTGTCGGGATCTGAGCAAGCTCAACCGGTACCGGAGCGACGACGTCGGTGCGCTCGATCTTCTCCACATCCACCTTGCCAGCGATCTCCGTCAAACGGGTGACCGGGTCCGGCTCTGTCTTCTGATTCGCCTTCTTGCCCGGATACTCCGTCACCGTGCCGGTGACCTTGACGAAATCGCCGATCTTCATCTGCGCGATCTTCGAGCTGTAGACGAAAATAGCGCTCGACGCGTCGCTGTGCTTATCGCCACCACTACCCTCGGTCTGGATGTAGGCACCGTTGAAGCCCCCATCGGGGTACACGGCAGTGATCACGCCGGCGGTAGTGACGCGCTTGCCGAGGTGCGGGCTGAGGAAGTCCGTCCCCTGGATTTCCTGGATCGGGAGAATATCTCCCGACGCCGGGGGCTGGTTCTCCTCAGACTCTCCCGGAGCGTCCGGCACGGGATCCGTGCCCGGCGTCGTCGTTCCTGGATCGCCCGGAGCCGGTTCGGCCGGTTCGGGCGCCGGCGCAACTGTGCCGGAACCTTGGGGGCTCAGCTCTCCAACAGTGAAATCCTGAGCATTGTTATCGGTGTCGGCGCCGTTCTCGCCGCGGTGAAAAGAGGTGGAGTCATCCGTTTTCTCGGTGACGGCGGCAGTCTCGTACCCCTTCGCCGTTTTACCAATACCAACAACGTCGATGTAGCCAGGTTTTCCAGCGAAATCGCCATCAAGTGGCGCTGAAAGATCGGCTCCCTCCGCTACGAGAGCCGCAATGGTTCCCGTCTTCGAACGAGCGAAATCGAAATTTCCCTCCTGATCAGCCTTCGCTCCGTCCCGAAGATTCTTCAGATTTTCTGAATTCTGCGTCGACACAACAAGGAAATGGCCGCCAGGTGAGATTGTGCCCTTCAACGGAACCTCTTTACTCACCTTACCGCTCTTGGCAGTCGCCTGAACGAGAGTGATTCCGTTGAGATTTACCGGCTCGTGCGTTGGATTGTAGAGCTCGACATAATCTGGATTGCCGTTATTCTTCGTCCCCTCGACGTAAATCTCATTGATGACCACATTCGTGGCAGCTGTTGTTGCACTCGCCATTGGCACCACCATCGGCGTCAATAGCACTGCGAGACCGCCCCCAAGTGCGGCCGTTCTGGTTAATTTCATCGTCATTGATGCACCTTTCCCCCGAAAGACAAAAACCCGTTGGGTGGCAAGCGTCACCCACACAAACAGGGTAACGCTTTCATTGCTTCAATAACTTACTTTTAGTATTTTTCCAGCATTGCGTTAAATGCTCGAAGTGTGCGGTTTTCCGCGGGTTCAACCTGTTTACATTCCCGCAACCATCACACCACACGTGCCACAATGTGAGACTTACTATTCCGTATCTTGGGCATGGGAATGGCTGTCATTTCCTACAGGGAAATTCACGCTCTCCATGCATACGATGCCCGCATCCACTCTCTGGAAAAGTTGGCTGACATTCCCTCTTCACTTCGACTAATTCGCTACCTTCACCCACCCCAACCCACGATCGGCCGGAATCACTGACGGACGGTAAGGTTGCGCTATGGAAACAATTTCGGGAGCTGTAGTGATCGGCGCCGGCGTCATGGGAAGCGCACTGGCGCAGCATATCGCCGAGTATGGCTTTCCCGTGTGGAATGCCGCGCGGCGGGCGGCGGGCGAGCTCGCCCGCGAGCTCCCCGCCGCGATCACAGCAGTCAACATCGCAGATATTAGCTCGCTCCCGGATGGCACGGCCGTCATTCTTACCATTCCGCTCTCAGCCGTGGCAACGATTCCACCCGAGGTGGGCGCTGGCCGGATCCTCATCGACGTCGCCAACTACTGGCCACGTCTCGATTCTGCGAGCGAGTTCGCCACACACCCACGTGATTCCTCGCTCGGTGTAGCCACACACTTCGCGCACGCACACGTAGCAAAAACCCTCAACCATCTGGCCTTCGACGCCCTCGCCTTCGATGCACGCCCGCCCGGCTCCCCGGATCGGCGCGCCCAGGCCGTTGCTGCGGACGATCAACGCGTGCGTAGCGCGGTAATGGATTTCGTCAATACCCTCGGATTCGATCCGGTCGATGCCGGCCCGCTCAAAAACGGGCGCCTCTTCGCGCCCGGCACCACGATCTTCAACGGAGGTTGGCGAGACGCCACATCAATGCGGCGTGTACTCGAACGTCACCTGCGAAACTCCGCCGGCACCTCTCGCCAATCGCTGTGATCCCACGGCTGCT
Organism: Arcanobacterium wilhelmae; assembly: GCF_029632765.1. Classification (NCBI taxonomy): domain Bacteria; kingdom Bacillati; phylum Actinomycetota; class Actinomycetes; order Actinomycetales; family Actinomycetaceae; genus Arcanobacterium; species Arcanobacterium wilhelmae. Next base: position 1,779,466 of record NZ_CP121247.1, read on the forward strand.
CGGCCCCGTAGTCCCGAACAACCCAATCCAACACTCGCGCTGTAAAACCCCAGATCACAAGCCCGTCAACGATAAATGCTGGCCCGATCTGTACGCCGTCACGCAACGCCATAAACCGCCGCGCAGGATCCGCGAGCACACTCAACGGCACCCGATAAATCTCAGCCACTTCGGAATCGGACGGCATGACCTCACCTACACCATCCCAACGACCCAGCACCGGGACAATCGCAAGTGTGCGCGTGCCAGCCCTCGCTGGCTCCAGCTCGCCGACAATCTCCACCCATGCAGGATCCAAGGCGATCTCCTCGTTCGCCTCGCGAAGCGCGGTCTGAACCGCACTCTCCCCCGCCTCACGCATCCCGCCAGGGAAACTTATCTGCCCGGGCTGGCTGCGCAAAGTAAGCGCGCGGCGGGTGAGCACAACACTCGGATCCGCCGCGCAATCAACAAGAACAAGGACGGCAGCACGCCACTCCTCGTCCGCATACATCAGCGTTCATCCCCAGAATCCGCCGACTCCTCGTCAGCTGAATCTTCACTCTCTTCGTCAGCCGAATCCGCAGAACCGCCAAGCGCTCCAGCGAAATCTTCGACACCAGCGTCGGCAGAATCCGCGAACTCCTCCTCCGCACCGTCAACATCCACGATCAGGCGATGTCCCGCATCCATCCGCGAGCCAAACGACGGCTCACAATTTTCGTCGTACACCACGTAGTCATCGTCGCTCTCGAAGGATTCGAAATCGTCCACCGAATCATCGAAACCGAGCGCCTCCTGCGAAAAACCCGCATCCGCGAGCCCCTTCGCAGAAACCTCCGATTTCACTTCCTCGTGCGGCTCCATAGCCACCAAGCGGCGCGGACGGAACACCACCATCTCGTTGCCCGAATCCTTCCGAAGCGCCTTTCGTAGCTGGTCGATTCGCTCGGCAACCGTCACATCACCATCCGGCCCGGCAGCGAACACACGCTGCTCGGTAGCCCGATAGCGCGCGATTTCCTCGCCCATGTACTCGCCCAGCGCCTGCATTTTGTCCAGATCACGCTGCAGGCGCTTGTTCGCGCGCGTCAGCTTCGCAACCTTCTCCGTCAGCTCCAAAATCCGCGAAATACCTGCCAGGTTGATGCCATCTTCCTGGCTCATCCGCTGAATCTCCACGAGCTTATCCACATCCGCCAGCGAATAGCGGCGACCGCCGCCCTTGGTGCGCTTCGCCACCACCAGGCCCAGCCGGTCATACTGGCGCACCGTCTGCGCATGCATGCCCGCCAGCTCAGCCGCCACCGACACCGACAGAATCGGGGAAGTCTTCGAAACCTTCGCCATCATTCCTCCTTACAGAGCGGCCATCGAACGGAACGTTGCCCGCGGATCCGCCTCCGACGTCGCCGCCCGGAACTGCTCCACGGCCGCGCGAGCCTCGTCGGAGAGCCGCTTGGGCACCACCACGTGGAACTTTACGTACATGTCGCCATGAGCACCCTTCGGCCCCGCAATCCCCTTGCCGCGCACACGCTGATACTTTCCGTCAGACAGGCCCGCCGGCACCTTGATCGTGACGGTCGTACCCGCGATCGTCGGCACCTCAACCTTACCGCCGAGCGCGGCTTCGTCGAAGGAAACGGGCACGTCAATGTAGACGTCGTAGCCCTTCACGTCGAACACCGGATGCGGCTCCACCGTGACCTCGACGAGGATGTCTCCAGCGGCGCCACCGTTGCGGCCCGGCTCACCCTTGCCCGCGATGCGGATCTTCTGGCCGGATTTCACGCCGGCCGGGATACGCGCCGTGACCTGGTTCAAGCCCGAGCCCACCTTCACTGTGGTGCCCGAAACGGCTTGCGAGAGCGGGATCGACACCGAGGCGTGAACATCAGCGCCTTTCTCGCGCCTGCGCGAGCCGAAGCCTCCGAAACCGCCAGCACCCGCGCCGCCGCCGAACATCGAGGAAAACACGTCCTCGAATCCGGGGCCGCCAGCGCCGCCCTGGCCAAACTTCACGTTGCCGCCGAACGGATTCGCCCCGCCACCGCCGAACATCGAGGAAAACACGTCCTCAAAGCCCGCGCCGCCGCCACCGGCAGAGAAGCGCGCACCCCCGCCCATCGCGCGGATCGCATCGTACTGTGTGCGATCCTGCTCGTTGGACAGCACCTGGAAGGCCTCAGAGACCTCCTTGAATTTCTCCTCCGCGGCCTTATCCCCCGGATTCTGATCCGGGTGATACTTGCGGGCCAGCTTGCGGTAGGCCTTCTTGATGTCGTCCTGGGTGGCGGTTTTTGCAACGCCCAGTGCGGCGTAAAAGTCTTTATTCATCCAATCCTGGCTTGCCATCACGCCTCACCTCTTTCTTTGCGTGCACCAGTTTCACTCGGGCGACACCACTCCCACGCGCGCCGCGCGCAGGAGCTTCTCGCCCATTTTGTAGCCCGGCTGGATCAGCTGGGCAACCTGCTCGGCTTCAACCTCGGCAGACGTCGAATGCATCAGAGCCTCGTGCAACTCCGGATCAAACGGATCACCTTCGGCCCCGAAGCGCTCTACCTTGAAGTTGGTTTTGAGCATGTTTTCCAGCTTGTCGACGATCAGCGCGGACGGGCCCTCGAGATCGCCGTGCTGGCGTGCCAGCGCCGCATCATCGAGTACGGACAGCAGAGCCTCAATCACCTTTGCCTGGCCGGATTCGTAACGGCTCATCCCCTCGGCTTTGGAGCGCTTCACATACCCGTTGTACTCCTGGCGCAGGTTGTATTCGGAGGCGTTCGCGCGCGCGAGCTTATCCTCCAAGTCGGCAACCTTCACCTCGAGTTCCGTCACGCGCAACAGCGCCGTATCGAGCGGGCTCAGCTCGTCCGCTGCCGGCTCGCCACCGGCGGCTTCCGTTGCATCCTCGCCCGGCTCCGTCGCGCCGGTTTCGTTTGCCTGCTCGACACCTGCCTGCTCGGCGCCCTCCGACGACGCCGGAGCGCTCGTTTCGTTCGCTCCTTCAGCGTTCTGCGCGTTGGGGTTGAGCGGCTCCTCATTATTCGCCTCATTGGGCGTGAAATCGCCTGTGCTCATTGCATGTCCTTTCCTGCGGGTTTTGAGCGGGGGCAGGAGCGCAGCTCCTGCCCCCGGCATCAATTCACGCGAGCGAAATTACTTCTTCTCGTTCTCGTCGTCGACGATCTCGGCATCCACGACGTCGTCGTCCGAGGAAGGAGCAGTACCCTCAGCGCCAGCGCCGGCACCTGCGGCCTGCTCCGCCTGAGCCGAAGCGTACAGAGCCTCACCGATCTTCTGAGCCTTCGTGTTCAGCTCCTCGAGCGCGGACTTGATTGCCTCGACATCCTCGCCCTTGAGGGCTTCGCGGACCTTATCATTCGCATCCTTCACCTCGGTGACAACCGAATCGTCGAGCTTGTCCTTGTTGTCGGTGAGGAGCTTGTCGATCGAGTAAACCTGCTGTTCGGCCTGGTTGCGAACATCGGCCTCCTCGCGGCGCTTCTCATCCTCAGCGGCGTGCTCCTCAGCTTCCTTCACCATGCGGTCGATATCCTCCTTGGAGAGGGCCGAACCACCGGTGATGGTGACCGACTGCTCCTTGCCGGTGCCGCGATCCTTTGCGGACACGTGCACAATGCCGTTGGCATCAATATCGAAGGTCACCTCGATCTGCGGCATGCCACGCGGAGCCGGAGCAATGCCCGAAAGCTCGAAGGTGCCGAGTAGCTTGTTGTCACGAGCGAACTGGCGCTCGCCCTGGTACACCTGGATCAGCACGGACGGCTGGTTATCCTCGGCGGTGGAGAACACCTCGGAACGCTTGGTGGGGATCGCGGTGTTACGCTCGATCAGCTTGGTCATCACGCCACCCTTGGTCTCAATACCAAGCGAAAGCGGAGTGACGTCGATCAGGAGAACGTCCTTACGATCACCGGTAATCACACCAGCCTGCAGAGCCGCACCAACAGCCACAACCTCATCCGGGTTCACACCCTTGTTCGGCTCGCGGCCACCCGTGAGCTCCTTGACCACTTCGGTCACGGCCGGCATACGAGTGGAACCGCCAACGAGCACCACGTGATCGATCTCGGAAAGCTTCACGCCCGCATCATCAATCACCTTCTGGAACGGAACCTTGGTGCGATCGAGTAGATCCTTCGTCATCTCCTCGAAGTGAGCGCGCGTGAGCTTCTCATCCAAGTGGATCGGGCCATTCTCGCTCATCGAAAGGTACTGCAGGGTGATGTTCGTGGAAGTCGCCGAGCTCAGCTCCTTCTTCGCCTGCTCAGCGGCCTCCTTGAGGCGCTGGAGCGCGATCTTATCCTTGGACAGATCCACGCCGTAGTTGTTCTTTGCCTGGCCGACGAGCCACTCAACGATGCGCTGATCCCAATCATCGCCGCCGAGCTTGTTATCGCCCGAGGTAGCGCGCACCTGGATCGTGGAGAAATCGTCCTCATCCTTACCCACTTCCAGGAGCGACACGTCGAACGTGCCGCCGCCCAGATCGAACACCAAGATGAGCTCATCTTCCTTGCCCTTTTCCAGACCGTATGCGAGCGCGGCTGCGGTCGGCTCGTTCACAATACGCTGAACGTTCAAGCCCGCAATCTGGCCCGCATCCTTCGTTGCCTGACGCTGAGCATCGTTAAAGTACGCCGGAACGGTAATCACAGCGTCGGTTACCGGCTCGCCCAGATACGCCTCCGCATCCTTCTTCAGCTTCTGCAGGATGAACGCCGAGATCTGCTGTGCATTGTAGCTCTTCTCGTCGATATCCACCTTCCACGACGAATCGCCCATGTGGCGCTTGACCGACGAAATGGTGCGATCCACGTTCGTCACCGCCTGACGCTTTGCGATCTCACCAACCAACACCTCGCTAGTCTTCGAGAAACCCACCACCGACGGGGTAGTGCGCGCGCCCTCAGCGTTCGCGATCACCGTGGGCTCGCCACCCTCAAGAACCGAAACAACCGAGTTGGTGGTACCAAGATCGATGCCAACTGCTCGTGCCATCTGAAAACTCCTTCTATCTGCGGCATTTCCACACCGCTCAATTCTTCAACTCCTTCATAGTGCCACATCCAATTACTTATGTCTAGACGCAACCGTTTTTCTTGAGCGAATACCACTCAAGAAAAAGACGCCTGCCAGGCTTACCGACGTCGCGCGCGGGCGGAGCCGGGCGCTTCGGGCGACTCGGGGTTAGCGAGCGCGTGGCGCCAGACACGCGCCTCGAGCGCGGGGTCCCCGCGCGAGCCCGTGCGCGTCCGGCGGAGCCCTCCAGATGCGTACGCAACCAGCGCCCCGGCGTCGGCAGAATGTTTCTCACTAAGTGGACACCCTTTGTCCGCATTTTTCCTACCCCGTAGACTTGCCCGCATGGATAAATACCTCCCTCTTGAAGAGTCGAACTCGTCCACGATGGAGTGGGTGGAATCGCACTCCAAACGCACACTGGATCATTTCGCCGGCCCGGATTTTGACGCCCGCCGCAGCGCGCTGGACGCCATCCTCTCGGCGTCGGATCACCTGGTCATCGCCACAAAACGCGGCGACTACGCCTACAACTTCCACACGGATGGCGCCCACCCGCGCGGCCTGTGGCGCCGCGCTCCGTGGGAGGCGTACCTGGCTTACGTTTCTCCGGAAACCGAGCCAGAGTGGGAAATCCTTCTCGACGTCGACGCGCTCGGCCGCGCCGAAGGAAAGTCGTGGGTTTTCCGCGGTGCACAGCTCCTGCGCCCCGATTACACGCGCGCCTTGATCACCCTCTCCGAAGGCGGCCAGGACGCAAGCATCACCCGCGAATTCGACGTCCCCTCGCGAGCGTTCGTCAACCCGTCGGACGCATTCGTGAAGCCCGAATCCAAAGGTTCGATGCAGTGGTACGACGCCGAAACGGTAGTCGTTTCCGCCAATTTCGAGAGCGTGGACGCCACCGACAACGGCCCGTACCTGACCGAATCCGGCTATCCGATCGCAGCTCGCCTGTGGTACCGCGGAATGACACTGTCCGCCGCAGCAGAAATCATCCGAGGCGAAACCACCGACGTCCTCGCCGGCGCCTACTACGATTCCACCCCCGGCTACGAACGCCTCGTCGCCTACCGAATCCCCGATTTCCGCACGTCGATCGTTTACCTTGTGGACCCGTGGACTCTCGAGAAAACCGAGCTCGCACTCCCCCGCACGGCCGAGGTTTCGCTGTGGCACGAATGGGCTCTCGCCGACCTTCGCTACGAGTGGGAGGTCGCCGGGAGCACCTTCCCGGCCGGCTCGCTCGTCGCAGTACCGCTCGAACAGGCACTATCGGGCGATATCACCGACGTCGACGCCCTATTCACGCCCACGCCCACAACTTCCCTTGCGGGAGTTTCCGCACTTCACACGGGTCTCGTGATCACCACGCTGGATAACGTGGCGAACAAACTCCACCTCGCCACACCTACCGCCAGCGGATGGGACGTGCAGGAGCTGGAAACCGACCTCGGCGAGTACTTGAGCATCTCCGTCGGCGCAGTTGAACCGGACGTCTCGGACGACGTGTGGGTCACCACCACCGGCTTCACCACCCCAACAACTCTCTTCCACGGCTCCGTCGAGGGCGGCAAGCTGAGCGTTCGCAAGCTGCGTAGCGCTCCCGCACGTTTCGACGCCGACGGGCTCGAGGTTCGCCAGCGCTGGGCCACCTCCGACGACGGCACGGAAATTCCGTACTTCGTGATCGGCCAGCCGGACGCGCTTGATGGCGCGGTTTCTTCGCGCACGCTCCTGGACGGCTACGGCGGCTTCGAGGTGTCGCGCCTGCCCGGTTACGTCGGAACGTACGGCAAGGTGTGGCTTGAACGCGGCGGCGTGTATGCCGTGGCAAACATCCGCGGCGGCGGCGAATTCGGACCCGCTTGGCACCAGGCGGCGCTACGCGAAGGGCGCCACCTCGCCTACGAGGATTTCGCCGCGGTTGCCCGCGATCTCGTGGCCACCGGCGTCACCACTGTTTCCCAGCTCGCCGCGATCGGCGGCTCGAACGGCGGCATGCTCATGGGCAACATGTACACCACCTACCCGGAGCTCTTCGGCGCGATCGTGTGCCGCGTACCGCTACTGGACATGAAGCGGTTCTCGCACCTGCTCGCCGGCGCCTCCTGGATGGATGAGTACGGCAACCCGGACACGGACGATTGGGAGTATTTAAAGACCTATTCGCCCTACCACAACGTCAGCGACGGGCCGCACCCGCCGATCCTGCTCACCACGTCCACTCGGGACGACCGCGTCCACCCCGGCCACGCCCGCAAGTTCATGGCCTTGCTCGAAGAAAAGGGGCTCGACGCCTTCTACTACGAGAACACCGAAGGCGGGCACGCAGGCGCGGCCGATCCGGTTCAGCAAGCGCTCATGCTGGCTCTGATTTTCACGTTCCTCGACGAAAAGCTCGCGTAAACGGGCCAGGAACTCGCGCACCGGCGTCGGCGGAGAAATCCACCGACGCCGGTTTGCGCACATGGGCCTTCCGGCGCGCCTCCGCCTGAAAATCCATGCAATAATTGCACCATGAGTTTCACGCTTGGTGTTGACATCGGCGGCACGAAGATCGCCGGTGGCGTCGTTAATGAAGACGGCGAAATTGTTGCAATGACCCGCAAACCCACCCCTGCGCTCGATCCGGACTCCACAGCAGACACCGTGATCGCAGTGATCGAAGAGCTCCGCAAGAGCTATGAGGTGGAAGCAGTGGGCATCGGATGTGCAGGTTTCGTGGCAGCGGACCATCGCACAATCGCTTTCGCCCCCAACCTGAACTGGCGAAACGAGCCATTGGCCGACAAGGTCGAGGCCGGCGTCGGGCTACCGGTTTACCTCGAAAACGACGCGAACGCTGCCGCGTGGGGTGAGTACCGTTACGGCGCTGGCCGTGACCATCGCTCGGCGGTTGCCGTGACCGTTGGGACCGGCATCGGCGGCGGAATCATCATGGACGGCAAGCTCATTTCCGGCTCGTTCGGACTCGCCGGCGAAATCGGCCACCTGAACATGGTGCCAGACGGCCTGCAGTGCGGATGCGGGCAGTACGGATGCTGGGAAGTGTACGCCTCAGGCAACGCGCTCGTGCGGATCGCCAAACAGTACGCGCTCGCTCAGCTCGACAAGGGCGAAGGCTCACACATCCTGGATCTCGCGGGCGGCGAAGTGGACGCGATCAACGGCCTGATGGTGACGGCCGCTGCCGCCGAGGGCGAGGCCGGCGCGATCGATCTGTTTAACCAAGTCGGCACCTGGCTCGGGCGCGGGATGGCCGATCTTTCCGCGATCCTGGATCCGGAAATGTACATCGTTGCAGGCGGCGTTTCCGAAGCCGGGAACCTCCTACTCGAGCCCACGCGCACCGCTTTCCAGAAGTATTTGACGGCCGCGAGCTCGCGCGAAGTTGCACCGATCGTTCAGGCCCAACTCGGTAACGATGCCGGAATGATCGGCGCCGCGGATCTGGCCCGCCAGCTCCTGGGCTGAGCGTCGACAGGATAAATTTCGGTAGTGGTGAGTTTTCTTTGTGAAAACTCGCCACTGTCTCATGTATGCACGATGAAAATTCTCGATAGTGTGGCACCGTACTCGAGGCATTGAACTTTTGGCCAACCTATATCGCGTTTTAGCCTTATATAGACATAAAGAGCGATTTAGGTCTGCGAAAAATCAGGCAGCGCGAGTATCAACTCGTCCGAGTACGTACCACACGGCGGCGGAGATCAACATCATCGCGCCAGTGATCGCGAAGGCCACTCCAAAGCCGGTCACGTCCGCGATCCAGCCGGCGGCCACCGGGCCGAGAATCTGGCCAAGATCACCGGCTTGCTGGAAGAACGAGAACACTCGCGAACCCTGGCGGGCCCCGACGACGTCGGCCACCGCGCCCTGCTGTGACGGCATCACGAACCCCGCGCCAATTCCCGCGAGGAACGAGGCCGCGATCAGCAACCACACCGAGCCGATCCAGCCGAAGCCGATCGTGAACACACCAGAAAGAGTGAGACCAGCGACAAGGAGCGGCCGGCGCCCGTAGTAGTCGCTCCACACGCCGGCGCGAATCAGCGCCAAACCGTTGCCCACAGCGAACGCCGTCATGATCCCGCCCGCAACCCAAGCCTGGGAAGTGACAGCCGCCGCGAGTAGCGGCACGAGCGAGACTCGCACGCCAAAATCCGTCCAACCCTCCGCAAACGAGCTCACCAAAACCGCACGGAAACGCCGATCCGCCCATGCCTCGCGCACGCTCATCGGGGAACGATTCACGCCAGTGCGAACCTCAGCCGCAGCGCGCTCACTTGCTGAAACCGCACCAGCTTCCACAGCAGATCGCTCTAGTCCCAGTGGATTCGTCGGATTCGGCGCAGAGGCAGCATGGCGGAACGTGAGCCGGCGAGCCGCACGCTTCACCCGAGCGCTCGCACGCCTCGCCCGCGCAAGTCTTCCAACCCTCGCGGGCCGAGCGCCGGCGTCGGGCCGAATCAGCACTCCAACCAAAAACATCGCCACAAACAATGAGCCCGCGTAGATAAAGAAAGGCGCGCGGTAGCCGAGGGGCGTGATGAACGCGCCGATTGCCGGGCCGCCGATATTGCCCACCAGCCAGCCGGCACCGTACAGCGCCGAGGCGCGGCCGCGAGCACCCGCAGGCGCAACTCGGAAAATCAGGCTCATCGCCGAAACCGAGAAGATCACGGAACCCACTCCGCCCAGGCCGCGGTAGAGCACGAGATGTGAGTAGTCGTTGGCAAGGCCCGCCGCCACGCTCGACACCCCCACCAGCCCGATGCCCAACATGTACATGGAGCGCTCCCCGAAACGGGTGGACAATCGGCCGGAAAGCGGCGCAAAAACGAGGCGGGTCAGCGCGAACGCGCTCACGACCACGCCCGCCTGGAAGGTGGTGGCCCCGAGCGTGGAGGCAAAAATCGTCAGCACGGGCGCCACGATCCCGAAGCCCAGCGACACAATCACGGCGGAGGCCACCAGCACCCAGATCTCACGCGGCATTGTTGTTTTCGGCATGTGCCCCATTATCGCACGGACGTACCGGTACAGCCCCGCAGATCGTGCACAACTCAATCAATCGGGCTTGGCGTTGCTGTATGCGCAACGCCCGCGCGAACTGACAGAGTTATGCACCGCAAAGACAGCCCCGCAGCTCGTGCACAACTCAATCAATCGGGCTTGGCGTTGCTATATGCGCAACGCCCGCGCGAACTGACAGAGTTATGCACCGCAAAGACAGCCCCACAACCGGCCCTGCCGACAGCAGGAAAACACAACCGGCCCTGCCGACAGCAGGAAAAGTGGGGGCGCCAGCCCAGCCAGCGCCCCCACTCCGGGCCCGCACACAGCCCTTGCCGTCGGGTGCTACCCGTCCCTGCGTCGCACTTTCGCAAGAACGGTCCCTGCTACAACCAGCACCACGGCCATCGCACCGATGCCAGCAGCAGACGCGCCGGTTATCGGGAGCTTCTTCGGCGACGGAGTGCTCTGCTTGTGCTCAGCGTCCGTCTCCCCCAGCTCAAAGTTCTTCTCACTCAACAACATCTGGCGATCCAGATTCTCCAGATCCTTACCCTCCGGAGCGGAGTTCTGTGGCTGTTCCCCCAGCTCAAAGTTCTTCTCACTCAACAACATCTGGCGATCCAGATTCTCCAGATCCTTACCCTCCGGGACGGAGTTCTGTGGCTTCGTCGACTCGATCTTGATCTCCGGCTTAGCCGAGTTAATCTTGATCTCCGGACGCTTTGACTCAATCTTGAACTCCGGAACGAACGTGGTCGTATCCTGGAAGTCGATGCTCAGAGCATCAGCATTCGGCAAATCGATCTTCTCGCCAAGCTCAATCTTGCCGTTATTGCCGAGCAGGTTGATCCACGGAGTTGACTTGATCCCGATTTCCGGAACGAACGTGGTCGTATCCTGGAAGTCGATGCTCAGAGCATCAGCATTCGGCAAATCGATCTTGTCGCCAAGCTCAATCTCGGTTCCAGGAAGAGGGCCGTTGTACTCCGGAAGCTCCGGCTCGTACTCAGGCTCACCGAAATCGATCTCCGGCTGATCCGGTTCGGCCTTCTTCTCGATGCCATCGAGAAGATCGGTCAGCTTGTTACCATTTTTGTCAGTAATGCCTGGGGAGGCGAGACCATTCTTGTCCGGAATCACTTCACCATCGGTCAGACCGGGCTGGAACTTTTTATCGATCACGCGCCCGTCCGGGCCGACCTCGGGAACAACCGACTCGGTACTGTTCGACCAGCCGTCGTTATCCTTGTCTTCTTCGCCGTCGTTCGTACCGTTATCGTCGGAATCGATATCGAACGGGCTGGTGCCAATCGCGATTTCGTCGTCATTGTTCACGCCGTCATTGTCCGCATCCGGATCGAACTGGTTGACGATACCGTCCTGGTCGAAGTCGTCGTTCGGACTGGTGCCGATACCCGGAAGAACCTTGGTCCACGCAATGCCAGGCTTCTTTGGAGCTTCCTCAGGCCCACCCTCGGAATTCGGGTTCGCAGCGAGGCCGCTCTTGGCAATCTCAACGTCGACGTAAACCTTGTCCCACGTCTTATCCGGGTAAGTTACCTTCACGATGCCCTGGAACTTGCCTAACGCCTGGGTAGCCTCTGGCGCGAATTCAATCTGCCCACTTGTCTTATCGATTGATGCAAAGCCCACCGGAAGCTCGAACTCGAACTCGGTCCCCTTCGGGAATTCGTTCTTCAGCCCTTCTGCTTCAGCACGCACGCCGATCGAGATCGATTTCTTCTCACCTGGCGTCACAGTAACGGGAGGATACGAGGGGTCATAGTAGGAAGCCTGGTCGGAAGCTAACCGAATATTGACACGAATATCATCGAGCGAGCCGTCGTCGTACTGCACAATGAGGTCGCGAGAATAATCTTTCGCTTCATCCGTGTAACGCGGATTAACTCGAAGTAAACCGCTCATGGGATCGATCGTTGCGAATGGTGTGACCTCAAACCACGAATCCTGCTCTTGCCCCGAATCCTTCACCGCAAAGTTGAACGGAAGCAACTGAGAATCATCTGCGTCAGTTGAACCCCCCAAAATTGCATGGGCCAACTTGGGCTCCTTTAAGAAGGCGCCAGGAACAGTGGAAAACGCTTGCTCGACTTCAAGCTCCTTTCCAGGCAAAACCGTCACGTTAATCGGAGCTGGCTCAAACATATCGGCCATGTTGGCAACCTTCACGCTACCATCCATCTGAGCACGCGTCCCATCAGGGAACTTCAAACTGATAGGAAGGGTGTATACCTCACCACGCTTGGCTGTTTTCGGCACTTCGAAAGTCAGTTCACCCGTCTTATCTTGGAATTCAAAGGTCGCCCCAGGAACATCGGTTTTCCCGATACGTGCAACGTCACCAACTCCAAGTTGTGCATCCTGATCGCGGGTTACTCCGTTAGGAAGCTCCTTAATATCCGGCTTCGCAAAGGTGGGGCGAACCACAATCTTGTCGCCCGGACGCGCAAGCTGCTGTTGGTAATGTGCCTCGTACGTCCGCTTCATATGGTAAACATTCGGATTCGTCGGCACGCCAGCATCAGTATCCGAAGGTACGGTCTTGCCGGTTGTGTGATCGACCTTGGTGTTCAGCTCTTCGCCGTCGTTCGTCTCATCCTTGTCAGTGTCGGCAATCGTCGGATCTGTGAGGAAGCCAGGGGTCTGAGGCTTCGTACGGGAACCAGGGTCGGTGAATTTGCCCTGCTCGTCGTACGGGTTCCAGTTGCCGTTCACTTCGTCGCCGTCGTTCACGCCGTCGCCGTCGTGGTCAGGGTTTCGCGGATCTGTATGATGCGTCGTCTCTTGAGCATTGGTCAGGCCGTCGCCGTCGATATCCTTATCAGCTTCGTTGATCGCAGTGGACTTTGCCACTGTGAATGTCGCGATGCCAGTTGCACGAATATCAGATGCGTACACGGAGTGCACGAGCGTAACTGGAATTTCAAGTTTCTCACCCTCAACAGCACCGATCGCAGGAATCACGCCAATCTGCCCGGTTACCCGATCGACGAAGATTGTCCCCTCCCGCTTCGAAGCATCGGCGTATTGACGGAAGGCGCCGAGATCGGCCACAACCTTATAGCCCGAGGGAGCTGCCACCGTATAGATGTAGTTAGCTCCAGGCTCTTTCTCCGAGGTGCCGGTTTCCTTCGGGGCAACAGTGTAGGTGTGCTCGTCCTTGTTAGCGGTGACCACATCGTAGGTCAGCTTGCCCACCTTTGACGATGCCAGATAACCTGTAAGTGCAGACTCTCGCCCAGCATCTTCTTCCGACGTTGGCTTGCTCTGCTCCATCACGCGAGGCTGCTCAGCCCCCTGGGCAATGAGCGTCGTGCCATCACCCAAGTCCGTAATGCGAGTTCCGCCAGCAGCGGGGTAGCGAGAGTTATTCTCCATTTCGCGAAGCTTCTCCGGGCCCTCAGCCTTGAGTATCGGCATATCCGATTGCGGGAGTCGCCCCTTCTGTGTATGGATAAGTGTGAGCCCGTTGGCGAGTGGGATCGTTTCACCACGCTTACCTGCTCGCTCCGTTTGCTCCATGGTCTCGTGCCGCCCCGGCGAGTAAACAAGCGTTTCAGCAGTCGGGGTTGTCGTGGTGGTTGTCTCCATCGGAAGCTCCGAAGCTACCGTCGTGGCGTACGCGGGGGTGCCCATCCCGAGGGCCACCACAGCCATGGCAGCGCCAATCGCGCCAAACTTTGTGGTGGACTTTGCGAACGAATACTGAAGGGTACGTGCGGGGGCCATGAGGACTCTCCATTTTTAGCGACACCCTGGCTCTCCAAAGTTCACCAATCTAGAGAGTCAGTTCATCTGTACGGTTTAGCCTGCGAAATTCCTGCCCTGATGCGCGTATCGGATGCGGAAACTTCGCGACTTTCATTGACGACAAAAATCTTCACACACCATGAGTACATGGTATCTACGCCCAAGGTATGAAGGTGTTGCCGTGCCGTTCACCTGAGATCTGATAGAGACATCAGACAAATCGACACAGCAATCGGCCATCCCTCCAGCAAAGCAGCGCAAGCTAGGTAGTCCGCCCCCGATCACAAGCGAGTATCACAGAACCCGCAGCGCGGCCCCTCGGCCGACTCGTAGGCGAACGCCACAGCCCCGCGATCCCAACGCGTCACACAACGGGGGTTTGGGCACTCATGGTTCACGCGCGCTGGCGGGCGTAGTCGCTCGGGTCGCACGCTCGCCCCCGACGCCGGGGCTCCAGTATCCCCCGACGCCGGTGTCCCGCTTTCAGTGCCGACGGCGAAGCTAGTTCCACCCTCGGCTCGCTTCCGCCGCGGCCCGTGCAGTGCCAGCCGCAGCCCGCCCTCGCGCAACAGAAAATCGATCAACGCCATGCGCATAAACATGCCGTTTTCTGCCTGTTCGAAGTAGCGGGCGCGCGGATCAGAATCCACATCCACCGCGATTTCGTTGACGCGCGGCAGCGGGTGCATGACGATCGTGTGCTCGCGGGCGTGCGCCATCACCGAAGCATCAAGCACGTAGGCATCTCTGAGACGCTCGTACTGCACCGGGTCACCGAAGCGTTCGCGCTGAACGCGGGTCATGTAGACGACGTCGGCACTGGCCACCGCCTCCTCGAGCGATTTCACTTCACGTACACGAACGCCCGCCTGGCTAAGCGCAGCGACCGTCTGTTCAGGCAGGCGCAGCTCCGCCGGGCTCACCGCGAGGATCTCGTTGCCGGAGAACCGCGAAAGTGCGGCAAGGAGCGAGTGCACGGTGCGCCCGTAGAGCAGGTCACCCACCACGGCCACCGTCAGACCGGAGCAACGTCCGAACTCGCGATGGATCGTGAGCAGATCGGCGAGAGTTTGGGTTGGGTGGAAGTGTCCTCCGTCGCCGGCGTTCACGAGCGGCACGCGCGAGGCTTCGGCCGCAACGAGCGCGGCGCCGTCCTTGGGGTGTCGCATCGCCACGATATCTGCGTATCCGCTGATGACGCGGGCGGTGTCGGCGAGGGTTTCTCCTTTGGATGCGGAGGACGCGGCGCCGTCGGCCATTGAGATCACCGTGCCGCCGAGGCGCGCCATCGCGATTTCGAAGCTGAGCCGGGTGCGGGTGGAGGGTTCGAAGAACAGCGAGGCGAGCACTTTGCCGCGGGCGCGGTCGGCCCAGGCACCTGGCTCGGCCGCGATCCGCTCGCCAGCGGCAATCAGCGCGCTGAGCTCGGCAAACGTCAGGTCGGCGACGTCGATGACGTGGCGCATCACAGGCCCTTCCACTCGCGCGGGTTGCGACGGAAATCGAGCAGGCCGTCGACGTCGGCCGCCTCGATTGCGCCGGTTTGCGCGGCTTGCGCGACGACGTCGTCGAAGGTGGTCAGGGTGCGCAGCTCCACGCCGGCGTCGGCGAAAGCGGTGCGTGAGGCGTCCATCCCGTAGGTGAAGATCGCGGCCACTCCGAGAACCTCGGCCCCGGCCTCTTCGAGCGCGCGCACCACTTCGAGGACGGAGCCGCCGGTGGAGATCAGGTCCTCCACCACCACAACTTTCGAGCCGGGCTCGAGGCGGCCTTCGATGCGGTTGGTGCGGCCGTGGTCTTTCGCGGAGGAGCGCACGTAGCCCATCGGCAGGCCGAGCCTGTCGGCGGCGAGGGCCGCGTGGGCGATGCCTGCGGTCGCGGTGCCCATCAGGGCGTCCGCGTGTGGGAACTCCTCGCGGATAAGCTCGGCGAGCCCACCTTCGACGAGGTTGCGCGCGGCTGGCGCCGTGAGGATGAGGCGGTTGTCGGTGTAGATCGGCGAGATGATGCCGCTCGCCCAGGTGAACGGCTCGCGCGGGCGGAGGAAGACGGCGTCGATGTCGAGTAGGGCGCGGGCGACGTCGCTGGCGCGGGTTTCGGCGGCGGTTGCGTTGGCGGGGGCGTTAGTCATTGGAGAACTCCTTCGATGCTTGCAGGTAGGCGGCCACAGGATCAGCGGCCGCGGTGATGGGCCGGCCCATCACGATGTAGTTGGAGCCCAGTTCGCGGGCTTGGGCGGGACTGGTGATGCGGCGCTGATCATCAGCGGCGGCACCCGGAAAGCGCACACCCGGGGTGACGGTGAGAAACTGCTCGCCGAGCGCTTCGTGAACGACGGGCGATTCGTGCGGGGAGCACACCACCCCGTCGAGGCCTGCGGCTGCCGCGTTGGCCGCGTAGTGCGCGACGACGTCGGCCATCGTCCCCTCGATGAGCAGGTCCTCGTGCATCACTTGCTCGGAGGTGGAGGTGAGCTGGGTGACTCCGATGAGGAGCGGGCGGGTGCCGTCGGGGCGGGTGAGCCCCTCGATCGCGGCTTCCATCATGGGGCGTCCGCCGCCGCAGTGGAGGTTCGTCATGTCCACGTCTAGCCCGGAGAGCACGCGCATCGCGTTGGCGACAGTTTGCGGGATGTCGTGGAGTTTAAGGTCGAGGAAGATGCGGTGGCCGCGATCTTTGATCGCGCGGACGATCTGCGGGCCGGCTCCATAGAAGAGTTCCATCCCAACCTTCACATACGGGCGCTGCGGCAGCTCGGTGAAGAGATCGAGGAACTCTTCGGTTCGGGCTTGCGAGGAGAAATCGCAGGCGATGATGACGTTGCTCATTACTGGTTCCTTTCCTAGCGGTTGTTGATGTTAGCGAGTGACGTAATTCCGTATCGGCGCATCGCTTCGGGCAGTTCGCGTGCAATGTCGCGGCAGGCGTAGGGGTTGAGGAGCGACGCCGTTCCCACCTGCACCGCGGCGGCTCCGGCTTGCATCATTTCGATCACGTCGTCGGCGCTCATCACGCCGCCGATTCCGACCACCGGGATGTTCACACTTCGCGACACCTCATATACCGCACGCAGAGCCATCGGCAGCACGCCCGGTCCAGAGACCCCGCCCGTGCCGTTGGAGAGAATCGGCGCGCCGGTGCGGCGATCGAACCGCATTCCGACGAAGGTATTGATCAGCGAAACCCCGGCCGCGCCTTCTGCCTCGCATGCCTGCGCTACTTGCGCCATCGGCGAGGCCGGCGCGAGCTTCATGATGATCGGTGTGTCGGTAACCTCTCGGATCGCGCGGCACACGGCCGCCGCCGATTCCGGGGTGTCGGCGAAGGTCGCGCCGCCGGCGTGAACGTTCGGGCAGGAGATGTTCACTTCGAGCCAGGCCACCTGCTCGGAGCGATTGAACGCCGCCGCGACCTGCGCATACTCCTCCAGCGAGAAGCCGGCGACGTTCGCCATCACCGGCCCGTCGAAGTAGCTCGCGATGCGCGGAAGCTCCTGCGCTACCACGGCTTCCACGCCCGGGTTGGCGAGGCCGATCGCGTTGAGCATCCCACCGGGGGCGTCGGCGACGCGCGGGGTCGGGTTCCCCGCGCGCGGGGCGAGCGTTGTGCCCTTAAAAGAGAAGGAGCCGATCTCGTTGATATCCCATAGCGCGGCGAATTCCGCGCCAAAACCGAAGGTTCCCGACGCCGCGATCACCGGATTTTTGAGACCCACTCCCGCAAGCTCCACGGCCGTTTCCAACGACGCCGGTGCCGGATTTTCGTTTGTGCGCAGGCGAACCTGAACCTCCGGTTGGTCGATGAGTACTTCGCCGGCGTCGAAGACTGGGCCTTCCACACATACGCGCTTCGGGCCGCGAGCGGTATCCACCTTGCAGCCCAGGCATGCGCCGAAGCCGCAGCCCATATGCGCCTCGAGGCTCAGCGACGCCGAAACTGAGCGCTCCCCCGCCCAGGTTTTGACCGCGCGGAGCATGGGATCCGGGCCGCAGGCGTAGACGTGGGTGGCGCCGTCGTCGAGAACGTCGGTGACCAGGCCGCGCGTGCCGGCCGAGCCGTCCTGGGTAGCCAGGCGCACCTCGCAACCGGCGGCCTCAAGCTCCCCCGCACCAAATACGGCCTCCCCTGTGCGAAAGCCGAGCGCCACGATAGGCCGCGCACCGGCGTCGAGAAGGGCGCGGGCGAGGAACATGATCGGCGGCACGCCTGTTCCGCCGCCAACCAGCACCGGGCGTTCGCCGGCCGCAGCGGCGTCGAAGCCGTTGCCGAGCGGGCCGAGTAGCGCCACCTCGGCGCCAACCTGAATATCAGCGAGTGCCCGCGTTCCTGTGCCAACTTTCGCCACGATTACCGCGATCCGGCGCCCATCCTGGCGGGCTACCGCGAATGGGCGGCGCAGGAAAAACCCTGGCACCGACACGTTCACGAACTGGCCGGGCAGCGCGTTCATCTCGCGCTCGCACTCGAGCTCGAGCTCGAACACATCCGCCGTCAGCGAGCGCACCGCGCTCACCTGCGCGCTCATCTCAATCTCGCTGTCACACATCTTGCGTCCTTTCTCCTCTCTCAGTCCCTGGGCCCGGGTGCGCCAGGCTCCCGCCCGGCGCACCCAGGCTCCTCACGAAATCCCGTGCCTCAGCGCCCGGCCACCAGCCCGGCGTCTGCGTCGGCGTCGATCGTGGAGATCGGGATCGTGATGTCCTCGAGTACATCGAGCAGGGCGCCAACCGTATCGAGCGAGGTCAGGAGGGTCACAGCGTGCTCGGTGGCGGCGGCGCGGATGCGCACGCCGTCCGAGAGTTTCGAATCGTCCAGCCCGGAAGTGTTCACGATGTAGCTGATTTCGCCGCGCATAATCGCATCCTCAATGTCGCTCGAACCCTCGGAAATCTTGCCCATCGCGCGCGTGCGGATGCCGTTTTCCTTAAGGAACTGCGCGGTTCCAGCCGTGGCCGCGATATTGAAGCCGAGCTCGTAGAAGCGGCGCACCAGCTCCAGTGCGCGCGGCTTGTCGTGATCGGCGATCGTGGCGAGCACCGTACCGTGGCCCGCGAGCTTCATGCCCGCCGCTTCGAGCGCCTTGTACAGCGCGCGCTTGAGCGAAGAATCGTAGCCGATCGCCTCGCCGGTGGACTTCATTTCCGGCGAAAGCACCGCGTCCAGGCCCTTGATCTTGTTGAAGGAGAACACCGGCGCCTTGACAAAGAACCGCTGCGGCTCGTTCGGGTAGAGCGTGAAGATCCCCTGCTCCTTCAAGCTTTCGCCGAGGATCACGCGAGTAGCGATCGCCGGAAGCGGCACGCCCGTCACCTTGGACAGGAACGGCACCGTGCGCGAGGAGCGCGGGTTCACTTCGATAATGTAGACGTTCTCGGCCGCGTCCACGATGAACTGCACGTTGAACAGGCCGCGGATCCCGATCCCCAGGCCGAGGGCCTTCGCGTAGCGCAGGATCGTTCCCTTCACGGCGTCGGACACCGTGAACGTGGGGTACACCGAGATCGAATCGCCCGAGTGGACGCCCGTGTGCTCCACCAGCTCCATGATTCCGCCGACGAACACGTCCGTGCCGTCGCAGATCGCGTCCACTTCCAGCTCCTTGCCGGCAATGTACTTGTCCACGAGCACCGGGTGGCCGGGCGCGGCGGCGAAGGCTTCGCGCAGGTAGGTGGCGAGGGCGTCGTCGCTGGCGACGATGCGCATCGCGCGCCCGCCGAGTACGAACGACGGACGTACCAGCACCGGGTAGCCGACGCGCGCGGCGACCGCCAGCCCGGCGTCGACGTCGGTGACGGCCTCGCCCGGAGCCTGCGGGATGTCGAGCGTGCGCAGGAGCTTTTCGAAGCGGTCGCGATCCTCGGCACGTTCGAGCGCCTCGAGCGACGTTCCGATCAGCGGCGCGCCGCGCTCGGCCAGGCCGGCCGCTAGGTTGATCGCGGTCTGCCCGCCGAGGGAGGTGATCACGCCAATCGGCTTTTCCGCCTCCACGATCTCCATCACGTCCTCCACGGTGAGCGGATCGAAGTAGAGCTTGTCGGCGGTGGTGTAGTCGGTGGACACCGTTTCGGGGTTGTCGTTGATGATGATCGCCTCGTAGCCGGCCTCGCGGATTGTGCGCACCGCGTGCACCGAGGAGTAGTCGAACTCCACGCCCTGGCCGATGCGGATCGGGCCTGCGCCAACCACCACGATCTTCTTGCGGTCCGTAATGATCGAATCGTTGGCGCCCGCGTAGCTCGAATAGAAGTAGGGGATGTAGGCGCCGGATTTGAGCGTGTCGACCATGCGGAACACCGGGCGGATTCCCGCCTCGGCGCGTGCGGCCGCCACCTCCGTTTCGCTCACGCCTGCGAGGCGTGCGATCGCCGAATCAGCGAAGCCCATTTCCTTCGCTTCGCGCAGCACCCCGACGACGTCGGTGCCCGGCTCTCCCCCAACGCCCGGCTTTCCTGCCAGCGCAAGCTGCGCACCGGCGTCGGCGATCCGCTTCTCCATCGCGACGATGCGCGCGAAGGACTCGAGGAACACCTCGGTAATCGCGGTGAGTTCGTGGACGTCCGCGATCGGCGCGCCGCGGCGCAGCAACTCGGCAACCGCGAAGAGCGTATCGGAGCGGAAGTCGGAAAGGTACTCGCGCAGCTCGACGTCGGAGAAGCCCGCGAACTTTGCCATCCACAAGTGATCGACGCCCGTTTCGAGCGAACGCACCGATTTGAGCAGGCACTCGTCGAGCGTGGAGCCGATGCCCATCACCTCGCCGGTGGCCTTCATCTGCGTGCCGAGTTTCGCGGACGCGTCCGTGAACTTGTCGAACGGGAAGCGCGGGAACTTTGCCACGAGGTAGTCGAGTACCGGGTCCTTCGCGGCGGTTGCGCCCGCCACCTCGATCTCGTCCAGGTGCATGCCCACCGCGACCTTCGCGCTCACTCGCGCGATCGGGTAGCCGGACGCCTTCGACGCCAGCGCGCTCGAGCGCGAAACTCGCGGGTTGACCTCAATAAAGTAGTACTCGCCCGTTTCCGGATGCACCGCGTACTGCACGTTGCAGCCGCCCCAAATGTCGAGCGCGCGGATGATCGCGAATGCGGAATCCACCAGGCGTTTCATCAGCGGCTCGCTCACCGACAGCGCCGGCGCCACCACCGCCGAATCGCCCGTATGCACGCCCACTGGGTCAATGTTTTCCATCGAGCAGATGCACACCACGTTGTCGGCGCTGTCGCGCATCACCTCGAACTCGATTTCCTTATAGCCGAGCACCGACTTCTCCACCAGCACCTGGCCCACCGGCGACAGCGCCAGAGCGTTGACCATGAGCTCGGTGAATTCGGCGTCGTCGTGGGCGAAACCGCCGCCCGTGCCGCCGAGTGTGAACGCCGGGCGCAGCACCACCGGGTAGCCGATTTCGTGGGCCGCCGCGAGGCCTTCCTCCAGCGAGTATGCGATCTGCGAGGCGATCACCGGCTCACCGATGCTTTCGCACATTTCTTTGAACTTGGCGCGGTCCTCGGCGCGGGCGATCGACGCCGACGGCGTCCCGAGCAGCTCCACCCCGCACTCGGCGAGCACGCCCGATTTCTCCAGCTCCATCGCGAGGTTCAGGCCGGTCTGCCCGCCGATTCCGGGCACGAGCGCGTCCGGGCGCTCCTTGCGGATAATTCGCGAGACGTACTCGAGCGTGAGCGGCTCCATGTAGACGCGGTCGGCGATCCCGGCGTCGGTCATGATCGTGGCCGGGTTCGAGTTCACGAGGATCACCCGGTAGCCCTCTTCCTTCAGGGCGAGGCAGGCTTGCGTGCCGGCGTAGTCGAACTCGGCGGCTTGGCCGATCACGATCGGCCCCGAGCCGATGATGAGCACTGTGCGGATTTGCGTGTTCTTGGGCATGGGTTTCTCCTTTTTGTTGGGGTTTGTGTGGGGGTAGGTTGGTGGGGTGGGTTCGGTTGGTGGTTCCCGACGCGGGCCGCGCACCGACGTCGTCGGCTTACTTGCGCCCGGGCTCGGCCGGGCTCCCGACGCCGGTGTACACCTCGCGGCCGGCCGCAAACGTTGCGAGGCAGCGCGCGCGGACTTTCCAGCCGGCGAACGGGGTGGCGCGGCCCTTGGAGGCGAAGTCGGCGGGGTCGATGGTGGCATCCGCGCCGAGGTCCCAGATCGTGAGGTCACCGGCACGTGCGGGGATGTTGAAGCGCGCGCGGGGCGCGGTGGTGAACAGCTCAACCGCGCGCTCGAGCGTGATTCCTCCGGTTTCCACGAAGTGCGTGTCAATCAGTGCGAATGAGGTTTCGATACCCACAATCCCGAAGGCCGAGCCGGCCAGTCCGCGCGCCTTTTCTTCGGCGGTGTGCGGGGCGTGGTCGGTGGCGATGAAATCGATGGTGCCGGCCGCGAGCGCGTTCGCGATCGCCTCGCGGTCGGAGGGCTTACGCAGCGGCGGATTCATTTTGAAGTGGCCGTTATCGCCCGGGATCTGCGATTCGTCGAGGAGGAGGTAATGCGGTGCCGTTTCGCAGGAGACGTTCAGGCCCTCGGCCTTCGCTGCCGTGAGGAGTTCCACCGATTCGGGGCAGGAGACGTGGCACACGTGGTAGGCCGGGAAAATGTTCTCTGCGGCAAGGCGGCGCAGGATCTCGAGGTCGCGCGCGATCTGGGCGTACTCGGCTTCCTTCGGGATTCCGATGAGGCCGAGCTTTTCGGCGAGTGGGCCGGCGTTGATCGACGAGCCCGCTGGGCGCAGAGCGCCGTCTTCGGCGTGGATCGCGATGATGGAGCCGGCTTTCGCGATTTCGCGTAGCGCAGCCTCCATCAGATCCGGATCGTCGAGGCCGTGGCCATCATCGGAAAATCCGATCGCACGCTGGGCGAGCTCGCCGATCGGCGTGATCGCGGCGCCCGCCTGCGTGGTGGTGGCCGAGGCGTACGGCAGGGTTTCGATCACGGCGTCGCGCGCGATGAGTGCTTCTTCGAGCGCGAGGTTTTCGAGGGTATCGGGCACCGGATCGAGGTTCGGCATCGCGCACACCGTGGTGAAGCCGCCGCGGGCCGCGGCGCGCGTGCCCGTTGCGATGGTTTCCTTGGCACTCTGGCCCGGTTCGCGCAAGTGAACGTGAACATCGCAGAAGCCTGGGAACACGGCAACGTTTTCGCTCACCGAACCACGGGCCTGAGCCTCGCGGATCCTCGCAACGGCCTGCGCGGCGAAGGGAAGCTCAGCGGCTTGGTCGAGCGTGACCACCAGCGAGTTGGCGAAGATCGCATCGCGAGGTGTGGCCGCGCGGGCCGCTTCGCTTGCCCGGCCGGCGTCGCGAGCCATACCTGTTGCGCCACTTGCTCGGCCGGCGTCGCCAGCCGTGTCGATGACGCGACGTGCCTGGTGGGCGTCGCGAGACGCGCCCGCTGTGCTGCTCGAACGATCGGCGTCGCCGGAACCAACGAAAATCTCAGTCATTGCGCGAACCTTTCTTCCCGGCCGCGGCCGAAAAAGGGGACAAAAAAGCCTTGGCTGAAAAGCCAAGGCGAAAAATAAAACCAAAACCGAAATCAATCGGCGAAATAACGGGAAAACCGGATCGCCGAAACACCCGAAAACGGGAATCGGGGCACCAGCCCAAAATAAAACCGGAAGCGGCACACATGCGATTCATGTGATCCTCCTTCCGGCTCATTGTGCGGCACCTCGTGCCGTGATCGGAGAAGACACTAGCGCACTTTCGCACGCCCGCGCAAATCCCCTGCTCAGCCGCCTCTACTCACCGCCCACGCCCTAACCGATGACAAATCAGGGGGTTGGCTGCCAAAAAATGGCGGCCAACCCTAGAAAACACACCATTTAGGAAGATGAGTCTTCGATCACGCGTGGTTGCGGGCGTAGTTCGCGAAGTACGGCAGGTCGAAACCCACCACGCCACGCCGACGTTCGCCAGCTACTTGACCCACATCAAATTTTGGATTGTTTTTTGGCGCTTCAGCCCCTATATCGAGGTAAGAGCCAGTTTTTGCGACCTAAATTTTAGGTCCCCCGAGTACTGTGCCCGCAACAACACCTTCCATGAGGTCCCCCAACACCGCCGGTCCGTGATGTCGCCAAATCGAGAGTCATCCACAGGACCACCTCAGGGGAAGCGGTCTTCTCAGTTCTTCTCAGCGCTTCTCAGCAGTTCTAAGTTCTTCTAAGTAGTTCTAAGTTTCTCTAAGTTTGGCGCTTTTCATTGGTATAGCGACGATTCAAAAAATACGGATACGGAAAATGCGGCTTCAGCGCCCACAGATCCCAGCCACAGCCATCGCTCTTGGCGCCGCAATACAAAATGCGGGGGACGATGGCTCCACCATCGCCCCCGCATTCTGAAACGCACAATCAGAGCCGCGTGTCGCAAAAACCGCAGCGCGCCCCTTCCGGCGACGCGTACGCGAACGGCACGGCGCTACGATCCGAGCGCGTGATGCACCGCGGGTTTGGACAGTCACCCGCCGGCGCCTGCTCGCGAATACGCTCGGGGCGCACTTCCGGCTCCGTGCGCGCCTCCGCATCGCGAAGCAGGAAGTCGATGAGCGCCATGCGGATGAGCATGCCGTCGCGGGTCTGGCTGAAGTAGCGGGCGCGCGGATCCGAATCCACATCCATCGCGATCTCATTCACGCGCGGCAGCGGATGCATCACGATCATGTCGGGCTTCGCGTAGCGCATCACGTCCGCATCGAGCACGAACACTTCCTTGAGGCGCTCGTACATCACCGGATCACCGAAACGCTCCTTCTGGATGCGGGTCATGTACAGGGCGTCCGCCTGCGAAACGGCCTCAGCAAGCGAAGAAACCTCGATCACTTCGGTTCCGTTCGCGCGCAGGTGGCGTACCGTGCGCTCCCCGAGCGCCAGCTCCGGCGGACTCACCGCCACAATCCGATTCCCCTCGAATCGCGAAAGCGCGGAAATCAGCGAATGCACCGTGCGCGAATAGTGGAGGTCGCCCGCGAACGCCACGGTTAGATGCCCGAATCGGCCAAACTCGCGGTGGATCGTGAGCAGCTCGGTGAGGGTCTGCGTGGGGTGGAAGTGCCCGCCGTCGCCGGAGTTCACCACCGGAACAGTGGCTGCCTCGGCCGCAACCAGCGCCGAGCCGTCGGCCGGGTGGCGGATCGTCAGCAGGTCCGCATACTCGCCCACCACGCGCGCGGTGTCTGCAACAGTCTCACCCTTCGCCGCGCCCGACGAGCCGCCGTCCGCCACCGAAATCGTTGCGCCGCCAAGCCGCGCCATCGCCGCCTCGAAGCTCAGGCGCGTGCGAGTCGACGGCTCGAAGAACAGCGTGGCAAGCAGCTTGCCGCGAGCGCGATCCGCCCACGCCCCCGGGTTCGCGGCGATCTCCTCGCCCGTGGCGATGAGCTGGCGAATCTCCTCAAGCGTGAAATCCGCAATGTCAATAATCGAACGCATCCGTTCTCCTCTCCCTCAGCGCATCGCGCCGACGCCGGTGCACAACTCACGCTCTCCGGCCGGCGCATCCGCGCACATCAGCGTGACTTTAACAGCTCCGCCCACCCCAAACAACACTTTTACGTTGCAGTTTCGCAACGGTTCGACGACGTCGGTGCGCTCTGCGCGTGAGTACCGCACCGGCGTCGGGGGAACTTTTCAGCAAGCGCGAGCCGCGCTCCCAGGCTCGCCGGCGCACCCCGTACTAAACTGGAGCCATGGCCACACATATTTTGGAGCCGCTGCGGCGGATGGCGGACGGCACGATCAAGCAAATCAACCCGTTCTCGGGAACGGAAGTTTGGACGGTGCCGGGGCGCGCAAACCGCCCGATCGCGCAGCCGGTTCAGAACCCGCAGCCGATTAATCCTGACGAGCTCGGGCACTACTGTATTTTCTGCACGCAGCGCGTACTCCAAACCCCGCCAGAGAAATCGCGCATCGTGCCCGGCTCGGGCGAAATCGTGCACCATGCGGGCGTGGATGTACTCAGCCAAGAGTGGCAGTTCCGGCGCGTGGCCAACCTGTACGAGATTCTCACCTTCGATTATTGGGCGAAAAACTACGGCTACCAGCTGCCGCGCGATGTACAGTCCTGGATGGACGCCTACCTTGCCGACCCGGCCGGCCGCGCGCACGTCACCGGCGTGCTGCGGGCAAAGTTCGCGGGCGAGGATTTCGATGCGAAAACTGATTCTGAGCTACACGACGCCGCCCTGTCACTTTTCGGCGGCGGACACGATTTGATTTTGGCTCGCCGGCACTTCGTGAAGGGGGCGAAGGATACGTCGCAACTGGCGTCGTCGGGAACGCTCACCCCCGAGGAGCATGAGGCCTACTTCCGCCTCACAACCGACGCGATGCGCGATCTGTATCGCAACCGATACGTGCGCTACGTGCAGGTTTTCCAGAACTGGATGAAGCAGGCCGGCGCCTCGCTCGATCACCTCCACAAGCAGCTTGTGGCGATCGACCAGCGCACCCCGAACCAGGCGTATGAGATCGAGCGCGTTCGCGAAAACCCCAACTATTACAACGAGTGGGGCGTGGATTACGCCGGGTACCAGAACCTCACGATTGCGGAAAATGATTACGCCGTGGCGATCGCCGGGTTTGGCCACCGCTATCCCACGCTCGAGGTGTGGTCGAAATCTGCGGCCACGCAGCCGTGGGAACATTCGGCTGCTGAACTTCGCGGAGTATCAGACCTCGTACAGGCGATGCACGCGGCCACCGGGCCGGACGTGCCGTGCAACGAAGAATGGTTCGCCACACCGATCGATTCAGATGTGGATATTCCGTGGCGCATCCTCATCAAGTGGCGTGTTTCCACACTCGCCGGGTTCGAGGGCGGCTCGAAGATCTACGTGAACACGATCGACCCATGGGCGCTGCGCGATCGCGTGGTTCCGCGCCTGCTCGAGCTACGCGCCGAAGGCAAGGTGGCCTCGAATATCAACATCGCCACCGAATGCCAGGTAGAACGTAACTCTCTCAAATACAACCGGTTCCTGCAAGCGTAAAAGAAGCGGCCGGCGTCGGGAATTTCCCGATGCCGGCCGGCGGTTTTGTGCCCGAAAATACCTGTTTCGCGTGCACAACTCAATCAGTTCGCCCAGGCGTTGCTACATATGCAACGCCCAGCAGGATTGACAGACTTACGCACGGGTTGGCGACGCCGACGGCGGCGTCAGGTTCAGGAGTCGGCCTTCACCTGGCGGCCGGCGTACCATTGCTGAGTTTTGCGGCGCATCGCCTCGGTCACCGCGGCGTTCACCGCGGCCGTGACCACCGCAAACATCAGCACCTGCGACGCCGACTTCTCCAGATCTGTATCGTCACCAGCCGGCTTCTGCTTGCCCAGGCCCTTTTCCCAGATCACATCCGTGATCTTCTGCGCCACGAAACCTGCCGCCGCGCCCGTCGCGAGCGAAATCAGCTTCCATCCAAGATTCATTGTGTCCTCCTTGAAAAACCTATGGCTCATCGTATCGCGAGCGTAGCGGGCACCGCTCGCAGTTCGCGCCCCGCTTACCGCATGTGAACGCGACGCCGGCACACAACATCCGCCCCGACGTCGGGACTGTCACCAATCTTCCGCAAGTAGGAATTCGGAAATCTCCCGGTGCTCAATTCCTGCTCGTGGCCGCAGGAGCGGGTCCATCGACACCACCGTTTTCGGATAATTGTCCGAAATCCGCTCGAGCGCACCGAATTCACGTTCCTCGTTACGCGCATCAGCCATCAGATACGTCACTTGGATATAGCGCGTGAGACGGTCTTTCTTCAAGACAAAATCGACTTCCCCCGCCGGTAGCACCCCCACCTGCACGTCGTAACCGCGCCGCATCGCCTCAAGCGCCACAATATTTTCCAACACTCCCTGAATCTGAGCATCGCCGTCGCCAACAATTGCCCCGCGCAACGCGTGGTCAGCCGCGTAAAACTTGGAAAGGGTTTTGAGTTGCTCTTTCCCGACGACGTCGAAGCGGCGAGTTTCGTTCAACAGGTAGGCTTGCGTGCAGTATTCAAGGTAGTTGAGCACGGTTTGCGTGGAAACGCGCACGTTCTCGCTCTTGAGAAATTTCGTCATCGAACCCGACGAAATCACGTTCCCCGTGTTGGCCAAGGCGAACGTTGAGATTTTTTCGAAGAGGTGAATATCGCGTATCGCGTGCCGGGCAACGATATCTTTGAGCACAACAGACCCGTAGATGTCGCGAAGATAGATGGCGTTGCTATGCGAATCGAGCTCCTTGGTAGCGAGATAGGGCATACCACCGACGTCGAGATAATCCCGGAACGTCGCCGAGGCCAGGATCGTCTGACGCGCGTGAACAAACTCCTCGAACCCGAAGGGATAAATCGTGAACTGCACGTAACGACCCGCGAGGTGGGTTGCAAGTTCCCCGGAAAGAAGGGCTGAGTTTGAGCCGGTGAGGTAGATATCGGCGCCCGTTGTGGCACGTAGCGAATTCACCACACGCTCGAAATTGGACACCTCCTGAATTTCGTCGAGAAAGACGTACGCCCTTCCATTCACTTCAGCAATCTTTGCCGCCAGGTATTCGTGGAGGGCGTCTGGCCTGGTGAGGGAACGGAAATTATAGTCTTCAAAGTTCACGGAAATGAACTGGTTTTCCCGAACGCCATGCTCGCGCAACCAACGTTGGATGAGCTTGAGCATGCCGGATTTCCCGCTTCGACGCAGGCCGCTGAGCACTTTCACCACGTCAGTTTCGATGAAAGGCTCGATCTGCGCTATGTATCGAGGGCGCTCAATCAACCCCAGGGCACGTTTTTCTTCCATACAAAAATATTAGCGCAAAATTCTGAATTATTCTTTCATAGAAAAATAGTTTTTAATTTTTCAAAAACTTTCTCCTATGGAAGAAGATTTCGGACCATTTATTCTATAGCTTCCCGTTCAAACACGATTCGCAATCACTGGCGCTCGGTCGACTCGAGATCCTCCGCTAGCTCGTCGATTGCGTACGCTTCCCTGTCAACGCGTCCGGTTCGATACGCGGCACGGGCCAGCAGGTGCGCCGAAATCGGTGCCGTGACCAGCTGGAACACGATCACCAGCAGCATCGTCCATGTGATCTGCGGGGAACGAACCACCAGCGCAATGCCCACGAAATACAGCAGAAGCGACAGGACTTGCGGCTTCGTGGCCACGTGCTGGCGCGCCAACAGATCTCCGTAACGCCACATTCCCAGCGCCGCGATCAGCGTGAGCACCGCGCCGAGCGTGATCGCACCCACGCCGACGACGTCCATCACGGTTTCCATCATCGGTCCGCCTCCGTTCCGCTTCGCCCAGTTTCGCCCGGCTCAGCCTGGCTCAACTCTTTCTGCACTCGCCCGGCTGGAACCTTGCCTTGTTCACTGACGACGACGTCTGGTTCGCCATCCTCGAGAGCAGGCACTGCTTCGGACGGTAACCCAAGGAGATCTCCAGCATCGATATCGTGGACGGGGGCGTCGTCGTCGGCGTTGTGGGCGAGGAACTCGGCATCGGCGGCGGCAACTTCCGCCTTCGTCAACACACGCTTCTCCTCAGCCTTCGGCGCCTTCGCAAACCGTGCGAGCGCAGTCGAGCCAACGAAACCCACCACCGCGAGAACCACCAGCAACGGCATCAAATCCGCGCGCCGCGTCAGTGCCGCCATGATCGCCACCGCGCCGATCAGTACGGACGTGAGCATATCCACCGCAACCGCACGGTCCAGCGTGGATGGGCCGCGCGTCAGCCGCCACAGTACCGGCACCGCAGCAACAGCTAGCAGCGCCCCGCAGATCGCAAGAACCTCACTCATCGCTCCCCCTCCTCGCCTGTCACCGGCGCAAACGGGGTAGGCAGGCGGCCGGCGCTCGTGCGCGAGCCGGGCACAAAACCCGCCGCGAGTAGCTCATCGTGCGAGGCGAACGCGCGCAACACGTGCTCCTCCACCTCCAACACCGACCGGTGCACACCCTCAATACCGCCCGCCTGTCCGACGTCGAACACGTGCACGTACACCGTGGACGTTTCGCGATGCGTCTCGATCACCACCGAGCCTGGGACGATCGCCGTCAGCCCAGCAACCATCGCAAGGCGGAAATCCGAATGCCCTCGCAGGTGAACACGAATCACTGCGCCGTGCGGCTCGCGCCCGCGCAAGATAAACCAGGCGAGCTGCGCGGAGGAAACCAGCACGTCACGCAACAACGCCCACAGCAAAATCGCCACACCGAGCGGGCGGAAGCGACCGTCGAACGGCGCCGTGGGGAACGGGGTCACCGTAGTGACCAGCAGCGCCACCAGGAATCCGGCCACCACGTTGCCGGTCGACGGATCTCCCCACAGGAACACCCACACGGCCGTGAGCCCGATCAGCAGGCCCACCGAGGCGTGCGGGAAGCGGCCCGGGCGCCGGGTGGCGTAGCGGATTGCGTCGCGCGCCTTGCTCATCGTGCGTCTCCTTCCCGGCCTGCGGGCGCCTGCTCGGTCGGCGATTTTCCGCCGGCTACTTCACTGACATAAAATTTTGGTTCGTTTTTTGGCTCCTCAGGCCCGATATGGAGCTGAGAGCCAGTTTTTGCGCCCAAAATTTTCAGTCCCCCGAGTACAGTGCCCTCGGCAACGCCTTTCGGTCGCTCCCACGGTTCGGCCGCCGCCTTGTATTCGCCCGCGCCCTGACCGCGATCCGGCAACACTGCCACAATGTAGGGCGAGCGGGCGAAGAGGCGGCCGGCGGTGGCGTCCGCATAAGCGTTCATCGGGCCGGCCGCCAGCGAAATCCCCACGGAGATCGCTACGAGCGTGCCGGCAGCCGCAGTCATCAGCGGCGGGATAGGCTTCGACTCAAGCTTTTCAGGGGCATCTTGCCAGAAGGTCATGTTCCATGCGCGGGTCACGGCGTAGAGCGTGAGGAGCGAGGTGATCAGGCCAGCGGCGATCAACACCCAGTCCGCGGCCCAGCCACGGTCCGCGCTCGCCGCGAGCAACCCCACCTTTCCGAAGAAGCCCGACAGCGGCGGGATACCTGCCAAGTTGAGCGCCGGAATCAGGTACAGCGCGGCGATCCCGGGCGCGAGCTTCGCAAGCGAGCCGAGCTTGGCCAGGTTCGTGCTCCCGCCTCTGCGCTCCACCAAGCCGACTACCAGGAAGAGCGCGGTCTGCACGGTGATGTGGTGGATCGCGTAGTAGATCGTGGCGCCGATCCCGCCTGGTGATGAGGTGGAAATCCCCCACAGCATGTAGCCAATATGCGACACGAGCGTAAAGGACAGCAGACGCTTAATGTCCTGCTGGGCCACTGCGCCCAGGATGCCGATCACCATCGTGGCGATCGCGAACACGCCAAGGATCTGATCGAGCTGCGGCCCGGGGAAGAGCAGGGTTTGCGTGCGGATCATTCCGTACACGCCCACCTTGGTGAGCAAGCCTGCGAATACGGCCGTCACGGGCGCGGGCGCCGTCGGGTAGGAATCGGGCAGCCACGCGCCCAGCGGGAACACTGCCGCTTTGATCCCGAAACCGATCAGCAGCATCACCTGGATCGTCACCGCGAGGGCCGGATCAATCTCCGGCAGGCGTAGCGCCACCTGCGCGAGGTTCACCGAGCCGACCGCCGCATACACCAGCGCGATCGCGATCAGGAATACCACGGACGAAATCAGGGAAACCACCACATACACGGTTCCCGAGCGCACACGATCGCGCGTGCCGCCCAGCGTGATCAGCACGAACGAGGCACACAGCAAGATCTCGAACCCCACGTAAATGTTGAACAAATCGCCGGAGAGGAACGCGTTGGAAACTCCGGCCGAGAGCAGGAGGAATGCTGGATGGTAGACGGCGATCGGGGCTGCGCGTTCGCCGTCGGCGGCGCCTTGCGCCAGCGAGTAGACGAGCACGAGGAGCGTCACGGTGACAGATGTGAGCAGCATGAGCGAGCTCAAGCCGTCGGCCACGAGCACGATCCCGATCGGCGCGGCCCACTGCCCGATGTTCAGCACCACCGGGCCGTTCGCTGCCATCACCACCAGTGCGATCGCCACAGCGAGCACCGCGGCGAGCACCCCGCCCGAGACCCACGCCTGGTTGCGGCGCGCCCGCCCGCTCACGAGCGAGACTCCCGCGCCGAGTAGCGGCAACACCACCGGGAGGGCGATTAAAAAGTTCCAGTTCATCGCGCGCCTCCTTCAGTTGGCGAGTTTGTGCCGACGCCGGCGCCAGGCTCACGCCCATCCTCCCCGGTGTGCTGGCCGGATTCCGCAAGCGCGAGGTCCGCCCCTTCGCCGGGCACACTTTCAGCACTACCGGAGCCGTCTTCGTCGAGGCAGGTGGCCTCCGGATCGCCGGGAACACCGAGCTCGCCGTCGGCGTCGGGATCTCCTTCGGTTTCGTCGTGGGTTTCGGCGGCGTCTTCCTCAACGGTGGCGTCAGCATCGGCGCGGGCGGCCATCTTTGCGCGCTCCGTGATGCGCGCAACGCGGCGATCCTCGGGATCGTCTTGTACCTCGTCGTTACCGGTGAGCTGCCAGCTACGATAAGCGAGCGCCAGCAAGAATCCCGCCGCCCCCAGTGAAATCACGATCGCGGTGAGCATCATGGCTTGGACCAGCGGGTCTGCCATTTCCGACGCCGGTGCGGCCCCGACGAGCGGCGGCTTTCCGGAACGCCCGCCGGCGATCAGGAACAGGATGTTCACGCCGTTCGTGATCGAGGTGAGGCCGAGGATAATGCGGGTGAGCGAGCGTTCGAGAACCAGGTACACGCCTACGCCCACCAGCACCGCAGCCAAGAAAATCAGCGCAACAGAAACGCTCATCGCGCGCCTCCTTCCTTGGCCGCGCCAGCCGGCCCTTCCGGCGATTGTTCGCCAGATACTTCGCCTACATAAAATATTGGTTCGTTTTTTCGCGGGTCAGCCTCGATATTGGGGCGAGCGCCAATTTTTCCGCCCAAAATTTTATGTCCGCCGAGTACGCTGCTCTCCGAGGTGCCTTCGGCTCCGGCGGCGGTGGCCGCGTCGAAGCGTTCGAGGCGTGAATCGGCAGCCGGTGTGAGGCGCACAGCGTCGTCGTCGCCGATTCCCTCAAGTTCGCCGTGACGGTCGATTTCCGCGCCGAGCGAGCGCAACACGTCCAGAATCAGGCCCACAACCACCAGGTACACGCCGATGTCGAAGAAGATCGCGGTGGCGAGGTGCACGTGTCCGAACGCTGGGAGCACGAAATCGAGTTTCGCGGTTTGGAGGATTGTGCCGCCGAGCGCAAGCGGAGCGAGCGCCGCAGCGCCCGCGATCACCAGCCCCGAGCCCATGAGGTGGCCAGGGTGAAGCGGCACGGCCGCGCCGAGCTCGTAGCGCCCGGCTGCGAGGTAGCGGATCGTGAGCGCGATACCGGCGAGCAGCCCGCCCGCGAACCCGCCGCCCGGCTGGTTGTGCCCGCTGAACAGGAAAAATACGGAGACCACGAGGATCGCGTGGTAGATCACGCGCGTGCCAATCTCGAGGATCACGCTGCGCGAGCCTTCGCGCAGCGCCTCCGTTCCCACGAGCCACAGGCGCGCCCGCCCGCCCGACGTCGGTACCGCGCCCGACGTCGTAGCAGCAGCCGACGCCGGTGCCCGGTTAGTGTCCGAGCTCCGTGCCGGAGCTGCCGCCGCGCCAGAATCTGCCGCGTGTGCGGGCGACTCCTGCAACCCGCGATTCCCCCAGAAGAGCCGTCCGGTTGCCCCGCCGGCACTGGCGCCGCGCACTGACCCGCCGGCGTCGCCGTCACGCGCCCTTGCACCGGCGTCACCAAAATCGGCTTCGCGCCGGAATCCGGCCCGCTCGCGCACATCCACCGGGATCGCCACGTTACGCAGGCGATCCACGCGCCCCACGCGGTCGCGGATAAACAGTAGCGACGAAATCCCGATCGCACACGCCACGAGTACGGTCAGCTCACCCATGGTGTCCCAAGCTCGGATATCCACGAGCGTCACGTTCACAATGTTTTTGCCGTAGCCGTGGCTGTAGGCGAGGTCGTGGAAATCGCGAGCGATCGGCGTGGCAACTCGCGCGCCAGCCGCGAGCGCGCCGATGACGGCAACGGCCAGCCCGGCCGCCGCGCCGAGCCCGATCCGCCACCAGCGGGTGAGCGCGAGCGGCCTGTTAGAAAAATATGCCGGCAGGCGCCGTAGCACCAGCACAAATACCACGAGGCTCATGGTTTCCACGAGCACCTGTGTGAGCGCCAGGTCTGGCGCGCCATACAGTTCGTACACGAGCGCCACCCCGTAGCCGGCGATTCCGAGCAGGAGCACGGCTTTCATGCGGTGGCGGGCTCGCGCCCCGAGGATTGCGGCGAGCGCGGTAATTGCGACGACGACGGCCTGCGCTGGCGAATCCCAGGCGCGCAGCTCCGGCCAGTGGCCAGGACCGATGATGAGAAGCGCGCCCGACGCCGCAACCAGTATAAACACCATCATCGTGGCGATGTAGGCAGGTAGCGAGCCGCGCTGGGTGAGCGCGGTGGTTACGCCCGAAGCGTTCTCGAGTCCGCGGATCGTGTTCGCGTACGCTCCCGACGCCGAGAGCGGGAACTCGAGCCGGCGGGTGACCTTTTCGATCAGCGCAGTTCCGGCGAAAATGAGAGCGCCTGCCGCCCACACGGCTGCCGAGATGGCGAGTGGCCAGCCGAAGTGGATCGCGGGCGTCAGGTGCGGCACATTCTCGCCCACGATCCCGCCGTGCGTGAGGGCATACCCTGCGAAACCTCCAGGGGCGAAACCGGCCAGCGCATGCGGAGCCAGCACTCGATCCAGCACGCTCCCTGCCAGCCCGAACGCTAGCGACGCGCCTGCGAGCACGAGGATCGGCGCCGTCATGATCGCGTGCGTCTCGCGCACCGGCGTCTCGCCGGCGGGCGGATCGTACGGGGTGGCCGGCTCGGCCACATCAGATACCCCGGCGTCTGGCACGTATCCCCAGCTAGTGAACGCGCCGAACCAGTAGCGCAACGTGTAGGCGACCGTCAGCGCTGAGCCCGCCGCGATCGCCGCCCACGTCACCGTATCGAGCGCGCCGCCGCCAACGAGCGCAGTCAGTGCGCCTTCTTTCGCTACGAAACCTGCGAAACCGGGCAGGCCCGCCATCGAGGCGCCTGCGAGCGCGGCCGCGCCTGCCGTCGGCCACATCGCCGAACCAACGCCGAAGAGTTTGCGCAGGTCACGTGTGCCGGTGGCCCAGTCCACTTGCCCGACGGACAGGAACAGTGCGGCCTTAAACAGCGAGTGCGCCACGAGCATCGCCAGGCCCGCTAGCATCATCGCCGCCGTCCCATACCCCACCATCAGCGTGATCAGGCCGAGCTGCGAGACCGTTCCGAATGCAAGCACGAGCTTGAGATCGTACTGCTTCAGCGCGCGATACCCGCCCAACATCAGGGTGTAGATCCCCAGCGGCACCACGATCCACTGCCATACCGCCAGCTCAGAAAACCCGGGAGCGAGCCGCGCCACGAGATACACTCCGGCCTTCACCATCGCCGAGGAGTGCAGGTACGCGGACACTGGCGTGGGCGCAGCCATCGCGGCCGGCAGCCAGAAGTGGAACGGCACGAGCGCCGATTTGCTCACCGCTCCGGCGAGCACCAGCGCCACGGCCGTCGCGATCAGCGCCGGCGACGCCGATTCCACGGCGAGCGCCGCCTGCCCCAGTGTTCCTGCCTGCGCGGCAGCCACCAGTTCCGACAGGCGATACGATCCGCCAGGCACCTGCCCCAGAATCACGATACCGGCGAGCATCGCCAGCCCGCCCGTCGTTGTCACCGTCAGCGCCTGCATCGCCGCGCGCCTCGAAGCCGGCTTGGAGAAACTGTGCCCGATCAGCAGGAAGGAGAAAACGGTGGTGAGCTCCCAAAACATGTACAAAGCGAGCGTGTTGTCGGTGGTGACCAGTCCGAGCATCGCGCCTGCGAACCCCGTAAAAACGGCGGCGAACCGCCCCAGTCCTGCCGCCGACGAGGAAAAGTACCGGGTCGAATACACCAGCACCAGGGTGCCCACTCCCGTCACGATCAGCGCCATCACCCACGAGAGCACGTCGAGCTGGAACGTGAGCTCGAGGTGTACTTGCGGCGCCCACGCCCAGTTCTCCACAGGGAAGACGTTCGCAGGTGCCCCGCCGACCGCCGCTGTTGCCTGCGCGTTTGACGCTCCGTGTGCCCCGACGTCGGCGAGGGCGTGCGGCCACGGCGCGAGTTTCGCCGGATCAATGATGCCGCGGGCCGCCGCGAAAACTTCCGGGCCGCGCGTGGCAACATACCCGAACGCCAACGCCGGCACCGCCGCGAGCGCTACGAAGCCGAGCCGCCCTCTGCGCATCACGAGCGGAGCCAGTAGCGCGGCAAGCGCGAACAGCGCAAGAATGAAAAGCATAATCCTCCCGGTGCGAACGTTTGCGTGAGCACCAGGAGCTCCCCTTGTGGAAACTAAAGAGAAAGCCAGGGGTTGCCCGCCCGGCCGGTCACGGCGCTACAGCGTCGACTCTCCAAGTATAGCGAGTGGGCGGGTCAAAACCCGCCCACTCAAGCCCGCGGCGAAACTCCTCCGATCCGAGCGCGAGCGCCACTGCACTGACATCAGCCCGTGCCAGCTAGCCACCGCTCTTTCAATTTCAGGGCCCGTGCTAGCGTCGAAAGGTTAAAACTTATTGTCCTGATTCCTGTCGAAGGTTGCAGCTTTTGTTTCACGATGTTGGTCGTAAAAATCCGAGCGTTTCGCGAGTTCACTATTCAAGAATTCCACGCCCTTCTCGTCAACCAACGTTTTCTTTCCCGAGTACAGGTTCACCCCCATACCCAGCCGATCACCATCGATTTTTGCACCAATGGAGGCCAAAATCGTGGGGAAAAGATCGAAGGGCGCATACTGACGGTTGTTCGTGATCGATTTCGGCAGATCCGTTCCCTGGACAGGGTTAAGGATCATATTCACAACGGTACGGTTATAGCTCTTGTCCCACTTCTTAAAGAAGTTCTTGTCCATGGAGCGGTGGTCGCCGGTGATGACGATCGTCGTGTCCTTCGCCCACGGCTGCGATTGGATCCAGCGCACGAGCTTGACGGTTTCACGCTGCGAATAGTGGATGACGTTCTCGTACTGGGTAGCAAACGGTTTCTCAGTCATGCGTGGAGAGGGATAGCCGTTCGGGAAGTGCGTGTCCGCATTTTCCAAGATGAAATAGAACGGTTTGCCTTCACTGCCGCGCTTTGTCATGAGTTCCTTGGCGTACTCGTAGAGCTTGTCGTCTTCCACACCCCACCACACTTTGTAGTTGCGCGGGATCTTCTTCTGATCCTTGAAGGTGGTGAGGTCGTGAACCTCAAAGTTGCCGTGGCGGCGGTAGTAGTCGCCCAACCCTGCCCAACGAGAGTCGGATCCTACCATGAAATCAGTCGCATAGCCCGCCTTGGAGAGGAAATCACCGATCGTGGGGAAATCCGGGAACGACATCTGTTTACCGTTGCCCGCTCCCGAGGCCAGCATCGGCACGCCCGCCTGCATTGAGATCATTGCGGCAACCGAATGCCCCGTGGCATAAAGTTGCTGCGGGCCACCATACTTGTCGGTGTGTGAAAACGACACACCTTCCTTCGTCAACGCCGCCAGTTCCGGCATCACGTCGTGATCCAGGTAGCCGCCCATGTCGCGCGAGTAGAACGAGTTTTCGATCGACTCCATATAAATATGGATAAGATTGCGCTTCTTTTCGGGGAGGTGAATCTTGTCGTCTGTTGGCATCACAAAGTTGTCTTGCACAACCGTCGAATTTTCAAAGTACACTTTCACGAGGTCACCAAGCGGCAAACGCTGGGCAGCATAGCCCATCGAGGCGCCGAGCATACCGACCATAGCGACCATCGCCGCCCCGCGCACGAACGGGAACCGGAAGGCTTTCGGCGACGTCGGTGCAACAGCTCGCGTTACGGGTGCGGGTGTACCTTGGTCGAGTGTGCCTGGATCGTCGTGCGACGTCGGTCCATCGGCTTCTGGAGTCTCCTCGCCGCGCTTCCAGACAAAGTCAGAGCGGATTGTGCCCACGCCAGCGCCGACAAGACCGATCCAGATGATCGGCGCCACCATGTAATTGTAAAATTCGAGGGTCTGTTCAACGGTGGTCTCGCCGTTGCCCTGAGTGAGAATGAAGAGAATCTGGTCGGCAGAAACAGTATCGACGGAATCGGCCACCGTCTTCGTGATGAAGAAAATCGCGCCGATGAGCAGGCCGAGGAACGCACCGCCAAGGATCGGCAACAGTTGGCGCCATGTCCACGGCTTTTCCTTGCGCTCGAGCACATCGCGGTGGGCGAGCGAGAGGAGAAAGAGCATGGCGAAGCCGGCAACCAGGGTGACACCGAGGAAAAGCACCATGAATTTCGGGCTCGCGGTGGCCCCGTAGAGGAACTTGTGCCGGGTTCCGTAAACAACGCCAATGAAGGCTCCCGCGTTCGCGAAAAGTCCCACGGCGGCGCCGCGCGCAACAGCTGCCTTATTGACCCCAAAGGTCAGGAAAGCAAATCCGATAAGGATCAGAATCGACAACACATGTAGAGACAGAATCACAAATCAAAATCATAACTATTCCAGTTAACTAAAGTGATCCCACTCGAGCGTGATCTTCCTCTAATACTTTTCCCAGGGATTGTGTATAAATTTCCTGTTTTCCCAGCCTTCAGCTAGAGCTTGTCGTCCTGGCGCCGATCCGGAGTCGCTGCAACGGTTTCGCGGTGCTTGTCGTAGAACTTCGAAGTCTTCGCGAACTCTTCGTTCATGTGCGTGGCCCCGTCGCGTTCTACAAGGGTCTTCTTCCCAGAGAAGAGGTTCGTTCCGAGCCCGAGGCGCTCACCGTCGATTTTCGCACCAATGGACGCCAAAATCGTCGGGTAGAAATCGAAGGAGCCGTACTGGCGATTGTTTGTTATCGACGTCGGCAGGTCGGTTCCTTGCACAGGGTTAAGGATCATGTTCACGACGGTGCGGTTGTAGTCCGGATCCCAGTCACGGAAGAAGTTCTTGTCCATGGAGCGGTGGTCGCCGGTGATGACGATTGTCGTGTCCTTCGCCCACGGCTGCGCCTGAATCCAACGGACCAGCTTCACCGTTTCCTTCTGCGAATAGTGGATGACGTTCTCGTACTGGGTTCCGAACGGTTTTTCCGTCATCAGGGGCGAAGGATAACCGTCCGGGAAGTGCGTATCGGCGTTCTCGAGAACAAAATAGAACGGCTTACCCTCGGCACCGCGCTTTGCCATGAGCTCCTTGGCGTATTCGTAGAGTTTGTCATCTTCTACGCCCCACCACACGCTGTAGTCGCGCGGAATGCGGCCTTCGTCCTTAAAGGTGTTGAGGTCATGCACGGTGAAGTTGCCGTGGCGACGGTAGTAATCGCCGAGGCCTCCCCATCTCGAGTCGGAGCCGAGCATGAAATCGGTGGCGTAGCCGGCAGAGTTCAGATAGTCGCCGATCGTTGGGAAATCTGGGAACGACATCTCCGTGCCGTTGCCGGCGCCCGACGACAGCATCGGGGTTCCCGCCCACATCGCTACCATCGCGGCCACCGAGTGGCCGGTTGCGTACATTTGTTGCGGACCGCCGTACAGATCCGTATTCGAAAACGACACGCCTTCTTTGGTGAGCTCGGCAAGCTCGGGCATCACGTTGCGGTTGAGGTATCCGCCCATGTCGCGCGAGTAGAACGAGTTTTCGATCGATTCCATATAGATATGGATGAGGTTGCGCTTCTTTTCGGGTAGCTGGACGCTCTGCTTTGTGGGCATCACCCAGTTGTCGGCGACGTAGGTTGACGTGTAGAGGTGCTGGCGGACGATGTCACCCAGTGGCAGGACTTGGAACGCGTACGTGACGGAACCGACGACGAGCGCGAGCATCGTCCCCATCGCCACCCCACGCACGTACGTGAAACGACGCATCGCCGTCACGCCCGACGTCGGGGCCAGGTTTTCCGCCGACGACGGAGCCGGGTTTTCGGAAAATTGCTCGTTTTCCGCCAACGCCGGTGGGTCAATTTCTTGCAGATCCGCGCTCGTGTTTTGCGGAGCCTGTGGTTCGATGGTTGTGCCGTCGACCGCCTGAGTTCCTCGGCGACTGAGAAGGAGGTCCGTGCGGATCGCGCCCACGCACATGCCAACTAGTGTGAGCCAGATAATCGGCGCCACCATGTAGTTTGTAAACTCCCAATTGTTCGCTACAGTTGTCTCCCCGTTGCCTTGGGTGACGATAAAGAGTAGCTGCGCAGCTGTCACTCCATCGACGGATTCAATGATCGTCTTCGGAACGAAGTAAAACAGGCCAATGAGCGCACCAAACACACCGCCGATGACGATCGGAAAGATGTCGCGAATCCGCCATTTCGTTTCCGCCGGTACGAAACGACGCTTCAGCGCGATTCGCATCAGCCACAGGACGCCGGCGCCGACCACCAGGCCGACCACCAGGTACAGCACGGGGAAGGCAACACCATGTGGGTATTCGTAGACGAATGCGTGGCGCGGCCCGAAGGTGACAGCCATGAACGTCACCGCGTTCGCAATCACGCCTGCGCACACTCCACGAACAACCGACGCCGCAGTACGGCCAAAAAGGCGCCACGCAATCAACGCGAGAACTACGATCAAGACAAGATTTACGGCAATCATCACAATACTCAATCGTATCTGTACTAGGTACGATTACTGTCATCTTCTGGAATGACGATTCATCGTACACCGACGCAATTTTGCCGCCGCCAGGGCTCACCCAGGCGCCCTGAGAGCGGTGGAGCAACAGAATAGTGGACCCCGCCCCCACCTCGCGATTCGAGGGGCGTGAACGGAAATCCACTATTTTGCCCTGCGCTGGGCGCAGGATTGCACGCACGCCAGTAACGGATCAGATGCGCTTGAGACCAATCACCATCATTTGCGAGTCGCCAGGGAGGCATGTCTGCAGGTAGGCATCGTAGCCACGCGGTACTACTCCCGCGTTATCGCCGTGGCGGACCACCAGGCGCGTCACTACCTTGTAGGTTCCTCCAACTGCCCCACGCAGTTGCACGATTTGGCCAACTCGGAGGCTCAGGAAACGTGCGCCTCCACATTCGCGGTGTTGGGCGATGAACGGTGCGCCGAGCCACGCAGAGACCGCCGACTCGCGGATTGCGCCCACGCAACGATCGATTTGGGCTTGGCCGCCGCTTCCGGCGACGTTGATAGCCATCGAAACGCGTGGCCTTGCCGGAGTAACCTTCTTGACCGGCGTGACTCGCTTTACGGGCGCCGCCGTTGTGACTTGCGTAGCCTTTTTGACCGGCAGAGCCTTCTTCACAGCAAGCTCTGCCTGGTTCGCAGGGGCGGCTTGCTTCACAGCTGGAGGCTTCGCCTTCTGGGCAGGCGTCGCCTTTGCTGCTTGCGCGACGCGCGCAACCGGCGCTGCGGCCGACTTCTTGGCTGGCTTAGCTAGCGTACTTTCCTTCACCGGCGCCGGCGTCGTCTGCAACGACGCCGAAGCAGCCGGCTTCGTAGGTGCAACCGACACCTTGGGGGCTACCGTAGCCGCCGGGCTCGACGTCGGTCGTGCGACGTCGAGATACGTCGCCCGCGACGACGGTGTGCGGTTTTCCTGGAGCGTCTCACCACGCTCGAGGATGGTGGTGCCGGCAGGGGCGGCCTCACCTTGTGGGGCGGCAGGTGCAACTGACGGGACAGCGAGCGCGCTTGCCGTTGCCAAAATCCCCGCGAACAAAATATTCACGAGCTTCTTATTCATTTTTATTACCTCCGGTGCGTACGAGAGGTTGTGTGCGTGCACGGACGATGGTGCGTCCATCATCCGCCCGAACTCCGGCGTGCGTTCCTTCGTTCGGTAACTACATTATATCGCTGTGACACACACCACCCAAGACCGGCGACACTATTGACCTTTTTGTAATTTAACGGGAGATTCGCACAATGACACGTTTCTGACACAGGATTTTCCCATGTGTTATATATAGGCAGGTCATGAGGGTAGCAAGAACAAAAAGGGAACAACCGACACGCGCGGATTTCGCAGAAAACACGCAAATCAGCCGAAAAAGTCGCAGACTTTGTTACGACACATTCCGGTTTTCCGTATTTAACCCGGAATAGCCCAAGAGAAAGACCCCCAAAAAAGGGGTCTTTCTCTTTCTGAGCGGGCGACGGGAATCGCGTGTGCTCCGCACCCGCATCTACTCGGGGACGCGCGCCCTGCGCGCCCTCGCGCCAGCCGCGGGAAAACACCCCACTGGGGTGTTTTCCCATCCGCGTCTGCGTTCCGGGTTCGATCCCCTTCCAACACCAGATTAAAAGGAAGACCCCCATCCGGGGGTCTTCCTTTTTAGAGCGGGCGACGGGAATCGAACCCGCCTCTGCAGCTTGGGAAGCTGCCATTCTACCGATGAACTACGCCCGCGTAGCGCTCAGCACCCAGAAATTCTATCCATTCTCATCACAACGAGCAACCGCACCCGCCACTCACGTGCAGCACCGGCGCCGGCATCACGTCCACATCTTGAAACAAAAAAGAGCCATATATTGGCGGGCGTTCCCAGAATTCATACCTGTGTGGTATTTTGCAATAGTGAACTCGGCGAGCCAACGGCTCCCAGCAGGAAAAACGGATCGATTCTAAGAAGAAGGCGATAGCGAAGCGTCAACGCTCGCACGCGTGGTTGATCCGCAAGCTTTCCGAAACGGAAAGAAACGCGCACCCACACAATTCTGGGTAGCACAGCAAAAAGTTTCCTTTCGGGGAGCTTTCCCTATTTTTTGAGAAGAGGTAGAAATGACGATCGAATTTACGATGGTCCAGTCGATTGGTTTCGCAGTGATTTTGCTGCTGATCGGCCGATTTTTGCGCAGCCATATCAGTTTCTTTGAACGCTTCGCGATCCCTTCCCCTGTGATCGGCGGCTTCCTCTTCGCACTGATCAACCTCCTTTTCCACTACACGCACTGGGTCAACATCACGTTCGACACCACGCTCCAAGCGTTCTTCATGGTCTTGTTCTTCACCTCCATCGGTTTCGGTGCCAGCCCGGTAATTCTGAAGAAGGCCGGCCCGAAGGTTGCAATCTTCTTGTCGGTGGCGATCGGCCTCGTCATCCTCCAAAACCTCGTGGCGGTTGGCCTTGCCCCCCTCCTGAACGTTCCCGGCCCGATCGCACTGATGACAGGTTCAACAGCGATGACGGGCGGCCACGGCACTTCCGCAGGCATTGCTCCACTCGTTGAGGCTGCGGGTCTCAAGGGTGCGGAATCTGTCGCCTACACGGCAGCTACGTTCGGCCTGGTCGCAGGTTCCCTCATCGGCGGCCCGATCGCAGCACGCCTGATCCGCTCAAAGAACCTCGCCAACGTCCACGACAAGGATAAGAAGGACTACTCGTTCCTTCGCGAGAAGATGCATCCGCTCGATACCGAGCGCATGACCACCGCCTTCATCTGGCTCCTTGTGGCCATGTTCTTCGGCTCCTACATCACGGATGCGATCAATAACGTGATCCAGGGCTGGACCTCGATGGCACAATTCCCCTCCTACCTTGGCCCGATGATCTTCGGCGTGCTCGCACGCTGGTTCTCCGATCGTCGCTACGCCCGCAAGGGTGGTGTGGAGATCGTCGCACACCAGGAGATTGAAGTTGTGGGCGCAGTGTCGCTGAGCTTGTTCCTGGCGATGGCGCTGATGAGCGTGAAGCTGTGGGATCTCGGCTCGCTTGCGATCCCGATGATTGCCCTGCTCGCCGCACAGACCCTGCTCGCCTACTTGTACGTCCGTTTCGTCACTTTTAAGGCGATGGGCTCCACGTACGACGCCGCCGTGCTCCTTGCGGGCCACGCGGGCTTCGGCATGGGCGCCACCCCGAACGGCGTTGCGAACATGGAATCGGTGACACGCAAGTTCGGCCCGTCCCCCACAGCGTTCTTCGTTCTCCCGGTTGTGGGCGGTATGTTCATCGATTTCTTCAACGTCTTCATCATCACCCTGTTCCTGGCGCTCGTCTGATCGCTGGATCCCATCACACGATGGGAGCTCGAACAGCGCCTGAAGGCGGCCCTGGGCCAAAAAAGGCTGTGCCGGATGCTACCGCGAATAACCCGCGACACGCCCGCCCCAGACACACTTTTTGGCCTTTAAGCCGCCCCAGACACACTTTTTGGCCTCTTAGCCGGCCAGGCACAATAGTGGCGAGTTTTCGCGGATTACCTCCGTGAAAACTCGCCATTATTGTGATGAATGGAGTGTCGGCGTCGAGCAGTTTCCTCGTCGGCGTCAGAGCCCTCCGACGCCGTTTCTTCACGGGCTTCGTCGAGCGATCCCGACTTGTCGAAGATTTAATTCTCGTCCATACCGTCGCTATCGACGTCGTCCCTCATCGGGAACCGACGCAAGCCGCGCTTGAGGAGACTATTTCGCCTGCGCCAGAGCTCACTTGTCGTCGCCGAACACCTTGTCGGTAAGGCGCTTTGCGCTCTCCTTGACGGTTGCGGCAACATTGTCGACCTTATCCTGCGCGTCGGCGAGGAACTCCTTGACCTTGCCTTCGCCCTGATCGGCCTTGCCCTCGGCTGCCAGATCCTTGTCGCCGGTGATATTTCCGAGTGCTTCCTTTGCCTTGCCACCGAGCTCCGTTACCTTGGCTTCTGC
The DNA here is from genome assembly GCF_029632765.1 of Arcanobacterium wilhelmae. NCBI lineage: Bacteria > Bacillati > Actinomycetota > Actinomycetes > Actinomycetales > Actinomycetaceae > Arcanobacterium > Arcanobacterium wilhelmae. The sequence continues at coordinate 1,823,970 of NZ_CP121247.1, forward strand.
CTTCTCTTCGAATCCCATGATTCCTCCTTCGCTTTTACTGTCTTTTCCAGCCTAGGGGGAAACACCGTAACGTTCAGCCATTTTCGCGCTGAGGGCAATCCGCAACGCCGGTGCGCCAGTTGCGCACTTTCCCACCCGACGCCGGTGCGCCAGTTGCGCACTTTCCCACCCGACGCCCATACACACGTCGCCCACTCTCCAAACTCGACACCGCCGCGCAGGTTGCGTGTAGCAAACTCGAGGGATAGTGCAGGGGAAAATGGCTACCGCTCGAGCTCATCGATGCCCCGGCCACGCGTCTTACGCTCCACCAAGTACACCAGTGCACCCACCACCAAGTGCACCAGCACCCCGCTCAGAGCCGGACTACCCCTCACCCAGCCGATCAATCTCCACACCCCGCGTCTCACGCGCCGCTGAGTACACCACCGCGCCAGCCAGCAACCGGACTATCCCTCACCCAGCCGATCAATCTCCACACCCCGCGTCTCACGCGCCGCTAAGTACACCACGGCACCCGCGGCGAAAAAGGCCGCAAAGAGAACGAATGCGACTCCAACGGCGCTGAGCACGCTTGCGGGAGTCGTGTGCTCGGTCCCGACCAGCAGACCAACCAGGAGAGGACCAATAACTTTCGCGCTCGCCCCAATTCCATAGCTAAGCCCGAGCCCGGTGCCACGAACAGCGGTCGGAAATTGCTCTCCACCGAAAACGTTGAGAATGCCGAACGCCCCATCTCCGAATGCCATCGCAATGATAATGCCGGCAATGAAGATCCCCGCGGCGGGAGGGGCCGACGCGGCCCCTCCCGCCGCGACCAGGCAACCGAGCGCGCCAAAAAATCCGAAAACAACCAGCACCAGTTTGCGCCCCAGACGATCCGCGAGCCACGCAGCGAGTAGCCGCCCTGCTAGATCGACTGCGGACAACACCATGAAAACACGCGCCACACCGTCAACCCCGATCCCATAGCCGTCGTGCAAGACCGTTTGACCCCACGATTGGATCGCAAAAGAGCCAAGAATGAAAGCGAATGAGCCGACGGCTACGATACCTACCGACCGCCGATGCTCACGCCACAACCGCGCATACGCGCCGATGCGCCCGTCCGCACGGATACTCGAGACGCCTCCGACGTCGTCGAGTGTCACATCAGTTTCCGGAACCATCCACGCCCACGCCAGCGCCTTTTGTGCGCCAACAGAGTCGCCTCGCGAGAGGAGGAAACGCGGCGACTCGGGCACCCACCCCAGCCACACCAAAAGGAGTCCTGGGAGGGCACCGAGCGCCATCAGGACACGCCAATTCTCGCCGGCCGCCGCCTGCGCCACACTCCCGAGGAACAGACCGAGAGGGACGAACGCCGACGCGAGACCGGTAAGGAACCCGCGTCTCCTGGCCGACACGAACTCTGCGACGTACGGGATCGACACAATATTCAGGCCACCAACACCCGCGCCGACGACGACGCGGAGGAACGCCAGCGTTCTCCAGGATCCTTCTGGGAGCGCGACTGTGGCCAGGGTGAACACCGAAAGCAGCGCAATACACCTCGCCATGGCCCGACGCCGGCCGATCGTATCCGCGGCGCGGCCCCAGCCGATCGCGCCGAGGACTGTTCCGAGCCCCGAAGCCGCCAGAATGATTCCGACTTCGAGGCCACCGAGCTGCCACTGCCGGGACAACAGTGCGACGACGAACCCGATGAGGAACATGTCGAAAAATTCAGCGACATTCGCGATCACGACGAGGGCGATCAAACTGATTTGATTGCGTGTCAGGGTGCTGCGCAAAACCATAGTGAAATCGTATTGTGGACGCGGTTGTGAAACCAAAAGAAGAAGCCCGCGCGCGAGCGGCGGCTATTGTTAAACACGCAGTGACAACAGAGTTGTGGCTTGCGCGCTGGCTTGGCTGGGGATGAAAAAGTCCCCCGCGTGTGCGGGGGACTTTTTATGAAGTTTGATGACGGCGGTGTCCTACTCTCCCACACCCTCGCGAGTGCAGTACCATCGGCGCTGGTAGGCTTAGCTTCCGGGTTCGGAATGGGACCGGGCGGATCCCTACCGCTATAGCCACCGTCAAACGGGTGGAGCAAACACTGTGTGTTTGGTGGTCCAGAATTGTATAGGGGACGCGAGGCAATCTCGTTTTATCTTTTTTGTCAGTGGTTGGCCATTAGTACCAGTCAGCTCCAGCAATTACTTGCCTTCCACGTCTGGCCTATCAACCCTATCGTCTTTAGGGGGCCTCACACACCACGAAGGGTGTTTGGAAACCTTATCTTAAAGCAGGCTTCCCGCTTAGATGCTTTCAGCGGTTATCCCTTCCGAACGTAGCCAACCAGCCATGCTCCTGGCGGAACAACTGGCACACCAGAGGTTCGTCCATCCCGGTCCTCTCGTACTAGGGACAGCCCTTTTCAAGTTTCCTACGCGCGCAGAGGATAGGGACCGAACTGTCTCACGACGTTCTGAACCCAGCTCGCGTGCCGCTTTAATGGGCGAACAGCCCAACCCTTGGGACCTACTCCAGCCCCAGGATGCGACGAGCCGACATCGAGGTGCCAAACCATGCCGTCGATATGAACTCTTGGGCAGGATCAGCCTGTTATCCCCGGGGTACCTTTTATCCGTTGAGCGACGGCGCTTCCACAAGCCACCGCCGGATCACTAGTTCCTGCTTTCGCACCTGCTCGACCTGTCAGTCTCACAGTCAAGCTCCCTTGTACACTTGCACTCGCCACCTGATTACCAACCAGGCTGAGGGAACCTTTGAGCGCCTCCGTTACATTTTAGGAGGCAACCGCCCCAGTTAAACTACCCACCAGGCACTGTCCCTGAACCAGATCATGGTCCAAGGTTAGACATCCGGCACAACCAGAGTGGTATTTCAACAATGACTCCACACACACTGGCGTGCATGCTTCACAGTCTCCCACCTATCCTACACAAGCCGTACCAAACACCAATACCAAGCTATAGTAAAGGTCCCGGGGTCTTTCCGTCCTTCTGCGCGTAACGAGCATCTTTACTCGTAATGCAATTTCACCGAGTTCGCGGTTGAGACAGTGGAGAAGTCGTTACGCCATTCGTGCAGGTCGGAACTTACCCGACAAGGAATTTCGCTACCTTAGGATGGTTATAGTTACCACCGCCGTTTACTGGGGCTTAAATTCACAGCTTCAACACACGTGTTTAACCGTTCCTCTTAACCTTCCAGCACCGGGCAGGCGTCAGTCCGTATACATCCACTTACGTGTTCGCACGGACCTGTGTTTTTGATAAACAGTCGCTTCTCCCTGGTTTCTGCGGCCATCACCCCTAGCACGCAAGGTGCTTCAAGGATCAGGCCCCCCTTCTTCCGAAGTTACGGGGGCATTTTGCCGAGTTCCTTAACCACGATTCTCTCGAACGCCTTAGCATACTCTGCTCGACTACCTGTGTCGGTTTAGGGTACGGGCGGCTCGGACCTCGCGTCGAGGCTTTTCTTGGCAGCACAGGATCACTCTACTTCCCCACCACTGTGGGTCATCATCCAGCCTCACCCTGAAATTGTTTCCCGGATTTGCCTAGGAAACGGGCTGCGCTGTTAAACGTGGCAAGCCATTAGCCACGCGGAAGCTACCACTCTGCGTCACCCCTGTTAACACGCTTGCCTACACACAAGTTCAGGTCCCACGCTCCCCACAACCCCAATCCCGAAGGAAAAGAGCGTGGTTTGGATGGTTAGTATCACAAGCTTCAGCATTGGACGGTCCTTCGCCGGTACCGGAATAACAACCGGTTGCCCATCGACTACGCCTGTCGGCCTCGCCTTAGGACCCGACTAACCCAGGGCGGAACAACCTGGCCCTGGAACCCTTAGTCATTCGGCGGACGGGATTCTCACCCATCATTCGCTACTCATGCCTGCATTCTCACTCGTACGAAATCCACAACCAGTTCCCTGACTGCTTCACCTCACGCACGACGCTCCCCTACCCAAACAAAAAATTGTTTGCCGCGGTTTCGGCGGTGTACTTAGCCCCGCTACATTGTCGGCGCAGAATCACTTGACCAGTGAGCTATTACGCACTCTTTCAAGGGTGGCTGCTTCTAAGCCAACCTCCTGGTTGTCACAGCAACTCCACATCCTTTCCCACTTAGCACACGCTTAGGGGCCTTAACCGGCGGTCTGGGCTGTTTCCCTCTCGACTACGGAGCTTATCCCCCGCAGTCTCACTGCCGCGCTCAACATTGATGGCATTCGGAGTTTGGCTGACGTCAGTACCCGGGTAAGGGCCATCAGCCATCCAGTCGCTCTACCTCCACCAAGCAACACGCGACGCTGCACCTAAATGCATTTCGGGGAGAACCAGCTATCACGGAGTTTGATTGGCCTTTCACCCCTACCCACAGCTCATCCCCTCCATTTTCAACTGAAGTGGGTTCGCGCCTCCACACGCTCTTACACGTGCTTCACACTGGCCATGGGTAGATCACCCCGCTTCGGGTCTAGGACATGCAACTCAAAATCGCATTTTAAAACTCGCTTTCGCTACGGCTCCCCCACACGGGTTAACCTCGCTACATGCCACTAACTCGCAGGCTCATTCTTCAAAAGGCACGCCATCACCCCCACCAAGAAGGCTCTGACGGATTGTAAGCGTCCGGTTTCAGGTACTATTTCACTCCCCTCCCGGGGTACTTTTCACCATTCCCTCACGGTACTCATTCACTATCGGTCACATAGAGTATTTAGGTTTACCCAGTGGTCTGGGCAGATTCACACGAGATTCCACGAGCCCCGTGCTACTCGGGAACACCACAACAAGCCAACCACATTTCACCTACGGGACTCTCACCCTCTGCGGTACTGCTTCCCAACAGCTTCGACTATATGGCTGGTTTCTCACTTGCTAGAAAAACGTCGGTTTTTCCTAGTAGGTCCCACAACCCCGATCATGCAACACCCGACGGCTATCACACACAACCGGTTTAACCTCATCCGCTTTCGCTCGCCACTACTCACAGAATATCTTTTCCTCCGGGTACTGAGATGTTTCACTTCCCCGAGTTACCCCCAACTACCCTATACATTCAGGCAGCGGTCACCAGAAACAACTCTGGCCAGGTTTCCCCATTCGGACACCCTCGGATCACAGCTCGTTCGCCAACTCCCCGAGGCTTATCGCAGGCAACAACGTCCTTCATCGGCTCTATGTGCCAAGGCATCCACCGAACGCCCTTGAACACTTACAAAAAACCAAAAGATGCTCGCGTCCACTATACAATTCTCAACCACCACACCAACACCACAACCACACACAACCACAACGGCCGCAGATGATCACAGGTAGCACAGGGTGTTACCCCAGAACCCAACAGCATGCCAACTTCCCATGTTCCACTAGAAAACCCAACCCCACAAACACTCAATCCATGAGGCCCCCTCGAACACTAGACAAAAACCGAGGAGAAAATAGGCTCCTTAGAAAGGAGGTGATCCAGCCGCACCTTCCGGTACGGCTACCTTGTTACGACTTCGTCCCAATCGCCAATCCCACCTTCGACCGCTCCCCCCACAAGGGTTAGGCCACGGGCTTCGGGTGTTACCAACTTTCGTGACGTGACGGGCGGTGTGTACAAGGCCCGAGAACGTATTCACCGCAGCGTTGCTGATCTGCGATTACTAGCGACTCCGACTTCATGGGGTCGAGTTGCAGACCCCAATCCGAACTGAGACTGGCTTTAAGGGATTCGCTCACCCTCACAGGATCGCAACCCTCTGTACCAGCCATTGTAGCATGCGTGAAGCCCAAGACATAAGGGGCATGATGATTTGACGTCGTCCCCACCTTCCTCCGAGTTAACCCCGGCAGTCTCTCGTGAGTCCCCACCATCACGTGCTGGCAACACAAGACAAGGGTTGCGCTCGTTGCGGGACTTAACCCAACATCTCACGACACGAGCTGACGACAACCATGCACCACCTGTACACCAGTCCGAAGACGCACACATCTCTGCATGATTCCGGTGTATGTCAAGCCTTGGTAAGGTTCTTCGCGTTGCATCGAATTAATCCGCATGCTCCGCCGCTTGTGCGGGCCCCCGTCAATTCCTTTGAGTTTTAGCCTTGCGGCCGTACTCCCCAGGCGGGGCACTTAATGCGTTAGCTACGGCGCAGAACCCATGGAAAAGGCCCCACACCTAGTGCCCAACGTTTACGGCATGGACTACCAGGGTATCTAATCCTGTTCGCTCCCCATGCTTTCGCTCCTCAGCGTCAGTAACGGCCCAGTAACCTGCCTTCGCCATCGGTGTTCCTCCTGATATCTGCGCATTCCACCGCTACACCAGGAATTCCAGTTACCCCTACCGCACTCTAGTCTGCCCGTACCCACTGCAGCCCCGGAGTTAAGCCCCGGTCTTTCACAGCAGACGCGACAAACCGCCTACGAGCTCTTTACGCCCAATAATTCCGGACAACGCTCGCGCCCTACGTATTACCGCGGCTGCTGGCACGTAGTTAGCCGGCGCTTATTCAACACCTACCGTCACTTTCGCTTCTTCAGTGTTAAAAGGAGTTTACAACCCGAAAGCCTTCATCCCCCACGCGGCGTCGCTGCATCAGACTTGCGTCCATTGTGCAATATTCCCCACTGCTGCCTCCCGTAGGAGTCTGGGCCGTATCTCAGTCCCAATGTGGCCGGTCACCCTCTCAGGCCGGCTACCCGTCGACGCCTTGGTAGGCCATCACCCCACCAACAAGCTGATAGGCCGCGAGCCCATCCCCCACCAGAAAAAACCTTTCCAACACCAACCATGCGGCCAGCGCAGAATATTCAGTATTAGACCCAGTTTCCCAGGCTTATCCCAAAGAAGGGGGCAGGTTACTCACGTATTACTCACCCGTTCGCCACTAATCCACCAAAAGCAAGCTTCCGGCTTCATCGTTCGACTTGCATGTGTTAAGCACGCCGCCAGCGTTCGTCCTGAGCCAGGATCAAACTCTCCAAACAAAAACCAAAACCACAAGGGTTCCAATCAATAATTCAGAAAACCAATCGGCTCCAAAAAAACCAGACAAACTGGCATAAAAACAGCCCAACCAAACCCACAAAAACGCGAGCCCAGCCAGACCAAACAAAAACCAACCCCAACCAAAAACAGTCAAGGTCAGACATAAAAAGCTGACACACTATTGAGATCTCAAACAACACACTCACCCCCGACAACCAGACCCACAACCAGGACCCAGCCCCCAAGGAAGCAACTTCGCTAGCCTACCAAACCCTCAAACATCCTGTCAAACCAGAACCCCAAGAACCTTGGAAAACCAACCCGCCAGAAACTCACTCGCTCCCGGCGACAGGTAAATACTTTACGAGCAAAACCCACCCAGGTCAAAGTATTCGGGCGTGTCCTGAGACACATTCATTCTTTTAATAGCGAACATTTCTGCTAGAGGCTGTTATATCAGCGAATTTTCGCTCGTTTGTGAGCCGCATTACCACCTTCGACGACACCGAGCATTTTGCGAGCAAGCAGTTTCGTTCTGAAGAAGAAGCGTGGGGGCGTTCCGCTTTTGCGGAACGCCCCCACTGTGGATTCAATCAGCGTGAATCATTTACTCAGTCAACATCATGAGTTCGCTTGGTCGCGATCACTGATTTCGTAGCGATTATTCACTTCGAGCGATACATACTCACGAGCGGCGCTTGCGATTTAGTCGCGGCGACGCTTGACGGTTGCCACGGCACCGGCAAGCAGGAGCACGCCACCGACAACGGCGAGGCCGGCAACATTCGCACCCGTGTAGGACAGCTGACCGGCATGATTCGGATTCGCATTCGGCGTTGCGGATTGGCCGCTCGGCTTGTGCTTCGGATCCTTACTCGGATCGGACTTCTTCACCTTCGGCGCCTTCTCCGTGAACTTCCACGAGGACGCGACCTTCTCATCGAGCACGTAGCCCTCGAGTGCCTTCGCAGTAACCTCTTGGGTCTCGCCGAAGTTGAACAGGTACTCGCCCGGCTCAACCGCGGTGCCGTTGATCAGGTACTGCACACCCTCAACCTTCGGGATCGTCAGGTACGGGCGGCCAGACTCCGGAACGGTTGACTTCGGGAACACCGGGGCAACAACCTTCAACTGCGGCTCCGGCTGAGGAGCCGGCGCTGCAGCGCCCTCAACGTTCAGGCTCGGAAGCGCCACTTCAGTCACGTCACCAGACTCGGTGCCGTCATCGGCGGTGACGATTACAGTAGCCACACCACCCGGGAAATCAGCAGGAAGCTTGACACCCACGATTGCCATGCCAGTCTCGTCGTAACCCTCCGCGTTTGGAGTCGCGTCCACAGTTGCCGTTCCTGACACCGTCACGTCACCGTGAGCAACCGTGACCGTGACCGCCTTCGGAGCCTTCTCGCCTGCCGTCATTGCAAGCGACGACAAGTCAAAGACCAACTCTTCGCCAGCCTTAACCTCAGTTGTATATGGCGCAACGCCCACCGAGCGCTGCGTGTAATCCACGTGCAACGGCTTATCGGCCGTGAAGTTCTTGAGGTAATCGTTGAACGCCACGTTGTCGATCATGCCGGTATCGATGAAGTTCTTGCCTTCCTTGAGCACCGTGAAACCATCGCCACCCTCGAGAACGAAGGTGTTCGAAGCGAGGCGGTACGTACGCGAATCATCGTTGGCAACCTTCTCACCATTAACGAAGATCTCGGTAATGTGCTTGCCTTGCTCCGCCGTCGGATCGTAGGTGTACACAACGTTCTTGGACAGACCCAGGCGCAGCACCGGATGCGAGGCGCTCGGATCCTTCCACTGCTGCTCGAGCAGCGTGTAGAGCTGAGCACCCGTGATCTCGATCGTGCCAAACACGTTGCCGAATGGCTGAACGGTGTTCGACTCACCCTGGGTCACGAGGCCGTCCTTATCGGTCGGTGTAAGCTCCGTGTTAGCCGCGTAACGGAAGTCCGCACGCACACCACCCGGGTTCATCACACCCAGATCCGGCTTATCCTTGAGCGTCTGACCGAACTGGTAGAACGCATCCGCAAGCAAGTTGTTCGCCGGCGATTCGGTGCCACGGTTCGAGCCCGGAGCATCGGCACCCGTGCGAGAGCCACGCAACGCGTCGCGATCGATGTACCCCACCGGCGTCGCGCCCAGCTCCTTCGCCTTCTCAGACGCAGCCTCGAACATCGCCTTGATATCCGGCGACTCGTTGTCGAACACCTTCAGCGGCTTCTTCGGATCCTTCGGGTTCGCTACCTCATGCTTGGGCAGCTCAGCCACCGCACACGACGCGGTGATCGTGCCATCGGCCTTCTTGGTGACGTTCGCCTTGATGAACGCCATGCCATAGTTGATCGGCTCACAAACCGGCGCGCCCGACGCCGTCTTGCCGACACCCTCGATATGCGAGTGTCCACCGAAGGCCAGATCCACGTTCTTGTTCAGCTTCTGTGGGCCCAGCTCGCGATCCTTGTGCATGAGTGCAATGACGACGTCGGCCTCACCGTTCGCCGCATCCCCATCCTTGAGTTGATCGGCGATTGTATTGGTTATAGCAACCGGATCCTCGAACGTGATACCAGCAATAGCGCTCGGGGAGACGAGGGTGGTCATCTCGTCCGTGACCGTGCCAATGTAGGCAACCTTCACGCCGCCGATCTCGACCAGCTCGTAGGGCTTATTGATTGCATCCGCACCCTTGGCGTTTGCGGCCTGGATCGGGGTGGGCGCCAAGCCCGGAAGGATACGATCCTTGAGATCGCTGTACCCCTTGTCGAACTCGTGGTTACCGGACGCCGAATAATCGAGGCCCATCGCCTTGAGAATATTGATGGTCGGAGTGTCGTTGTCAACAGCCGAAATGTAAGCCGAACCGCCCACATTATCGCCCACCGACAAGAAACGCGTGTTCGGATTTGCTGTGCGCATCTGATCGATCTGGTAATCGAGTGCCGCAGCATTCTCGATGTGTCCATGGAAATCGGAGATCACCGCGAAATCGAGCGAAACATCGCCGTCTGCCGCGAATGCGGGCGTGGCCGCAGCTCCAAATCCAATCGACGTTAATGCCAGCGCCGCCGCAGCCCCCACCGGGCGGCGAAGATTCACCTTCTTCATATACTTTCCTCTACGTCGAGAAATACTGACATTCCAAGGCTACGTCGCCTGGGCCACAATGTCGCTGGAGTTTCCCAAACCTTCACCAAATTTTTCTTAGGGCGCCCTAATTTTCAAAGGCGCATTCAATACCCCTTCCAACGACGCCGGTGCGCGGTGCGCGAGGGGGGTACGAGTTACGCGATTCAGGCATAAAAACGGTGGCTGCGGAAATTTTTCCGCAGCCACCCGTGTGGGATTCATTAAAGCGAGACGAGTCACTCCGACTTGTTGAGGAAGTGATCCACCGAGTACTTACCCGGGCCCGAGAGGAAGATCGTCAGGCCGATAATGAAGTAGAACAGCGAAGACTCGAAGGAAAGACCGCCCTGCTTGCCAATCAGACCCTGCGACGGAATGTTGACCGCGAAGATAATGAACGTAAAGAGCAGTGCGAGCAGGCCACCCGAGATACGGGAGAAAAGGCCGATGAGCAGTGCGAGCGGAAGTAGGATCTGGCCTGCGACCACGAGAACCGTGAAGAAGGTCGGAGCGAGGCCGCCAATCGGGTTCGGAACCATTGCCTTCTCAACGAATGCCGAGAAGCCCATTGCCTTGTGGACTCCATGGAAGATCAGGGCGAGCGAGAGCACGCGCAGGATCAGCAGGGCTGTATCGCGGTAGTTGAAGTTCGGGAGGGTGAGCTTCTCAACGAAGCCCATAAAGCCAGAATTCTGGTTGTTCATGATTGATCTCCTAGTGCGTTCCAGGCTCACCGATGAGCCAGAGAGTTATCTTGACCAGTTCAGATTATCGCCGAGGGCGGACAGCCTTCCACCCAAAACCGATAATTAATACAAACACGTTGAGAATTTCTCTCACGTGGCGACGTTTATGGGGACGAAAGTCCCAAACATGGCGACGAAAATAGTTTGCTACTCGAATTTCCCTTAGGGGACCCTGAGTAACCCCGCAAACACTCCGCAATAAAACAATCACTCCATGGCGACACCATGTGACGGAAATTCGAAATGTGTCTGAAACTGACAGTTCGTTTCTCTACCGCCGATTCCATGGTCCGGCACACCCGAAAGATCCTCTGCAGACGTTTCGCATGACACAAGAAGAGTGGCGAGGGTATGAAACCCTCGCCACTCTTGAATCAGGAAACACGCTCCCGATTACTGCTCCTCACGGCGCCTGAGCACCAACGCTCCGAGCAGGACCAACACCGTCGCTAGAGCAACCGGCCCCATCACCGAGGCTCCCGTGAAGCTCAGCTGTTCCCCGTTCGTTGCCGGCGGCTGGGTCTGCGCCGGAGCTTGTGGCGCGTCTGGGCTCTGCGGACCGTCCGGCTCGTCGGTACCGGCCGGCGGCGGCGTCGCCGAGCCAGCTACGCACCCAAGATCGGTGAGCTTCGGAGCTGTCCACGTCCACTCAGTCTGAGCGCCTTCGGCTAGCTGGTATCCCTCGGTCACCGTGGCAACAACCTTCACTGTCTCGCCGTAGCCGTAGCTGAAGGTGTACAGATCGCCGTTCTTCGTGAACTCCTCGACCGGCTTGCCGTTCGCCTCCACGAAGTAGGCGACGCCATCCATCGCCTTCACCGTGACAAACGGCTTGACCGTACACAGCGCTGGATCGTCTGCGCTCGGGAATACTGGCGCCTTCGGAGTAACGATCCTCGGAGCAAGTTGTGACGGGACGTCACTCTCGTTCGGTGTCGGAGACGGATCGACAGGCGACGTCGGGGCCGGCGACGGAGTAATCGGCTTCGCCGGAATCAGATCCGTCCACGGAATCCCCTGGTCCGCCGACGGGCTCGGCTCTGCCGGCGACGTCGGAGACGGAGCCGGGCTCTCGCTCGGCGCCGGCGACGTCGGAACCTCCGCCGACGGAGGCGCAGGCTCAACCGGAGCATCCGTCGGAATCGCCGTCTCAATTGGCTCCGGGCTCGGCGACGGAGTAATCGGCTTCGCCGGAATCAGATCCGTCCACGGAATCCCCTGGTCCGCCGACGGGCTCGGCTCTGCCGGCTGGGTCGGAGACGGAGCCGGGCTCTCGCTCGGCGCCGGCTGGGTCGGAGACGGAGCCGGGCTCTCGCTCGGCGCCGGGCTCGGCTCCGGCGACGTCGGAGCCAGGGTAGTCGGCTCCGGAACCGGAGCCGGATCCGTTGGCACAGGCGTCGGTTCAGCAGGAACCGTCGTCGGCACGGGAGCCGGAGGCTCAGTAGTTAACGGAGCGCTCGGCTCGGGAGCCGGCTGCGTCGGCTCCGCAGACGGCGACGGGCTCGGCTCCGGCGACGGGCTCGGCTCGGGCGCAGGTTCCGGATCGGGAACCGGAACAACCTTCGCCAGCACGCGGTACGTGCGGCTCAGTACCTCGGAGACGTTGCCAGAGGCGTCCTTCGCCGTGTAGGTCACCGTGTAGATACCCGGCTCGTCGGCGTGAACCGCGCCGCTCACCTCGATATTCGGCTGCGAATCACCGGCGTCGGTAGCTGTCACGCCCGCGAGGAGATCCGGAGCAGGATCGCCCGCGGTGAGCTCGACGACGTCGGGCGAAACCGCGAGCGCGGGAGCCTTCGTATCGACCACGTGGTACACGCGAGCCGCGTTCGACTCGTTCCCTGCCGCGTCCTTCGCGGTGTAGGTGACCGTGTAGTCGCCAGGAGCCGTGCCAACCTCACCCGCGGAGGTCAGCTCAACCGCACTGCCCTCAGCATCGGCGGCGCTGACGCCAGCCATCACATCGGGCAGCGGATCGCCCGCCTCCACTGTGACAGCCTGCGGATCCAGCGTAATCACCGGCGCGCCCTGATCCGACACCGTGTAGGTGCGGGTGGCAGTGGCGGTGTTGCCGGCCGCGTCCTTCGCCGTGTACGTCACGGTGATCGTGCCGGGCTTCGACGTATCGCCGGAAACCTCGGCGCTCACCTTCACGTCGCCATCCACGGCGTCCGTGGCGCTCACCTGCGCGAGCACGTCCGGGAGCGCCTCGCCAACCGCGAGCGCGGCCGGCACATCCCCCACGGTGATCACCGGTGCGACGCGATCGACCACGTGGTAGACGCGCGTAACCGGTTTCGACTTGTTGCCTGCTGCGTCAGTAACGGTGTAGGTGATCGTGTAGTCGCCCGGCTTCGCAGTGTCGACGGCTCCAGCCGCGACGACGTCGGAGGCGACGAGCGCGTCGACGTTGTCAGCTGGCGTCACGCCCGCGAGGAGGTCCGGAGCCGGCGCACCGGCATCGAGAGTCACCTCAGCCGGGTCGACGCTAACCGTCGGCGCGGTTTGGTCGGTCACCTGGTAGGTGCGCGACGCCGTGGCCGTGTTACCGGCCTTATCGGTGGCCGTGTAGGTGACGGTAAACGTACCGGGCTTCGCGGTGTCTGCGTTGCCTGCTGTCACCTCAGCCTTCACGTCAACCGCGCCGTCGACGGCGTCCTTCGCGCTCACGCCATCGGCGAGCTGCGGGAGCTTGTCCCCCACTGCCAGCGTGACCTGGGTCGGATCCACCGTGATCTCAGGCGCGCCCTTGTCCGACACCGTGTAGGTGCGGGTAGCCGTGGCCGTGTTGCCTGCCTTATCGGTGGCGGTGTAGGTGACGGTGAACGAGCCCGGGCGGTCCGCGACGGCGGCGCCCGCCGTCACCTGAGCCTTCACATCCACCGTGCCATCGACGTTGTCCTTCGCGATCACGCCAGCGAGCAGATCCGGAACCTGATCGCCAACCGCGAGCTCCACTGCGGCCGGATCCACCGTGATCTCCGGCTTCGCCTGGTCCGTCACCTTGTAGGTGCGCACGACGTCGGTGGCCGGGTTACCAGCCGAATCCTTCGCCGAATACGTCACCGTGAACGAGCCAGGCTGGGCGGTTGTTGCGCCGTCGGCAACCTTCGCATCGATCGTGACTTGCGCGTCGACGTCGTCGGTGGCGGTGACGCCGGTGAGCCACTCGGTGCCGGTGGGGAGTTTATCGCCCACCGCGAGCGTCACTTCCATCGGATCGGCCGTGATCGCCGGGCCCTTCTGGTCCGTGACCGTGTAGATGACCGTGACCGGATCGGCGGCGTTACCGGCCGCGTCAGTTGCCGTGTAGGTCACCGTGAACGTGCCCGGCGCCTTCGTGTTCGCACCGTCCGAGAGTGTGCCGGTTGCCTTCAGCGCCTGGTCGACGTTGTCCGTGACCACTGCGCCAGCCGCGATCTGCTCCGCGGTGGGGAGCGGATCGCCGACGGCGAGCGTCACGTTCGCAGGCTCGGCCTTGATGACCGGCTTGTCCTGGTCGGTGACCTTGTACGTGCGAGTCACCGGATCGGAGACGTTCCCGGCCGCGTCCTTCGCCGTATAAGTGACCTTGTATGTGCCAGGAGCCGCCGTCGCAACGTTCCCCACCGGCGTCGCGGTGCCGCCGTCAATCTTCTCGATTGTGGCCGTGATCGACGACGCCGGCAGCGGGCCGTCGGTCTCGTCCGTTGCGGCAACGTTCGCCATCACGTCCGGCTCAGCTGCACCAACAGCGACCGTCACCTCGGCCGGATCGGCCGTGACCACCGGCGCGACTTCGTCCTTGAACTGATCCTCGACCAGCACGGCAACCGTGCGCGGCGGGATCGTGACCGTTCCCGACGCCGAATCGAACGTGGTGTTCTTGACCACCGAATCCACGCCGTCGGCCTGCACCGGCGAGAGTGTGTAGTTCAGGCCCTTGAGCTCGTCGATCGACTTCGTCATCTGTTGCGGGCTTGCGTTGAACACCACGAGCAGATCCGAAACGTTCGGATCGATGTCCGTGCCCGTGGGCAGCTGCGTATGGATCAGCGACTTGCCGGCACCCACCGTGGCCGGAGCAGTACCCGGCTTCGGATCCTTAATACGCATCATGATCAGGCCCGGGGTCTCCAGGCTGCCCGCATCCGGGAAGGAGACGCGCTCCTTGATCAGCGAAGCCGAACCGAGGGTGAACAGCGGCGAGGAGGTGCGCAACTTGAGCAGCTCCTTCGCCTGACCGAACGCCGTCGAAATATCGTTCGGAGAAGGCTTGAGCGCAGTGTTGTTCAGAAGCGGGGTCATGTCCGCCCACTTCATGTTCTCGCCCGAGTTGTTATCCCACGCCGGCGGCAGACCCACGCCGAAGTTGTTCGACTGCATCGACCAATCGAGCATGTTGAAGTGGTCGCCCGAATCGTAGGAGTTACGATCCAGCGACTTCGAGCGCAAGATATCTGTGCCCGCATGCCAGAACATCGGCGACTGGCCAAGCGCCACCGTGGCGAGCTGGAGCGTGTTCATGCGAACGCGATCCGACATCGACGTATCGACTGGCAACTGCCACACCGACATGTCGTAGAGGGTCTCGTTATCGTGAGCGTCGACGTAGTTCACGGACTCGTGTGGCTGGCTCGCGAAACCGGCCGGGTGGCCGTCGAACTGGTAGTCGCCGCCCTTGACAAAGGTGCCGTTGCGATCACGCACCGCGTAGTCCGCCAGGTTACCCGCAAGGCCCAAGCGAATCAGGTAGCTTGCCGACGCGTAGTCGATCTTCGTGTCCTGCGGCTTGCCATTGTTCGCTGTTCCCAGGCCGGTGCCGTAGCCTTGCGTGAACTTGTTGTTGCCGTGGCCGTGGACGCCGTCGCGAAGACGATCGTTGAACGAGCCGATTCCCGTGCCCGACAGGTTGCCCTGACGTGCCTGCATGAAACGCGAATCGTTCTTGATCGAGCCGAAGTTCCAGCCCTCGCCGTACATGTACATCTTTGTGCCGTCGATACCGCCATTCTCAGGCGTGAGCGTATCGAGGGCCGTTCGGATCGCCTCCATATTGTGGCGCGACTGGAAGCCCATCAGATCGAAACGGAAACCATCGACGTTGTAAATGCGCGCCCAGTTCACGATCGAATCGACCATGAGATCCTCAGCCATCGCATGCTCGGTGGCCACTTCCTCACAGCACGGATCCTTCAAGGCAACGCCCGTATCGACCGTCTGGCGGTAGTAGTAGCCTGGCACGATCCGCTCGAACACCGACTTCGGATCTTGGTAGGCCGAGTAGGTGTGGTTGAACACCTGATCGAGAATCACCTGGTATCCCGCCTCGTGCAGGCCCGCCACCATCTGACGGTACTCCTTGATGCGGTCGCCGCCGTACTGGTTGCCCTCCGAGGCGTACGAGCCTTCCGGAGCGGCGTAATGGTACGGGTCGTAACCCCAGTTGAAGCCGTCCTTTGCGCGAGCTTCGCCGACGGCGGCCTGCTGATCCTGCGATGCCGGGCCGGCGTTCGGAATCTGCGGGTTGGTCTGCTCTGAACGCAGCTCGGGGATCGAACCGATGTCGTTCGTGGGCAGGATATGAACCGTGTTCATGCCCGCGGCCGAGAGCTCCTTGAGGTGCTTCATGCCGGCGGAATCTTTCTGACCGAAGGCGGCGTACGTGCCACGCAGCTCGGCCGGAACCGACTGGTCCGAGATCGAGAAATCGCGAACGTGCAGCTCATAAATATTGTGCTGCGAGAAGTTGTTCAGCACTGGAACGTTCGCGCGCGCAGGCCACTCGGCCGGCTTCCACTTCGGATCCGACGGATCGACGATCACGGAGTGAGTGGAATCAATCGAGAGCGCGATCGAGTTCGGATCGGTGACGATATTCTCCCGAACAGTGTTCGCGAGCTTGGTTTCCTCTGTCTCCGGACGCACCGCAGAACCCGGGATGTAGACCTTCACCTTGAACTGGTAGGGCCGGTTCACCCAGCTGGAATCGCCCGTGATCGTCCACGAACCATCCGCCTGGCGCTGCATCTGATGCTCGACGCCGGTGCCCGCAACCTTCTGGCCCTTCGCGGGCTCGTCGAAGAGGAGCAGATCGACGTCCTTCGCCGTCGGCGCCCACAACGAAATCGTTGGGTTACCGGCGTCGAAACTCACGCCCTGAGTGCGCTTGGAGGCGCCTGCCGCATAAAGCGAATCGAGCACGCGCGGGATCTGCACGCCGGCAAAGTACAGCGGAGTACCGGCGCGATCGCGGTAGACCACCGCAACCTGGCCCTTGAGGATCTCGTGCACGTCCGCCGCCGGCGTCAGGTCTGCGAAGGACTTCGCCGGATGCAATGCCACGAAGTTCTTCAACTGCGGGTCGGTCTGCTTGAGAGGACGCGACAGGCCCAACGGGTCCTTCGTCAACTCAACCGAACCCTGCTTCTTGGAAGCAAAGTTCTTCTCGTCCATACCGCCGTCGGCGGCCCACACGAGCTCCCAGGAACCGTCGGAAGGCAACGAATCCGGCCACGCAAACGTGTTCTCCTCGAGCCAATGCGTGTTGAACTGGACGTACTTCGTGGGATCCACGGAGTTCACCGTGAACGTGTGATCGTTCATGTTCAACGTGAAGACGGTGAGCATGCCATCGGTGACCGTGAACTGGCGGTTAGTGTCCTGGCGGCTTGGGTCTCCGTAGCTCTCTTTCCAATCGAAATTCCCCAGAGCCTTCGCAAGATACGTACCGGCAGGGATATTCATCGTAGAAACGGTGAAGATATTGTCGTTCTCCGGATCCGACATCATCAGACCCTTGTAGGTCTGATCCCAGTTCTTTCCTGGATTCTTCGTCAGCTTATCCAGGAAATCTCCCGTGACCGACCATGGCTGGCGCTGGACACTGTTGTAGAACTCGTGAGTGACCGGGTTGTAGTAGAAGGTGACGTCCTGCTCGCTGGAAAGATCGTAGTGCGAGTTGACCTGGGAGTTCAGTGCCGAACGTTCACCCTTCGGGCCCACACCATAGCTCTCCGCCCACGTGCCACCCACGGCCACCTTGTAATCGTAGGAACCGGCCGCGATCTTGAATGTGCCCGTGTACCAGCCGGAAACCGGATCGAGCGTGAGCTCCTGCTTCGCACAGGCCGGATCCCAGTTCTCCGCGCAGCCGAGCCACTGGCCGTGCGTGCCCGGAACCGTCACGCGCCCAGCCATGTCATTCTTCGTCTGAGTGTCGAGCATCGTCGTGTCCAAGCCGACGGTGGCGTACGAGGAGTTCGCCGTCGTCGTCCCTGCCGCATCCTTGCTCACTGCACGGTACTCAACCAACGTTCCTTTCTTCAGGCCCGTGGTGTCGTGGAAGACGCGCGGGTGCGGGCCGGTGGCCGTGCCGAGCGGCTGCCAATCGGTCTCACCCACCACGCGGAATGCGAAGGAGGTCTCAGCCCAGCGGTTCGCCGCGACGTCGGCACTGACCGGAACCAAGGTGTTGGTGTGCTTCGGTTGGCCCTCGAGATGGCGCGTGTCCGCTGTCGCAGCGGCCCCCTTCGCGGGAGAAACGTTCACTCGCGGAGCCGACGTCGGCGCCACCTGCTGGTTAGCCTGGTAGACAACCGCCGAGTAGGCCGGAACCTTCACCGTGAGGGAATCGGTGGCTTTGAGCGTATCGTTCGCGCCGAAAATCCCGGTGTAGGTGGCGTTCGGGGTGAGGGTAGCGAAGCTGGCCGACTTCTCGGCGCCCGTGTTGTTCACGGCCACCACGTACTCAATCTTTTCCTCGCGATCGACGCGCGAGAAAGCGTAGATGCCCGGGCCGTCGTCAGCGTAGAGCGAGATCTGTGCGCCCTGCTTGAGGCCCTTGTGAGCGGTGCGCAGCTTCGATACCGCAGCGATGTGGGTGTACATGTCGTACTTCTCGTCGAAGCGATCCACCGAGCCAGCGTTGTGGCCGTCCACCAGTGGCTGGTTGACGTAGGAAGGCACCTTCGAGGCGAACAACGACTGGCGGGCCGCCTTGTCGTCGCCCTTCGTGCTTCCCGGCGGAAGACCGACGAAGCCCTGCTCGTCGCCGTAGTACACCACCGGCTGGCCGCGCGTGAGGAACATCAGCGAATGCCCGAGCTTCGTGTTCTCCACCTTGTGGGCCGGATCGGTGAGCATCGAGGCGATACGCCCCATGTCGTGGTTGCCGAGGAAGGTGGGCTGATCGAGTGCGGACGAATGGGACGTGGTGTAGTAATCGTCCGCATCGAACAGACCGCGCAGATCCGAGGCCTTGCCGTTGTTCAGGTAGCCCTTGGCCGCCGACTGGAACGCGAAATCGAGCGTGCCACCCATATTCGAGTTGCGCGAGTACGGAGCCAGATCCTTCACGTCCGTGTTGTAGACCTCGCCGAACATGAAGAAGTCCGGCTTGTTCGCAGCATCAGTGTGATCCGTGATGCGCTTGGTCCAGTCTTTCCAGAAGTCGAAGTTCACATGCTTGGCGGTGTCGATACGGAAGCCGTCGATTCCGAAATCCGACCAGAAGTTGTAGATCTCCTCCATCGCCTTGATGACGGTGGGATGCTCGGTCATCAAATCATCAAGACCGTAGAAATCGCCGTACGTGAAATCTTCGACGTCGGAGCCTTCGAAGTTTCCGTTACCACGGTTGTGGTAGAGGGTGACGTCGTTGAGGACGTCCGGAACGAGCTTGGGAACGTTCGGGCGCGGCACTGGCGTGTACGGGAACGACGTATCCGCGCTCAGTTTCGGGAAGTCTGCCGCCCCGGCTTTCGCTGCCAGATCGACGACGTTGCCGTCGACGTCGGTGAGAGGCTTGTCGGCAAACGACTTGTAGGTTGCCGAACCGCTCTCGCCAACCTCCTTGTAATAGGTGAGATCGGCCGTGTGGTTGACGATGATATCGAAGTACACCTTGATGCCCTTATCGTGTGCTTCGTTAATCAGCGCCTTGAGCTCATCGTTCGTGCCCAGGTGCGGATCGATCTCTTTGAAGTTCGTGATCCAGTAGCCGTGGTAGCCGGCCGAGGCATCGTTACCCTTTCCCTGCACCGGGATGTTGGTGAACGACGGCGAGAGCCACAGCGCGGTGGTGCCGAGGTTCTTGATGTAGTCGAGCTTGTCGCGCAGGCCCTGGATATCGCCGCCGTTGTAGAACGCCTCGCTTGCGGGGTCAAAACCCGTTGTTTCACGGTCGCCGCTGAGAGTGCCGTTATCGTTGGAGGTTTTGCCGTTCTTGAAACGGTCAGTGAGGACGAAGTAGAAGTTCTCGGAGGTGCCGTTCTTTGCAGGCGCCTTTGCGAGCGCCGCATCCGCAGTTGCGTCGGCGGAAGCGAGGGTGCCATCCTCAAGGCGCAGACCGATGTGCTTGGTGACGGTATCGATCTGGAAGATCACCGGGGTGTCCTTTGCGACGGTGATCTGCATGTCGTTCTCGCCGTCGTTGGAGAGCCACTGGCCGTCCATGAGGATCTTGTATTTCCACGAACCTGCGGGCACGGTGAGTTTCTTCTCGTACACCTCGGGCTTGAGCGGCGCCGGATCCATCTCGGTATCGGCACAGGCTTTCGCCCAGTCGCTACACACGCCACTGGTTGCTTCGCTCAGGAAATCGCCGGTGACGATCACCGACGCCGGGGCTGCCTGCGCCGCGATCGGCACAAGGATGGTCAGACAAACCGCGAGCGCGGCTGCGAGCGCCGCGAGCGGACGCGAGAAACTTTGGGCAATTCGCTTCATCGTGAACTCCTGTTGTGGGGTGGAGGCAACTTTGCCTTCGGGTGGAGGCGCCTGCTCAGCGGTGAGATGCACGCCACCATCGCCCATCATACGGGAGAAAAACCGCCCTGAAAAGTGTTGCAAAAAGTTACAGGCGTGTTGTTTTTACGGCGGGCGCTGGCGGCGGGTAGCGGGCGGGCGCGGGCACCTCGCAACTGGAGCACCGACGTCGGGAAACGCGACGGAGGGCCGGCTCTTTCGAGCCGGCCCTCCGCTTTCGCTTAGCAGCAGCGCGCTTGGACGTTGTTCTCGTCCCAATCGGCGCGATCCCGCCAGAATTCACGTTTCGTCATCGGGGGATGATCGGGGTGAAGGCGCTTGTGCCTCTCGACGTAGCGATCGTATGCCGCTTCGCCTGTAAACGAGCGCCACATGTAGCCCGCCTTCGCAACAGCTTCGCGAACCTTGATCAGATTTTCGCTCATCGCCCTCTCCTTTCCTTGTGACGAAACACTAGCAGCGAATCAGTGGCCGTGCGGCTTCTTGATGCCCGGGATCAGATCCGGATCACCGACAACCGCGTACTCAGCTTCGATCTTCTTTTCGAGCTTCGAGGCAACCAGCTGCGTGGGTGCGTAGAAGTTCGACTCCTGGAACGGATCCTCCGAGTTGGTGAAGTTCTTCGTCGAGATGGTCTTCCAGACGCGGATCGCCGCGCAGACCACCACGAACGCCACCGCAAGGACGAACACAATCGAGAGAGTGCCCTGAATGAAGGTGTTGCGGACAACCGCCTCCGTGTCTTCAATCTGCTTCGGATCGGTCAGTGTCGGCAGGAGCGCACGAGCCTGGCGCCACTGCTCCCAGTAGCCGATCTTCGGATCCGTGGAGAAGATCTTCTCGAACGATGCCGCGAAGGTGACGAGCAGGTCGAACAGGAACGGCACGAGCGGGATCCAGATGTACTTGACGAAGCCCTTGCGTGCCACCACGACCACGCAGATCAGCAGCGCCAGAGCCGCGATCAGCTGGTTAGCGATACCGAACAGCGGGTACAAGGTCTGGATTCCGCCTCGAGGATCAGTCACGCCCATCAGCAGGAGCGAGCCCCACGAAGCGACCACGACGGCGGTGGAGAACCAGGCGCCGACCTTCCAGTTCGGATCGTGGAACTTCGGCCAGATTCCGCCGAGGGCCTCAGAGACCTGGAAGCGTGCCACACGGGTCACGGCGTCCACGGCGGAGAGAATGAATAGGGCCTCGAACATGATCGCGAAGTGGTACCAGAAGCCCATCATCGCGGTTCCACCGCCGACCTTGTGGAGAATGTTGGACATTGCCACGGCCAGGGTTGGTGCACCACCAGTACGGGAGACGACGTGCGGTTCGCCGACGTCTTGTGCCACCTGCTTGAGAGCGGCTGCGCCTTCGACGCGGATCTCGTTGCCGTCCTTGTCGAATGTGTTCCACACTGGGTTGATCTTCTCACCCTTGGTAGTGGTGACGCCGAGGTTGTGAACAGCGACGTTGGTGATCTCTTCGCGATCAGCCTTCGTCTTGTCCCCATCCGGGGTGTACTGCTGCACGACGGCGGTGCCAGCGAGCTTATCGACCGTTGCGGCCGAGGTGTTCATACCGAAGTAGATTCCCTGGTTAAGGGAGGCTGCGGCCGCGAGGGCCATGATCGCCACGAAGGACTCCATGAGCATACCGCCGTAGCCAATCATGCGGGCCTGGGATTCCTTCTGAATCATCTTCGGGGTGGTTCCCGAGGACACGGTTGCGTGCATGCCCGAGAGCGCACCACAGGCGATGGTGATGAAGAGGAATGGGAAGAGGGTACCTGCGAACACCGGGCCGTCCGTGTTGGTGGCGAACTCGGTGACTGCCGGCATCTCAAGGGTGGGGCGAACCCACACGATACCGAGGGCGAGGATGGCGATGGTGCCAACCTTCATGAAGGTCGAGAGGTAATCACGCGGGGTGAGGAGCACCCACACCGGCAGAACTGCGGCGAAGAAGCCGTAGATCACCATAACGATCACCAAGGTAGTGGGCGAAACGTGGAGGTAGGCGCCGAGCGAGGACTCTGCCACGTAACGGCCACCGATGATGCAGATGACGAGGCCGATGCAGCCTGCGATCGACACCTCGGTGATGCGGCCCGGGGAGATGTAACGCAACCACAGGCCCATGCAGATTGCGAGCGGGATCGTCATACCCACCGAGAACACGCCCCAGGGCGACTCGGCGAGAGCGTTCACGCAGACCATGGCGAGCACGGCGAGCACGATCATGAGCATCACGAGCACGGCGACCGTGGCAACAGCGCCACCGATCTTGCCGATTTCATCCTGAGCCATCTTGCCGAGCGAGCGGCCGCCGCGACGCATGGAGAAGAAGAGCACCAGCATATCCTGGACAGCGCCGGCGATCAGCACGCCGAAGATGATCCACAAGGTGCCGGGCAGGTAGCCCATCTGAGCTGCCAGGACCGGGCCGACGAGCGGACCAGCGCCTGCGATAGCTGCGAAGTGGTGACCGTAAAGAACCACTCGGTTGGTGGGATCGTAATCGCGACCGTTGTTGATTCGCTCAGCCGGGGTGGCGTTGCGATCGTCCGGGATCATGATCTTCTTTTGGATGTACAGCGCGTAGAAGCGGTAACCGATCGCATAGGTACAGATCGAGGTGATCACGAACCAGATCGAGTTCACCTCTTCTCCGCGGATGATTGCGAGCATGGCCCAACCGGTTGCACCGAGGAGAGAAATGACTACCCACAGGGCAATCTTGGCGGGGGTCCACTTGTTGTGGGGCTTGACGCCGACGGGCACGCCTTCCCTGTTACGGATGACGTACTTCTCTTCTTCAGGTGTGTAGGTGGGAACTTCAGTGGTTGACATGGGTTCCTCCGATCCACATTGATCGCGCGGGATTGCGCTTGCGGACGCGTTTTCCGACTTCCCGTCTTCGGGACATGCACTGGAGGGGGACGCGTCCACCTCGAACACAACTATCCTAGGCATGTGGCCCAACCAACATTCAGGGCAGAAAAAGAATAGCGGCGTGACCTCTCTCACGTTGAATATTTTTCATCCTGGTTTCTTTAAAGAAACAGTAAAGACCTCAATTTTTACGCCAATTTTTCACAATTTTCATTACTTTTCACCGTTGAGCTCACCTGAAACATCCTGCAAAAATGCCCGTCTCACTCTTTGAGACCAAATCCCAACACTCAAAAACACCTTGGCGACACCATTTTGGACTAGCTCATCAGGGTATTTCCCCAGCACAAAGCCGTTTTGTAATAAATATGCACAGACTATGAGAAAGAAAATGAGGCCGATCGTCCACACTGAAAAGCGTTTCCGACCACCGATTTCCTCCCTCCCGATAGAATCGAAAAGCACATTATTATGCACCTATTCGGAAGGAATCCCATGAGGAAAACCTCGCGCGGGATCGTCGCAGCCCTGGGAGCTGCCAGCGTCCTCCTCACGCCGGCACTCGCCAATGCCGCACCAAACGATCCAGCAGGTCAGCAGCCTGCATATACCTCATCGACAGCTAGCGTTTCGACGCAGGCAACCACCGACGCCGACAAGGCCCTGATTGCGGCCGCAATTGCACACGCAGCCACCGCGAGCGAAAAGGACGCCACACCAGCACCCGCCGCGACCACCGATCCGACGCCGGCACCGCAGCCAAGCGCGACCCCAACTGCCGAGCCAAGCCCGTCGTCGTCGGCAAGCCCGAGCGCCGACCCAACCACAGCGCCGTCGGCGCAGCCGAGCGCCACCCCGGCGCCTGAGCCGTCAATCACGCCGACCACCGCGCCAACCACGGACGCGACTGCCTCGCCGTCGGCGGAACCCAGCCCGTCGGCTAGCCCGAGCGAAACTCCCGCTCCAGCGCCGAACGCAGACCCGACGCCGTCGGCTAGCCCGACCTACGATCCGGCACCGAAGTGGGACTCGTTCGCGAAGGATAAGCCGGAGTACCCGGAGTCGGCCAAGCAATTCGACCCGGACGGCGACGGCAAATACGTGATCCCCGAGCCAGTCCAAGGCGGCAAAGGTGCCGGCGCGGTCCCGGCGGGGCTCGAGAAGTACTACAACCAGAAAATCCAGTGGGGTAAGTGCGACCTGCCCGACCTCATCACCGACGACAACGGCAAGCAGTACACCGCAAACGACGGCGCGACCGTCAGCCCGGAAGGCGTGAAGACAACCCGGATCGCACGTAACGTCGAGTGTGGTTACGTGATCGTTCCGGTGGACTACTCCAAGCCCGACGGCGAGCGCATGGCCGTCTACGTCTACCACGCCGCCGCTCGCGACGTGAACTCCGACGTCTCCGGTGATCTTTCCGATCCGAACCGCGCCACGAACGGCCTCCTGTTCGTCAACCCGGGCGGTCCGGGCGGCGACTCGACGACGTTCGCAAACGACCTCGCCTGGGCAGGCATGCGTATGCTCACTCAGGAAGTGGACGGCAAGGTCACATACCTGGACGATCCGAGTAACCCGTATGCGCCGCTGTCGCGCTTCGACATTGTGGGTGTGGCGCCGCGCGGCACCGCACACTCGATGCCATCGATCCTGTGCAACTCGGTGGAAACCGACCGTCTCGCCGATTCGCTCAAACTCTCGCCTGCCGATTACGGCGACTTCACGAAGTTCGTCCACAACGACTGCGTGACCCAGTCGGTCGCCCAATTCCCGGGCATGGACGGCGAAAACTACGTCAACCACGCCGGCGTGATCAACACGGCGCGCGACATGGACGTGGTTCGCGCGATCCTTGGCCAGGAGAAGCTCTCCTACTACGGCGTTTCGTACGGCACGCGCCTGGGCAACCAGTACCGCTCGCTGTTCGAGAACAACATCGACCGCATGCTGCTCGACTCGTCCACCAACCAGTTGGTGAACAACTACCCGCTGCTCAAGCCGTACCAGGACGAGGCCATCGCGCCGGCCGGCTACTACGACGGCGGTCTGGCGCAGCACCGTGCGATCGACCAGACGTTCCGCCACTTCCTCGCGACCTGCCTGACTTCGGGCGAGTGCGCACTGGCAGATAACGCGAAGCTCGATCCGAAGTCGGTCACCCCGGAGCAGATTCAGGCCGTGCTCGACAAGTACACGGAGCTGATGCGCGGGGCCGCGAAGGACAGCTCCTACGTGGCGAAAGCCTACGAGGGCCGCGATTTCACGTTCGACGACATGACGATCGGTACGATCCAGGCGATGTACGCCACCTCGCTGTGGCCGAAGCTCCAGGCGGCACTGAACGCACTCGTTGTTGAGAAGGATCCGTCGGGCTTGCTGGAGCTTGGCGACCAGTACTACTCACGTACGTGGGATCCGGACAAGAAGAAGCTCGTCTACGACGTCGACTCCTCGAAGCCGTACCGTTTCCAGACGCTCTCCTGCCTCGACGAGCTTGCGCAGAAGGAAGCGTACTCTTCGAGCGAGCTGAGCAAGCTTGCGTACGAGGCTGCGCCGTGGCGCTACTCGAGCCCTGAAGCCGCCTCCGGCGACGGCGTCGAGTACCCGGACTACTGCGCCCAGTGGACGGCGTCCGAGAAGGCACTGTCGGTGGTTTCGCAGACTGTCAAGCCGCTTGCGACGCTCGTGCTCGGTAACGCGTTCGACTTCGCGACCCCGTTCTGGCAGTCCGTTGTGCATGCGAAGCTCAACCAGGGTTACCTGATCATCTCGCCGAACCCGACCCACGGCGTGTACTTTGACACGAAGTGCGCCATGAACATTGTGGGCCGCTTCCTCGATGTTGGCCCCAAGCAGTTCGATCTCGACTTTGCAAACGGGCTGTTTAAGGACGCGAAGTACACCGGTGCGCAAGGCGTGGACACGGTAGACATTTACTCCAAGCCGACCGTGGCCACCGAGTGCCAGTTGATCTCGTTCCGTCCGGCCAACCTGTTTGAGCCGGAAGGTACACCGCTGATCAAGCTCGTGCCGGCAACGAAGATCGCGGACAAGAAGAATAACGCGCCGACACCGCAGCAGAAGGCGAAGCCGCAGGAGAAGAAGAACTCCCAGGGTGGTCACGCCTCGGCCGTGAAGCCGAACGCGCCGATGGCTCAGCACAACGCCGCGCCGATGGCACAGCAGGGCGGCCTCGCACACACCGGCGCGAATGTGGCCACGCTGGCCGCGGTTGCCGCGCTCACGATGATCGTGGGTGGCGCCTCGGTGGCGATGCGTCGCAAGGAGAACTGATTCTCCCCGGTGTTTGACCGAAAAGGGGTTGGGCCCGCAGATCAAAGATCTGCGGGCCCAACCCCTTTCGGTCATGCGCGAGAGGTTCATCTCATGCAAGTCAGCCCCGGCATTCATTTACTCATTCGAGCGCGCACAATGAGAGCCGAACCGGCGCCGGCGGGGCTACTTCACGATCGGGGCGAGCGTTGCACCCGTCAGCTCCACAAGATCTTTCGGATCGAGCATCACCTGCGCGCCACGCGCACCACCCGAGACGAGCGCCTTCTCGAGCTCGAGCACGCCAGAATCGATCACCACTGGCATCGGGGTTTGCATCGCGATCGGGCCGATTGCGCCGATTGCGCCGAGCGGGCGGCCCGTGAGCTTTTGCGCTTCTTCAGCCTTCTCCTTCCACTTGCGTCGGTTGCCGACGACGCCTGCGGGCGCCGCGCGTCCGAACGCGACTTGTTGCTCGCTACGCAACTGCGGTGACCGGCGTCGGGAGTACGGCAAAATACTTGCGCTCTCAACTATCTCGTCCCATAATAGATGGCAGATATTTAATTTTCAATGAAAGAAGTTGCCATGGACTCCCCCGTCAACGCGATTGACATGCACGCACACATCTACCCCGCCCGCTATCTCGATTTCCTCGAGGAAATCGGCGTGGACCCCGCAACCACCGCGATCGCCCGCAACATCAACGCGGACGATACCGAGGCCGATATGGCCAAGCGCCTCGAGTGGATGGACAGAGCTGGTGTTGCCACACAGGTCCTCGCCGCTACTCCGCAGATCCCATCCGTCGCTGATCCAGACAAGTCCGCGCAAGCCGCGCGCATGATCAACGACATCTACGCCGACGTCGTCGCCCGCTATCCCGGCCGTTTCCTCGCGCTCGGCTCGCTCCCGCTCCCCCACGTTGAAGAATCCATCGCAGAGATCGGGCGCATTTTCGACGAACTGCACTTCCACGGGATCGCGTTCCCCACAGTCCTGCCCGGCGGGCTCTCG
Organism: Arcanobacterium wilhelmae; assembly: GCF_029632765.1. Classification (NCBI taxonomy): domain Bacteria; kingdom Bacillati; phylum Actinomycetota; class Actinomycetes; order Actinomycetales; family Actinomycetaceae; genus Arcanobacterium; species Arcanobacterium wilhelmae. Next base: position 1,851,795 of record NZ_CP121247.1, read on the forward strand.
ATCGCCGACCCGCAACTCGACCCGATCTGGGAAGAACTCGACCGACGCGGCGCGCTCGTGAACATCCACGCCACCGGCTCCGGCGCGCATACACCCATGATCACGGATTTCTGGCTCACCTGGGTGAACGGCGCTCCGATGGAGGATGCGATCGCCACGCTGCAGCTCATGAAGAAGGACCACCCGAACCGGTTCCCGCACGTGCGCCTGCATATCGCACACTTGGCTGGCGACCTCGCTTTCCTTTCCCAACGCATCGAAGATAACTACACTGACTGGGATTCGTTCGCCAGCTCGCCGCGCGAGATGCTGCACCACATGTATTACGACGCCGCGAACTTCCATGAGCCGTCGCTACGCCTGGCGGTTGAAACGTACGGCGATAGCCAAATCATGGCCGGCTCCGACATCCCCTACTTCCAAGAAGATAAGTACGTGCGCGCGTTTGATTACATTCGCACCGCCAAGCTCGACGACGACGTGAAGGCGAAGATTTTGCGCGGGAACGCCCAGGCTCTGCTTGGTCTGTAGTTACGGCGCACAGCGTTGTACAGTGAGCGGTAGCACAAATAAGAAAGGACTTCTCCATGAGCGTTTCCGACATCCCAGAAGGGTACAAGGCCTACGACGCCGAGGGCATCAGCGTGCTGTGGAACCCGCCGATCTGCCAACATTCGGGGAACTGCGTGCGTGGGAATGGCGACGTGTTCAGCAAGAACCGCCGCCCCTGGATCGATCCGGCCGCCGCTGACGCCGAAGAGATCGCCGCGATCATCGACACCTGCCCCTCCGGCGCACTCAAATACATCCTGCATAAGGAAAGCTGAACGTTGCACGAATGAACGGTGGGGCTCGGAAGCTCATGCTTCCGGGCCCCACCGTTCGATCTGTGCGGTTTTCTTTTTGTTTGGCTGACGCCCGCGTACCCGTTTCCCGACGACGCCGGGGCGTGGCACACGCTGTTCGCTAGGCGGCCGTGGGCGCCAGGGCTTCGTCTGCCGGGAGCTCAGCGCGGTGCGAAAGACGAACCTTCGAGGCGAACAGCGAGATCGCGAACGCCACGATTGTCCACATCACCAGCACCAACACCGTTCGGCCCACGATTCCATCCACCCCAGAGCCTGCGATCATCGAACGGAATGCAAGTTGCGTATCGCTCATCGGCAGGAACGGATGCACCCATTGGAAGAACGCCGGGGCAGTTTCGATCGGGAAGGTTGCACCCATCGTGGTGATCTGGAGGCAGAGCAGGACGATCGAGAGGAAGCGACCACGGAACGCGAACGCCGCCACACACGCCTGGTTGATGGCCATGAAGCAGATCGAGGAAAGAATCGCGAGAGCAGTGAGCCCGACAATGTTGGAAGCGTGGAGCTCACCCATCCAGTTCACTACGAGCATCATGACGGCGGCCTGCACGATCGCGATCAGTGTTGCGGTGGTTGCCGGGCGGGTAACCGCCGCAACCCAACGCTTCGGACCCATCGCCTTATCAAGGGCCGGGAGCACAAGGAACAGCGCGATCGTGCCGATCCATAATGCGAGCGACATGAACATCGGCGTGAAGCCGGCGCCATCATTTGCCACAGCGTGGCCGCGGATCGGATCGACCTTCACAATATTCGAGGCCGTATTTGCCACGTTATCGCGATCCGATTGACTCAGCGCGGGGATCTTGTCCGTCCCTTCGCGTAGTCCATCGGCAAGCTTCGTGGCGCCGTCGTCGAGTTTCGCAGCTCCGTCCTTCGCCTTCGTGGAACCATCCGCGAGCGCAGATGCGCCGTTCACCGCCTGGAGGGTTCCGTTCGCCAGCGTCTCCAGCCCGGTGGCGAGCTGGTTTGCCGCGCCAGCTGCTGTAGCAGAACCCGCCTTCAACTTTCCAAGGCCGTGCGAGAGTGCGCCCGCGCCCTGATTAAGCTGGGTGGCACCATCCTTCAACACGCCGACGCCCTGTGTGAGCGCAGGCATATTGCCGTTCAGTTGCCCCAGCCCGCCACGGAGCTGATCTGCGCCAGCGGTGAGCTCGCCCGATTTGCTCGACAGCTCACTCACTCCGGTACGGAGCGCGTTGAGCGCACCGGCAAGAGTGTTTGGATCGGTCGAGTTCGCCGCACCAACCGAGGCTGCGAGCTGATCGATGCCCCCACTGAGCTTCACTGCACCTACACCAAGTTGATCCGCGCCAGCGGACAGCTTGGCCGCGCCATCGCCTGCGGCCTGTGCACCAGCAGCGAGCTTGGCAGCGCCTTGGTTGAGCGCCGCGGCACCCTTCCCTGCCTCACCGATTCCTGCCTGCAGTTTCTTCGCCCCAGCCGAGAGCTGATCGACGCCTTGGCTTAATGTGCCGAGCTGTTCTATCCCCTGACCGGCGGCCGTGAGCCCTCCAGCGAGCTGCGTCGCTCCAGCGTTCAATTCACCATTCTTTGCCGCAAGCTGTGCGAGCCCTGCACACACGAGACCCTTGTCGCCAGTGAGTTTGCACAGGCCGGCAAGCTTTTCCACGCCGCCGGTGTAATCAGCTACACCCTTCTGGAGTGCGGCGGCACCCTTGACTGCTTCCCCGAATTTCGCAGTATCGATACCGTTCACTCCCGCCTGGAGCTTCGCAAGCCCATCAACGAGAGCACTGCTGCCCTTCGCCAGGGTTTCTTTTCCATCGCCGGCGATTCCGGCCTGGAGCTTATCGGCTCCCGCGGCCAGCGCCTGGGCGCCACCCGCGAGAGTCTCCTGGCCACCAGCCAGCGAACCCGACAGCTGCCCGAGCCCCGCCTGGAGCCCCGCGATTCCGGCAGCAAGCGAGGTTTGCGCGCTCGCAGGATCCGACGGCGAGAAATCGCCTGCCGTTCCGACGCCGGCTTTAAGCTGCGCAAGCGCCGCCGGGAGGCCCGGCTTCTCGCCGCCAGCGATCGCATTGTCGTAAATCTTGAGCACACCAACGCCCGCCTGGCCGACACCGTCGGTGTACTTTCGCACGCCATCCGCGAGAGTTCCCGAACCGGTAGTCAGCTTCCCGACGCCGGTGGCGAGCTCGCCCGCCTTCGCATCGAGTTCCGAAGTCCCGGCAGTGAGCCGACCAGTACCATCTGCGAGCTTGGCCGCGCCAGCATTCGCATCTGCAACCCCGCCGTCGAGCGTACCCAGGCCATCTGCAAGCTTCGACGAGCCGTTCGCCGCCTTGTCCGCGCCGGTTCGCAGCGCGGTGATACCGGTTTCCAGCTTGACAGAGCCATCCTCAAGATCGCCGATTCCCACGGTGAGCTCGCCCGTGCCGTCTGCGAGCTTCGCCGCGCCATCACTCGCATCACTCATGCCACTACGGATCTCATCCACGCTCAGCAGAACACGGCCCAAGATGCGATCCGCACCGCGCGCGTTGATCCGCTCCGTCATCTGCGACGCCACCGACTTGGCAAGCGTCCCAGCCAAATAGTTCACGCCGTCATCCGTGACCAGCCGCAACGTCTGCGTCGAAGCCGACGTGGGTTGCGTGCCACCCACGCGAGCGACCTCGCGCGTAAACCCACTCGGAATATAGAGGATCGCGCGCACGCCTTCGCGGGTGATCTCGCGTTCAGCCTGTGCCTTATCCATCCGCTTCCACGTGAAGCCCACATCCTCACCCGGCTTCGGATCCGTGAGTGCATCCGTCAGTTCCTTGCCGAGGTTCAGCTCCTCACTCTTCCCCGTAATCAACGTGGCGATATACGCCTGATCCTCGTTCACCACCGCGGCCGTGATCTTGTTCAGACGATGTGTGGGGTTTTGGTACGTCATCGTGAGCAACCCTGCATAGAGCAGCGGAATCACAAAAACCGCGATCAACACGATCGTCGTGGCCAAACGAGGCCCCTTCATGCGCGTCATCATCAGTGAAATTCTCCTTGAACTCATCAACTGAAGAACACGATATACCTGTGTATCCTTTCAATTCAATACACCCCTGTATCGAGTGATGAGGTAAACTTTCATCCCAGAGAATGACCGGGCTCCCACCCCCAGGAGCCCATCGAAAAGCCGCCCACACCGGCGTCGGGAGGCAACAAGGAGGCAGAAAGTGACACAGTCCGCCCGTCAAAGCGCAGTCGAACAGCTCCTCGAGGGCGCGCTCTCGCAGCGCCGTCTCAACACCCGCTCGCGCCTGCTCGAGGCAGGCGCACGCCTCGTCGTGACCAACGGGATCCTCGGCACCTCCGTCGGCGATATCACGAAAGAGGCCGGCTTTTCGCGCGGCGCGTTCTACTCCAACTTCCGCGATATGGACCACTTCGTCCAGACCCTCGCGAAGGAGCAATGGGATCAGATTTTGGGTGCGCTCGAGGAGGCTTTCAAGGAACCCGCCGGCTCCGTTCCTGCCACGTCTTCCGACGACGCCGAAGCGCGGGCCCGTCTTGCGGAGCTCGGCGCGCGCATCGTGGCGGCAATCCCACTTTCGCGCGAAACCTCACTTCTGCTCACCGAGTTTTCCACATACCTCGCACGCGCAGAAAATAAGGACACCCCGCTACGCGCCGGCGCAGACGCCTTCGCCGCCCAGCTCGCCGAGATCATCGACACCCGCCTCTCCACCATCGGCCGGCGCGCAACGCTCTCCACGCAAGATATGGTGCAAGTGATACTCGCGGTGGCCGAACGCTCCATCACGCAAGCCCTCACGCGTGGCGAATCGAACTACACGGACCTGCTCGTGCGCACGCTGCCCGAAATTTTGGTGAGATTGACGAAACCAACTACGGAAGAAACACTCACTTCCGCACAAGCATTCACCAAGCGCGCTCGAGCGCGAGAAACGCTCGACCCACGCTCTGCAGACGAAATCTTCGGCTACGACGCCGACGGCCTCCCATCGTAGGAGGCGCTAGCCGCGCCTCCACTCCCATTCCTCGACGGCGTCGGCGAGGAACGGGCGTAGAGATTCTTTCACACGCGCCCATGAGCGCGTGCCAAGCCCGGCAAGCCAGCCATGGAACGTGCCAGGAAAGGCATGCAACTCAACTTTCGCACCGGCGTCGGCGAGGGCGGTGTACCAGGCGATACCTTCGTCGCGCAGGGTATCGACCGGATTCACGCCGATCCACACGAGCGGGAACCCAGCGCTGACCTGCGAAATCGGCGGCTCAATCACGCCCCGATCCGTACCTGGCGCAAAGTACGCGTCCCAGGAAAACTCTGCGGCCTCGCGGCTCCACGTTGCCGCACCCGCGTACGTTTCAAACGAGCCCGTGTCCATGCGCGCACTCAGGCACGGCTCAAGCGCAATCACGCCGGCGAGCCGCGCCAGCTCGGCGTCGGACAGGCGCGCGAGCAGCTGGCGGATCATGCCCGAGCCCGCCGAATCGCCATACAGCACCACAGGCACGCCCTCGAACCACTCGAAAACCGCGCGCAGCGCCGTCGCCGTATCCTCAAGGCCGCCCGGATGCGGGTAATCGGGCGCGAGCGCGTAGTCCGGCGCGGCCGTGACCAGCGCTTTCTCGCCGCCTGGCCACAGGTACTCACTGAACTCGGCGATCAACTCCAGGCAGCGCGCGTCCTCGAACTTCGCGCGCCCAGCGACGTAGCCGCCGCCGTGGATCACGAACATCACGGCACCGGCAGGCACGCCCTCGCGCGCGATCACTCGCACTTCGACGTCGCGCCCGGTCGGCTCCGGCTCGCTATGCGCCGCCGGCTCGGCGGGCTCGGACGCGCCTTGCGGCGCCGACGTCGGGAGCCGGAAACTGGCCACGTACCGCGACTCGCGCACGTACCCGGCCGGCAGCGGCGGCTCCACGAACGCCGCCTCGCTCGCCTCGCGCCAGACGCAAAAGTCCGCGTTCACGTCCGGCGGGTTCGCCTCCACCAACGCCGCAAGCTCCGGATCCACGTACGGGCGGGCGTCTCCCCCAATGCTGACCATGCGCAACTCCTTAAAAAGACGCGCCGACGCCGATGCGGAGAGGAATGCACCGGCGTCGGCGAAAACTGTCAGCGGTTAGCGACCGCGTCCACGAACCAGCTGGTAATCGACGTGGGATGGGTGATCCCCGTGCCGACGACGACGGCGTACGCGCCGGCGTCCATGACGGCGGCAGCGTCGGCGGGCGTGTGAACGCGACCCTCGCACAGCACCGGAACGTCAGGGAATGCCTCGACCATCTGGGTGAGCAGCTCGAAATCCGGGCCTGTCGACTTCTCGCGCTCGCCCGTGTAACCGGCAAGCGTCGTCGAAATAATGTCCGAACCCGCTTCTACTGCCATTTTGGCATCCTCGAACGAACCACAATCGGCCATCACGAGCGTGCCGTCCTCGTGCAGTGCCGCCACTGTTTCAGCGTAGGTGCGCCCATCGGGGCGCGGGCGGCGGGTGGCGTCAATCGCCACGATATCCGAACCGGCGAGGCGGCAGGCGCGGGCGTGGTGCAGGGTCGGCGTGATAAACACGCCCTCGTGCCCTTCCTTCCACAGGCCGATCACGGGGATCTCCACGCGGCCCTTGATTGCCGAAATGTCGGCCAGGCCCTGGCAGCGGATCGCGGCCGCGCCACCAAGTTCCGCCGCGCGCGCGATCTGCGCCATCGTTTCCGGGTTGCGCATCGGTTCGCCCGGATAGGCCTGCACGGACACCACGAGCTTTCCGCGAAGCTGTTCAATGATCGGATGCATGTTTCCTCGATTCTGCCGGGGTTTCCGGCGATTCTCCGTTACGAGAGAGCTTCTGTTGTGTCAACAGACGTTCGTGCCATGAAGTTCTGGTAGGCGCCAAGGAGCGGGGCGTCGTCGCCAAGTTCGCCGCCGACGAGCGGCACACACGCGACGCCGTCCATCGCGGAGGCTGCGTAGCCGGCGCGAACATTATCCCACCAGTCTTCTCCGTTCTTGTTCGCCACCGACCCGGAAATGACGATCACGTGCGGATCGACGCAGTTCGCGAGCGAGCCAAGCACCTCGCCGACGGCGTAAGCGGACTCACTGAAGCAGGCGAGCGCGAGGTGGTCACCGGCGTCGGCGAGGGCGCGCAGCTCGGCGCCGTTCGCAACGTGAGCCTCATCGGAGCGGTGGTTGTACCAGGTGGCGAGCCCGGAGCCGGAGGCGAAGGCTTCGAGGTGGCCGGCGCGCCCGCACGAGCACGGGATTCCGGTGCCGAAGTGGTGGTGGACGTGCCCGAAGTGCCCGGCGAGGCTGTGGGCGCCAAAGTCGATTTCTCCGGAGCGGATGAGTGCGCCGCCGATTCCGGTTCCGACGGCGATGGACAGGACGACGTCGGAGCCGCGGCCCGCGCCGAGGCGGGCTTCGCCGAGGCCGTGGGCGTGGACGTCGTTGATGATCCACACAGGTTGGCCGGTGGCTTCGCGCAAAATCTCGCCGAGCGGTGTGCCACTCCAGCCAGGAAGAGTGTCGGTTGCTGAGATAATCGCGCCGGTTTCAGGATCGACAACGCCGGCGCTCGCGACGGCAACTCCAACGCAACCGTGTTCTTCAACCTGGGCGGCCGCGAGCTCGGCAACCCGGCGAGCAAGATCCTCGCCGCCCTTGGGGGCATCGGTCGGCATCACGCCGCGCGCAAACATTTTGATGCCGCTACTCGCACCCGTGTTCTCGCGCGGATCAAGCACGCGATCCTCGCAACCGAGCACCGCCCAGCCAACCTTCGTGCCGCCAATATCGAGCGCGAGCACGCGCCCATCGATCTCGCTCGCCATTGAACTCTCCCTTGTGTTAAATGCCTGGAGGGGCGGGCGCTTGCCCGCCCCTCCAGGGTTGTCTCACGCGAGCAATCCCGCTTCGCGGAGCTTAGCGGACACCCATTCATAGTTCTCGCCCTCGAGCGGGAGAACCGGAGTCGGCATCTCGTTGGTCTCGAACACTCCGAGCGCCTTCAGCGCGGCCTTGAACGCGCCAACACCAGCGCCGAAGCCGGCAACGCCCTTGACGAACACCATGGTCATCAGGTCAGCCAGGCGATCCTGCTCAGCCTTCACGGTCGCCCAATCGCCCGCCTGAGCGGCCTTCCACATGCGCACGTAGCCGTCCGGATCCACGTTTGCCAGGCCCGGAACCGAGCCGTCAGCACCGCCCAGTAGTGCGCCGTCCACAACGACCTCGTGGCCGGTGAGCAGCTGCAGCGGGTGACCCGCGGCCTCGTTCATGCGAACGAGCCAACGGAAGGAGACGTCGTCGCCGGAGGAATCCTTCACGCCAGAAAGAATGCCCTCGGAGGCGAGGCGCATGAGGAACTGCGGCGAAAGCTTCCAGTGCACGCACACCGGGATGTCGTAGGCCCAGATCGGCAGATCGGTGGCCTCGTGCAACGCCTTGAAGTGGCGGTACACATCCTCCTCGCCCTGCAACACGTAGAAAGGTGCGGTGGCAACGATGCCGTCCACGCCGAACTTCTCGGCCTGCTTGATGTGCTCGATCACGCGCTCGGTCTCGGTGTCGATCACGCCAGCGAGGATCGGCACGCGGCCAGCCACGATACGTGTGGCCTCGCGCAGGATCTCCTCGCGGCGAGCCGACGTCGAGAACGCCACCTCACCCGTGGAGCCCAGCACGAACAGGCCATCGATGCCTGCCTCGATCATGCGATTGATCGAACGCTCGAGCGATGCGACGTCGAGTTCCTTGTTCTTGAGCGGGATTGCCAGCGGCGGCACAACGCCGCTAATCGGCTTAGTCATTGCTCTTTCTCCTTAAAGAGTGGGGTGAAGTAGAGAGGGGGCTGCGCCAAGAAGCTTCTTGGTGTAGTCGTCCTTGGGGTTGGTGAGGAGCTCATGGGCGGGCCCCTCCTCCACGATCTGGCCGTGGTTCATCACCGCGATGCGATCGGAAATGTACCGGACGGTCTGGATATCGTGCGAGATGAAGACCATCGCGAGGCCCAGTTCCTTCTTGAGGTCCATCAAGAGGTTGAGGATCTGTGCGCGAACCGAAACGTCGAGCGCCGACGTCGGCTCATCCGCGATGATCGCTTTCGGCTCGAGCGCAAGCGCACGGGCAATCGCCACGCGCTGGCGCTGGCCGCCGGAGAGCTGGCCGGGCAAGGCATCGAGCGCCGACGTCGGCAAACCCACCACGGAGATGAGCTCGCGGACGCGAGCTGCACGCGACGTTTCGTCGCCGATACCGTGCACGCGCAGCGGATCCGCGAGCTGGTCGGCAACCGTCATGCGCGGGTTGAGCGCCGTGGCCGGATCCTGGAAGACGACGGAGACCACGCGGCCAATCTTGCGGCGATCAGCTGCGCTGCGCTTCGTCACCTCCTCGCCGTTGAAGAACACCTTGCCGGCGGTTGCCGGCTGCAGGCCGATCATCACGTTCGCCATGGTGGACTTGCCCGAACCGGACTCGCCCACGATGCCAACAGTCTGGCCGGGCATCACCTGGATGTTCACGCCGCGCACCGCGCGCACCTTGTTCGGGCGGAAAATCGAGCCCGTGCGGGTACGGAACGTCACTTCGACGTCGCGCAGGTCAATGATCGGAGTGGTCATCGTGCGTCCTCCTTCGAGTTGGCCGCCAACGTTGCCGCGACGGCGGCGTCGGCACTATCCGTAACCCCCGGCTTGGGCGGGATCGCGGCGTACACGTGGTGGTTGCCCACCTTCGTCAGGACCGGACGAATCTCTTCGCCGTAGCCTGGGTGCGAGGAGCGCGGAGCGAATCGGTCGCCGTCTGGGAAGTCCTTCGGGCTTGGAACCGTGCCGGGCACCTGGTGGAGGCGGCCCGAGCCAGCCTCGATCGAGAGAACAGCGCCGAGCAGGCCGCGGGTGTACTCGTGGGTCGGGTGGATCAAGAGCTCCGACGTCGGCGCCTGCTCCACAACCTGGCCCGCGTACATCACCGTGATCTTGTGGGCGACTTCCGCAACCAGCGCGAGATCGTGGGAAACGAACACCATCGCGAAGCCGAGCTTCTCGCGCAGGGAGTTGAGCAGTTCAACAACCTGCTTCTGCACGGTCACGTCGAGTGCCGTTGTCGGCTCGTCGGCGATGATCAGCTTCGGGTCGCGGGTCAAAGCCATGGCGATGAGCACGCGCTGGCGCTGGCCGCCCGAAAGCTCGTGCGGGTAGGACTCGAGGGTGCGCTTCGGATCCAGGCCCACCAGCTCGAGCAGTTCCTCGGCGGAGCGGGTGCCGCCACGCGAGGTGAGCTGCTTCATCTGAGCCTTGATCAGCATGGCCGGGTTCAGCGAGGACAGCGCGTCCTGGTAGATCATGGCCAGCTCGTTGCCGAGGAGCTTCTGGCGCTCGTCGGCCTTCATCTTCAAAAGGTCCTTGCCCTGGTAGAGGATCTCGCCTTCGAACTTGGCTCGCGGATCGATCAGGCCCATGATTGTGAGAGCGGTGATCGACTTTCCACAGCCCGATTCGCCCACGAGGCCCATCGTCTCGTTCGGGGAGACCGAGAACGAGACGTTGTCCACCACCGCGACGTCGCCGTGGCGCGGGAAGCGGATCGAGAGGTTCTTGACCTCCAGGAGCGGGGTCTTGGTGGGATCGTACTGGAAACGATCGTGGCGTTGCGTTTCGATTGCGGCGAGCGCGTCCAGGCGCTGCTGGAGCGACTCGGCTTGCGCCTCGTACGCCTTGCGCGGGTCCAGCAGAAGACGGTCAGCTTCGCGGTCCGAGTTCTTCGACACCAGCTCAACAGCCGCCGACGACGGCGACGCCACCATTGCATCCGTGATACCTTCCGAGAGAATGTTCAGGCACAGCACCGTGATCATGATGAGCACGCCCGGGAAGAACGCCGTCCACCAGTAGCCGAGCAGAACCGACAGGTTCGACGATGCCTCGGAAAGCACGTTGCCCCAGGTCGGAACCATCGTGGCCTGGAGGCCGGAACCGATGAAGGTCAGCGATGCTTCGAGGATGATCGCGTCGGCCACAAGAACCGTGGCGAAAACGAGCACCGGAGCCGCGGTGTTGCGGGCCACGTGGCGGATCAGGATCCACGGTGCGCGGGCGCCAGCCACCACAACTGCACGAACATAGTCCTCACCGTAGGCGGCCATCACGTTTGCACGAACAATACGTGCCAGCTGCGGGGTGTAAACGAACGCGATCGAGCAGATGATCACTGTGACCAGGCCCCACACGTTCTTCGGATCGAAGATGCGCGAGAACACGAGCACCGTGACCGCAGCCATTGCGATACCCGGAACAGCCATGATGATGTCCAGGATTCGCATGATCACTTCAGAGATCGACTTGCGAACAACCGCCGCGATCGAGCCGATGATCGTGCCAAGCACGAGGGCAATGAGCATCGCGAAAATACCGATCGCGAACGAGTAGATTCCGCCATTGAGGATGCGGGAGAACACGTCACGGCCCGCGTGGTCCGTGCCGAACCAGAACTGACCCGACGGCGGCTGCCACTTCTGCCCCACCGGCGTCGCCGGATCGTACGGAGCAATCGGGAACAGGTAGGCGATCACGGAAATCGTGGCAACGACTGCCAGCACAACCATCGAGATTCGTGCCCCCACCGACATGTGGGAGATGCGTGAGAAGCGGGCCTTCTTTGCCGTTACTTTCTCAAGCTTTTCTTTGTTGGTCATCATTTTGCCTCACACCGACCTAATACGCGGGTTAATGAGCAGGTAAAGCACGTCCACGATCACGTTCACCACAATGAACGACACCGCCACAACGAGCGCTCCACCCTGGACCAGGCTCACCCAGTTCTGCTGGATGCCCTTAATCAGGAGCTGGCCCATTCCGTTAATTCCGAAGATGATCTCGATGACCACCGCGCCACCCATGAGGTATCCCACTCGCAGGCCGAGAACCGTGACCGGCGTGATCAGCGCGTTGCGTAGCACGTTGCGGGAAATCACCACAGCCTTGGGGATTCCAGCGCCGAGAGCGGTACGCACGTAATCGCGGTCGAGTTCCTCCACCATCGAGGTACGAACAACGCGGGTCATCTGGCCGATTACCGGAACAGCAAGCGCGACGGCGGGGAGCAGCAGGCGAAGGAACCAGCCGCCGAAATCGACCGTCATTGCGGGTAGCGCGCCCGAAACAGGGAGTGTACCCACGAAGGCGATCACGAGGAGGGCAGCGAGCCAGAACGACGGCGTACCGATGAAGATTACCGACAGCACGCGGATGAGCTGATCAGGCCAGCGATCGCGGTAAAGTGCCGCGAGAACGCCAAGCGGGAACGCAAACACGACGGCGATGATCAGACCGAGGAACGTGAGCTGGAGGGTGACGGGGAGCGCCTGTGCTACCCAGTCCGACACATGGTTAGCGCCGCCAACACCGTACGTGCCGAGATCGCCCTGGACCATTCCCGCGAGGTAGCGGAAGTACTGAACAAAGAACGGATCGTTCAAGCCGTTGGCAGCTCGGTATGCTTCGAGAGCATCGGGGGTAGCTGTTTCACCGAGGGCCGAGTAGGCCGGATCGATGGGCGAGAGCGACATGATGAAGAAAACGAGGAACGACACGCCAATCACCATGATGGGGAAGGCAAGGAGGCGTCGTCCTAAAAGCCTGAGAAGGTTATTCACTGAAATACTCCTTGACCGCAGGAGGGCCATGTGCCGAGGGGCGGGCGGAGCGCCCGCCCCTCGGGCTTAAATGGTGCGCGGCTTACTTGAGGCCGACGCCGATGGTCTGAAGACCAGTGGATGCAATCGGCTTGAATCCGGTGATCTTGCCTTCGTTCCATGCGGTGAGCATGTTGCGGTGGAAGAGCGGGTAGGTCACAGCCTGCTCGGAGAGCAGATCCTGAGCCTCACCCCACTTCGCCTTGGCGTCATCACCAGTTGCCTGGTTCGCAGCCTTGATCAGCTCCTGGAGCTTGCCCCACGAAGCCGGATCCGACTCCTTCCAGTGCGAGCGCTTCTGGGTCCACACGTTGTCGGCGTTCCACCATTCGATGATGATGCCAGGATCGGTGCCGAACACGGACGGATCGCCCGGTGCGAGAATGACGTCGTAGGTCGGGTTATCCACGTCTGCAACGTTCGCGTAGACGTCTGCCGATGCCATCGACTTCACGGCAACCTTCACGCCAGCAGCCTCAAGATCCTGCTTGATCTGCGGGATGAGGTTGGTGACCCACGGGTGATCCGTAGTGGTCAGCGTGATCGAGAGATCCTTCACGCCGTTCTTGGCCAGGAGCTCCTTGGCTTTGTTCACGTCGTAATCGAACTGGACCTTCGCCTTCTTGTAGGCCGGGTTAGCCTCCGGAAGGAACGAGGTGGCCGGCTTTGCCTGGCCGTCCATTGCGGTATCCACGAGCTTCTGGGTGTTGATCGCGTAGTGGAGTGCCTGACGAACCTCAGCCTTGTCGAACGGAGCCTTGGTGGTGTTGAACATCAGGAACGGGTTGCCGTAGCCCGGAACCGCCTCAACCTTCCAGCCAGCGCCCTCGAGCTGGGCCTTCGCCGACGCCGGAACGGCTTCCATCGCATCGATCGTGCCGCCAACAGCAGCGGAGAGGCGTGCTGAATCGTCCTTCAGAGCCTGGTACTTGAGCTCGGCAACGGTGGCCTTCTTATCGCCGTTGTAGTTCGGGTTCGGAACGAGCTTAACTTCGGTGGGGGTGACCGAATCGTACATGTACGGGCCGGTACCCACGGGCTTTGCCTTCAGCGCTTCTTCATCCGAGCCATCCGGAACAACCTTCACGGAAACGAAGCGAGCCTTGAGGTTCTCGAAGGGGTACTTGAGCTTGACGGTGACCGTCTTCGGATCCTTCTCCGCAACCGAATCCACGAAGCCGAAGAACTGCTTGTAGATCGACTTGTCAGCCGTTGCACGCTTGTAGGAGGACACAACATCCTTCGAAGTGACGTCCTTGCCATCCGAGAACTTCGCACCATCACGCAAGGTGATTTCGTATTCGGTATCCGAGACCTTTGTCGGATCCCCAGCTGCGAGCGCTGCTCGGGTGGAGTAATCCGACATGTCGAACTCGTACAGACCCTCGAGGACCGACCAGTTCACACCCATTGCGAGTGCGGAGGTAGTGATCGGGCCGTAATCGGTGGTCTCATATGCGGCACCAACCGTGATCGCGCCGGAAGCTGCGCCACCAGAACCTGCGGCTGCGCCGCCGCCGTTCGAGGTAGTGCCGCCGCCACATGCCGACAGAGCGAGCGCGGTTGCTGCAAGTACTGCGGAAGCCTGAGCCGTACGCTTTGTAATACGCATAGGTTTCTCTTTCCTCTCCATTGAGTCTGACGGAGACATCCTCCATCACGTATACTCAGAGTATGTTGTCAGACAAATCATTGCAAGCCGCAGTCGATGCAATTTCGACCACTTCCAAAGAACGCAGTGAGCAACAGCCCTCTGCACAGAATCGGTCAACGGAGACCATGGATTCGATCAAGGCCTACATCCTGTCCCACCGTCTCCAGCCGGGTGACCCACTCCCCACCGAAGCAGAGCTGTGCTCCTACCTCGGCGTCTCACGCTCCTCTGTCCGCGAAGCGCTACGCAAACTCGAAGCGCTCGACATCATCGGCGTGCGCCAAGGCCGCGGAACCTTCGTCGGGAAAATGTCTCTCCAGCCGCTCGTCAACACGCTCGTGCTCCGAAACGCACTCGAAAACACGGATACAGAACGCGGACGCAACGCCCTGTCCGACGTCGTCGCCACCCGGCGCGCACTCGACCGCGGAATCGCCTCGGAACTCGTTGCGGCCCTCGCCGGCACCCACAACCCCGAACTCCACGACATCGTCACGCAGATGGAAGAAAAATCCGCCCGAGGCGAGCGCTACCTCGAAGAAGATATCGCCTTCCACTCTGCGCTCCTCGAAACTGTCGGAAACGAACTCCTTTCCCAGCTCACGTCCGCGATGTGGCTCGTCCACCAGGCGATCATCCCGCACCTGTCGGCGCCCACCAGCCCCGAGCTACTCCACACCGCTCACGCCCACGCGCTCATGCTCGACGCGGCCGAAGCCGGCGATGTCGAAGCCTACCTCGAGGCACTCGAAGCGCACTACGCGCCACTGGACAAGCTTGTGCACGAGGAGCCGCGGGCCGCCGACGAGCCAGAAGAGGCGAAGTAGTGGGCCCGTGGCTGGCAGGAACACGGCCGCCGGTTCGGCGGGAACCCGTGAACGTTTGGTGAGTCTGCTACTCGGCCAGCACCACTGTGACCTGCCACAATGCGGCGTCGCGCTCGAACACCACAAGGAGGTGGCCGCTCGGCAGCCAGGCCGCGTCGCAATAGCCGAACGGGCTATCGCCAAGATCAAGGACGCGCTCCGCGCGCCAGCCACCAGCGTTCGAAATCCGCTCAATCGCGCCATTTTCTCGGGATGAGGGCGAGCCGGGGTGAAGGAACAGCTCGCCAAGTTGCTTGGCGTTACACCCCGGGTCGGGAAGTTCAAGTGGCGCTGGCTCACTGAAGCGAACACCGTCGCGCGAGCGCGCCAGAAAACGCACGCCCGAACCACGCCCCGCGAAACCCTGCACCCGGAAGTTCGCCCACACCTCATTGCCGACCACAGCGAGGGTCGTTTCGTCGAGCAGGACACCCGGCGCAGTGATTGGCTCAGCGATGTGAGCGATGCGCGTGCCATCGAAATGCACAATCACCACGCCTGTTCGCTCGCCCCATCGCGCAACGTACGGAACCAGGACACGGCCGGCGAACTCGATTGTGGAACCAGAAGTGGCAAAGATCGCGTCCGCGCCGGTTGCCGCATAAAGTTCGGCCGAAATGTTGCGATGCTCGAGGACATCCGGCGTCGCACCGAATGCAACCCACGGCTCGAGTTGCTCGCCGCCGGCGCGCGATTCGAAGTAGCCCACGGACTCGGTAGAACCGTATGCGAGGAAAATTCCGCGTGATGTGGCGCAAACGGCGGCGTCCGAGGCGATCGGCGCAGGCATCGAAACTGGCTCCGGATCGGACCACAAACCGGCCGATACTTCACTTCCCTGCAATTTCGCCAACTTATTTCGGCCTTTACCTCTATATAGAGGGTGAGAAGCGAAAAAGGTTGGCGAAAAATCATCCACGCTGAGTACACCGCACTCATGGGATGGGAATTGCGATAACTGCGGAGCCGCTTGATGCGAAATTTCGGCGCTCATGTGGGCGATCCAATTGGGGTTCGGCAGATCTGAGGCGAGCGTAGTGCCGATAAAATCTGCGCCCGATCCGCTCGCCGGAGCTGGACGGACGTCGAAAAACAGGTGAGCTCGGCCGCCTACAACCGCGAGCGCGGGGATCCTCAGCTCGCCAATCCGTTCCCCCGCTACAGAGCCCTTCCAGGGCGCAACGATCTGCGCCGGCTCGCTCACAATCCGAAACTCCACGCCAGTTCCCTTTCTTCGAATACGATGTGGCACCACCGGGGTCGGTACCACCCGCCGTACACACTGAGCGACGCTCGGCATACCGACCACTGAATACACACGTCACACCGCTGGTCAGCCTGCGCAACTCCCAACCGATGGTCGCGATCCCCGTTCATTCCACGGACTTGCGCCGGCTCCACAACCCTGCCAGCGCGTAAGCCCCTCCTGAAGCCACCAGTGCCAGCGGGATAATCCACAGCGGCGCAGCCGCAAGCTCCCATGCCATCACAGCGCCGAAGATCCATCCGTTTTGAACGATACCCAGCACGGCTGCTCCAAAAATCAAGGTAATCGGCGCAGCGGGAAGTCCGCACGCGATCGCGATCGCCGCACCCACGGCAGCCCCCACAGCCAACGACGGCGTGAGGACACCGCCATCCGCTCCGGCACCGAGCACGATGGACGTGGCCACGAGTTTGGCCACTGCGAGCCCAAGGAACAGCCACACGGCTTCCACACCGATGACCGTCCCAGCACCCGGACCTGGCCCGGCACCAGCACCGGCCACCGCCTCGACTCCCGCAACTACCGCCGAGTAGCCGTCTTGCACGATATCCATACCGTTGCCCGCGATCTGCGGGAACGGATATGCCAGCCCCGCGGCCACTACCGACGCCACTGCGATCGCCGCAGGCAGCCGCCAGGACGGCCCCGGCCTGAACTTCTTGCACGCCTGAACACACGCCTGGAATACCACTGCGATCGCCGCACACACCGGCACCGCCAGCGCCGCGAACAACACATACACCCAGGAAAACTCGACGTCCGGGAAACGGTAGATCGACCCCGAACCCACCACTGGCCGAGCCACAAGCATCGACACCACGCACATCGCACCAGCGCCCGCCACCGACTTCACACTCAAGCGATGAAGGAGCAGCTCCAGCGTGAACACCACGCCGGCGATCGGCACGTTATACACGGCACTCAAACCAGCACCGGCAGCGCAGGCCAACGCAAGTTTCGCGTCGGCATCGGACATGCCCACCCATCGCGAAATCTGCTCCGTGGCCGCGCTCGACGCCTGCCGGGGTGCCGCCTCGCGCCCGATCGGCGCGCCCGTCGCCACAACGAGAATCTGCGTGAATGAATCGGCAACCGGACGCCAAAAACCCATCCGCCGCCCCGTCGTCAGGGCGGAGTCCACACTGATCACCGGCCCACGCCGGCGCAACGCCCACCAGGCCAGGCCCGCCACAATGCCACCCACCACTGGGACGGCGAGGCGGCGCCACAATGTCGCCCTGCCAACGTCGCCAGAAATGGTGCCCGTATGTGCACCGAAGGCCCATCCTTGGACGGCGTGAAGCATAAGTGTCATGGCGGCGGCGAACAGCCCGGCCGCCACGCCACCCACAACAATCACTACCGCCCACCGGGCGGCACGGCTCCGCAAAACTAAGGAAAGGCTCACACGAAAACCATACGTGCCATGCCGCTCGAGCGCGAACAAATAGCGTATGCTCATGCCGACGTAACGGAAGGAGCGGCATGGCCGACGAATCACACGAGCCGAACGAACTGCCCGAATCGGGCGCTCCAGACGCGGCAGCGGAACCGAACGAGCTCAAACGCGGGCTCGAAGCGCGCCACCTCAACATGATCGCGATCGGTGGCGCGATCGGCACCGGGTTGCTAGTGGCATCTGGCGCCACGATCTCGCAGGCGGGCCCGGGTGGCGCGCTCGTGGCCTACGTGGCGATCGGTTTCATGGTGTATCTGCTGATGCAGTCGCTGGGCGAGATGGCCACGTATCTGCCGGTGTCGGGTTCGTTCGGCGAGTACGCGAGCCGCTTCGTGTCGCGCTCGTTCGGGTTCGCGAACGGCTGGAATTACTGGTTTAACTGGGCGATCACGCTGGCTGCCGAGCTGGTGGCCGCTGCGATCGTGATGCAGTACTGGTTCCCCGACGTGCCTGGCTGGGTGTGGTCGGGCGGTTTCCTCGCGGTGTTGTTCGCGGTGAACGCGGTTTCGGTGCGCGGCTACGGCGAGAGCGAGTTCTGGCTGGCCGCGATCAAGGTGACCACGGTGGTGGTTTTCTTGGTGCTCGGGGTGGCGATGATCTTGGGCGTGATGGGCGGCGCGAGCCCTGGATTTGCGAACTGGACAGCGGGCGAGGCGCCGTTCGCCGGCGGTTTCACCTCGATCCTGGCTGTTTTCATGATCGCGGGCTTTTCCTTCCAGGGCACGGAGATGCTCGGAATTGCGGCCGGCGAAACGAAAGATCCGGAGAAGAACGTTCCGAAGGCGATCAAGTCCGTGTTCTGGCGCATCCTGCTGTTTTACGTGTTTGCGATCGCGGTGATCGGCTTCCTGGTGCCCTACACCGATCCGACGCTTCTGAACCCCGATGGCGACGTGACTCTTTCCCCGTTCACCCTCGTTTTCGAGCGGGCGGGTATCGCTGCAGCTGCGGCCGTCATGAACGCCGTGATCTTGACGGCCGTGCTGTCGGCCGGCAACTCCGGCCTGTACGTTTCGACCCGCATGCTCTACGCACTGGCGGAGGCCGGGCAGGCGCCGAAGGTTTTCACGAAGGTGAACGCTCGTGGCGTGCCGATGCCGGCTCTGCTTGCGACGACGGCGGTGGGCGCGGTTGGTTTTGTGCTCTCACTGATCGGGAACGGGGTGGCGTACACGTGGCTGGTGAACGCTTCGGGCTTGGCCGGGTTTATCACGTGGATGGGGATCGCGTGGAGCCATTACAAGTTCCGTCGCGCGTTTGTTGCGCAGGGACATTCGGTGAGCGAGTTGCCGTTCCGTGCGCGCTGGTTCCCGTTCGGGCCGATCGTGGCATTGGTGATGTGCGCTGTGGTGATCGTGGGCCAGAATGTTGAGGCTCTGACTGGGCATTCGTCTTTCTATGTGCTGTTGTCTTCCTACATCGGGCTACCGTTGTTCCTGGCGCTGTGGTGGGGACACAAGTTGGCCACGGGTTCGCCGTCGATCGCGGCGGCCGACGCCGATCTGTCGCGTTCGCACTGAGGCTGTGGGTTTCCGGCTGTTCGCGTTTTCGCGGACAGCCGGGATTTTTTATGCGCGATACAGTGTGTTCTGCGGGGTTGTGCGCGGTGGAGCATTTTTCATGGGCGTTTGCGGCGGACAGCTAGTTGACACGCTCCCAGTCTTCGATCGGCCCGTCGACGACGGCGAACATGGGGTGCGCTGGTATGGCCAGTTGCGTGGGCAGTGTGCTGTCTGCGCGGCTCGGATCCCATTCATTTCCTGCGGAACCAAGCCTGCGCGCCAGCGACGGTAGCCAGCTAGGGTTGCGCTTTTCTACCTTGGTGATCAGATGCGTGAGTTCGTAGGCAAGCTGGGAATCCGTGACGGTGATCGTTCCTGTGTAGCGTTCGACAGGGTCGATGCGCGTGGCGTCGAAGTTGTAGCCGCGGGCGGTGGCTTCGGTCTGGATCGCGTCAAGGAATGCTGCGATTGCTCCGCGGGGATCGGCTGATTTGCGGAACCGGCTGAGCTGCGGATGGTTCGTGTAACCGCGTGTGCGGCCTGCGAGTACTGCTTGCGCAAGTAGAGCTTCTCTCCAGCCTGCTACTAGGGCAGCGCGGTCAAGTAGGGAAGGGTGAAGGCTCCATAAACGCATTGGTTCTCCTCGGACATAGCGGCCAGTTCTCACACCCAAACAGCATATTCATCAGACAAAAACACCGATAACTGCGTCTGGAAACTCAATTATTACGCCTGAGGTGAAGAAAATGAAATAAAACCCAACCAGGGGTGAAATTGGCGACGCACACGCGTAGCATTGTTCCAGGTAAGCACCCAACCTGGGTGTGGAAGGAGAATCTCATGGGAAACATCATCGGAACGATCATTTTCGGCGCAGTCATTGGCGTTCTTGCACGCTTCTTCAAGAAGGGTGACGAGGGCATTGGCGTTCTGTGGACCGTGCTGCTTGGCATTGTCGGCGTGGTTGTTGGCAACCTGATCCTCGGCGTGTTCGGCTACCCGACCAACACTCCAGGCATCGACTGGATCCGCTGGGTCGTGTGCACGATCACCGCGATGGTTGCAATCGGCATCTACCTTGGCGTGACCAACAAGAAGAACTGATCTCACAGTTGCTTGAACTGGGGGCGCTTCCCGATGGGAAGCGCCCCCAGCGTCATTCTTTTCGCGTTCGTTCTTATCGCGAGCCTGAAAACCTGGGGGCCTCGAAGTCCGAAAGCTAATGCCTCAAAGAGCAGTACGAGGTTTAAGAGCAAAACATGGGGGAGCACAACCACAACACTGGGGTTGGGGGCCTAAACTATCGGGCCGAGAAAAAACAAATTGGCGGAACCCCCGGAAATGCACGGAGGGCCGGGAGCAAAGCTCCCGGCCCTCCAATCGCGATTGCCGAGGTCACTACTCTCAGCAAGAATTGATCGGTCGGCCATCCACGCATTTGGCCGCCCGATCCAACGGTAAAGCTACTTAACGGGGCACAACTCCCTTTCACACTTACCGCTATTCACTTGTCCGCTAGGCGGATCATTCAGGAGGAGAACACTCAACTCCTTCGCGATATCTCCAGTATCGCACACCGAACCTTGGAATAAAACTGTGCAACACTGGGAATTTTCTGGAAATTTGAACCGCGTTTCCGCAGGTCACAGCGAAATCCTCCCATTCTCATCGCGATCAAAAAATGGGGTAGTCTTCCAGAACGTCGGACGGATGCCAACCGACCATTTCACGATCCACCACAGAGCCTCAATCAGCCCCGCCCCCAGTAGACCAAACCCTGCGCCAGTGAGCATCATCGAGGCATTCGACGAATCCAGCGAGAAGAACCACTGCGCCGGCCCCCAGAAAAAGAACACACCATACCCCACGAGCGGCAGAACAATCAGCGTGATCTTCCACCATGTCCACGGCCGTGCCACGCACGCGAGCACCCAGGTGGAGGCGATAATCAGCGCCAGCAGCGCCGCCGTCGACTCGCGCATATGCTCCTGCGGAACGTTCCAACCACCCGACGTCACCAGATACGTCGTAAACGACACCGCACCCACAATAAAGCCCGCCGGCAACGCAAACCGGATCGTCCTCTTCACGAACCCATCACGCGCCCGCGAATTATTCGGGGGAAGCGAGAGAATAAACGCGGGAATACCGATCGTAAACCAGCCCGTAATCGACACGTGGATCGGAAGGAACGGATACGGTACCTGCGCGAGCACCACAAGGATCGCAAGCATCGCCGAATAGATCGTCTTCGTCAAGAACAGGTTCGCCACACGCTCGATGTTCCCGATCACGCGACGCCCCTCGGCCACCACATACGGCAACGTTGCAAATTTGTCGTCAAGCAACACAATCTTTGCCACCGACCGGGTCGCCGAAGCACCAGAACCCATGGCCACGCCGATATCTGCATCCTTCAAAGCGAGCACGTCGTTCACGCCGTCGCCCGTCATCGCCACAGTGTGGCCTTCGCCTTGCAAAGCCTTCACCATGGCCTGCTTCTGATCTGGGCGCACACGCCCAAACACGCGGTTACCATTGACAACCTCGGCAAACTCGTCGTCGCCAATCTCACGGGCGTCAACTGTGGTACCAGCGTCGTAACCGAGGCGCGAGGTCACAGCACCAACCGAACGCGCGTTGTCACCGGAAATCACCTTCACCTCGACATCCTGCCGGGCAAAGTAATCGAGCGTATCGCCAGCGTCGGGACGGATCTTCTGCACGAACGTGATCAGCCCAACCGGCTCAAGCTGACCCGGCGCGTCTGCAGCCGTCACCGGCACCGATGCGCGGCCCACCAGCAGCACACGTAGCCCCGTATCCCCCAGCTCGGTAGCACGGCGCTCCACGTCCGTCCCGGATGCCAGCACGTCCGGCGCACCCATCACCCAATGCTCGCCATTTGCAAAGCTCACACCAGACCACTTTTTCGCCGACGTGAAGGGCTGGCGCTCCACCACCTCCCACAATCGCTCCGGTGCGCCAAGCTCGTTCGCCACAGCCTTCATCGTCACGTTCGGATCCGGATCCGCGGCAGCGAGCTGCGCCAACCCCTCGCGTGCCCGCTCCTCGCCGAGCGCGCCAACCAGCTCAAAATCACCAAACTCGAGCGTATTTTCCGTCAGCGTGCCCGTCTTATCTGCACACACCACATCCACACGGGCCAAACCCTCAATCGCCGGCAACTCCTGAACCAGGCACTTGCGCAAGCCGAGCCGGATCACACCAAGCGCGAACGCCGTCGTCGTGATCAACACCAGCCCCTCCGGAACCATCGGCACCAACGCGCCCGCGATGCGCAGAACCACATCCGAATACGTTTGCGTGCCCGGCTGACGCACCTGCGAAACCACAATCAGAATGCCAACCGGGATCAACACCCACGTAATAATCTTCAAAATCTGGTTAATCCCCGCCTGGAGCTGGGACTTTGCCAGCGAATACTTTGACGCCTCGGCAGTCAGCTTCGCAGCATACGAATCCGCGCCCACTTTCGTCACCTGGTAATCGCCCGAGCCCGACACCACAAAACTACCGGACATGACCGTATCGCCCGGCGCCTTGTGCACCGGATCCGACTCTCCCGTGAGCATCGACTCGTCAACATCCAGGTACTGTGAATCCAGCACTTCGCCGTCCACCACGATCTGCGCGCCGGCGCCGATATGGAGCACGTCATCGAGCACAATCTCGCTTTGCTCGAGCTCCACAAGCTCGCCGTCGCGCCACGCCTGCGGATGCTCCTCGCCAAGAATCGTGAGCTCAGAGAGCGTCTTGCGGGCACGTAGCTCCTGGATAATACCCACCACCGAGTTCACCACGATCAGCCCGCCGAACGTAGCCTGGATCCAATGCCCAGTAGTGAGCACCACGGCGAACAGCACACCCAAAATCGCGTTAATCCGCGTAAAAACGTTGGTTCGGATGATGTCCCAGGTGGTCTTCCCCGCGCTTGGCGGCAACACGTTGCGACGCCCATCCGTCATGCGCTCAGCCACCTCGGCGCCACTCAGCCCCAGAATTTCACGAGTCTCCATGCACTCCCTTTCGTCTGGGAATCAGGTTACCGCGCACCTACGACAGAAAACCTCAGTCACTGGGCGGATTCCGCCATCCACAAATGACGACGCCGGTGCGCGGACCGCAACGACACAGGTGCGCGAGAAGCGACCGACCGCGCAACGTGCGCACCAACGTCGGGAACAGGCAGGCCCCACCGCGCCTTGCCGTCGATTACGCCACAAATCCCCAGCTATTTGCGAGTGAAATTCATTGCATCGGTAGAATTTTTGCGGCACAAGTCCAACTACTGAAAAGAAGTGTTCACAAAATGAAGAAGATTTTTGCAGCGGCAGCCGTGTCGCTCCTCGCACTCGCAGGCTGCTCTGCCACCCCGACGTCGTCGTCGAGCTCCGCAGCCGCCACCGACGAGGCCGTCAAGCTCGACGGCACCTACAACTCGGTCGAAGAGCTCCACAAGGCCGTCGTCGACGCCGGCTACACATGCGACGCCTACTCCGACAAGATGAAGAGCAAAGACGAGGCTGGCAAGGAAACCGAAGCCGAGATCGGCTACAACAAGGCCACCTGCAACGGCATGGACATCCTTACTGTGACCGCGAACCGCGGCGGAAACACCGCCGACATCCACATCGCCGAAGCCGACACCCCCAAGGGCGAGAAGATGTACTTCCTCGTCGGCGACAACTGGAACGTCAAGGGCGAGAAGGCCGATCTTGAAAAGATCGCAGAGAAGATGAAGGGCGAAGTCCAGGAAGTGACCGGCACCTCCGTTCCGGATCCGTCGGCCGCACCGGCCAAGTGATTCTATTCACCGGGTAGCTCACCCGAGTTTGAATACCAAGAGGTGGAAGCAGGCATCCTGCTTCCACCTCTTATTCGTTGGTACGCGCTTGGTTAAGCGCGGCCCTAAAAGCGATTTCCCCGGTATCCACTTTTTGGCGGAATACCGGGGAAATCTGGTGGCGGTGACGGTGGGATTTGAACCCACGGTACGGGGTTACCGTACACAGCATTTCGAGTGCTGCACCTTCGGCCGCTCGGACACGTCACCTCGGCAACCAATAGTACGTGCATTTGGGTGAACAGGCAAAATATGCTCCTGTTACCCACGCCACGTCCAACAACTATCGCAAACGCTCAAACCACTCGCCAAGCTGGCGCGCCGCCGTCTCTTGCTCAAGCCCACCGATCACCTCGATGGGAGCACCAAGTCGTGCATCACGCAAGACATCACGCACCGAGCCAGCAGCCCCAGCCTTCTCGTCCCACGCACCAAACACCACGCGCGATACCCGTGCATTCACAATCGCACCCGCGCACATCGTGCACGGCTCGAGCGACACCACCAGCGTGCACCCACTCAAGTTCCACCCACCGAGCACGCCAGCCGCCTCACGCATCGCGTTGATCTCAGCATGACCGGCAGGGTCGGCGTCGCGCTCACGGGTGTTGTAACCGCGGCCCACCACCTCGCCAGAAGGCGAAATAACCACAGCACCAACAGGCACATCACCGGCGTCGCCAGCACGCCGCGCCAGCTCGAAAGCCTCGCCCATCCAAACGCGCTCAATCTCATACATATTGCCCATCGTATTGAAGGGCTCTCCCCCTGCGCACGCGGTAGATTTAAAGCATGGAGATTAACGTCATTGAGCACCCGCTTGTTTCGCACAAGCTCACGGTGTTGCGCGATAAGGAAACGCCGTCCCCGATCTTCCGCCAGATCGTGGAAGAGATCATCATGTTGCTGTCGTACGAATCCACTCGCGACGTGCTGGTGGAGCCCGTTGAGATCGATACCCCGGTTGCTCACATGACCGGCTCTGCTCTCGCGACGCCCGGCCCGATTGTGGTGCCGATCCTGCGTGCGGGTCTGGGCATGCTCGAGGGCATGACCCGCCTGATGCCCACGGCCGAGGTTGGCTTCTTGGGGATGAAGCGCGATGAGACCACCTACGAGGCCGTCACGTACGCGAACCGCCTGCCAGATGATCTGTCGGGCCGCCAATGCTTCGTGCTCGATCCGATGCTGGCTACCGGCCACACGCTGATCGCGGCGATCGATTATCTGCTCGAGCGCGGCGCTCGCGATGTTACGGCGATCTGCATCCTGGCCGCTCCGGAGGGCCTGAAGGCCCTCGAGGAGCACCTGGCCGATCGTGCAGATGTGCGCATCGTGCTTGCCGCTGTGGACGAGAAGCTCAACGAGCACGGCTACATCGTGCCGGGCCTGGGCGATGCGGGCGACCGCCTGTACGGCGTGGTTGACTGATCCCTCACTACTTTCCCGACGCCGGTGCGCATCTCGCGTACCGGCGTCGCTTTGTGTTCACCGCGCAGCGCGTTCATTTCGGGGGACCTCACGCGCCACCTCGCCATATATGGCAAGAGTGACCGAAAACGCCCCCGAAATGACACTCACCGGATCTCGCCTCGCTCCCATACCGCGCGGGAGCGGCCTTGCGTCCGCACTTTTGCTAGTCTTGGTAAGCGAAAACTGGCGCACCGGCGTCGGGAACGAAAAACGTAACGACGGCGGGCTTCCGCCGGCAAAAAGGAGAATCATGGGCAAGAAGAGCCGTCGCGAGCGCGAGAAGGCGCCGAAGAAGAAGCGCGTACAGTTTGTGGATCGCCCGTTTAAGGGGCTCGATTTCGAGGCGCGCCTTGTGGCGATGCGCGAGATCGTGCCGGCGGCCACCCTGCGCGTGAAGCTGAATGAGGCGCATGGCGGCGAAGATGCACTGATTGTGTCGGTGCTGCCGGGCATGGCGTCGGCGGCGCGCCGCGAGGATGGCGTGGCGATGGCTGCTGCTCAGACGGTGATGAATTCGGGCGACGCCTCGCTCGATATTGCTGATCGCCTGCTGGCCGCTCTCGAGCTGGAGGCTGGCGAGACCGCCGCCGCTTCCGAGCTTCCGGATGCGGACGGCGAGCGCCTGGCTGACGTTCTGGATCTGAGCTTCGAGCCGGAGTTTACGGCGTACTCGAACTTCGCTTTCTGGGTTTCGGAGGATGAGCTTGCCAAACCGGACGTGAAGGCTGCTGTTGAAGAGACCGCCGGCCAGATGGTTCCGACCGTTGAGGTTGAGGGCTTCGAGGGTGCCTTCTGGTGCCGCATGCAGCGCGAGTTTGTGCGTTGGGTGCGCCCTGAGGCGGAGGCCGAGATGCTCGACGCGCTTGCTCGCCTGCAAGCCAAGCGTGAGCTGAACTTCGACGGCGCCGTATTCAAGGGTGCGTTCCGCACGTCGGGCATGTTGATCCCTGTGTGGGAGTTGGAGGCTGGTACGGAGGCTGAGGAGCTCGTGGGCCCGCTGGGCGAGTTTGCTCCGAAGCTTGAGGCTGCGCTCGCTGAGGATACGGCGTTGACGCCGGAGGAGCGCCGAGCTCGTAACGGTATCGTTTCGCGTCAGCTCACGTTGCGCTGATTTTTGGGAGTTTTCCGCCGACGCCGGTGCGCTTTTTGCGTGCCGGCGTCGGTTTGCATTCTGTATAGATTGGCCTATAGATACGCTGAGGGTGGACACGGTTTGCTCCACGAATTGCAAGGCTGCGACGGTGGAGCGGATAGAATGGCCAGGGTGAACGACTGGGAGGTACCGTGAGCGACGTTGAATCTGAGGGGCGCGAGGCCCCGATCCATGTGGCTGTGATTATTCCGGCGAAGGACGAGGCAGAGCGTATCGGCGCAACGGTTCGTGCGGCTCGCGCGATCCCTGGGGTGGATATGGTGATTGTGGTTGACGACGGCTCGAGCGACGATACTCAGGGTGTGGCTCGCGCGGCTGGCGCCTCTGCAATCCGGCACAGCGTGAACCGCGGGAAGGCTGCCGCGATGGAGACGGGCGCGTCGGTGGTTGCGATGCGCGACGCCGATGGGCAGGTTCCGCGGGCGCTTCTGTTTATCGACGCCGATTTGGGTGATTCCGCAATTGAAACAGCCCCGCTGATTGATCCTGTTTTGCACGGTTCGGTGGATTGTACGATCGCCTATTTACCTCCGCAGGAGGGTGCGGGTGGCCATGGTTTTGTCACTGGTGCCGGGCGCAAGGCGATCGAGAACGCGACGGGCTGGGTTCCGTTGGCTCCGCTTTCGGGACAGCGGTGTATTACGCGTGATGCGTTTGAGGCTGTGCGCCCGCTGGCTCACGGTTGGGGCGTTGAGGTTGGCATGACGATCGACCTGCTTGTGGCCGGTTTTACTGTTCAGGAGGTGCCGTGCAACTTGCGGCATCGGGCAACGGCGAATGATCTTTCGGGGCAGTTGCACCGTGCCTCGCAGTATAAGGATGTGCTGCGCGCGGTTGCCGCGCGCAAGGCGAAGCGGATGCGTGTGCCGGCTGATGTACGCGGCCCGAAGGGCGAGGATTTGGCGCCGTATAACGCCTTTGGGCGTTACTGATTGATACTTACGCAGATGAGCGGAACGCCAACGAAGATCGCGGCCATGGGAAGCACGAGGCCGGAATCGTTGAGCGCGAATCCGACGATCGCAAGGGCGCAGATCGCGATCGCCGCCTGGCCGAATGGATTCAGGCTGGCGATATCCAGGCGCCAGCCGCTTCGCGCCTGGCGCCACCCAAACCACGCGGCACCGAAAACGAGCGCGAGGATCAGCACCCACACGATTACCGGCACGGAGCCGAGTAGGAACCCGAGTTTCCTCACCACGATCTGCCAGGCATCCCCATGTACGACGGCGTCAAAGAATTTCCCGAGGTGTGTGCGCGATTGCGCAGGCCGAAGCCAATCGATGAACGCTGCAACGACGGTGACTCCCGTAGCTACCGCCAGCATAGCGATCACGTTCCGCACGCGCAGCGCCTTGCCCGCAACCATCAGCGCGAAAAGCGAGAATGCCACGACGAGTGCCGGAACTCCGCCAAAATCAGCGCCGATGTCCGACGAGCCGTCGATCACCACGGAAGCCACACCGAGTGCAACGATTCCACCAACAGCAACGCCACGCCACTTCACTGCAAGTATCACATATGCCCCCGCTGCTGCGAGCACCAGCATTGATACCGCAAACACGGTGAATGGCGCATTCGACAACCCGTAGAATCGGCCGCCCGACTGTGGCTGATCACCGAGCACCGACGGCGAATGCAAGGCGGATCCGTAGATTGCGTCCAATCCGATCACACAAGCCGTCACAAACGCAACCACCGCCGCACTGGTAGCTCCGTTCCGGCTCACTGGGCTGACAGAGCGAACCACCGCCGGCTCAACACCGGCCGGTTCCTGGCTGGCGGCATCTATCAGCCGACCAGAAATCACGCCGACAACCTCCGCGCCGACGCCGATCACGCCCGCAATTACAACCACACCCACGACGAAGCCCACAACCGGAACAGAGGAGTTCCACCAGGCCACCAAATTGATCAAGAACGATGCCACGGGAAGCGATGCGACGCTGAGCAAAACCTGCACGAGCCAGCGTGGCATACGCATGGCCTTCGCGTGTTTCTTCCGCCACCGCCATAACAAAGCAAACGCTCCAAGCGCGCTGATACCCCATAACGTGTAGAACACACCGACGACCGAGCGAGTCACTGCTCCGTGTTTTTCCGCGTCTTCAAGTCGGGACGCCGTATTGGGAGATTCCGCCAGCGAGCTCCACACCTCGGAACCGATCTGACGCGCTCCATTCGGCGCCTTGACACCCACAGCACTCAGGATCGTGGGAACAACGTCGGTCAGCTGGATCAATCCGTGCTTGCGGGTTGACCACGAGCTCGCATACTCGCCTGAACCCGCAGTTGCAGCCTCGCTGCCACCCCACCTCTTTGCCAGTTGGGCGACTCCAGCATCCCTCGAGCCGCCTGCCGGATCGGGAAGCACTAAACTTTCCGGCCCATAGGAAAACACGTGGAGCCGCGCCCGCGAACCGGTATCGCCCAGCGCAATGAGCATCACACGCGCATCCCCAGCGGCTTTAACTAGTTCACCGAATGCGCGGTCGACTGCGCGAAGACGCGCCTGATCAACGCTCTCGCTCTCACCTCCACCGAACACCACACGAAGCTTCGAAGCGAAACCGCCACTCGAATCCGACGACGGGTACCCGATCGGCCCCAGATCCGCGAACACAACATCAGCATGTTCGAGGCCTTCAGCCTCGTACACCTGCGCGGCCGTTCGCCCCGACAATTCATAGTGTGCACCCGCGGGAACGCCATGCTCATCCGCAGAAGCAATCGCTCCCCCGCGCCCGATTGAGACCACTTTCTTCCCACGAAGCGCCTGTGCCAACACTCCAAATTCCGGCTCAAACGGGTTCGCCACATTCACTTCCACCAGGGAGGCCCACTGATCACGACTCAGCCCCTGCTCCCCCGCTTTGCTCGACAATGCCCCCGCTCCGGCTCCGCACGCAGGCGCCTGCGCGATCGTTCCAGCATTCAATGTGAGCCACCCGGCATCCGGGCACGCTGTTTCTCCACGCGTGACCACACTGAGATTCGCATTCACACCCCAGCGCGTAAAGCTTTCAATTTCCGGCGTCACCCGATCATCCACTTGATCCCAGCGCAGCCCCGGAATCCCGACCACTAGGAGCTGCCCACGGCCACCAAAATCCCGCCGTTCGGCGTCGAACGCGGTTTTCCACGCAGGTAAAGCGAAAACGGAAACGAGCACGAAAAGCACGGCCACCGCCACAGCGATCGCCGCGCTTTTACTCGCTCGAACCCTCATGCCACCAACCTATACCCCGCCTACGACAAAATTTCGCGATCACTTTTCGCGCCCGCAGAATTCTCCCGACGTCGGGCCCCGAAAACGGACTCAGTTCCCTACGCGAACCCGCAACACAGCCGGGTCGATCCGAGCACACACGCTACGAGCGTAGCCGTAAGCATCGCCGTCGGCCTGGATCTGCTGGAACGTGCGCGTCTCAACGGAAACTTCGCGAATGCGATGCATGTCCATCGAGCCGATCTGCCCAGACAAACTCTTGTTCTTCGGCGCACGCATACCCGTGCCCAGTTTGCTCGCCAGCGCAGCCCAGCCGAAAATACCGCCGCGAGTATCAAGGACGGCGAGTTCAAGCCAGCCGTCGTCGGGCTTCGCATCCGGATCGAGCACAAGCCCGCCCGTAATCTCGCCGCAGTTCAGGAACATCACGGAACGCGCATCGGTTTCTACCACTGCGGTCTCGTCGGCCGCGCCAGAACCCACACGCAACGTCAGGTGCATGCGCTTCGCGAACGCCGCAGGGATCGCCGCACGCACGTACGCCAACCAGCCAATCTGCTCCTTGAGCTGGGAAGACGTACCGCCCATAATCTCCGCATCGAAGCCCACACCCGCGATCACGAGGAACGGGTAATCGCCCGGCTTGGCCAGCTCCGCACTCGTATGGTCGCGCTTCAACGCCGCCGCGAGCTCCGCTGCGTCCGCATCCTGCTCCGGCACGATCATATGCCCCAGATCGAGTGCGCGATCGCGGCCCGTCAATGCGATCACAGCCATATCGCGCTCCGAATCGAGCGGAAGATTCAAGTTACGAGCCAGCAGATTTCCGGTACCAACCGGAAGCAGCCCCATCGGCACGCCACTGCCCGCGAGAGCCGCACCCACTTCGGTGACCGTACCGTCTCCGCCGGCAGCGATCACCACGGAGGCACCCATCTCGATTGCCTGCTTCGTCTGGCCCGTGCCAGTATCCTCCGCCGTCGTCGCGAGCCACACCGGCTCAGGTAGCGACGCATCCGCCGCGACCCGCGAAAGAGTCTGCTTCAGGTAGTCAAAATCCGCCTTTTTCGTGGGGTTATAGACCACGACGGGAGGGCCGTCGTTCTCCGCGGCGGCGCGCGCCGCCGGCGTGTGTTGCCCGCGCGAAAGCCGCTTCTTGTATGCGGCCAGCGCGGCCTGATTTTTCCACGCGGTGAGAAGCGCGAACACTGCAACTCCCAGCGCAATAAGCGCCACTAACATGCTCCAGGTCATACCTCCAAGGGTACCGCCGCACGCGGCAAACGGTCACGTTCTGCGGTAGTACCTGCCCGCGCCGCCGACGCCGGTGCTCGAGCAAATCCACGGGTGCAACTTTCCGCCCCTCGGCGCGGGTAGGCGAACGCTCCACAAAGCGCCTATTCTTATACCTATGATCGACATTCGAATCCTGCGCGAAAATCCTGAAATCGTCCGCGAGTCCCAGCGTCGCCGCCAGGCGAGCGAAGAAGTTGTGGACGCGGCTATTGCGGCCGATGAGGCCCGCCGCTCTGCCCTCGCCTCGTTTGAGGAGGCACGCGCGGAGCAAAAGCTCGTCTCGAAGTCGGTGGGTAAGGCGTCGCCGGAGGAGCGCCCCGCGATCCTCGCCCAGGCGAAGGAGCTTTCCGCAAAGGTGAAGGAACTCGAGGCGGCGGCTAACCAGGCCGACGCCGATTTCTCCGCCGCAATGTACGCCATCCCGAACCTCGTTGAGGCGAACGTGCCCGAGGGTGGGGAAGACGATTATGAAGTGGTCAAGCACGTAGGCGAGATCCGCGATTTCGCGGCCGAAGGTTTTGAGCCGAAGGATCACCTGGACGTTGCCGAGGGTATCGATGCCCTCGATATGGAGCGCGGCACGAAGGTCGGCGGCTCGCGTTTCTACTACCTCAAGGGCATGGGTGCCCGCCTCGAGTTGGCGTTGCTGACCATGGCTGCCGATCAGGCACAGGCCGCCGGATTCACGATGCTCACCACCCCCACGCTGGTCAAGCCCGAGATCATGGCCGGCACCGGGTTCCTTGGTGCGCACTCTGACGAGATTTACTACCTGCCCGCAGATGATCTGTACCTCACGGGCACCTCGGAGGTGGCACTCGCTGGCTATCACAAGGACGAGATTATCGATCTGTCCGGCGGCCCGTTGCGCTACATCGGCTGGTCGTCGTGCTACCGCCGCGAGGCTGGCTCGTATGGGCGCGATACGCGCGGAATCATCCGCGTTCACCAGTTCAACAAGGTGGAGATGTTCTCGTTCATCGATCCGGCTGATGCGGCCCAGGAGCACGAGCGTTTCCTGGGTTGGGAAGAGGAGATGCTGGCGAAGGTGGAACTCCCGTACCGCGTGATCAACACGGCGGCGGGCGATCTGGGCTCCTCCGCTGCGAAGAAGTTCGACTGCGAGGCGTGGCTACCCACCCAGAATCGTTTCATGGAGGTCACCTCAACCTCGAACTGCACCACATTCCAGGCGCGCCGCCTGAACATCCGCCAGAAGGTGGAAGGCAAGAACGCGCCGGTGGCAACGCTCAACGGCACGCTTGCTACCACGCGTTGGCTTGTGGCCTTGTTTGAGAATCATCAGCAGGCTGATGGCACGTTCGTGATCCCGAAGGCGCTGCGCCCGTACATGGGCGGCCGCGAGGTGATCGAGCCGGTCGGGCGCGCTTAGTGGGCGGCCGCCGGGAACCGGTGGGGCCGCTCCCCACCACGCCGTGGCGCGAGGCGCTGGAGGCGGCGGGGCTGCCGAAGGCAGGCCCGCCGCTGATGGTTGCGCTCGATATTGATGGCACGATCATCCACCACGACACCACGCTCTCACCGCGCGTTGCTCAGGCGATCCGCGCGCATCTGGACGCCGGCACCCACATTATGGTGGCCACCGGCCGTTCGATTGGTGCTGCAGACATCGTGATGGAGCCGCTCGGCATGGACCGCGGGTTTGCGGTGCTTTCCAACGGTTCTGTGGTGACGGCGGTGGGCGACGACGCCGGTGCACTGGGCGGGCTGGACGTCTCGGGCCTCGAGCCGGTTCCGGCGCAGTACCGCCTGGCGAGCACGCCGATGCATTTTTGGCGCACTCACACGTTTGATGCGTCGAAGGAGATGCGTCTGATTTCCCAGAACGTGCCGGGCGCGATCATCGCGTTAGAAACTGTGGGCGGCCCGATCCGCCTCACGGAAGAGTTCCCCGACGGCGAGCTTGCGGGGGTCACGCAGGTTACGTCAATCGAGGATCTGCTTGCGAATCCGATCACGAGCCGGCTCACGGTGCGCGTTCCGCAGATGAGCGCGGGCGAGTTGCTCGATCGCGTTGAAAAGCTGGGGATTTCCGGCGTTGAGTATGCGGTGGGCTGGTCGGCGTGGATGGACATTACGCCTGCGGGGGTCTCGAAGGCCTCCGGCTTGGAGGACGTACGCAAGGCGCTTGGCATTCCGCGTGCTCACACGCTCACGATGGGCGATTCGGGCAACGACTGCGAGATGCTCGAGTGGGGTGGCCTCGGCGTCGCGATGGGGAATTCCTCGGATTACGTGCGTTCGCATGCGAACACTGTGGGCGAGTCGGTTGACGACGACGGCGTCGCTCTGGTTCTCGAGCAGCTCCTGTAGCCTTCGGCGCAACTCGCGCCCCGACGTCGGACCCGATCTTTCGCTGTGGGACAAACGTCCCCCATGGGCGAGTGTTGTGTGTTACATTCCAAGGGAGTCTACAAGGAGGTAGCCCTAATGAAACGAGCAACATCGCTCGCCGCCCTCGTGGCGACAACTGCACTTCTCGCCGCATGTGGCGGAACCGCTCCGAACACCACGTCGTCAAGCGCGAGTGGAGCACCGGCAACCGAGGTGAAGGGTGACTACCCGGATCTGACGGGTGAAACGATTTCGGTGGCGTCGGATTGGTCGGGCGCGGAGCAGGAGAACTTCCAGAAAGTTCTCGACGGCTTCGCGAAGGCCACGGGCGCGAAGGTCACCTACACGTCGCTAGGCAACAACGTTGCCACGGCGCTCGGCACACAGATCGAGGGCGGGAAGCCGCCGAGCGTGGCGCTAATTCCGCAGCCGGGCCTGCTCAAGCAGCTCGCGGCGAAGGGCTCGATCAAGCCTCTGTCCGCGGAGGTTAGCGACGCCGTCGCAAAGAATTACGCCCAGACTTGGGCGGATCTGTCCACGGTGGACGGCAAGAACTACGGCGTGTGGTTCAAGGCCGCGAACAAGTCCACGATCTGGTACAACACGAAGCTTTACGAGGAGGCCGGCGCTACCGCGCCCGCCACCTGGGAAGACTTCACAAAGACGCTCAAGACCCTCTCCGATTCGGGCTACGCCGGCATTTCGATCGGCGCCGACGTCGGCTGGCCGCTAACGGACTGGTTCGAGAACGTCTACCTGCGCACCGCTGGCCCTGAGAAGTACGACCAGCTCACCGAGCATAAGATCCCGTGGACGGACCCGTCGGTGAAGGAGGCACTGGATGTGCTCTCGAAGCTGTGGGGCGATTCGGCGCTCATCCAGCCCGGTGGTGCTCAGCGCACGTTCCCGGATTCGGTGACGGCGGTGTTCGGTGAGAAGCCGGCAGCTGCCACCGTGTACGAGGGCGATTTCGTGGCGGGCAACATTACCTCACAGACGAAGTCGAAGGTGGGCACGGACGCGAAGCTGTACCCGTGGCCGTCGATCAACGGCTCGAAGCCGTCGGTGATGGGCGCTGGCAACGTGGCCGTGGCATTCGACGAGAACAAGGGCACGCAGGCACTCATGAAGTACCTCGCATCGCCGGAGGCCGCGAACACGTGGATCGCGCTGGGCGGCTTCACTTCGCCGAACAAGAATGCTGATATGAACCTGTACCCGGATGAGATCTCCCGTCAGATCGCCGACGAGCTGGTGAACGCGGAAGTGTTCAAGTTCGACATGTCCGATCTGGTTCCGTCCGCGTTTGGCGGTACTGAGGGCCAGGGCATGTGGCAGATCTTCATCGATTTCTACCAGAAGCCGGCTGATGTTGAGGGCACGATGGCTGCTCTTGAGAAGGCAGCCACGGAAGCATACAAGTAACGCCTGAGCGTGGGCGGCCTTCGTGGCCGTCCCGCCACCAACTCGAACGCGGGGAGGGGCCACTCGCCCCTCCCCGCCCATTTTCATATTTCACAAGGAAGTGACAACATGACAGCCCACACCCAGGGCGAAACTCACTCACCGGCGTCGGCAGCTGGGGCGACGCTGGCGCCGCAACGGCGCAATGCGCGCAGCGGCGACTCCTCAATCCCGGCCAATATCGCGAGGTTCCTGCTCCCAGCAGCCCTCCTGCTGGTGGTGCTCGTGATCTATCCGGCCGTGTATTCGGTGTTCCGCTCGCTGTTTGACGATTCAGGAAACTTCGTTGGCCTGGCAAACTATGCCACGATGTTTTCGGCGTCGGCCACGCAGCGCGCGATCCAAAACAACCTGATTTGGGTGCTGGCCGCGCCGCTGATCACCACGGTTCTCGGCCTGATTTTCGCGGTGCTGATGGACAAGATCCGCTGGAAAACGGCATTCCGCCTGATCATTTTCATGCCGATGGCGATCTCGATGCTCGCGGCCGGCATTATTTTCCGTTCGATCTTCCAGCAGAACCCCGAGATTGGCACGGCGAACGCAACGATCGTCGCGGTGCAGTCGATTTTCGGGGATTCGTCGCACTATCCGGGCGCCCGCCCGCGCGATCCGGAGGCGATTTCCGTGGCCGACGACGGCGCGATGACCACCAGCACGGTGCGTGCCGGCGAGCCTGTGCTCATCCCACTTGTGGGCGTTAAGCCGGCAGACCAGCCGAAAGATGCCCCGCCCGCCGCCCAGCCCGCCACCGACGCCGGCGCGATCACCGGAACCGTGTGGCTGGATTTCGCCCGCGGAGGCGGCGGCGAATCCGGCGTGATTGATGCGAATGAAATCGGCTTGGGCGGCATGGAAGTGAGCCTTGTGTCCGCAGACGGCCAGGTTGCAGCCTCCACCGCCACCGCCGACGACGGCACGTTCACGATCACTCCGCCCGCAAGCGGCGAATACCGCATCACGCTGCCAGCAACGAATTTCGCGAAGGGGCCAACCGGCTTCAATTGGCTCGGAACGTCGCTGATCACGCCCGTGATGATCATCGCGTTCGTGTGGATTTGGGCCGGTTTTGCGATGGTGATGATCGGCGCGGGCCTGTCTGCCACCGACCGCTCGCTCCAGGAAGCTGCCCGTGTTGACGGCGCGAACGAGTGGCAAGTGTTCCGGCACGTCACGGTGCCGCAGCTCATGCCAACGGTCACGGTTGTGCTCGTGACCCTCACAATCAACGTTCTCAAAATCTTCGACCTTGTCTACGTGATCCCGCCCGGCCAATCCAAGGAAGCCGGCACCGTGGTGGCGGTGGAAATGTGGAAGCACTTCGGCAACTACTCTTACGGGCTCGGCTCGGCGCTCGCCGTGCTCCTGCTGCTCATGGTGTTGCCGTTCATGCTGTGGCAGGTGCGCAACTTCAGGAAGGGGAACTGAGATGGGGAACGAAACGTACGCACCGGCGTCGGGAAAGCACTTGGCGCCACCAGCCCAGCCCACGGCGTCGCCCGCGCAGCCGACGCCGACCGCGCCAGCCCAGCCCGCGAAAAAGCCGTCGCTCGGGTACCGGATCCAGCGGGCGCTATCGCACTCGGTGGTAAACGTGATTTTGCTGCTCGTGGGCGCGATGTGGCTACTGCCTACGGTTGGCCTGTTCTTCCAGTCCGTGCGCTCGCCGCAGGATAACGCGCAAACAGGCTGGTGGAACATTTTCGCCAAGCCTGCGCAGTTCACGTGGGAGAACTATCAGTCGATCCTTGGCTCGCAGTCGATGGTGCAGTCGCTGATCAACACGGTTCTGATCGTGGTGCCGTCCACTCTGCTCGTGGTGTTGCTCGGCGCGATGGCCGGATACGCGCTGGCGTGGATCGAGTTCCCGGGCCGCACGGCCGTGCTCGTGATGATCGTGGCGCTGATGGCGGTGCCGTTGCAGGTGGCGTTCATTCCGCTCGCGCAACTGTTCGGCGCGATCGGGATTTTCGGCACGCGCCTGGCGGTGATCTTGTTCCATACGGCGTTCGGGTTGCCGTTCGCGATCTTCCTGATGCGCAACTATTTCCGGGCGATTTCCGAGGAGACGTTCGAGGCGGCACGGCTCGACGGCGCCTCCGAGTGGCGTATTTTCTTCCAGATCGCGTTGCCGCTGGGTATGCCGGCGTTGGCGTCGCTGACGATCTTCCAGTTCCTGTGGTCCTGGAACGATATGCTCGTGGCGCTGATTTTTGCTGGTCCGAACGACAAGCCGATCACCGTGGCGCTCGCCGAGCAGTTGCGCCTATTCTCGGCGAATATTGATCTGCTCGCAGCAGGCGCATTCATCTCGATGGTGATCCCGCTTGTGGTCTTTTTCGCGGGCCAGAAGTACTTCGTTTCGGCTCTCCTGCAGGGCTCGACGAAGTAGTTTCCTCCCGACGTCGGTGTGCTGGCTACGTACCCGGGCCAGTTTTCCTCTACACTGGGGAAGTCGGTGTTGGGCGCGTGGTGCGCACCGGCGTCGGCGAAGGAGAGTTGTCAGAGCGGCCGAATGAGACGGTCTTGAAAACCGTTATGTAGTGATCCTGCATCGGGGGTTCGAATCCCCCACTCTCCGCGGATAATCCCGCTGGCATGTGACGCCAGCGGGATTCGCTTTCTGCTACCGGCGTCGCACTCGACTTCGAGTAAAAATTCGACAAAAACGGTCACATAGCGGTACCACCAATTTTTCTCGCATTTCATGGAGCCTTGCAACGACGTCGTCCACTCAACGAGTTTTCGTTTGGCGCTTTGGGACGAATGCCGGTATTCTGGGTGGGTCTGGAGATGTGGCAGAGTGGTCGATCGCGCACCCCTGCTAAGGGTGTAAGGGTCTTAAAGCCCTTCGAGGGTTCAAATCCCTCCATCTCCGCTCGGTAAGAACCCCGCTAAATCAACGATTTAGCGGGGTTCTTACCATATTCAGATTCTCTCGAAGGCTATGCTCACGCCTTTTCGCGCTTCGCGCGATCCTGCATTCGGCGCCACGTCATCTGCTCGACGCGCAACTCACCCGCGCGCACCGGCAGTGGCCACTCGTTGCCCGGCAGTGGCATCGGGCAGGTACCCCACGGCGTGAATGCTGCCGGGAAGTTCATCGAATAGTTGAAATCCACCTCAACCTCGGCTGTGCGCTCCGAAAGCGGCTTCTTGCCTGCGATCCACGGGGATTCCACCGGCACGAAACGCCAATCCGCGCTCTCCTCACCGTTCGTCGGATCATGGAACGTGAAGTGGAACCCGCCCTCCGGCGAGCCCTCCAACTGGAAATGCCGAACCTCGCCGTCGACCTCCACCGCGAGATCAGCAGTCACCTCGTACGGGCTATGCACATCCTTGCGGGCGGTTGCGCGCTCGCCGCGCACCGGCTCGTCCAGCAGCGTGATCGTGGCCGGGTAAACCTCGCGGGCCGTGTACGTCCAGCTGGGAACGCCCTCGAAACGGGTCCGCACCGGCGAATCCGAGCGGCGCACGCGGATCGCGTAACGGTTCGAGCGGCGAATCACCTCGGCACGCCACAACGTGGTGTGCAGGCTCATGTCCGACTCCTCGTTCTCGAGACGGAAATCGACCTCGCCAACCACCGGTTCGCCGTCGCGGAAAACTGAATCCTTCTCGGTGAGCATTGCACGCAGGAAATCGCCGCTCTCATCCGACATCACCTGGTACATGCCCGGGAAATCGCGGATCGGCGTGGGAACCCAATCAATCCACTCGTAAGAAATCAGCGTGAGCCACCCGAACTCCTCGGCAAGCTCCTCATTGCGCTTATCGTGCCAGTTCTGCCATTTTTCGGCTCGAGGATCGCGAAGCGTTTCCTCCACATTCATCTCAGTCATGTCCCCTATCTTATCCGCCCACGCGTCCGCATCGCCATGCGCTCCCACATATCACCAAACGGATAAATGAGCGCTACGCCACGTTCTGCGAGTTTGGATTTTCACCGCGACGGACGTAAGCTTTTATCTGTTCGCAGAACGGATCGTTTTGAGAACATGCGCCCGTAGCTCAACGGATAGAGCGTCTGACTACGGATCAGAAGGTTGGGGGTTCGAATCCCTTCGGGCGCGCATTTGGCTCGGTGGTTGAATTTTCCCGCCGAGCCATTTTTCATGCCCGGCAACTTTCAGTACCTAAAGAACCCAAGGGCATGTCGGCTTAAATGCCAAAAGCGTGTCTGAGCCAGGCATGTCACTGGTTAGTCCTGACGACACGCCCGGCCCAGAATTTTTGGTGCTTAAGCTACAATTCGTCACTTCTTATCAGCCATTTTCTGACGTAGACTTTCAATGAACACAAAATTCTCTGCGACCGAAGGCGCAGCCGATGAAAATCTATCAAGATCGTCTTGCGTAACTGCACTCGTACCACGCGACGCAAGATCACGGATAGCCGAGCGAAAAACGTCTGCTTTCTCAGTACCTTCGATCAAGGTTAATGCGTCGAGCAACTTTGCAAATCCCGCACTCTCCTCAGCCGTAATCTGGTGTCCGCCAACAACATCCGCCGTAACAAGCGGTGTCACCCGTGAGATATAGGCCGACACGTTGTCTACAGAAAGTTCACCAAGATCCGTTAGCTCTTGCGCACGGGAAATTTCTTTCTCCAACCTACCTACGACATCATGGACGCCCTCGGCAACATCCTTAAAGTAAGTGGGGCCCTGCAACCTGAAGGATTCCCCCTCCAAAGACACAACATAGTCCTCTGTCGCAACCTCTCCCCCGAAGTCAGATTGCGCGTGAGTAACCGATTCCTTATTAATACTTAATTGCTGTTTACTAGAGACGAACAACCATATACTCAGCGCTGCCAAAATAGCAACAATGACAAATAGGGAAACATAATACTTTTTCATGGCGTTACCCATTTCTCCACATTCAACCAATTTCGAGCGTGATTTTGCTTTGCATTCTTCAGCCATCCCACATAATTTCCCGAGTGTTGAGCAATTTTCAAATCAGTGATCGACCTCCCTTGATGGTAATACCGACCACCTTTCGCGACAACAAACCCGACATGCTTTACTGTGGTTCCAGATTTGAAACCAACCGGCCACCCCTTGGCTGCGTATTTGGTAAAATCCGCCGCGTTGCTCCAAGTCCTTGTAATGCCAAACCGATTGGCAAAATCGTTTGCGACAGACCAAGAACGAGTGGGGCGACCATTTCCGGAACGCCATTGATCATTCTCAGTAAAACCCCCTGCTTTCATGATTTGCGAAACAAAGTTCGCACAGTCATTACCAGCAAAATAACGATATGTTGGGTTGGGGTTTGTCGCATGCCTTTCCGCGTAGCTAATCGCCTTTGTGATCGAATAACCTCCTGCGCTACCGCCATCAATACGGTGAATAATTCCATAAGGGTCAGATTGTGCAAGGACTCGCCTCACAAAATACGAATTTTCAGCAGCCAACGCCGGTGCAGTACTGGAGAAATTATGAATCGCTTCACGAACGCCAGGCTGTCCCACGCGTTTGCGGTCCATCTGTTTCAGAATACTTTTAAATGTCGAAGGCGCATAACTCTCTTCCAATGCTCCGACAAACTCCAGCACTGTCGAAGCATCACGCGACTCCCACGCCTCAACACGGGAGCCACGAAAGGAATCCGCAGTAACGAAAGGAATCAAGGCCTGTTCATAAACGTCGGCATTATGTATCCCCAATTCAGGTAACTCTAAGCGCTTCTGCAAATGTGATAGAACTGCCGAGTTCTCCTGAGAGAACCGTTGAAGAGCCTTCTCTGGCTCGACGTAACGAAACTCGCTAGCTACATCGAATTTATTTTTCTCAAAAACCACGGAACCTTTATTCCGCACCATTTCCAATCCAATTCGATCTTTCAAATATTCATCTTTAACACCAATCACACTAATCAGTGACTTTCCCCTTGAAGGTACCTGTGACTCAGTAAGGATCGGAGACATCGATAAGCTACTTCCACTAATCAACGCCAGCACTCCTACGGCCATTAGTTTGCGTATCATCTTGGTACTCCTTTCGACTTCGTTGTCAATAAAATTGAAACAGAAAACTTAATCACAAAAAAACTCCAATTGTTTCGGCAAAACATACTCCGCGCCCTTTTAAGACCATTTATCCAGGTCATCTAGTTTTCGAAATCGCGCCGGCGTCTCACCTTTTGGACACCGTTAGTCCGCCGCCCCCAAATCCCGCTAGTTTTGCTTTCACCTTTTAACAAACAAGGAGGCACAACAATGGCGAAGGACCACACGGAGGCGTCTACCTCGTCCACGTCGGCCCCACACCGCGAACAGTGGACCGGTCAATTCGGATTCATCATGGCGGCAGTCGGCTCGGCGATCGGCCTGGGCAACATTTGGCGTTTCCCGGGCGTAGCATTTACCAACGGCGGCGGAGCGTTCATGATTCCGTACATCGTGGCACTACTGACCGCCGGCTTCCCATGCTCCTTCTCGACTACGCGATCGGCCAGCGCTACCAAGGTTCCGCACCGGCAGTATTCCGCCGTATCCGCGCCAGCTTCGAGTTCATCGGCTGGGCCAAAGTGCTCGTCTCCTTCGTCATCACCGCCTATTACGCGGTGATTCTCGCGTGGGCACTGCGCTACGTGTTCTTCTCCGTGAACCTCGCGTGGGGCAAGGACCCCACGGGCTTCTTCGTGAAAGACTTCCTGCACTTGTCCGATCCCGGAGCGCCGACGTCGGTGGTTCCGGGGATCTTCTGGCCGCTAATCGCGATCTGGGCCGTCGTCGCCATCATCATGGCAATGGGCGTTGCTGGTGGCATTGAGCGCGCCAACAAGTTCTTCATCCCCGTGCTCGTCGTGATCTTCGTAGCGCTCGTGGTGCGCGCACTCACGCTACCCGGCGCCGCGGAGGGCCTGAACGCGCTCTTCACCCCGAACTGGGCAGCGCTCGCTAACCCGCAAGTGTGGCTGGCCGCTTACACGCAGATCTTCTTCTCGCTCTCAGTGGGCTTTGGCATCATGCTCACCTACGCAAGCTACCTCAAGCGCAAGTCCAACATCACGCCCACCGCACTGGTCACCGGTTTCGCGAACTCCTCCTTCGAAGTGCTCGCAGGCATCGGCGTTTTCGCCACCCTCGGCTTCATGGCACACCAGCAGGGCGTGGGCGTGGACAAGCTCGAAGGCCTCACCGGCGTGGGCCTGTCGTTCATGACCTTCCCGAACATCATCTCCCAAATGCCCGGCGGCCCTCTGTTCGGCGTGATCTTCTTCGTCTCGCTCGTGGTTGCTGGCCTGACCTCGATCCTTTCCCTCACGCAGGTGATCTCCGCAGCGATCCAGGAGAAGTTCAACGTTGGTCGCCGCACGGCGTCGCTTCTGGTGGTTCTCCTTGACGGCCTGATCTCCGTGTCGGTGTTCTCGACCACCGGAGGCCTCAACGCCCTGGATGTGGTGGACAAGTACATCAATGAGATCGGCATCGTCACATGCGCGATCCTCACGTGCGTGCTCCTCGCCTACGTTCTGCGCCGCCTGCCGCTGCTGCGCACTCACCTGAACTTCAACTCGCGCCTCAAGCTCGGCACATGGTGGGACGCCGCAATCTACGTGGTGATCCCGATCGTGCTCGGCGTCGTCATGGT
Organism: Arcanobacterium wilhelmae; assembly: GCF_029632765.1. Lineage (NCBI taxonomy): Bacteria > Bacillati > Actinomycetota > Actinomycetes > Actinomycetales > Actinomycetaceae > Arcanobacterium > Arcanobacterium wilhelmae. The sequence goes on from NZ_CP121247.1 coordinate 1,894,527, forward strand.
GCTCACCCTGTACTCGCTGCTCGTGGACGGGTACGGCGGTTACCCCGAATCGTTCCTCTACCAGTACGGTTGGACGTTGATCTTCGCCGTCGCGATCGGCTCGTTTGTACTCGCTTCGATTCCGTGGCGCACGCCGGTGGACGATTTCGACCCGGTGGCCTACCACGGCCTGGAAGCCTCCGGAGGCATCGTGGACACCCCGCAAGGGGCTCACGGCAAGTACACCGCGGAGAACTTCCGCAACGGCAGTATCACCAACTTCAACCCCGCAAAGGAGATGTGACATGGGCGCTTCTGCAGTTGCACTGCTCGTCGTGTCGATCGGCGTGATCTGGGGCGGCCTGGTTGCCGCGTCGGTGTACCTCTACACCCACCCGATGTCCGACGAGGACTAAGTATTCCCGACGCCGGGGCCCGCCTTGCACTCGAACGCAAGGCGGGCCCCGACGTCGGCGTTAATCTGACGGCTCTTCCCCGTAACCGATATGCAACTCTCGGTTCCGCAGCGGATGCTCCCCTCCGAGCAGCAGATTTTCAAGAAATAGCTCCACAAACTTAGTGGTGGCATACACGCCGTTTTTTAGATCGTTGTAATTTGCCCGCACCAAAGCGTTGCGGAAATACCATGCGTGGTGAGCAAAAATATCGTTCGTCACGTCGAACCCGAGGGTGCGCAAATACTTGATGACGAAAACCGCGGTGGTCCGCGTATTCCCCTCACTGAACACGTGGATCTGCCACAAACTCGAGATAAACTGGGCAAGATGCGCGATCACTTCGTTGATCGTCATCCCTGTGTAAGAGAATTTTTTCTCTTCTGAAAGGTCGTACTCCAACGTGGCCGCTAGCTCTGAAGCGCTACCATACAGCACTGTTGCACCACCGAGAACCCACTCTTTTTTCGCGATGTTGTAATCCCGAAAGCTCCCAGCATCCGGATAAATCCCTGCAAATAGCTTGCGGTGAATGGAAACATACTCGTTCGGGGTGAAGCTAAAAGCCCCCTCGGCCAAGAGCGCGGCGATCCTCACTGATACTTTGTCGGCTTCTTCAGTGCGATCTCCAGCCTCGCTAGAAGGATTTTCCTCGTAGTAGCTGTGGAGCAAGGCGGCGGCTTCGTCGAAAGTAATCTCACCCTCAACGCTACGCACGGCCGTTTCCCTCAAATATTCGGACGTCGTGAGCCCATCAACGGCTTGCAAGCCAATCGCCGTCTGCCACGCGTAGCCTTTGCGTCGCTTGCCAGGCTCATCGCGTAAATACTCGCGAAACGGATCTTCGTTCATTCCGCACCTCCCACTGCTCTACACCACGCGCTCGAGGAGCACGATCGTTTCAAAATGCGGGGTGTGCGGGAACATGTCCAGCACCTGCGCTTTCGCCACGCGGTACGACGGCATCGCAGCCAGATCCTTCGCAAGAGTATCGACATTGCAGCTCGAATACAGCACGCGCCCCACGCCCGAACCCTCGAGCCAGTTCGCGAGCTCGCCGATTCCGCGGCGCGGCGGGTTCACCACCACGGCTTCCGGCAGCGACGTCGGAGTTCCCGACGACGCCGACGCGCGATTTTCGTTGTTTCCACGGCTGCGTGCTGTGGGCGCGTTGGGCTCAGACTTCTCAGCGTTGGCCCTGCTCGCGGCACTAACCTCACGAACCCACGCACCGGCGTCGGCGGTAACGAAACGCACCGACTCGCTCATGCCGAGGGCGGCGGCGCCAGCCGCGCCGGACGCGACGGCTTCCTCGGAGGTCTCTACCCCAATGCCGTTAAACGGCGTGCCCGCGCGCTTCGCGGCCGCCGCGAGAGCGAGCAAAAATCCGCCCACGCCGCAGTACAGATCCCAGGCGCTCTCCACGCCGCTGAGCCATTGCACGGCGCGAGTATAGAGCGCTTCAGCGATGTCGGTGTTCGTTTGGAAGAAGGACCGCGGACGAAGTGCCAGCTCAACAGGGTGTTCGGCCCATTGCTCACCCACCCACAACCGCATCGGCAGTGTGCCGTTTTCGGAGATGAGGATTTCTTCGGCGCCTTCGATGATCGCTTTGCGCTCGGGTTGCACGTTGAGCGAGAGCACGGTCATGTTCGGCAGGGCGGCTTCGAGCTCGGCGCGGAGCTTGAACAGGATGCCTTGCACTCCGCGGCGGCGCGCCACGAAACGCACCATGAGCTCTCCGGTGGGCGCCTCTTCGAGGATCACGTATTTGAGGGCGCCCGTGTCCGACGCCGGCGAATACGGTTCCAGCCCGGCGCGCGTAATGAACGCGCGGATCGGCTCGATCGCGGTGCGGATCCCCGCCGATGGTAGCGGGCAATCCGCGAGGTCAACACCAGTGCCGTCCGGCCCGAGGATGCCGAGCTTCGGCAAGCGGGCCGAACCCGTCACCACAAGTTTGACCTTGTTTCGGAACGCTTCCTTGGCGCTCGCCACTGGTTCGAGCCATTCGGCGGCGTCGATGAGCGTGCGGGCGCGCGCATCCTTCGCTTGGAGTTGCGCGCCGAGCGGCTGTTCGATCCACGAACACGAGCGACACAGGCCGTCGCGATAGTAGGCGCAATCCAGGAGCTGAAGGCGAGTAAGCTCGTCGGTTGGCACGGCCGCGCGGCGGATCGGCCCGCGGGTCAGATCAGTTCGCACCGGCGTCGCCTTCAGGCAACGAGCCGTCTGCAAGGAACGCCTCGAGCACTGGCTTTGCGTCCTCGATACCCACGAAGTGGTGCGCGTTGAAGCCGGCCGCGCGGGCCGCCTCGACGTTCTCCACAGTGTCGTCGAAGAAGAGCACGTTGCTCGGCTCCTCGCCCAGCAGCTCGGCCGCGATCGCGAACGCCTCCTTGCGCGGCTTGGCCGCACCGATCACCGCGGAGAAAATGCGCGGACGGAACTTCAGCAGCCACGGCTGATCCTCCCACAGCATGTTCAGCGTTGCCATCGGCACGTTCGACAGCAGGCCAACCTCCAGCCCGCGCTCCGTGAGCTCATCCAGCCACGCAACCATTTCCGGATCCGGGCGGTTCCACGTCTCGTAATCGGCGCGCGTAAAGCCATCAATATCCGGGAACGCCATCCCCAGATCCGTGCCCATCACCTCGAGATACTCGGGGAAACCCCACTTGTTCGCGTCGAGCGGCTCGCGAAGCTCGCGGTACTTCGCGCGGAACTGCTCCGGCGTAACCCCGTACTTCTCGATCTCCACGTACTCCTCGAGGGCAACCTTCTGCTCCTCCGACTGCACCTGCATGAACAGGCCCCACAGGTCAAACAAAATCTTTCGCATGAGGAAAGTCTACCGGCTGGGCGGGCGCGAGCCGACACCGTTCCGCTCGCCGGGGAAGGCTGGCCGCACGGCGGGCAGGAGCCGGAGGAAGGTGGCGGCGGAAAGCCGGGCGACGTCGGGGCGCGGCTGACGCACCGGCGTCGGCGTTACTTTCGCCATTCCCCTCTCTCACTGTCCAACAAGCTGCGCAGATCTCGGCCCATATAGATGAAACGACGAACCTCCATCACACCCTCAAGGAGCACCTACAACACCGCGTAATCCCCACTACGATGGCATAGTAGGGAAACGGCCGATCATCGTTCGTCGGTAACGGCTGGTGTGAGGCAGGCGCTTGCACTCGTTTCAGGATCGCATTCTCAACGCTCACCACCAAGCGGCGGGCCGCCTGCGGGCTCGAAAGGTTCTCACTGATGTAATCGAGCACGCCATTCAGATCCTCTTGAAACAGAGGAAGATAGGTGAGGCGATAGTGATTATTGAGCATCCGTCGGGATCCGAGCCTTCGCGGCAGCGAATACCTCCTCGTGTGAGAGGCGCACAGTGGTGCGGCCCGCCTGGCGATCCGCTTCATCGAGCTTCGACTCCAGAGGCTCCGTGAGCTGCGCATACTGCTCCAGACTCATCAGCACCATTGACCCGTAGCCATTCTTCGTGAGAAACACGGGCTGGCCAGTTTCGTGAACAATACGCTCAATTTCCGGGTAGCGATTCCGTAAATCCGAGACGGGTTTTATCGTCAGCATCATTCTCTCCTGATAACACGTTATCAAAGTACTATCACACTATTATCAACCGAAAGCGAAAAGTCAGCAAATCTGGCGGCAGCGCCGCAGATAGCCGATGCGATTCCGTTCGCAGGGGAAGGCTGGCCAGGCGGCGGGGGCAACGGGCGACGTCGGCACGGCAAGGCTGGAAAGCCGGGCGACGTCGGGGCACGGCTGGCGCCTCGCACAACCGGACAGGGAACGCGGGCCGGCGCACCGGCGTCGGCGCTACTTGCGCCAGAAAGATGTTATCCCCGCCTTTTGAGCGATCTGGAACTCGATCACATCCCGGAGCAGATCCCAGGGAACGGGCGCGTCCCAACGCATACGAGCCAACCGCGATCCATGGGTGAGCCCCGCCTGGGCGAATGCTGATGCGAAGTGCTCAATCCCTTCCTTCTCGGGCGCGAACGCGAGGTGTTCGCGTGCCGGAGAGAAGCCAATAATGAACGTGCCATGGTCGGTAAACATCGGCTGGCGCCACGCGAACCGGAAGCCGAGCTGGGGAAACTCGGCGCGCACCCACTCGAGGATGCGCGCGGCGCGCTCACGGTTTTCGGGCACGGGGATGGTAGCGAGCCAGTCGGCGAAGAATTCCCTAACCGGCTCGTGGCCATCGGCGATCACGGTAGCCATCGGCGCTCCTTTCGATTGTGGGGCGCCCAGCGCGGCGCGCCCTGTTTCGCGCAAGCGTACCGGATTGCGTGCACGAAAAAGTGGGTGGCTCGCTGTCGCGAGCCACCCACTGGTGAGTTGCGCGGGGAGGGTAGTGACCTCCGTTGTGGCGCACCGGCCGACGTCGGACGCACAACCGACGTCGACGGCTACGTGAGCCGTCAGCTCAGCGAGCCAGGCGATCAACACGTCCCAGTGCTACCTTTGGCAGATCGTTAGCGGCGGTTCGCACACTCACCACACGCCAACAGTGACGATTCGTTGCTAGCGCTCAGTACTCGAGGCGGTTGTAGGCAGCCTTGAGCGCGTCCCAGTTGGTGCGCTCGCCGCGGACTGCGTCGACAGCTTCCATTGCCTTCACGGAATTGTCCGCGGCCTGCTTCAGGTACACCGAGTATTCATCCGGGTTTCCGAGTACCCGCTTCGACGGCACCTGGTAATCCTTGAGCTTTCCAGCCTTCGCGGCCTTCGACCAGTGTGCGAAGTGCTTCGCAATATTCTTCGCGATCTGGAAGTGGCCCTCGCGGTTCGGGTGGTACCACTCGTTGAGATCCAGGGTGAAATCGGAATCGATGTACGCCTTGTTCACTTCACCTGCTGAGAATCGGCGGCCGTTCATCTCCGAGAACTCGTTGATCCAACGGTTGGGGTTATCCGCGTCGAACTCCGGGTTCGGCTCGTGGCCGGCGAACACCTTCGCGGTGTCATCCACGTACTTCACGGTAAGGTTTGACTTCGGGTGGTTCTTTGCCCACTTCGCCACTTCCTCAGCCTGCGCCTTGTTCGCGAGGTTGCCGAGGTTGCGCACGTGCCAGGCGGCATTGTAGGAGCCGAGGTTGTACTGAACGTCGGTGGAAAGCTGCGGGTACGACACCAGCACGAGCTGGGCCTTGCGACCCTTGAGACGATCGGCCACCTTTTCAAAAATCTTGGTGGTGTTTGCGCGTACTTCCGAGATCTTCGATTGGGCGTCGCTGATCTGGCTCGAGCAGCCCGTTGCGCTCTGGATCCCTGGCACGAAGCAGTTCATGACGATCTTTTTGAAGTTGGTGTCGTTGCCGCCGATCGTCATCATGACGAGGTCGGTGTCGGTGGGGATGTTCGGCACCTGGTATTCGAGCACTTCCTTCGTGGTGTCGCCCGAGTGAGCGAGGTTAGTGATGACCGTATCCACGTTGATCTCGTTCTTGAGGATGCGCGCGAACTCGTGGCCCCAGTTGCGGCCGGAGCGGTAGGCCGAGGCCTGGTAGTATTCGCCCGCGCCGTTACCTGCGGTATAGGAATCGCCGAGGAGCGTGAGGTTCATGTGTGTGTGTGGAGGTACATGTCGCGCTGTTCCTTGGACAGCTCGCGCCACGTGCGGGGAGTGAACTTTGCCAGCTCTTGCGCTGTGAAGTAGTTGCCCTTGTCGCGGGGAGCAGCATTGGCGGCGGTTGCGCCGACAGCGGTGAGGCCGGTGGCGAGGAAACCCGCGGCGAGCACTGCCGAGGCGACCTTGCGAATCATCGTGCGTCGAGTCATGGTTGTTCTCCGTGTGTCGTGAAATTTACCTGGCCGTGCGTGGCCGATGGCATGAGATTAGCGCCCCGCATTTACGCAGGTAAAACCGGATTTTCAGGACAGGGGAGGTGCAGATTTTATCTAGTACTCACAGTATTTTCGGAGCTGGCGTCGCGATGTTGGCGACATACTCCCACAGGCGGAGCACAAATTTCCACCCAGGCGCGTACGGGTATGACCGAGCAGGTCACGCCGGAATGGAGGGCGCGCCAGCACGGGGCGGCCCCCTACTTGCGGGGTTTGGCGCGCCGGGTGGGTTGCGCTTCGAGCGGGTTTTCGGGCCAGGGGTGGCGCGGGTAGCGCCCGCGCATTTCGGCCCGCACCTGCGCGTATGGCCCGGCCCAGAACGAGGCCAAGTCCGATGTGACGGCGAGCGGCCGTCCCGCCGGCGAGAGCAGTTCGAGGGTAACGGGAACCGCCGCCTGCCCACCGACTCGCGGCGCGGTGGTCCACCCGAAGGCTTCCTGCAGTTTCATGCGCACGGTAGGGCGGCCGGTTTCGTACGAAACCCGGGCGCCCCCGAGGGGCGTTGCGATACGTTCGGGCGCGAGCTCGTCAAACTGGGCGGCCTCGGGCCAGGGCAACAGGTTGCGGAGCCCAGCGGCGACGTCGGGGCGCGCAGCGCCCACATCCAGCCAGTTCTCGAGGCTCGCGGCGAGCGCCTCGTCCGAGACGTCCGGCCATGGTTCCCCGAGCACCTCGTGGAGGAAGGCAAGCCGGGCGCGCAGCACACGCGCGTCCCCGCTCCAGGGGAGTTCGCCGACGCCGGTGCGCCGGATGTGGGCCAGCCGCGCCTCGCGCATGATCTCCGGGGAAGCGGGGACACTGCGACGCTCGAGCTCGATCGTGCCAAGAGATCGCACTTCCCACGCACGCACTTTTCCACCGTCGGTTGCGGTTTCGAGGCGTGTTTCGATCATGGGCGCGCCAGCAGCCAGCGCAAGTTCCGCACTGATGGGAGCGGCGGAATCGATGATGGCGTCGGCGCGGCCCTGGCCGCGGCGGAGTGCACCGATCGCCAGCCATTCCTCACCCGCAAGCGGTGAAGGTGTAGGGAGAATGGCTCCAGTTCCGCCAGCGGCCACAAAGCCCGCGCCGCGAGCGCGCGCAATCCACCGCGGGTTCGCGAGCGCGAGGACTCCGGCGACGCGCTCGTCCGCGTCCGCCCGAGAATCTGAGCCGTACCCGTTGCCGTGTGACGAACCGGAGACCTGGGCGGGGTGGTACGCCAAATTTTGGCGTAGTGCACCCGCCACAACCCCACCACGTTCGACCATGCGCAGTAGCCGTTCAACTTCGCGCTCAAATTCGCCTGCATTCACACCTGCGACGCGGGCGCCCTTGCCCGCGCGTCCGAGCGCGGCAAGGGCTGCGGGGAGATCGGCGCCCTCCGGGCGCACCCCGAGGCTGAGGGCGGCGGCGGTCCGCGCCGCCGCCCTCCCGCCGAACATCGAGGCACCATCGATGAGTGCGCGAGCAATCGCAGGCGAGGCCGGCACCTGCGCAAACGCGCGGCCACGTTCAGTTGCGTGCCCCTCCTCGTCCACGGCTCCGAGCGCCCGAAGCGTGGCGAGCGCCGCCGCAAGATTCGCCTCCGGAGGCTGATCCATCAGCGCCAGTCCCTCAAACCCTGGCGCGCCCCAGCATGCGGCCATCAACGCTGCACCCGAAACATCGGCGATCGCGATCTCCGGTTGGGCGAAACTTTCGGCGGTGGCGAACGGCAGACACCGATATGCCACGCCCGGCCCGAGCCGCCCGGCACGGCCCGCACGCTGAATCATCGCGGCACGATCCGCATGGACGGTCACGAGCCCACCGATCCCGCTCGCCGCATCGAACCTCGGCTCGCGTGAGAGCCCACTATCGACCACCACACGCACGCCCGGAACAGTGAGCGCAGACTCCGCGATCGACGTCGCCACGATCACGCATGCCTCGCCACCGGCCAGTACCCGATCCTGTTCGCGTGCATCGAGCCCACCGTGTAGCTCGTACACGGGTAGCTCGCCGCTGGGCCCAACCGCAGGTACCGACCGCAGCATCCCCGCGATCTCGGCCACCTCGCGCACCCCTGGCGCAAACACCAGGATCGACACTCCTTCGGCGTCGTCATTCGCAAACTCAGCTGCCGCTTCACGAACGACCCCGGCAACGTGTGCCAAAAATTCGCGTTCCACCACGATCGCGCCGCTGCGCGTGGCGCCGAGCGCCCGCGGCCCCACGCGTTCTTCCATGCGCACCTCGTGCACAGCGCCGGGAACTTCCACGAGTTCACCGCCCACAAGCTCGGCAACGCGCTGCGCGTTCAGGGTGGCGGACATGATCACCACGCGCAGATCCTCGCGGAAAACCTCCTGCGAATCCAGCACAAAAGCGCACGCGAGATCAGTATCGAGATCACGTTCGTGGAATTCGTCGATCACCACTGCCCCCACGCCCTCGAGGGAAGGATCGTCCATGAGGAGGCGCAACATGACGCCCGGGGTCACGAATTCAACACGGCTTCCCGCCCGCGTCTCCCCGCGCACGCGAAAGCCGACGCTCTCACCCACGTGTTCCCCCGCGAGCGCAGCCACACGCCGTGCGCTGGCACGCGCCACGATCCGGCGCGGGGAAACAACAAGCACCCGCCCGGCAACCATCGCGCTCAGCAGCGGCGGCACCAGCGTGGTTTTACCGGATCCGGGCGGCGCACTCACCACGAAGTTGCGCACGGTGGCACGCATCCGCGCCAGCCCCTCCACAACGGGCAGCGACGGCGGGTTGGCAATGAGTTTTTCGAGCGAGTTCACGCCGGCTGAATAATCGCCTCGGCCGCGGCGAGCACCGAGTGCGTGACCGCTGAAAGCTCGCATCCTTCATCGAGTTCGCCCATGCCGGCCCGCAGGAGCGCGGTGAGCAATGGCACCGCTACCGCAGGAGTGACGCCTTCCATCTTCCCCACCGGCTCAGTGATCGAATCGGCGAGCATCTTGTGGAAATCGCGCACCACCTCCGGACCGTACACAACATCGCGTGGCGAGCCACCCTGGACGCGGTGCTTGCGGCCACCTTCCTTGGCTACCGTCCCCTTCGCACCGGCACCCTTCGCGGCCGCCTCAGTGCCCTTAGCTTTGGCGTTTTTTCCGCCCTTGTAGCCCATCACGCCGATCAGCCAGCGGTGCCCTGTTTCCTCGGCGAGCTCGAGCGCCACACGCAGGTAGGTGAGCAAGCATTCGCGCGGATCCTCAACGCCTTCGAGTGCCTCGCTCACGGCGCTCTGCCAACGCGGAATGTAACGCGAAATCACGTGTTCGCGCAGATCATCAACCGATTCGACATACCGATAGATCGAGTTGCGCGCGATCCCGGCGCGCTGGGCTACGGCGCCCGCGGTGAGTTGCGCAACCCCGTGGTGGCGGAGAACGTCTTCAGCAGCATCGATGAGTTTTTCGAACATGTTGTCGTGGTGCTCTTTGACGGTCGGCGCCGCAATTTTTGGCGACACAATAGCCTCCTTTCCAGTTTTCTACACAGCCAGGATATACGAATTTCGGCGCTCCTGCGCGGCTTTCCAGCTACGGACACCCTAACGACGCCGGTGCGTGATTCACGCTCGACGCCGGTACGTAAAGTGGCGCCCGAACACCCTGTCCACGCTCAGCGCACCCCACGCCCGAGAACCGGCGTGCCCTAGATCTGCGTGTCAGTGTTGGCTTCGTATTCTTTGTCGAGCAAGGCAACGTCGTCGGGAACAACGAGCTGGGAGGCGACGGCGTATTCGACGAGCCGGGAACGCCGGTGGGTGGCGTTTCCGGTGGAATCGCTCTTCAGCCCGCGCACGCCGATGCCGGCGAGTTTGTCACACACGTTATCGAGTTTGCGGTTGAACTTGGTTTGAGTCCAGCCCAGGCGCGCGGCGGCTGCGGCCGACGTCGGAATGTCGGACGCGCCGGTACCGATGCGGGTGAGCCACGGCTCGGCAAGCGCCACGATCAGGAGTTTCTGCGACGGCGTGAGCGCCACCTGCCCGACGGTGGTCTGACCGACCTCGTCCTTGCCAGTGTTGGTGGTCTGGTAGACAGATTCGGGGATCGTAAGATCAATTTCGTAGGTGGTGGGGCCGGCCGTGAACACGAGGGACATGTTCTGCATGACGAGCGGCAGGCGCGTGCCGGGCCCAACCCACGATTGCATTTGCCCGGATGATTCCGCCACGGTCACTGCGATACGTGAACCAACGTTGGCAACCCACCACAGGCCGTCCTGGTAGGACAGTTCGAGGAAGTGGCGGTGGAGGAACGGATTGTCGTCGATCGCGAGATCGCCGACACGCCCGATCACGAAGACTTGCCCGGGGGTGACGTGGTAATACTCCCCGGCGAAGTCGATTTCCAGAGATGGACGAGTGTGCATTCCATCTGCTCCTTTCATTTCCCCTCACCGGCGACGCAGAGCGACGCCGGTGAGGATTCTTGCCCGCTGGGCGCGAGCGCTGTCACTTCCACACAGGTTGCGGCCTGCATAGCTGCGACGGTGGCCGTTTTCTCTTTGACCGTTTGCAGTTTTCCTTCGCCTTGCGGTTTGACGAGGAACGAGTAGCCCGCCTCCGGGTATTCCCATGTGAAGGTGACGTGCGTTCCATTCAGTTTACCTTGGAGGTTAGCGACGGGCACAACGTGGGTTGCAATTGGGTCTGCCCCTGTTGTGTACGTTTGGCTCGGCTGGGGTTCTACTGTACCCCCTCCGCGGGTAGAGAAAGCAATACCCGCGACGACCGACACAATGGCGAGCGATCCTGCGACGGCGGCGCTCACGCGGCGCCTGAGTTTGCGGTCTTTTGCTGTGAGCGGGCGATGCGTGGCCCGCGGCGAGGGGCGCGTGTCATGTTCGCCGGCGCGCGTAGGAACGGGCACAGTTTCGGGGCCGAAGTCGATTCGGTGGACGGCGGCGCGAGTGGCGTCGGCGTCGACGTCGGTGCTGCGGTTCGTGGTGACGGCGGACTGCGCGTAGCTGGGCACCTCGATCGGGGTGGGGACTTCGCCGAGCTTTTCTTGGATCGCGCCGAGCGCGTAGGCAAGTTCGAGCGCGGAGCCGAAGCGCGAGGCAGGGTCTTTCGCCATCGCGGTGGCAAGCGCGCGGGAAAGCTCGGGTGGGACGTCGCTACCGAGCGACGGTACAGGCGCACTGAGCACGCGCTTCATCGTGGCGACTTCGGAATTATCTCCACCGACGAGCGTGAACGGCGCATGCCCGACGAGCGCCGTATAGATCGTCGCCGCGAGGGAGTACACATCGCCTGCCACTCCGACGTCGCCTTCGCCGAGCGCCTGTTCCGGCGGCGCCCACGGCACGGAGAAGCCGACGGCGGGCGTGGCGGGCTCGTCGAGGACGTGGGCGATACCAAAATCGGTGAGTACAGGCGTGCCGTACGAGGTGAAGAGAATGTTCGCGGGCTTAATGTCGCGATGGACGACGCCGGCGCGGTGCATCGCTTCGACCGCTGCGGCGAGCTGGATCCCGAGTTCGAGCGCTTTGGCGAGTGAGAGTGGCTTGTCGGCGACGATCTCTGCCAGCGACGGCGGCGGGCAGTATTCCATCATCATGTACAGGCGCCCGTCGTGGGTTTCGCCAGCCCCGAACACGTTCGCGATATTTGGGTGGCCGGAGACTCGCGCCTGAATATCTGCTTCGCGGCGGAATGCGGCTTTGCGTTCCGGTTCGAGCCCGCGTTGGGTCACTTTGATGGCGACGCGACGCCGGGGCGTGGTCTGCTCGTAGAGGTAAACGTCGGCGAATCCGCCCGATGCCACGTACTCGAGGTAGGTTGCGCCTGGAATGATGGGCGCGGTTGCTGGCTTCCTCATTGGATTCTCACCTCGATTCGTACGCCGTCACCGAGGTCGAGGACGTCGCCGTCAAGCAGGCGCGTAGCGGTTGTGGTGGAAACGCGGGCAGGCTGCTCGCCTGGGCGCAACAGGTAAGTTCCGTTTCCGCTTTCAAGATCGATCACGCGCATCGCCCAGCCGGTGACGATCACGGCGGCGTGTGTGCGCGAGACCTGCTTATTTGGACTAGTCACGGGCAGGAGCGTGGGATGCTGGCCAGCTTGCCGCACAGGATCACGCCCGATCACAATGTCACGATAGACGGGTACAGACGTGCCTGTGTTCGTGATGAGCCGCCCAAGCACGGGCGGGTCGATCCACTCAGTTTCTTCCCCAACGGTCGCGCCACAGATCCGGCAGTAGACGGACGTGGGCGAGTTGGGGTGGCCGAACTCGCAGCGCGCGGCGAGCACCTGCCCTTCGTGGGCCTTGTGCACCGAGTCTGCTTCCGCCGACGTCGGTGCGCGGCGGGCGCGGACAGGTTCTTCTTTCTTGGCCCGATACTCTTCGAATTCGTCAACAAGTTCCTCGGCCGCTTCCGGGTCGAGTGTCATCGCGAGGTTATCGGAGGTCGGCACATCGAAATCGACGCGAATCGTAGGAGTAAGCGTGAAATCAATATCGATCGCACCGGCCGGCACCACGCCCGAATTCACAGGAAAAGCTCGCTGGGTTGGGGAGCCGAGCGTGAACGAGCCAACTGCCAGGCGATCCTCGGCCCACAAGGCCACGTGTCGCGAAGCGCGCACCACCTCACCGGCGTGCATCACCGTGATTCCGCCGCGCACTGCCACGCGCACGTCGTTTCCTTCGTGTACGACCAGCGCAAACGCGGGCATCACGGTGCTCGACCACCGGCGTCGGAGCAGATCCAACACACGGTTGAAACTCGCTCCGCCTGCAAGCGCGTGGTAAAACTCGGTCACATCCACGTCCGTCGCGATCAGCAATGCACCCGCCGGCGCAACCGCCGCCAAGTATCCTCCCTCATACCAGCGCGCCCGCATCAGGCCACCCCCGCCTCGGACACCGGGGAAACGCCGACAATGTCCACAACAACCGCCGAGGCATTGTCGAGCGAGCCAGCCGCGAGCGCCGCCGCCACGAGAGCTCGGGCCGCCGCCTCGGCGTCGGTGCTATTTTCGAGGATCTCTCGGATCTGGTTCGGAGGCAGAGTGCCGCACACGCCGTCAGTACACACCAAGAACCGATCGCCGATCGCCACTGACACTTCGAAATAGTCCACACGGCGGTCCGGCGAGCCGGCGCCGATCGCGCGGGTAATAATGTTGCGCCGCCCCGAAACGCGGGCCTCGTCGGAACTCATCACGCCCTCGTCCACCAGCTCCTGGACGAACGAATGGTCCTTCGTCACCTGCAGGAGCGAGCGGGCGCGCAACAGGTAGGTGCGCGAATCGCCCACGTTGAAGATGAATGCACGCGCCGGATCCGTATCCGACAGCACGAGGCCGGACGCCGTCGAACCTGGAGCCTTCCCGCGGAAACCCAGGTGTTCCACGGCGAAACGTGCCTCGTCGAGGGCATTTTGTACGTCCTCAAGGCGCTCGGCCTGGGCGATCTTTGCAAGGGCGCTCACCACGGCGGACGACGCTTCGGCCCCACCAGCGTGCCCGCCAACGCCGTCGGCGACGGCGAAAACCGGCCAGTGTGCGAGCACCGAATCTTCGTTCACTTCACGAACGCCACGATCCGATGCCACGCCGTGGGTGGTGTCGATCATTTTCGCCTCCTCAAACCTGCTAATGAGATCGCTCGCCGGATCCGACTCCTGCGCGAATTCGCGGCGAGGCGCTCCTTGGCAGCCTCGTTCAACGTCCAGGCGCCATCCACCTCTGTTTGCGACATGTCGTGACCCGAGAATATTGCGGCGTCGGCCGCACGTGCAAGCGCACGGAACGTCCCAGCCTCGCCGTCGGGGGTGTATTCCTCGAGTTTCTCGGCGACGTTGGTACGCGTTCCGATGGCGATCGGGAAGCCGGCGTCGCGTGCGAGCGCGAGCGTGTCTTCCCACGCGCCGACGATACGGCCGCCGACGTCGGGCCGGTAACGCAGCCGTCTGCGCGCAAGCCGCTTTGCCACGCGAATCGCCACAAACGGGGCGAGGAGCGCGATGAGCACGAACAGCGAGCCGAGGACTGTCCACAGGATCGTGGGCTGGTCGGTGTGCTCGTCGGGGGTTTGCGGATCAGCAACTTCCGGCTGGAACTCGGCCGGGTTCTTTTGCGGCGACGGCGGCTGGAGCACTCGCGGCGCCGGGTCCGGATCCGCCATCGGGACGGCGGTGCGCAACACCTGATCGCGGTTCGGGGCCGGATCAAAAGGCACCCAGCCGGATTCGGCGAACGCGATTTCTACCCACGCGTGGGCGTCCGTTCCGCGGATTTCGAACGTTCCGCCTGGGTTCTTTTCCGGATAGAAGCCGGCAACGACGCGGGCCGGGTAGCCGAGCGAGCGCGCCATAAGCGCCATGAGGACCGAGTATTGTTCGTCGTCGCCGATCAGTTCGGGGGCGTTGAGCATGTCGTTGATGCGCGCGGCACGGTGGCCGGGGCGGCCCAGGCGCGGGCTGGTTGGGTCGGAATAGTAGCCCTCTTCGTGGAGATATTTTTCGATAGTGCGCGCTGCGGTGATCGCGTCGGGTGCGTCTGCGGCGATCTGGCGGGCAAAGGCTCCAACTTTTTCGGGCACGCCAACCAGCGGCGGCATCATAATGTCGGCTACTGGTTCGCCGGCGAGGACCTTATCTGAAGCGGGCGTGGAAACGAGGCTGGTTGTGGTGACACGGTCGCCTTTGGTGAGACCTTCCATCACCACTGCGGTGTGCGCGGAGGCAGAGTACATGAGGGAGGCGTCGAGTTTCGTGGCGTTCGGGGATTCGAACGCCACGTCAAGGAGCTCGCCGCCAGGAATCCACACACCACGATAGCTCTCGACGTCAATCGTGATTTTCTCGGTTTCAGCTCCCGACGGCGCGGTGGCAATCGGCTCGTGCGGATGCATGAAGCCGGTGCCGCCCTTCGGCGAACCGATCGAATAGATGATGCCGTCGTACTGGTCGAGCGCAGCCAGGCGCACGCGTGAGCCGACTTTCAGGCCGGAAACTTTGAACATCACCTGATCTTTGTTGGTGTCGACGTATGAGCGGAAGTTCGCAAGCGGGGTGGGCACATCGTGGAGGTCGATCTGCGGCTGAATATAGTTGCGGGCCACGATGCGCGGGCCAGTGAGTGCGGGCGCCGCCACGAGTGCGGCGACGAGAGCGAGCACGACCATCACAGTGCCGCCGGCGAAACCGCGGCGCATGAGCGCGCTCGGATCACCAACCGACAACTCGCCCGCGATGGTTTTGCGGCGGAAAGAGAGGTAGGCGGCCCAGACCATCGCGATTCCGCCACCGACGGCGCCGATCACCGGGTGCTCTCCGGCTCGAACGCTGAAGGCCATGCCGACGAGGGCGTGCGCGGCGATCGGCATCAGCGCCCACTCGCTGTGGTGGAAACGCAACGTTGCAGAGATCGCAGCGAGCCCAGCACACAGGCCAACAATATAGGGCAACACGGAGGGGCCAACATAGTTGGAGGCGGGCGGGATCAGGGTCAGGAGATCCTTCCACGAGGTCACCGCTTGAACCGCCAACGTTTTCAGCGACAGCGGGGTGGGGATCACCGCGTAAATCCCGAGCTGTGGAAGGGCGAGCGCGGTGCCGAACAGGAAATAGCCTGCGGTGGCCATCATCAGCGTCGGAAAGAAACCTGCGGCGATCAGATAAGAAATCCAGGCCGCCAAGGCGCCCACCGCGGCGCCGCCGAAGGCGGCGCCGAATCCGGTTGCGCCACCAAAAACATCTTCGTGGAACACCGACGCGAGGGCCAGAAGAACCATCACGACGAGAGCATTTTGTACATTACGTGGTTTCGGTTTCATCGCACCGCCTTCGCTGCAGCAAGCGGAGCGATCTGAAGGTTCTCGATGCCCAACACGGGCACCCCCACAAGATCCGACAATTCAGTGTGAGCGCCGGCACGCACCACCACGGCTCTGGCGCCGGCTGGCACCGTCGCCAGAGCCGCACGAACCTCCTCGCGCGCCGTATTCTGGCCCGTCACAAGCACAATCACAGATGCGCCCGGAACGTGCGTCACGGCGTCGGAAACGCCAGCGACAAATGTGGTTGCAGGCGTGCGTTCCACCATCGTGAACGAATCCATCAACCGCATCGGAGTGGGATCTGCGAGCAGTTCGCCAGCAAACGCCACCTGCGCGATACGTTCCTCGTTAATCTCCGTTGCCGCGATCGACGCCGCCAGCGATACACCAAGCTCGAACTCGTCGTCGCTGGCCCAATTCTGCGGCGCAGAATCCAACACAACCAGCATGTGTGAGCGGCGAGTATCGTCGAACTCGCGCACCATCAACGTGCCCTTGCGCGCTGACGTCTTCCAATGGATCGCCCTGCGCGGATCGCCGGGAACATATCCGCGAAGCGCACGGAATGACACGTCGGAACTGGACAGTTCACGGCTCGCGCGCCCTTCGACGTCCTTCAAAAAGCCGAGCGCACGCAACGCCACCGCGGCACGCTTGGGATGCACAAAAAACTCTTCGCTCCCCGACAGCGGCTCGCGCGTGTACACCAAACCGATCGGATCGGAACGCACCGAACTCACCGGCCCGATCTGCACCATGCCGCGCCTCGTCGTCGGGATCGTGAACACGGCGTCGTGGCTCTCTCCAGGGGCCAGACGCGGGATCGCGAACATGGACGAGCCCTGCCCCACGGGCAACTCGAGCCACACTGCGCGCGACTTGCGCGAACCCGTGTTGCGAACCTTCAACTCGCCCACGCCGCTCGCGCCCGCAACCACGCGCACCGTTGCCAACTCGATCTCGGCCGCCAGCGAGCTGCGCCCCAACGAGGCAACCCAGGCCAACACAAGCAAAACGAGGGTGAAGACTCCCATGCCGATCAACTCGACCCAGCCCAGCGCCCAGCCGGCAACCCAACCGAACACTGAAGCCAACGCGACTCCCCACCCCAGCGGGGTCAGTCTTCTCACGGCGCCGGCACCTTCGCGATCGCGCGCTCGAGCACGCCCGCCGCCGTCGCGCCCGAGAACTGGGCGTCCGGATCGAGCACAATCCTGTGCTCCCACACGTGGGAGACAAGCGCCAAAACGTCGTCAGGGATCACGTAATCGCGCCCCTCAACGCCGGCCCACACTTTCGCGGCCCGCACCATCGCGAGCGCGCCACGGATCGACACGCCCAGGCGCGCCTCCGGATCCTCACGGGTGGCCTGCGCCAATGCCCACACGAATGCGAGCAGCTCATCGGAGGCGTGAACGTTTGCCGCTGCGTCGATCATCGTATTCACAGTATCCGCATCCACCACCGGGGAAAGCTCGCTCGCACGGTCGGCGATATTTGCGCCCGACAGCACCGCCACGCCCACGCTCGCCGGCGGGAAACCCACCTCGATCTTCATCAGGAAACGATCTAGCTGCGCTTCGGGCAGCGGGTACGTGCCCGCCTGCTCGATCGGGTTCTGGGTGGCGATCACCATGAACGGGCGCGACGCCGGATAGGCGGTGCCGTCCACGGTGACGTGACCTTCTTCCATCACTTCCAGCAGCGCCGACTGTGTTTTCGGCGAGGCGCGGTTAATTTCGTCCGCGAGCACCACCTGGGCGAAGATCGGGCCAGGATGGAACTCCCACTTGCCGGCGAGCTGGTCGTACATGGTCACGCCCGTAATATCCGACGGCAGCAAATCCGGGGTGAACTGGATACGCGAGGCGGTGGAATCGATCGATGCGGCGATCGCGCGGGCGAGCGCCGTCTTACCGGTTCCTGGCGCGTCCTCGATGAGGAGGTGCCCGCGCGCCATCATCGCGGTGAGCGCCAGGCGGATCACGTCCTTCTTGCCGAGCACGGCACGCCCCACGTTGGCGGCGATCTCTTCGAAGGTCTGCGCGAACGTTTCTGCGTTCATCTGTTCGTTCATCGTTTTTCCTTATTCGATAATCAGCGGGCGCGAAACCGCCGGTGCGGAGGCGCCAATAGCGTTGTACAAAATCACTTGGAACTGGTGGGAGCCCGGGGTTCGTGCGGGCATGCGGCACACCTGGCCTGGCACGCACTCCACCGAGTCGCCTTGGTTGAGGTCGGTGATCACCGCGGAGGTCAGCGAGGAGCCACCGAGGCCACCTGGCGTGAAGCTCACGGTGGCCGTGTTGCCGTTCAGCTGGGCGACCACCTGGCGCGGGGCGTCGGGAACGTCCACGGAATCGACATACACCACGGAGGAGACGTCGCGGGCGGAATCCCCTGTGGCGTCACGCAGGGTGAACTTCACCTGGAACTGGCCCACCGCGATCGGGGTGATCACAAGGCGGGTGCCGCGCACGGACACGCGCACGCCGTTGCCGCCGTTCGCGGCGACGATCGTTGGCGCGGTGGGGAACGGGTTCGACACCAGCGAGTTCACGTCCACCGTGACGGACTGCCCGCGGCGCACCTGTTCGGAGGCTGTGCCCACGCCAAGGCGCGGCTTTTCTTGCTCGAGGACGGTGACGTTCACGCTTCCCGACGACGTCGACGTGCCGTCGGAAACGACCACGCGGATCGCGCCGCTGCTGGCACCTTCCGCGGCCGAGATTCGCAACGTCGAACCGTTGAGCTGGGCGTTCACTCCGGCAGGCACGCCTTCCACGCGGTACGTGAGGTTGTCCGAATCCGGATCGTTCGCCATCGAGGTCAGGTTAAGCGTGACGGGATTTCCGCCGCCCACCACCTGCGCGGTGGCCGTGCCGACAACCGGTGGCCGGTTCGTTTCTCCCTCAGCTTCCACACGCACGGGGATCGAGATCGTTGCACGCTTGCCAGCAGCGCTGACCACGCCAACGCTCACTTGCGTTGTTCCCGAGTAGCCGGCGTCGGCACGCACCGTCAGCGACGCCCCGGTGCCCGAGGCCGTGATGCCGTTTCCAGCGCTGACCTGACCGTCGATCGTCACGTCTGGGTCGATGTAGACGTTGACGTTCGAATCGATGCTCTGGCCTGCACGTAGCACAATCACGGCGCCGTCGACGAGGCGCGGAGTCGCTTCCTCGTTGACCTGTGGTTTCTCGGCGACCAGGCCTGGTACCCAGACCACGGCCGAGCCGGTGAGGCCGTCGACGTCGGTGACCGTGTAGACCACCGGGCGCGGCTGAGCCTGGAGGGTGATCACGAGCGAGCTGCCATCCACGCGGGTGCCCTCATCCTTACTCGCCACCGTCAGTTGTGAGGCAGCACCGTCCGGATCGAGATCGTTTTCCAACACTTCGACCGTGATTTCGGTGGGCGTGCCAGTGATTTGTGGGAAATCGTCTTGTGGGCGCGGAGCGAGCTTGGGCGCGTTCGCGCTGACGTTCACGGTGAGCACGCCGGTGGCGCGCCCGCCACGCGCGTCCGCAATCTCGTAACGCACCGGGTAGGAGCCTTCCTCCTTCGGTGCAGTAAATGCGAGCCGGCCGCCCGCAATCTCCTTCACCGTGAACCCTGCCTTGCCTGAATTCGCCCCACCATTGACCAGTGCGATCGGATCCAGATCCGGATCGACGTCGTTGACGAGGACCGGAGCTTCCACGCGCGCACCCGGGCGCACGCTGACCACGTCCGCTCCCGCAACCGGCGCCTGGTTTTCGTCCGACGCCGGCGCCACGCCAACTCGCACGTTCGCCGTTGCGCTCTTGCCACGGCGGTCTGTCACCTCGTACCTGAACGTGTCAGTGCCGAAAGCATTACCGTTCGCCGCATACGTGATCGTGCCGTCCGCGTTCACTGTTGCCCGACCCTTCGTAGGATTCGAGACGATGCGCGACAGTTGCACCGAATCGCCGTCGGAATCAATACCGGAAAGCGGAACCCTAATCGCCACCTGGCTACCAGCGCGAGTACGCGCCACCAGATCCACCGGCGTCGGCGCGGCGTTGTCGTTCGCGTCCAGCACCGTCAGCGCAACCTTCGCCTTCGCGCGCCGGCCACGCTCGTCCGCCGCCGTGTACGACAACTCGTACTGACCAGCCTTCACGGCCCTCACACGCACGTCGTGCTCACCCGAAAACAGCTCCCCGGCGTCAGCGGGCAAACCCTCCACTGCCGTGACTTCCAGCGGCAGGCGCGAAATATCGTTCGCTACCACGTTCACAGCGCCGACGTCGCCGGCGCGAACCGTCAGCGAATCCGGCAACGCGATCGGCGGCTCGTCCGCACGCGGATCGCCCGGAACCACAACGATCATGCCCTTGGCGCTCTGGCGCCCATTCGACACCGTGTACTCCACGCGAACCGGACCCGTGAGCGGTTTATCAGAACTCACCCGCACAAACTGCTGGCCCATCATCTGCACGCGTACACCATCGGGTGCGTTCACGCCCGTCAGCGTGAGAACGCCCGCCGTCGGATCCCAATCGTTCGCCAACGGATCGACCACAATCGAATCCTCAGACAGGACCGCTAGGTCCATCTCTGGAACCGGGGCACCCGCCTCTTGCGGATCGAGCGCATCCACGCGCACCTTGCCCGTCGCCGACGATTTCCCGTCCGTCATCGAATACGTGAAATAGAACGTGCCCGGCCGTTCTGCGCTCACGCGCAACGTTCCGCGCGCCGGATCCAGGTTCGCCACAAGGCCATCCGGGAGCGCCCCCAGCGACACCACACGCAACGTATCGCCGTTCGGATCGGCATCGTTCTCCAGCGGCGAGAACGTGGCCGGAACGCCAACCGCAACCTGTACAGCGTCCGCGTTCGCCGTCGGCGCGTTATCGCCACTCAACATTTCCAGTGCAAGGCTACCCGTGCCTGTCAGCGTGCCGTCAGAAACGCCAAGCGGAATAGAGACAGTGCCGGGGGCGTGTCCGTCGTCGGCGAGATCCACCGAACCCTCGCGGCTCCACATGATCGTGAGCTTCTCTGCTGGGCCGGCACTCGCCAGGTAGATCGGATCGCCATCCGGATCGATCCAATCGTCGAGCACCGACGCCGAAGCGCGACCACCGGAAGCCATGCGGGTCGCCGTGTTCACCACCTGGCGCGGAGGTAAGTTCTGCTCCGGAGGATGAACCGTCAGCGAGACGGTGGCCTGCGCTTTCCCTCCGCGCCCGTCACTGACCTCATACGTGAAGTTCGTTGCACCACTCGCGTCTGCCGGCACCTCCACCTGGAAGGCACGGCTGCCACGAATCGGCATCACACGGCCGAAACTCGGCTCCTTCTTCAGTGCCACCGACAGCACATCGCCGTCCGGATCTGAATCGTTGAGCAACACCGGCAGCGTGGCCACCTGGCCCGCGCGCACTCCGAACGCGTCCGGCTGTGCCTCTGGCGCCCGGTTCTCCTCCTGCTGCTTGGGATTCACGGCCTCGTTCGACGTCGAATTCGAGCGCTTCTGGGAACTCTCCGAGTTGTCTTTATCGGTTTCGGTGGTGTCCCAATCGTCGACGATCTGCATGTTTTCGTCTGGGAGCCACACGCGCCCCGTCGTCGTATCGTTGAGTACGATCGCTTCGCGGTTCGTGCGGAACACGGCTGCTTGCGAATCGCGCAGCGATTCCGCCGCCTTCGCCTGGTCGTCGTCCGCACCCGGGCAGTCGCGAACATACACGCCCGTTGCGCCCCACGCGCCGTACGCGCAGCCCCCGTGGAACACGGGGCGCGTTGGAACGCCCGGTTTCGCGGGCGTATCGTCCGCCGACGCCGATGTGGCGAGCACCGTTCCCGTGGCCACCTCGACCTTCAGTAGCGCACTATCGGAGGCAACCAGCACAGTGTCCGAATCCGGGCCGGGCTGTTGGAGCGTGAGCTTCGAGCCACCAATACGCACCTCGCGCTTCCCGCCGTCCAGGTATACCGAGCCAGTGGTCTTATCGAGCACCACCGAATGCTCTCCAACAGCGCTCACTTGAAGATCGTGGTTGTAGCGCACTTCGCTGGGTAGCTGGTAGGTTTTCTCGCCTGCCACCCACTTGCGGGTGATCGGGGACGCGCCGTGGAGCTCGCCGTCGGCGGTGATCACGACGTCGCCTTTGGGGAGGGCCGTGGCCGCAACTGTCGCCTCGCTCCCCAAGCTCGCTTGGGCGCCGAACGGCGCCTTCCACACGGTTCCCGACGTCGGGTTGTAGGCCGCGACCTGCCCGCCGCCGAGCATCGACACCGGCGCCTCGCCCAGCCCGCTCGACGCTTTGAACGTGGCCGACGCCGGATCCACCGCCGCCACCGAATTTGCCGCCAAATCCTGGAACAACACCTGATCGCCCTGCTGGGCCACGTCGAATGTTCCCGACGGCGTACGTAGCTGTGCGTCCAACGCCATCGACGGATAGTTCACGTGCCCCACCATCTGGTTGCGGGTGTTGGTAACCCACACGCCAGAATCCGCCAAATCGACCTGCTGTGCGGGGATACCGCCATGCCAGATCGCGGCCACCGCCCAGGTAGCGAGAACAGCGCCACCCGCAACGAGTGACGCGATCTTCTTTCCAAGCTGGTTTTTACCAAGCATGCGTGAAACCTGGATGAGTGTGCATAAAGTCTAATTTTAGCGGGCGGGTGGCCGAAGTTGAACTACGTGAGACCTGCTTAACGTGAGACAATAGGCGTATGGATTTCATGGAATGGGCTCACCAGTTCGCGACGATGCACCCTTCCCTCGCCGGGGCGCTCGTGTCTTCACACGGCGAGTGGCTCGACGTGCTGTTATCGGACGGGCGCACGTTCCGCTTCCGCCCGGGCTCCATGATCAAAGCGGACGCGCCTCTCGAGGTGCGCCAGGCTCTCCTTTCGCGCCTGATCGATATTGGTATTTCGCAGGCGAAAGAGCCCCAGGTTTCCGAAGATTCTCTCGATCGCGGCGACAATCCCGACGACGCCGGTGCACCCGGGGCGCGTGGGCCGCACAGTCCTCCTGTGCTCGGCTTTGGCGGTGCACGCAACCATCCGGGGCACCCCGCAAACTTTTCCGGCGACGAAACAGACGCTTCGGCGTCGGCAGACGAGGACGAAATCACGCCCTCCACGCCGATCGTGCCGATCGTGCGAGCCGCGGACTATTTCATCAACCCGTCCACGCAAGCCGATCCTCTGGTGCACGTGCCGCTCACCGATTTCGTGGCTGTTGGGCTGGCCTATGATCTGCCGAACTCTATCCACCCCGTCTACTATTCGGGTCTGTCGGATGACGATCGCCCCATCGGCGAGATTCTCGCCGAATCCGTGGTGACGCTTCGCCACCTCACCGGCTCGCTGCGCGGCACCGTGGAAATCGCGATCACTGAGGTTGCGGGCGCGCAGGTGCTCGCGTTTATGGCGCCCATGAACTACGAAGTGTCGTGGTTTTCGGATTTGGACATGATGCAGGAGGTCGCCGATCGTCTCGCCTCAGAGCGCCCGGGAGACATCCCGCTCTTCGTGCCCGCTTCGCGCACCAAACTCTACATCGTGTTCGCGGACGATCCGCACCTTCACGAGTTCTTCCGGCTCTTGTTTGAGCAGCGCGAATCAGGTGACGCCGTCTACCCGCTACCGCACACCGTTGCGGCAGACGGCTGGCGCGAATGGGTGCCCTTCCCCGGCTCCGACGTCGCCAACGTGCTCGCTGACCTGCGTGGATACTTCCGCTCCCGCATCTATGCCGGCCAGGTGCGCGCGATGCGCGCCTGGGGTGAGCTCGGCGAACTCGTCGATTTTGACGTGCGCCGGTTGCGCGGCGGCAGCGCCGTGAGCGAAGCCGTGTGGGATGCGGGCACCGGCGTCGGGTCTATCCCCGAAACGGACTACATCACCTTCGCCCGCGAGCGCGGCCCGATGCCATGGGACGAAACGCCGGCCGTGCGAGTATCAGTGCCCGCGCACGTCGCCCGCGACCTGTGGCCCGACGGCTTCCGACGCGTGGAGAACGTGTGGCCCCCACGCTGGGAAAAGATAGGCTTCCCCTCCGACGAGGTCCTCAAGGCGATGGCCGAAGCCGCCGGAAACAGCCCGTTCTAGCGAAACTCGCGCCCCGACGTCGGGCGGGCTCCGCCGGCGCATCTCCGGCGACAAGTGGGGACCCCGCGCTCGAGGCGCGTGTCTGGCGCCACGCGCTCGCTAACCCCAAGTCGCCTGCGACGCGCCGCCTGCGCCCGTGACTGCAGGCAACTGCGTTACGCAGCTACTGGCTCGAAAAACTCCTTCACATCGACCATGGTAATTTCTCTGCCGAGACCCCACAGGCGAATCAAGTCGCCATGACTCTTCCCAGAACCGGGATAACCCTGAATCAGCCTGATCCACGGCATGATTCCGATCCCTGACCCGTGTGCTTCACTTCGCTCGATCACGCTGGCTAAATGCGCTTCAAATGCTGAAGCAAAACCTCCAGAGATATACATGAATACATCAAGATCTTCGTAAGCCGGGATGTAGTTGGTAATCATCCGCAACTGATGGTCAGATGCGAGATCGTAGGCCGAATACGCCTTGGTATCAATAATTCCCGTGAACTTGCCATCACTAAATTCAACATCGGGGACCGTGCCTTGTTGGCCAATATGCCTGGATTTAAAACCGAATACCTTCTCCATGATCTCTGAGGTTGCTGCCTCGAATTCAATCGCCTGGTCTGTTCCAGAAAAGGCCATCGAACGATACCTCGACAAGAACTGTGAAAGAGCTTCAGCACGCGTGGGTAACATCGCATGCAGAATCTTCGATAGCTCAGCCCGTTCAATACCCGTATGCGCATAGACACGATCAATTACTTGATCGTCAACTTCGACAACGTAGGTTGCGCTGTAAAGCGTCTGCATCGCTGCGGAAACCATCGCAGCTTTCTGGTTCTCCATGCTTTGAGTAATGACATTTTCAATACGTCGGTTGTCTCGTTTGTGGTTCGGCCCGAGGCCAAAAGTTCTTTGGAATGCGGCACACTCTTCAACTGACGGCCTTTCGGAAATCGTCTGCAAAGGTTTACTTCCCCAAACTCGGATTACCTCATCGATCGCCTCGATTTCCGCTAACACCAGCTGAGTCACTGTCTTTTGGGAGTCACGACCAACCGATGTTCCGGGGACTGCAGAAACAAACCCCGTATACTGCAACCACTTCATTGCCGTGTTTGCGATATCCCCAAGACGTTGACCAGATTTAATAGCTTCTATCGCAGGCTTAGTGGAACCCGTGCGGCTGTCCAGATCACTCGGCAACTGGCCATCCTGTCGATATTTTTTGATCTTGTCAGCAATCTCCTGGACCTTATTATCTGAATGACTCGTTGCGTAGGGAACAACAAAAGCTGCTACTTCCTCGTCGGCTAAGTAATGATTCAGTGTAGGAAGTTTGAGAAGCTTCAATAAAAAGACGAATGGGCGAACCTTAAATTCCGACGAAATCTTGATGCTTGTTGAATACGGTGAAGGAAACTGAAACGCCAAGACTTGGCGAGTCAAGATCGGTTGAGCATCTTTTTGATCAACCAAATCTTGACCAGCCCACGTCAGATAAGTGAGACCGTCTTTATTTGTGAAATAAAGGCCAAGCGAGGACAACAGAGCCGCATGTGTTCGCCCACCAGAGCCGCCCTTGCCACGACTGCGCTCAATGTAATCACCATTCAGTTTGAGGCTTGCCTGATCGAGGGCGTCTTCGAAATCCATCTGAAGCGGCCGATTGCCTGACCATTTCTTACCTAGAGCAACCGACGCGAACCTCGCGAGCGTTAAGGGAACCCGGTATAACTTCCGGTGGGGACGCGGAAACATCCATGTCGAGCTTGGGGCTACCATCTGTGTTCTCTCCTGCGGTTGTGCTATTCGTTTTCAGAATAGCCTAAGCTCAGGCAGAGTTTCGACAATTCTCCTGTCCAGGTCAGGCTGGTTGCACAATTGGGAATGAAGAATCGACCGACGGGTAGTCAATCCCTGCAAACGTATTCAGAATTGCCTCGAAAATAATCTGAGATCCACGGGCCGGAACGGCCATTCCGATTTGTTTGCGAACCGATTCTTTACTTCCGGAAAAATCGAAAGTATCAGGGAATGTCTGTAACCGGGCACGCTCACGGTTCGTTAATGCACGAGGCTCATCCCAGTGGTAAATGTGGGTACCGCCGCCACCCGACCCCGTAACTGTGTAACTCGGCTTATCAGGGCGAAGCCGGCGGTAAATTTGGCTGATTTTGGTACGCGTCTTGATCTGAAGTTCTTCGGGCAGATCGGCTGTAAATGCATTCTGACCAGGCTTAATCAGTTTTAACCGCTCAACAACGCGAGCACTCTGCCGAGTCCTCTCCTGGCCGGTTGCCCATTGCGGAATATCTGAAAGCGCCTTTTTCGCTGTATTATCAATGTTTGCGTACGGCGCAGGACTCGGGACACGATATGTCACGTCCAAATCCGAGCGAATCCCGACAATGATGATGCGATGTCGAGCCTGAGGAACTCCGTACTCTTCAAATTTATAGAGGTGTGGAGTCAGCACATAGCCACAGGCTGACAAGTCTTCAAGGATTTGCTTAAACGCTTGCCCTTCCTTATTTGAGGAAAGGCCAGACACATTCTCTGCAACGAAGAAGTATGGCTGGAACCTTTGCAAGATCGGCAGGCCGTAGGAGTAAAGAGGGCCATACGTACCCTCCATACCTTTCCGCTCTCCGACAGTTGAGAAATCATTACACGGGAATCCGTATGCGAATGCATCAATCCCACCAAGTTCCTCGAAGCGCGAAATGTCGAGCTCTCTAATGTCTGCCTGGATTACAGATGCAGAATCATCATCACCAACAATATTGTGGCGATAGGTCGCGACAGTATCAGCATCCCAATCGGTGGCCCATTGGTGGACAACCTTGAAATTTGGGTCGTCGATGCGAGCGCTCATCGCTCCCTGAGCGAGACCACCTGGACCGGAAAACAGTTCTCCAAGACGAAATGTTGTTGGTCGTTCCATCACCCCACACCTTCCTCCGAAGTATCGTACACACGTTCGAGGAAAAACCGTGCTTCACAGATCACTATTCGCTAAATCCTTATCAAACCCCTCAATGCAACCTACTCTTGGGCGGAGGCGGCGCGTCGCAGGCGACTTGGGGTTAGCGAGCGCGTGGCGTCAGACACGCGCCTCGAGCGCGGGGTCCCCACTTGTCGCCGGAGATGCGCCGGCGGAGCCTACGCAACTCGCGCCCCGACGTCGTTGGCTCAGTTTCCGTAGAAGCCGGCCAGGAACTGCTCCTTGAAATCCCAGTACGAGCCGTCGGCCATCGATGCGCGGATCTGATCCACGAGGTGAACCGTGAAGTACTCGTTGTGGATCGTTGTGAGCGTGTTGACCAGCATCTCCTTCGCCTTGAACAGGTGATGGATATAGGCCTTGGAGTAGTGGGTGCAGGTGTAGCACTCGCAGCCCTCGACGAGCGGGGAGAAATCGCGCTTGAACTGGGCGCGCGTGATGTTGAAACGGCCGGTGGGCGAATAGATCGCGCCGTTGCGGGCCACGCGCGAAGGATTCACACAATCGAAGGTGTCCGCCCCGGCTTCCACGGCGTTGAAGAAATCGTCCGGCTCCGAGATGCCAAGCAGGTGGCGGGCCCGATCCTCCGGGAGCTCCTCGCACACCCAGCCCACGATCGTGCCCAAGTTTTCCTTCTCGAGCGCGCCGCCCACACCGAAGCCGTCGAAACGCTGGCCGTCAACCTCCATTGCGCCCAGATCGCGGGCCGCCTTGCGGCGCAAATCCTCGTATTGCGCGCCCTGGATCACGCCCCACAG
The DNA here is from genome assembly GCF_029632765.1 of Arcanobacterium wilhelmae. Classification (NCBI taxonomy): domain Bacteria; kingdom Bacillati; phylum Actinomycetota; class Actinomycetes; order Actinomycetales; family Actinomycetaceae; genus Arcanobacterium; species Arcanobacterium wilhelmae. The sequence goes on from NZ_CP121247.1 coordinate 1,922,481, forward strand.
CTGCTGGTACGGCTTGCCGGCGCGCTCCTCGGTGAGCTGCTTGTGAGCAGCAAGGCAACGCTGTGCCCACAGACGCGTGCGCTCCAAGGACTCTTCCTGGTAGGCGCGCGAGTTCATGAGGGTGGTGAGCTCGTCGAACGCGAAGATAATGTCCGCGCCGAGCTCGTGCTGGATCCGCATCGAAATCTCGGGCGTGAAGCGGTGCAGATCTCCGTTGATATGCGAACGGAACCACACACCGTCGTCGTCCACGTTCGCCAGGCGCTCCTTGTTCGGGGCCACGGCGTCGTCGGCGATCTTCTTGCCGGAAAACTCCTCCGAGAGTACCTTCTTGAAGCCGGATCCCAGGCTCATCACCTGGAAACCGCCCGAATCCGTGTACGTGGGCCCAGGCCAGTTCATGAATTTTCCGAGGCCGCCGGCTTTGTCCACAATGTCCGAGCCTGGCTGAAGATAGAGGTGGTAGGCGTTAGAGAGCACCGCCTGGCCGCCGACCTGCGCGATCGATTCCGGGAGAACAGCCTTCACTGTGGCCTTCGTGCCCACCGGGATGAAAGCTGGCGTAGCGATCTCGCCGTGGGGCGTGGAAATCGTGCCAGTGCGGCCAATTGTGCCAGCGAGCTGGGACTTTACCTCAAACATTCGGTTCTTCTTTCTGCGTGGGTTGCGGGACGCCGACGTCGGTGCGCGCTCGCGTCGAACAGGTGGGCTGGGCAGGTGCGCTAGTAAGCGATGCGGATCACCGGATCGCCGGCCGCCGACTGCGCCTGCGTGAGCGCGAGATCCGCACCCGACCAGCCGAGCGTTTGGCCTGGCAGGAGGAAAGCGCCGCCGGTCACGATATAGTTCGCCACCCCACCAACCAAGGCGAAAAGCTCCTCGGCGGTGTGCGGGGAATCCGCCACCTCCACATCGAGGTGGCCGAAGATCGGAAGGCCGAGGGTGCGGGCGCGGTGCAGATCCTCGCCCGCCACGCGCACGGACAACCACAGCGGGAGCGGAACCTCGCCCTGCGTGAGCGATTCGGCGAGCTCGGTCACCATTGGAGCCGGGTGCACCGCGCCGAGCTCCGGGCGGAACACGCCGATCGCGGCTTCCTCGCGCATGAGCGCATCCGCGAGCTGGGTCATCACAATGTTCGCCGAGACCATGCGCCCGCGACGCTTGAGCTCCGGGAGCTGCTCGGCATCCGCCGATTCGCCCGCGAGCTCACCCTCCGGCGCCGCATCGAGGGGCGCGTAGAACGTCATCGCCACATGGAAGTTATGCTCCGGGAGCGCACCTTTTTCCACGTCCAGGCCGCCCGAAACCGGCGTGAGCAACACTTGCACACCTTGGAGTGAGAAATGGAAAATCGCATCCTTGCCGGGGGTGGCAGGCTCGCCGTCGACCCCAACCCATTCTCCACGAGCCTCAATATTCCACAGTTCCTTCAAACGTGCCGTCGCCTTCTCGAGGTCAATCGGGGCCGTGAACAGGGCGAACGCCGTGAGCACTTCGGGGGCCGTGGGATGAATTGCGCTAACTCCAAGTTGATCCATACGGCGCATTCTACCGGGTGGGCTGACAGCCGGCGCGGGCGCACATCACACCCGCGCCACCCCGCCCAGGAGCCGCGCACCGGCGTCGGGGCCGCGCTTCGACGTCGGGCGTACGAGCAACGTGGGCCGCGAACCTGCGTCGGCGGACACCGTGACGCGAGCCCTTACGAAAAGTGGTCGATCGCGAGCGGAAGGGGGATCTTCTTCAGGATGCGATCGTGGATATCAGGGATCACTTTGCGGATGCGCTCCCAAGACTCGAGGGAGCGGAACTCGGACGGATCTCGAAGTAGCACCTTCGTCAAATCGTCGCGGGTGATCGTATAGGACGTGGTGTAGGAATCAAACGTCACGACGGAAGTGCGGAAAGAGAACGCCATCAGGGCGGTTGCAGAGTAGACGAGGTCCTGCTCAAAATCGAGATTCTCCACCCTCGGCTTGACCCACACCTTCACGTAGCTCTCCTCGCCCCAGCCACCGTCGATCGTTGCACCGACCGGCATTCGGCGAAGGAAGCCAACAGCGAGATCGCCAAGCTGCTCGTTCGGGTCGATGTCGGCGACTTTCTCCAATGGCTTCATATCGTGTGCGCGCCACTGGGCGGCGTCACTCGTGGGGAGGGGGAGTTCATTGAAGGGAACGCGCACGTCGTCGCGTGTGAGCACATACCCGCCAACCAGCAGGGCTGTGAGAACGAGGCAGATGAACACCGCCAACCACGACACTTTTTTCATAGTTCCTATTGTTGCAGGTTCTGGGCATGGCCTACGAATGTTGCCTCTCAGGCTCGTGCGCAACTCTGTCAATTCGCGTAGGCGTTGCTATATACGCAACGCCTCGCCCGATTGATTGAGTTATGCACGTGCTCGTGCACAACTCAATCGCTCCCAGGCAACGCCACGAGTGCGAACTCAGCCTCCCAGCTAACGCCAAGGGTACGGACGTGGCGCTCCTCGGGTGCGCCGCGTACTCTAGAAGACAAGTTGTTAAGCAAAGGAGCATCCATGGCCACACCGTTCGTGATTGGCGCTTACGCCGCACTGCCCGCCGAGCGCGCGCAGCAAGAGGAGTTTTACGGCTCGCTAGCGCAGGCGGCCTGGGTGAACGGGCTTGAGATCCCACTTCGCGCAACGATCACCGACGATCTTCCCTGGTTCGCGCAGCAGATCGCGCCATCGTTTACGACGAATGTGCTCACGCCCATCCCGGGCACGATGGGCAAGTTGGGCAAGAACCCGGCCTTCGGGATTGCCTCGCCGGATGAGGCGGGGCGCGCGCTCGCTCTCGAGTTCCTGATCGACGCCGTCAACCAGGTCAAGGCCGTGAACGACGCCGTCGGGCGCCAGGTTTTCACACATATTGCGTTGCATACGGCTCCGACGGCAACAGCGCAACGCGAGGCGCTCGTGCGTTCACTGGCCACGATCGAGCAGTGGGATGCGGACGGCGCCAAGTTCGTGATCGAGCATCAGGATGCGTTTATTCCCGAGCAGGCGCCGCAGAAGGGCTTCCTGTCGCTGGCGGACGAGATCATCGCGATCGAGGAGGCGGACGCCGAGCGCACATTTATTTCGCTCAACTGGGGCCGTAGCGCGATCGAGGGCCGCGGAACCGAGTTGCCGCTGGAGCACGTGAAGCAGGCGGCGGCGAGCGGAAAGCTCGAAGGGCTGATTTTCTCGGGCGCTCATGACGTGGACGGCGATTACGGCCCTGCGTGGACGGATGCGCATGTGGCGCTTCACCAAGATGAGCCGAGCTCGATTATGACCAGCTCGCTGGTGGCGAGCGCCGCGCAGGCCGCTACGGCCGCGAAGGTTCAGTACTTGGGCGCGAAGCTCACGCTCGATGGCCGCTACTCGGTGGCCGAGCGCGTGGCGATCCTGCAGCGCGTGGCCGCGGCGGCAGGCCAGCCAAACGCCTGATCCTCACTGAGAGAATTTGGGAGGGCGCGTGCCCGCGGGGAAACTTGCGGCACGCGCCCTGCGCAATCACTCCCCCAGCGGGCGTAGGTAGATCAGCTCGCGGCCGTCCCACTGGAAGAACATGTTGTGCGCAGATCCGGAGCCCACGATCCCCGTGGTTCCTTGTGCATTGGCGGGCTTTCCGCTGGTCAGATCCACAATGTTTTTGCCAACCATCGCGAACGGCGCACCTAGCGGGAGCGCGTCGCCGCCCGCTTTCCACTGCGATTTTGGCAACCACTTTCCGTCACTCAGCACGGCCGCCTCGCCGGTCTCCGCCGGCTCGACACGCTCGAGCAGCGCCGCCTTGAGCTCGCGGCTGGTCACGTCTGCGTTCACGCCCGCGAGCGCATAGCCGAGCGCCGCCGAACCGACCGGCGCAGCCGTCACCGACACCGCGTGACCGGAAGAGTTCCACTCCACCACCACAACACCTGAGCTTTCCGGGTTCAGCCCCACCGCGTCGCCCGACGCCGGGGTTGCACTTTCGCTCGTTGCCGGGCTCGCGCTGGCACCGGGCTTCGCCGTCGGGTTACCCGGCTGCACTGAAACTGGCGCCGACGGCGTCGCGTCCGCGCCCGGCGTCGGGTCCGTGTGTTTGCCGCCAGCTTCAACATGAAGCGACCCTTCAGCTGCCACGCACACCGTGCCATCCGTTGCGGCCCAGCACTCGTTCCCCTCGGCGCGCCCGAGCGACGGAAACTGCACAAACTCGCCGTTTCCCGACTTGTTAGTTTGCAGACGAACCAGCCCCGGACTCACTTGCGGCTCGAGCGTGAGCGTGGGCGGGAAGTAGGTGCGCACGGAGTTTTCCACGGTGCCGCTGGCCCCGACGAGTGCCGCCACCGACGACGTTCGCCCGACGCCCACCACGCCGAGGCCCGCCTCGCTCGCGCCGACGATCGCCGGCACGTCGCCGCCCAGCGAATTGTCCGTTGACCAGGTGAAACTCGCGCTTCCGGTGCGCGCGGAGAGGATGACGAGATCGGAGCGGGAGGCGCGGCCATCCCCCGAGGCGGGTTCGCTCGCAGGGGCTGCGCTGGCCGTTGCGTCCAGGCTCTGGGATGCGCTCGAGGTTGCGCTGGGACTCGCAGGCGGGCTCGGGCTGGTACTGGGACCGCTCGAGGACGCCGACGGCGAGGCCTGCGTGCTCGCAGCACCCGCGCCGTCACTGGCCGTGCCGGCGTCGTTACTGGCCGCACCGGCGTCGGCAGCGTGTTCGGCGTCGGGGCCGATTGTTAAGTAGACGGAGCCGGCGGCAGCGTCGAGGCTGGTAGCCGTGGAGCCTTGCGGCAGGTAGTAGCGCCAGGTCGGGAGGGCGCGGTTTTTGCCGGTCACCGCGTAACCGGTGAGTCGGCGCAGAGAGTTGTGCGTGGAAAGGACGACGAGAGTTTTCGTTGTGTTGTCGAAGGTGAGGGCTTCCGGAGCTTCAGGGAGTTTCGCGCGCCAGGCCGGCTCCGCGCCCGCCTGGTAGGGGTTGCGCGTGGGCGCGACGGCGCTCGCGTGCGGCTTCGGCGCTGGTTTCGGCGGGTGCGCCGGCGAGCACGCCACAAGCGCCGCGAGGGCGGCGGTGGCGACGGCGACGGCTTGGAACTTCACGTCCTTAAGGCTAGCAGGCGCCGACGACGACGGTGCGGCGGTGTGGAGTTTCGCGGGTGAGCGAAAGTGGTCCCGATTTTTTGTCATACCCCCATGGTTAAATGGTGTGCGAGAACAAAGGGCAACGAAATATAAGGAGGAGCCCAATGTCGGAACCGAACCAGAACACGTTCCCGCCCCAGCGTGAGCTCGAGGATGATGCCGTAGCGCAGGGAGCCGTGCCGAACATGCCGGCGTCGCGCACTAGTCGCACACCGAAGACGGGCCGAAATGTGATGATCGCACTGATTTCCGTGCTCACCGTGGTGGTGATCGCGTTCGTGGTGATGCTGTTCGCCTGGAAGGGCGGGGCAGATAAGCCGCAGATGATGAGCTCGCAGGCAGCGTCGGCGTCGGCGGGCGCGCAAGCCTCGGCGTCGGCGGGTGCGCAGGATTTCCAGCCCGTGGAGCAGAGTGCGGAAGCGAAGAAGCTCATCGCCTCCCAGCAGCGCCGCGAAGAGGGGGATCCGATGGCGCTGGGCAAGGTGGATGCGCCCGTGGTGATGAGCGTGTATTCGGATTACATGTGCCCTCACTGCCAGGATTTCAACGTGAACACGCTGCCGAAGCTGCAAAAGTGGGTGGATGATGGCGTGCTGCGCATCGAGTACAACGAGCTTCCGATCCTGGGAGAGAAATCAAACCTCGCAGCTCAGGCCGCATATGCGGCTGCGAACCAGGGGAAGTTCTGGGAGTTCCACAAGGCGATCTTCGGGGCGTGGGCAAATGGCCGCCCCGATTACACGCCGGAAACCCTCACGGCTTTCGCGAAGGAGGCCGGCGTTGCGGATCTGGAGAAGTTCGCCACGGATCTCACTGCGAAGGAAACGGTAGCAAAGCGCGAAGCCGGCTACGATCTGGGCATTAAGAAGCTCGGCTTCCAGTTCGTGCCGTCGGTACTTGTGGGTGATCAGTTCCTCGATAAGCCCTACCCCGTGGAAACAATCGGTAAGATCATCCAGGGTGAAGCCGAAAAGAAGGGGGCTATGTGAAGCACGCGGCGTCGAAACTTTTCCAGAAGGTCTCTCGATGGACTTTCGTCCACGAACCGTTGCCTGAAAAGGCGGTGGTGATCGGGGCTCCTCATACCTCGGTCTGGGACGGCATTTTCATGGCCGTAGCTTTCTGGGATTTGCGCCGCGATTTCAAATTCCTCGTCAAGGATTCGCTCACGCATGGGCCGGTTGCGCCACTGATTAAGTGGGTTGGCGGGCTCGGCGTGGATCGCAAGCATCCCCACGGGATGGTCGGCTCCACAGTGGAGAAGGCGAAGGAAACCGAGGGCTTCACGCTGATTATCGCGCCGGAGGGCACCCGAAAGCAGCGTAAGTATTGGCGTTCGGGTTTCTACCACATCGCACTCCAGGCGAACGTGCCGGTGGTTTTGGGCTTCATCGACGCAAAAACCCGCACCTATGGCTGGGGTCCGAGCATCGAACTGACCGGCGATGTGAAGGCAGATATGGACGTGATCCGCGCGTTCTATGCAGACAAGGTAGGCATGCGCGATGGGCGCGTGTCCGCCCCGCGCCTGCGTGCAGAGGATGAGCCGGAGGCGGCCGGGGCCGCTGGCTCGGCAGATAGCTCGGCAGATGGCACCGGCTCGCACGATCGTGCCGGTGAGGCCGATCGCACCGATTCTGAGGGCGGCGCCGCGTGAGCTTCAACCTTGGCTACCCTCGTGCATACGACGGCGTGGATCCCACGCCGTCGGAAAGCGCGCGCAGTGAGGTGGCCAAGCTCGTGGTGGATTCACTTCAGGTTCCGGTGGCCACAGCGATCACCATGATCGAAAACCAGTCTGTGCTCCTCGATGCGATGCGTGAGGAGCTCGAAGAACTGCGCAAAGAACTCGCTCAGCGGCCGCCGGCCACTAGCGTTGTCACCGAGGAAGGCCAGCCAGAATCCATCGCAGGCTCCACCTCCGCGAGCCTCCCTACTGCCACCGGCCAGCCCGGCGTCGCGGGCGCAAGGCGAACCCTGGCGTCGGCGGGCGCTGGGCACACTGGAGCTCCGGCGTCGGCGGGGTCTGAGTTCGCTGAAACTCCGCAGCCGGCAACGGATTCGCAAAGCGCGCCGCTGAACGTGTTCCCGCAAAATCCTCAGCCGCACAGCGTTCCGGCCACACACCGGCCGCCGCGTGCCGCGGCGGCCGGCCCAGCCCTCGCCACGGCGTTCCGCTCGCTGGACGGCAAGAAAGTTTCGGAGGATCTCACGGCCCTCGCGCACCCGATCCGTCTGGAAATCCTCGAGTTCACAGCCGAGCGCGCAATGACGGTTCGCGATCTCGTTGAGGCACTCTCCACCGGCACTACCGGCCAGGTGTACCACCACATGAAGGCCCTCACGGCCGCCGGCTGGGTGGAAGCCGAGGGCGGCGAATACCGTGTGGCGCCGGAGCGCGCGCCGCAGCTCGCCGCGATCCTCGCCGCCCTTCGCTAGCGAGACATTTCACCAACCACCCCTTCCCGGAAGCCAGCACGCGCTAACCTAACTACAAGAGAAACGCCCGCCGCCTCACCGGCGTCGGGGGCGGCTCACCCCAACACAGCGGTGGCTTTACTCAAAGGAGCGTGAAATGACCACCCGTAACCTGAGCCTGGGCTCAAACGTCACCCACGACGCCTCCGATTTCTACGTGGAGCGCTACTGGGAAGGCGAGGTGGTGCACCTTGTTCTTCGGATCCGTTTCGCCGCGGATCTCGCGATCCGGCAGGTCCGCCTTCGTACCCTGATCGACGGTGAGCCGCGCTTTATCGACGCCTACCGCACCGGCGTCGGCGAGTGCGCGCAGTGGTGGCAGGTGGAGGTTGCGAGCGTACTGGACGTGTTCGCCTACCGCTGGATCGTGACCCTCGGCGACGACGACGTGTGGGTGAACGCCGAGGGCGCCTGGAACCGCACGGTCCCCGATCATGCAGATTTCCGCTGCCAGCTGCGCGGACTCGCGCCCGGCTTCCACACGGCGTCAACGGTGTACCAAATCTTCCCGGATCGTTTCGCACGCTCGGCGAAAACGTTCGAGCGCGGGCTGCCTCAGTGGTCGCAAGGCTGGCTGCCTGAGGACCCGGCCGAGTGGCACGACGATGCCCACCAATCCCATCTGTTCGGCGGCGATTTTTGGGGCGTGATCGACCACCTCGATGACCTGCAGGAAATGGGCGTAACAACGCTGTATTTCACGCCGTTTTTCGAGGCGCGTTCGAGCCACCGGTACGACGCGCACTCCTTCGACCACGTCGATCCGGCGCTCGGCGGCGACGAGGCGCTGATTGCGCTGGCGAAGGAGTGCCACGCCCGCGGGATGCGGCTGATCGGCGATCTGACCACGAACCACACCGGCGTGACCCACGAGTGGTTTGTGCGCGCCCAGGCGAACGAGCACGCGCTCGAGCGCGAGTTCTACTACTTCTCACCCGACGGCACCTACGCATCTTGGCTCGGCGTGCCCAGCCTGCCCAAGCTCAACTACTCCTCGCGCGTGCTGCGCGAACGGCTCTTCGGCCCGAACGGCGTGGTGCGCAAATACCTCCAGGCGCCGTTTAACCTGGACGGCTGGCGGATCGACGTAGCTAATATGACCGCGCGCCACGACCGCTACGATTCCTACCGGTCCGTGATGAAAGAGCTGCGCGCGGTGATCGGGCGCGACGGGGAGAAGGTGCTGATCGCCGAACACGCACACGATTTCTCGGGCGATATCGACGGCACCCAGTTCCACGGCTCCATGAACTATGCGGGTTTTACGCGCCCGATGTGGGAGTGGCTCGCGCGCGGCACGAACACTCCGGCGCTTATGGGATCGCCCGCGACAATCCGGCGGCGCTCGGGGCGCGAAGTGGTGGCAACGATGGAGGATTTCAACGCGCAGATCCCGTGGCAGGTGCGAACGGCGTCGTTCAACCTCATCACCTCGCACGATACGTGCCGGATCACGGACATCACCGGCAGCGCCGCCCGCAACCTTCTCGCGCTCGCCGCCTGCTACCTGCTTCCCGGCGTGCCGATGGTGCTCTACGGCGAGGAGCTCGGCCTGGCGAGCGAGGGCGCGGGGCTGAATTCACGCGTGCCGATCCCGTGGGAGCGGATCGATCAGACGCCGGTTCACCTCCAGGGCGCGCTGGCGAAGCTGGCACGGCTGCGTGCCGAGGAGAAGGCCCTCGCCTACGGCGCGCTGCGCTGGGTGGCCGTGAGCGACGACGTGCTCGTTTTCGCGCGTGAGCACCGCGAGCAGACGGTGTACGTGTGCCTCGCACGCGATCTTCGCGAAAGCGTGGAGTTCGCGGACCCGTTTGTCCCTGCCGGTTTCTGCGACGCCGTTGTTGGCAGCTCCGCCGACGCCGAGGCGAGTTCCGACGCCGGGGCGGCCGGTTCCGCCGGCGCTCCCGCAGCCGACGGCGGTTGCCGTGCCGTGATCGGCGCCGTGACCGCGAGCGATGACCCACGAAAAGTGAAGGTCACACTGGAAGCCGGAGTCGCCGTCGTCGTCTGGGAAAATTAGCGCGGGCGCAAGGCCCACGCTAGTTCACGACACGAAATCTGGCGATTACGCTAAATAAATAGCCAACTCGCTAACGGCAACGAATAGCCAAATCAGGCCCACCGCAAACTCGATGATTGGCCTCCATCGACTAGCTATCAAGATGTCCCTCAACGCGACGGGAGCAGTGCGTTTATCGCCTTTGGCTCGCGATAGCGCCGTTACGGAAGCGTCCACAATAAAACTCACACCCGCAATCAAAATTATCAAAGGCAAAACGTAAGACAATTCATTTCCCTCTCACTAAGGACACACAAGATCCGAGACCGAATACAGCAGTGATTGCCCCAGACGCTTCTCTCACGAATATCAGGACATTCCTCGGACGTGAATTCTTCTGCGCCTCAGCAATGCCTTGATACCCTTTCGAGGTAACCTTCTTTCCAATTTCCTTAAGCCCACCATATAGCGCGGCGAATCGCGCCTTATCATTTTTCCCCATCCTGAGCCATACTTTATATGCGCGCCCCAAGGCGGAGTTAGTCTTCGCCGCTCGCATCATCTTCGCGAGCTTTGCAACAGAGATCGCAGTTTTTGCCCAACCTAACAACCCCAATGTTGCAACAGCGCCACTACACTTAGCACTCTCTTTCAACCACCACGTCCACGAAGGGTCAGCAACAACAGGAAACTGAGTTTTTTCATCAGTTATAACGACTTGGGTAAGTAGGTTGCCGGATAGTTCGTAATGAGTTGGGATATCAACGCCTCTGGCATCAACACCCCAGGGCTTATCGATCATTCCCAAAAGAGAATTACTTCTGCGGTCAGTAATTGCAATACTTCCATCACCGCTAATCTCCATCTCCGCATATTTAGGCAATTTTAATTCATATTCATGACGAAAAGATGAGTTTTCATCGGACATTACTGCAATGATTTGTCCTCGGGATTCGCTAGCCCTCTCAACAAGATGCAGGCGGCCCCGCGCCATTTGATGAATCGCCATTCCCGAGGAGTTCTCAACAGAATCGCTCCCCTTAGGAGAAATCATGGTGGTGCCGCTCTGACCAAGCCCCAAATTTAGAGGGCTCGAATTTGCTGGAAGTTCCGACTCTCCAGCTTCTGAGTTCTCAAGAACCAATTCGTTAGCCAGTTCTGCTAGTTGAACAATAGACTCGTCCCTCTGCGGATTGTATTCCTCTGCCGCCGACTTAAATTCTTGCCTCACCGAAAGCGACCCACCTTGACCACCGGCCCCCGCCGGGCTGATACCGAACGAGAAAAATAGCAAAGTTGCCACCAGTAGAACGATACTATTTTTAATTTTTTTTCATTTTGACACCCAATTTATGTTGTTTTAGGAAATTTTGTCGAGAAATAAAGTATCTAGATTTAACTAATGCATCAAATAAATAAAACATAGTTTTTGTCTCTTATTTTCGGAGCGCGATCCAGAATGCTCATATTTGTCTCCACCACCAAAGCATCGTTTCACTTTCACAAACCACAGGACGAAACAGACCGACAACTAGGCGAGCTCCGGCGTCGTCGTCTGGGAAAATTGGCGCGGGCGCAAGGCCCACGCTCGTCGGCACAATGCGAGCGGAGCCAGGGCACAGCCGAGCCCCCGGCGTCAGGCGCGAGCCGGGCCCCGAAGTCGGGTCCTCGCCACGCCCTCCGACGGGCGCGATTCCGCACCCACCCGCCACCCGCGCTAGGGTTAACCCTATGCAGACCACCTCGTTTTCGATTCCAGGCCACACCACGTACGAGCACCGCATTGAGGTGCCGCTCGATTGGGACGGCTCGCTCGCTGCCTACGCGGCCGCCGGCGTCGCCGCAACTTTCCCGCGCACCATCAGCGTTTTCGCGCGCGAGATCGTGCGCGAGGGCCGCGAGAACGCGCCGCGCATGGTGTACTTCCAGGGCGGGCCGGGTTTCCCGGCGAACCGTCCTGCCCCGATCGGCGGCTGGATCAACGAGGTGCTGGACGACTACCGTCTGGTGTTGATCGACGAGCGTGGCACGGGGCAGTCGCATGCGTTGGACCAGGTCACGGTGCCGATGGTGGGCGACGCCGTCGCGCAAGCCGCATACCTGGCGTGCTTCCGTGCGGATTCGATTATTCGCGACGCCGAGGCGTTGCGCCGCGAACTCCAGGGCGACGAGCCGTGGGCGGCTCTGGGCCAAAGCTTCGGCGGTTTCTGCGTGACCTCCTATCTTTCGCTCGCGCCCGAGGGCCTGAGCGCAGCGATGATCGTGGCTGGTTTGGTTTCCACGCACCGCCACGCCGACGATGTTTACCGCCTGACCTGGGCCTCTACCGACCGCCGGAACGCCGAATTTTTCGAGCGCTACCCGGGCGATGAGGAGACCGCCTGGCGCGTGGCCGAGCATCTCGCAGCCGGCGCGGCTACCGCCCTCGAATCGGGCGACCCGCGCGCCGCCGAGCTTCTGCCTACAGGCGAGATCCTCACGCCGGGGCGTTTCCGCATGCTCGGCATCAACCTCGGCCGCAGCTACGGCCTGGAAACCTTGCACGGCCTGCTCGAAAACCCGTTCGTGGAGGTGGGCGGGCGCACGCGCCTGACCCAGCGCTTCCTCACGCAGGTGGCGGACCAGATTTCGTACGCCAGCTGCCCGATGTATTGGGCGCTGCACGAGTCGATTTATGCAGCCCCGGGGCTGGCTACGCGCTGGTCTGCGCAGCGGATCCGCGGCGAGTTCGAGCAGTTTGAGTTGCCGGAGCTGCGCGGCGGCGCCGACGCCGAACGCGCACTTCGCGCCCGCGGCCACGGTTTCCGCTTCTCGGGCGAGCACGAGTTTGATTGGATGGCACAGGTGGATCCGGCGCTGCGCGCGCTGGGCGAGGGCGTGAACGCGTTGCATGAGCGCGACGATCTGCCCTCCCTTCACCGCCCGGACGTGCTCGCTGGCAACGAGGTGCCGGCAGCCGCGTGGATGTACGAGCCGGATATGTTCGTGCCGATCGAGATTTCGCGCGAAACGGCTTCCGAGATCCGCGGGCTCAAGCGCATCGAGCATCCGACCTTCCACCACGACGGCATTTCCACCGAATCGAAAACCATTATCGACGGCTTCCGCCGCGAACTGAGCGACGTCTGGGGCAAGCGCGCCTGACCTGCCGGCCACCGGACCCACGGTTACTGAACTACCGGTTACTGGACCTACGACGTCGGTGCGCACCGACGTCGTGAACTCACCTGAAGGAGCATCATGGCAGACTTTTTCGAACGCGACCGCGCCGGTAAATGGGCGTGGGTTGGCTGGGCGTTTTTCGCGTACGGCGCGGTGATGACGTTCATCCTCGCCTGGTTTGCCCTCGCGTGGCAGCTGCTCGCACTCACCGCGGCGGGCCCGCTGGCGGTGTGGGCGGTGTGCATGCTGGTTGCGTGGCGTCTGCGCCGTCGCGCCCGAAAGTGAGCAATCACGGAAGGTGATATGTCGTCGTGCGATCTCCCTGACCGCCGTCTCTGATAACAAATCCTTCGGCAATAAGCTGGCCAATGGCATACCGTGTTTGGGCAACCGTCAAAGACGCCCCCTGAGCAATCTCGGAGATCTGAGCCGGGCGCCCAATCTTCCCTAACGTCATCATGATGACGGGAGCATTTCTGGTCAGGGAGCGCAAAGACTCTTCATGACCTTCTGGAGAGCTTTTCCCTGACCCCACTCTCGCAAGGCCACCTTGGTTCTTTCCCGAAGCTCCTCTCGGGAAGATAACCGTTACTTTGACTCCTGTATCGACAATAGTGGGCCGAGGAATTCCCCACTTGTCCATCTCGCGCATCATTGCTTGGACTCCACCACCCTCACCTTCAATAATGCGGTTTCCAGAAGAATCGGTTATATGTTTAGCAATTCGGTAGAGATGCTGATTCACTTCAACCCTGGTCAGTTCCTCACTCAGCAACTGAGTAACCGTCAAAGATTTCAGACCACCCGGCGAAGAAATAATTAATTTCTCCGGTTCTATCCAGATGTCGATACTTTTACCTTCCTCGACCGTGTCCGGCCCAAGGTCGCGGTGAACCAGTGCATTCGCAACCGCTTCACGAATTGCATTTAAGGGCAACTCAGGAACCGACGTCATATCGCCGCTTGGTGTATAGCTCTGGTACGTGTCGATATTCTGGCGAATCCAGTCCATCGTCTGATCAAATAACTCTGGAAGCGGACCGTAGAAAGTTTTAAGGTTCTTGGTGCGTGCTCCAACTTGCTCGCCTGGATAACGCACCGCAACCGTCACACCAAGGGATGGATAAATCCCCTGGGGGAATGTGCCGAGCCCGTAGAGCCCTGCGAGTGAGAGGGAACCTTCTTGCGTGACACAGGTCCGTTCAAGAATCTGCTCATCAGAATCGTCTCGAATCTGCGAAACTGCCCGGCGCATTGCTCTGACGTAGTTGTCAACATAATCGGAATTCAGATCTGTTCTTCGGCTACCGGGAACCTTACGCATCTCAAATCGGGCAACTTCTCGGTCAACCAACTTCGCAATCTCAATCATTCGTTGTTCCGAAGCTGGCATGATGTAGTCGCCGTCGGCTTGGCGAAGATATGGGTTGTTGCCGTACATCGCGGGCTTAAACATCACCCCGAGCGAATGAACATACGCCACAACAACCGACTTGCCGTCCACGTAAAGCGTGTTCGTCACAACGGTCGGGGAAGGCGATACCGCATTTTGGGCGACACTCGCTATACCTGCTTCAATCTCGGCCAGTTTTGTCAGTCCAAGGATCTTAAAGTCTGGTTCCGCGACTCCAAGTATGATCGTCCCACCTTCAGGCATATTTGCAAATGCACATACAGTCATCCCAAGGTTCTCCGGCAACCCGCCTTGCGCTGCCTTCACCTCAATATACGTGTGGTCACCACAGTGCCTGCGTAGTCGAGAAAGAACTGAGTCAAGCTCAGACTCAGATGAGATTCTTAAAGCCATACTGCCAGACTAATAATTAGACTGATAAAAATCGAGCACACTTCTAACAATTTATCAGTCTGAAAATGCTTTTATCAGTGTGACTGCCACTCTGAACATTTCACGTAGCCTCGGCTTCGATTAGGGGTCTCGACACTGTAGCCACGGCCCCGACCTAGCGCAGCGCGAATTTCGCCCCGCGACCCCAGACCGTTAGGCGCGAATTTTGCACTCAAAAATCTGCAACTTCCAGGTTACAGACCCTGCAACTTCCAGGTTACAGACCCTGCAACTTCCAGGTTACAGACCCTGCAACTTCCAGGTTAGACAGCCTGCAACTTCCAGGTTAGACAGCCTGCAACTTCCAGGTTAGTTTTATGCTTTCCGCATGAAATCAAAGAAAAGTCGCCACTTCCATAAAGTCCGCAAGCTGTGGATTCACTGGTTGCTACTCGCGAGAAAACTGGCTGCTCACTTGCCCTGTGATTTCGGATCCTCACCAAAGTTTTACCGATCCACCACCAAAATTTTACGGATCGTGGAGTGGCCTAAGAATTAGGTCCAGTCGGTTTAAGCGTTGACCGTGTTTTCTTGTCTCCATTGTTCCGCGTATTTCCGTGGGCTGAGGTAGCCCAGTGATGAGTGCGGATGGAAGTTATTGTAACGTGATGACCATTGGGCCACGAGTAGGCGGGCATGCTCGAGATGCTCGATACTGTTGTCCTCGAGGAGTTCGTCTCTCATCCGGTTATGGAACGACTCAACAAACCCGTTATGCCATGGCTGACCTGGCGGGATAAACGCTTGAATCGTCTCATCCTCGGCCGCCCAGGCCTCGAGGGCGTGGGCTATGAACTCAGGTCCGTTATCCATCCGGATCACCCTCGGGCGACCGCCGTGCTCCAGACAAGCCACGTCAAGCAGTTCAATCACCGAGCTTGCGTCGACCTTCTTGTCGACTGTGAAGGCAACGTGTTCGCGTGTGTATTCGTCGATGATGTTGCAGATCTTGATCATCTTGCCGTGCCAGGTCGAGTCGAACTGGAAATCCAACGCCCACACATCACCCGGGTATTGGCCTGCAGGAACATTACGATGAGTGCCGGCAGCTAGACGCTTGCGCTTCTTCCTAGGTAAGACGCGCAAGCCCTCTTCACGCCAGATCCTTCGGAAGGTCTCGCGGCATACCCCATAGCCCTCGGCGAGGGCGTTTCTCCAGGCGCGCCAGTGTCCCCACCGGCGGTGATCACGCGCGAACTCGTGCATCCACTCGCGCAGATCCGCGTATTTATCCGGCTTGCTTTCACGGGTCCTAGCGCGCCGGTAAGCACTACGAGAGAGCCCGACGATCTGGCAGGAAAGTCTTTGGGAGTAGCCCAGCCCAACGAGATGCCAGACGGCATCGTGGCGGCGAGCTGGGCTTAAAAGTTTCCCTCCGACAATTCTTTCCACGCAGCCTTTTCCAGCTCTGCCTGCCCAAGGAGACGTTTGAGGCGCGTGTTCTCATCGCGCAGTCGCTGGAGTTCTTTGGCTTCGCTCTTGGTCATCGCCCCATACGTCGCCTGCCACCTATTCAACGTGGCTTCGCTAATCCCCAGCGTGGTGAGGATCTGAGCCGTCGTCGAGCCTGATTCCTTCATCTCCCGCGCCTTATCGAGCTTACGAACAATCTGCTCGGGAGTGTGTTTACTGAATTTCTTCACCATTCATCCATTCTCCCCACCTGCAGGCAGGGCATCAATGGACAACACTCAAGTCACCTGGACCTAAAAACTTAAGGCACTCCAATCGGATGCAACTTTTGTGGCTGGCTCGGCTTCGTCGCCGGAAAGCCGAGCCAGCCACAAGCGGTTCCATGGACTATTTCTTTCTCTCGCGGCGCTTCTTTACTTCCTGCGCGTGATCACAAATGTCGCGCCGAATCTGGCGACGAAGCGTGCGAGTTCCCGCACGCGCGACAATCGATGAGACAGCCACGGGAACCGAGCCAGCGAAGTACCGCCGACGACGGCGAACCAGCCTGTCCTCCAGCAGTGAGGCAACCAACTGGGCCGGGAACTCCGCCGCGTAAATCCACACCGACTCAGCGAAACTTAGCCGAGGCAAACCTGCCACTGTCAAGAGCACCCAGGCGACGACTACAGTCAAGAGCCAAAGCACGACGGCCGTCAACAAGTGTCCAACAAAACGAGTCTGCAAGGGAACAGGAGCCCAGCGGGATTCGTCTGCCATGGTTACACCTCCGATCGATCATCAAGATTTTCGAGGCCTAAGTGATAGAACGATCCTCTGTGAGGATCAATCCTTCGTCTTGTAATAAACCGTAGCTAAAGTGAGGATCATCGATGAAATAGCCGCATAACCCCATGTTGGAAGGTGATACCAGAGCTTCGCGTCAAACGGAGAAAATCCAGCAACGATCCCATCGATCACTTTGAAAACAAGTACGCCCCAGAGAAAACCGAAGAATTCGTCGCGCTTCTCATTCTTCGACATTACAGCTCTCCTCGGCACTTAAACGCACCCCACGCCAATGAAGCTACGATCCCTACTGGTCCACCTAAATTACCAAGAAACAGACTCCCCGACATTACAAGTCCTACGGTTGTCAGAGCGATCTTCATCTTTCACCCTCTCGTCGAGATTGTTCAGCATCGTTTTCTTCGATGCGAAAACTATTCAACCGAGGCTTGCTCGTTTTCAACACCCTCGAATGGGGGGGCAATTCAACCCCCACATTTGTTGGCATTGAGATACCCACATTTGGGGGTATGACACCCATATCGCACGATTTATTCTGATTTCACTCACAACATGTCCATCTATTCACAAAGGGATCTTTCCATGCGATTTCTCACGGCCATTCTGTTGACATTCTCTGTTCTAACTCTCGCAGACCTCTCAACTACTCCATCGTTACTCGATGGAAACATGACAACACCAACAATAGAAAATCTTCAGCACTACTCTAACCAAGGGAAGAGTTCGCCCCAATTTCTATGCAACAATTCTTTGTTCAGTTGGTCCTGGTGGTGCAAAATTAAGAAGTGAAAAATCAACTGATTTCGCGCGAAAAAACCACTCACCGCCATGAGAAATTCCGGGGCACTCTCACTCCCAGCGCGATAGCTTATTCCATAGTTGCCTTCGCCGTCGGCATCCCCGATTTGACAGCTTCACTCATTCACGAGCTGGGAATATTTTCAGCTGCAATCAGCATGTTGTTACTCATCCTGGCTGGTTTCTACGGCATAATATTCGAATATATTTTCTTACTTTCCGCTGCAGTTGCCATCCCTCTCTCCCCTGGCGGTCTGCTACCAACATACGTTTTCGGCACGTACGCGATCGTAGTGAGATGGATCGATACCGATTTCAAAGTCCGCGCAATAGCGACGCTTCTGATCGCCCAAGTCGGTTTTACTTATTTTGACCCCGACCCAAACACGCTTGCACGCGTCGTATTTTTCGTGCTACCGATCATCTTTTGCATCACTCTCGGATTCTTCCTGCGCGGGCAACATCACATGATTCATTCACTCGAAGCCGAGAACAAAGAGATAGAGGCGCGAACAAAAGCGGATCTTGCATCACTCTTGCACGACACCACAGCGAAAGACATCGCTCACATCACCGTGATCGCCGGCGATCTCCTGAGGAGCAACACACTTTCCTCTGCCGCTCGCGACGCACTAGAAGACATCGCAACAATTGCTGGGCGTTCCTCCCGTAACCTGCGCCCGATGATTCTCGATCTCTCATCGACAACAGCGAACAAGCCCCTCGACGTTGTCCCCACGGAGACCACGCGCATGCTCGCCACCCGTTCGATCACTCTCACCTGGAATTGCGCCGACGCCGAAGGTGAAGCCCTCTCCACGCCAATGCGAACCCTCCTCCCGATCAACATTGAACGGCTTCTCAGCCTCGCTGCGCGGGAGGGCGCAACCAACATCCTCAAGTACGCCCCGGAGGGTTCGACAGCAACCGCCACGATCGCCGTCGGGAACGGGAACGCTTCCCTCACTCTCACCAACGCAGTCGCAGAACAACCTGTACCCACCCCCGATCTCACTGGCGGGTACGGACTCGAAAACCTTGCCGTTCGAGTAGAACGCCACCACGGGACCCTCGACTACGGCCAAATTCGAGACGAATGGATTTTTAACCTGGAGGTACCCATTGGATAAGACAATCCGGATCATCCTCGCCGACGACGACGAGTTCTACGTCAACACTCTCGCCAAAAACTTCAACCACGAACCAGACATGGAAGTCATCACCATCGCCTCCGATGGCGCCACCGCGATGGCCGCAGCCGCTGCCCACCTCGCGGACGTGATCCTCCTCGACGTCGACATGCCCGGAATCGACGGCCCTTCAGCCGCGAAAGCAATCCAGCGCATCAACCCCAAACTCCCCATCATCATCCTCACCTCGTTCAAACACCCGAACGCGCTCGATTCGTGCCTCAAACTTGGGCTTTCCGGTTTCCTCACTAAAGACACACTCCCCCAACAGCTTGCAGAACAAATACGACTCGCCCTCACCGGGCAAATTGTGCTCGGACCCACCCCCACCAAAATCATCACCGCCTCCTACCTGGCCAGCAAGCAGGGGCGTGACAAATTCCCAGAGTTCGCCACCGCGGTAGATAATCTTCCACCACGCCTACGGCAAGTATTCGAAGACGTCATCCTCGCCTACAACAACAAAGAGATCGCCGAGCGGCAAGGACTGAGCGAAGTGACAGTGCGCGGTTACGTCAAAGACCTCATGGCCGCCACACACATGCATTCACGCGGCAAACTCATCCTCACCGCAGCCAAAGCCGGATACGTACACGACGGCAAATAGTTCCGATTCCAAAGAGCGAAGCGCCCGGGGATGCACCGCCTACGCCACTCGGCCGATGCTTAACTGGAGCTCGCAACGCGCCGCCACTTCGGCGTCGTGCGTCACCACAACCAGCGCCTTGCCATACTCGTGGCACAGAGCGAAAAGTTCATCGAGTACCACGCTGGCGAGGTGATGGTCGAGCGCTCCGGTGGGTTCGTCAGCCAAGATAAGCTGACCGGGCTTGAGCATGCACCGGGCTATCGCTACGCGCTGCTGTTCGCCACCAGAGAGGGTGAAGACTTTCGCATCGATTACGTCCCGAAGCCCGAGCCGTTTAAGAACACGCCTCACCTCTGCCTCACGGTCCTTTTTCGGCAGCTGCGAGTACTTCATCCCTAACAGGACGTTTTCCAACGCGGTGTGTGATTCCAACAGCGCATACGACTGGAACAGATAGCTCACTGTATTTCTGCGCAGTTTTGTGGCAGTTGCCGAGTTAATTCCCGGCGCATTGTTACCGGCGATCTGAATCGTTCCCGACGTCGGTGGCTCAAGCAAGCCAATCATGTTCAAGAGCGTCGATTTTCCGGCGCCGGATTCGCCCATGATCGCCATCGTTTGGGTGGGTTCAAGGCTAAAACTCAGGGAATCGATGATCGTGCGGTTACCGTACTTTTTCGTCAGGTTGTGGACTTCGAGAAGAGCCATGATTACTCCTTAGTTTGCTTTGAGAAGATGGGAGACGTGAGTAGTTGCGGCGCGACTTGCGACCACGAATACCAAGGCAAGCTGAATGAGCCCGAGGATCGGCATGAAGGCGATGATTGAGTCTGACCCTAGGGGTATTCCTGCAAGCGTTGCAAGTATCGTGGCCCCCAGGACGACAGCGAATGGCGCTCGGAAAATATGCACCAAGGGATAGCCCATGAGCCGTAGCACGGCGACCCGTTTTGCGTTCGCTTTTGCGTAGAGTTGTACCAGTCCGACGATGAGCATCATGTCAATGACTGCACCGAGGGCGACGGCGGTACCGAAAAGTTCAAGCAGGCGCGTAAAGGTTTTATGGAGCCCGGCAAGGAAGTTCGACACGGGGATAAATTGTGGCTCGTTGTCGTCAATCTGATACTTTGCGAGGTAACTCTTCGCCGTGTATTTCTCCTTCGCCGAGGCTTCGAGCTTAATGTAGCTACCCTGCAAGCCAGGAGCCGAAAGGCTCTCGTTTTCAAAATAGGTCATGTTCGCGGCCGTAGCGAGATAGATAACCGGATCCTTCGTATGGATATTGTTGGGGCTTTCTTCGTTCCAGGTGAAGAACGATATGTCCGGAGTATAAGTGCGGAACTCATACCGAGGATTCTTAGTGAATCGGGTAGCGATTGCGGAATCCACGTGCCTCCGAGCATCCTCGGCAAGCCAATCACTCATAGTTTCACTCTCATCCTTGCTCAAGGTATCGGGCAGGTAGTACACGCGAACTCCATCAAGGGCGAGGGCGCGATCACGATCGGCCACCGGGAAACCAACACTACGCAAATAGTTGGCCGAAGCAGAGAAATACCAAAATGGCTTCTTTGGAACGTTCTCGTATACTTGGCTGTTTCGCCAGTTATCAAGGGTTGCTACATCGTGGAATGTTGTATTGATGAGGCTCACTCCAGGCTTGTCTTCGATCGATTCGTACCATGCGAAGTATTCGCGCTGCCTCGTGTCGCTTAACCCAGTTTGGCCGTCTACTTGGTTTGAACCAACCCCGTCTCGGTGAAGAATCTGGTGATCTTCAACTTCGTGCCAGGATTTTTTGAGAGTCTGAACTTTGGTGATTTCTCCGAGTGGGCCGTCCATGGCCCGCAAGCCAATAACGCATACCCCACTGGTCAGAGCGAATAACGCCGCGAGAACGAGCACCATGCCTCGTTGAGAGACACGGTTTCGGATCGCGTTAACGGGTTTGGCGAGGTAGACCGCAACAATTGCCGGTAGGCAGGCCCCAGCCAGGAGGACAATGTAGAGGGTAGCGTATTGCGCCAGGTGAACAAACGTTTGCATGGTGATCGGGAAGTCGCGTCTCACCCAAAGCATGCCTCCAACCAGTGCCATCAGGCCCACGCCTATACCGATGCCGAAGCGCCAGTTTTTCGCTAAAAAGTGGCACTTCGTCAGCCCCAGAAGGAGGAACATTCCGAGCTGCCGCACCGACTGGTAGACATTCACTGTCAACAATGCTGCGATCATCACCACGGTGATTGCTAAGAAGCCGAACAGGAGAGTGAGGAAGACTGCCCCCGTTTCAGCTGCTCCTGAGAGGGCGGAGGTCATTTTGCCTGATGGAATTGAGGTTGCCTGCGAAATCTGCTGAACAAGATTCGTAAAATCCGCGCTTGTAAGGCCGATCACCCGGTATGTGCCACGAACATTGTGGGAGATATCCACGAGGTTACTCAACTGCATGCCGATTGGGCGCGCAGAGAGCTCAACAGAAGGAAGGTACGCGATTGAATCAGCCTGGACGCGGTCTAAACCGAGGGTTGACTTCGGGTTGGCGCTAGCAAGGAGGGCAAGATTTTCTTTCGAAAAAATTTGTGTGCCTGCGAACTCCAAGAGAGCGCCGGCGGGAGCATCGGCGAGGTTGCCGTCGAAGCCGTAACGATATCCTTCGCTCGATCCGTCGATATTCGACACCACGAGGTCGCGGCGAATAATGATGCCACCTTTTTCTTTCACGATCTGCCGCGCAATGTCCAGTGCATTTCGCGCCAACCGGTCATCGTTGATGACTGAGAGGTTCAGCACCTGCCCTGTCGAGGGATAGTCACTCAACACACTTTGGTACTGCTGCCCAAACGTGACAGCAGAAATTAGCGAGAGCAACACACCAACCACTACAACTAGGGAGCTTAAAGTGATTTTCAAAAACTTTGACATCATTATTCACCGCAATCCCGGAGTCACTCAGCCTCGGCAATCCCAGTAGGCTCGGGCCGTGGTCCAAGGGCTGATCTTCTGTGACGCATATGCTCTAACACCAGGACGCTGCCAACCTGAGTTTGTCGTATTCGCGGTGGCACGATGATCAAAGTGCCCCGACATGACGTCCGAATAGGAGACCACGCCAAGAAAGCGCCCATGGTCCCAGCTGACCGGAGTGCGCTTATAATAAACCGTCCCTGCATACGCGGCACTCACACCACCAAGAAGCATCATCGATGCTAGCGATACCGTGCCGAGAGCACGTTTGATCGATTTCTTCATCATTTTCTCCTTTATTGATACTTTCGCACCCTTCTTCGGATCCGGCACTATTCAATCTAGATCGGTGAGTCCGCAACACCCCCATTTGTAGGCAAAATGACAGCCTCCATATTCGTTCCTCCCAAAGACGAAAACGCCCAAAGTGGGAGCACGAACTCGGGCAAACTTCGCTTCACGTCCCGGTAGGTTCTTGGGGTCAATGCACTATCTGATTGGGGTGTGTTGGTATGGCCGGGAAGTGGCTTTGTGTGAAGCCTGTGGTGTTGGAGTGTATTCGGGGTGGGGAGAGCGCGTCGAGTCTTTCTCGCCGGTTGGGAATGTCACGGGAAACGATCCGCAGGTGGTGTCGTGAGGCGGGTCTAGTCCTCGCGACGGGCCCGCATGGGTCTCTTGCCCAGGTTCGTGAGCGTGATCGTCAACGTGCGATCGAGTTGATTGGCCAGGGATGGACGAATACTGATATTGCGCATGAGCTTGGGTATTGCCGTGAATGGGTCCGTCAATGCAGGGTAGCGTTAGGCGACATGGAAAATGCGTTACGACGAGGCCGCCGTGGCGGGACTCGTCATCTTGCAAGTGTGGACCAGGTTGGTAGCGGCAACGTTGGGCGCGGGCGTCGTATCACGAGTAAAGAACGTGTCGCGATCGCGTTGCTGTTAGACCAAGGATACTCTGGCCGGCAGATCGCGATCCGCCTCAAACGCTCCCCGTCAACGATCACGCGTGAGATTAACCGTTCCCAACGCGTGGATGGGTCCTATGATGCGGGTGTGGCTTCACGCAAAGCATTCGAGCGTAGGGCACGTCCTAAACCATTGAAACTCCAGGCCAACACGCGTCTTCGGGAGGTTGTGGTGGGGTTGCTCAATCAACGGTATTCACCCCAGCAAGTCGCGGTACGGTTACGACACTTGTATCCAGATGATAGGGAGATGCACGTGAGTGTCGAAGCGATTTATCAAGCCTTATATGTTCAAGGGGTAGGTTCACTCGCGCAGGAACTGAAACGTGAAAAAGCGTTGCGTTCGGGACGGAAGAATCGTATTCCTCGGTCGCGTCTTGCAGGGCTTCCGGGGCGTGGGAGGAAAACATGGGTCGAAGGTGCCCAGATCTCGATGCGCCCTCCCCAGGCCAGTGATCGGGCTGTTCCTGGGCATTGGGAAGGCGATCTGGTTGTTGGTGGTGGTAAGGATGGGCATGGGACAGCGTTGATCACGCTCGTTGAGCGGCGTTCACGGTTTGTGTTGATGCACCGGCTCGGAGCGGGACGTGACTCGAAGACTGTGGTCGATGAGTTGGTCACGATGGTGAAGTCTTTACCCGGGAAGTTTGAAACGATCACGTGGGACCAGGGCTCGGAAATGGCTCAAACCCCGTCCTTCACGATCGCGACGGGAGTGAAAGTGTTTTTCGCTGACCCCCACTCTCCCTGGCAGCGGCCCTCGAACGAGCGACTCAACCGTGACATCCGCGAGTACTTCCCCAAAGGAACGAACTTCGCCACCATCACCGATGCCCAAGTCCAAGAAGCCCAAGACGAACTCAACAACCGCGCCCGCGTCGTCCTCAAAGGCGCCACCCCACATGAGACACTAGCCCAACAACTAAATGATGCATTGACCGCCTGAACCCCCCTCCCAAAACTTTCACCTACAACAACAAAGAGATCGCCGAGCGGCAAGGACTGAGCGAAGTGACAGTGCGCGGTTACGTCAAAGACCTCATGGCCGCCACACACATGCATTCACGCGGCAAACTCATCCTCACCGCAGCCAAAGCCGGATACGTACACGACGGCAACTAGTGGTCACACTAAAGAGCGTTCCGTGAATTCACCGTCATCGCAGTAGTAACCGCCCCGCTCGGCCTCGCAGCCTGCTCAGGTAGCCGCGGGCAGCCGTTACTCGCGAGGAAACTGGCGCTCACAACGCTGGGTGCGTCCACAGTGAGGAAATTGGCATCAAGTATGTGTTGTTCGAACGACGCTGGAATTGCTCGCCGAGGTACACGATCACCCGAGCCGCCACCCGGTCATCAGGAATGAGCGTTGAGATCGTGTGCCACGCTTTCGGTTGCACACTCAACCCGGCCTTCACCTCAACCACAACCAGGCGGCCGTCGAAAAGTTCGATCACGATATCGATCTCGTCGTTGCGGTTGCGATAGTGGAACAAATTGAACCGTTCTTCACTCCATGTACGTTGCTTGCGCAATTCAGCCACAACGAATTGTTCAGCGAGCGCTCTGAAATACTCTTGACCCCCAACCATGCGAGTTTTTTCGGCAGTCATTCCTGAGAAATAGGCGGCGAGGCCCGTATCGAGAAGCGCCATCTTTGGCTTGCGCACAGCTCGCGAATTGAGCCCCAGACCCCAGGCAGGAAGCTCACTGATCAGATACATCTGCTCTGCGAGCCCTAGATAACGGCGGGCACTCCCCTCAGATACGCCCACTTGGCGTGCAAATTTCGAATACACCATCTCGGTTTGCCCCGACGAGCCAAGCATTTTCAGCATTCGTCCGAGTGCTACTACAAATTCGCCAGCCGACAGCTCAGCAGCATCTCGCGACGACACCTCGCGTACATACGATTCGAACCAGCGATTGCGCGCCCGAATCGTCTGCCGTTGAAGGGGAACAGGATATCCACCTGCGAGAATCGCTTCACGCGTGCGCTCTGGCGTGAAACTCTCCAGATCACCAGGCGCACCATTGACCACCCAGTTCACCCAATCCTCAGGCGTGTCACGTTCATGAAGCTCACCAATACTCAATGGTTCCAATGAAAGGATCTCTGCCCGCCCAGCAAGAGAATCGCTTGCGCCGCGAGTCTTCAAAAAATCAGCCGAGCCTGTCACAAGGAAGCGGCCGGGTGTGCGATCCTCATCGACCAGCTGTTTCATCGCGAGCACCAGCGACGGTTCACGCTGTGCCTCATCAACCACAAGCAGCCGCTCCCCTGCCTGTCGAAGAAAACCTAGCGGATCATGAGCAGCGAAATCAGCAACTTCTGGATTATCCAGCGTCAGTTCCAGTGCCTCACGTTCTGATGCGACACTCCGAGCCAGAGTCGACTTCCCAACCTGGCGCGCACCTTCGAGCACAACAATTGGCGACTCTGAAAGCATCTCATTCAGCAACGGCTCCGCATGCCGTTTTACTTCATTTTCCAGGTAAAACATGCTGTCATTATACGTGAATATTACGGATCCACCACAATAATTTTGCGGATCCACCACAATATTTTGACGGATCCACCACCATATTTTTACAGTCAGTTCGACGTCGTCGAAAAGCCACGCCTCCGCCGTCGGCGAAACCTTCGGAAGAAAACCCACCCGCAACCCGTTCAACGAGTATTGCTGGAAATATCGCGGCTATGTGCCGCGCGAATTAACCGAAAGGGATGAGGATGTCCGAGGAGAAGTTGTACGGCGAGGGCTCGCCGCAGAAGGCGCCCTACACGAAGGATTTTTGGCCGCAGTTGCTGGATTTGCGGGTGCTGGCGCAGAACAACAACAAGCGCGATCCGCTCGGCGAGGGGTTCAACTATCGCGAAGCGTTCGAGGCGCTCGATCTTGAGGCTGTGAAGGCGGATATCGCCGAGCTCCTCACCACCGAGCAGGAGTGGTGGCCGGCTGACTTCGGCAACTACGGCCCGTTCTTTGTGCGCATGGCCTGGCATTCGGCCGGCACCTACCGCGCGATGGACGGCCGCGGCGGCGATACGCACGGCCAGCAGCGCTTCGAGCCGCTGAACTCGTGGCCGGATAACGTTTCACTGGATAAGGCTCGCCGCCTGGTGTGGCCGATCAAGAAGAAGTATGGCCGCGCGCTCTCGTGGGGCGATCTGATGGCGCTGGCTGGCACAGTCGCGCAGGAGCAGATGGGGTTGCCGGTGGTCGGTTTCGCGGGCGGCCGCACCGACGAATGGGAATCGGACCGCAGCGTGTACTGGGGCGCCGAGGGCGAGATGCTTGGCCGCGCCGAGCGCACCGGCTCCAGCGCCGACAAGCTTGAGAAGCCGCTGGGCGCCACCCACATGGGCTTGATTTACGTGAACCCGGAAGGCCCGGGCGGCAAGGGCGATCCACGCGGTTCCGCGGCGGAAATCAAGGAAACCTTCCACCGTATGGGCATGAAGGACGAGGAGATCGTGGCGCTGATCGCCGGCGGCCACACCTTCGGCAAGGGCCACGGCGCCGCAAACCCGGAGAAGTACGTGGGCCCGGACCCGTCGTCGTCGCCGATGGCGCAACAGGGCCTGGGCTGGAAGTCGAGCTACAAGAGCGGCAAGGGCGCAGACACGATCGGCGGCGGCCCGGAGCTGGTGTGGACGCAGCACCCCACCCGCTGGGATAACGAGTTTTTCCACAATCTGCTCGACTACGAGTGGGAGCAGGAGACGGCCCCGAGCGGCTTCGTGCAGTGGGTTGCCAAGGGCGACCACGACGGCGAGATGCCGAACCCCGACGGCGTTGGCGGGCGCCGGCCGGGCATGATGACGTCGGATATCGCGTTGCGTGAGGACCCTGAGTTCCGTGCGATCGCGGAGCGTTTCCGCGACGATTTCGACGCGTTCACCTCGGCTTACGCGCGCGCCTGGTTCAAGCTGACCACGCGCTCGGTAGGCCCGCGTAGCCGCTGGCTCGGCGCAGACGTACCGGCGGAGATTTACGATTGGGAGGATTACCTGCCCGCTCACGAAGGCGAGTTGATCACCGCCGACGACGCCGACGCGATCAAGCAGCTCGTGGCCGCAAGTGGGCTTTCGGTTCAGCAGCTCGTGAAGGCCGCGTTCGCGGCGGTCGGCTCGTTCCGCGGGTCGGATAACCGCGGCGGCGCGAACGGCGGACGTATCCGCCTCGAGCCGCAGCGCTCGTGGGCTGTGAACGATCCGGCGAACCTCGAGGCCGTGATCCCGGTGCTTGAGAAGATTGTGGACGAGTTCAACGCGGGCTCGCCGCGCAAGGTTTCCTTTGCCGACGTCGTCGTTCTCGCTGGTAACTGGGCCGTGGAGCAGGCGGCGAAGGCCGCGGGCGTGGAGGTTTCGGTGCCGTTCGCGCCGGGCCGCGTGGACGCCACCGCCGAGATGACCGACCAGATGAACATGGAGGTGCTCGAGCCGCGCGCGGACGCGTTCCGCAACTATGTTGCCGAGGGCGAAACGATCCCGGCCGAGTATCTGCTGGTGGATCGCGCGCAGCTGCTCACGCTCACCGTTCCCGAGATGACGGTGCTACTCGCGGGCATGCGCGAGCTCGGCGCCAACTGGGACGGCTCCGACGCCGGAGTGTTCACGGATCGCGTGGGTGTGCTCAGCACGGACTGGTTCACGAACCTTTTGGATATGCGCTACGAGTGGAACGCCAACGACGAATCGGAAACCACGTTTACCGCGCGCGATCGGGGCAGCGGCGAGGAAGTGTTCCACGGGACCCGCGCGGATCTGGTGTTCGGCTCGAATGCGGAGCTTCGCGCGATCGCCGAAGTGTACGCCTCCGATGATGCGGCCGAGAAGTTCGTTCTCGACTTCGTCAAGGTGTGGGTCAAGCTCGCGAATGCCGATCGCTTCGATCTGAAGTAACGCACACTGAATGCGGGGTTGCATCACTGCAACCCCGCATTCGTTTATGCTTGGAGCCAACGTATTGTTTTCGCACGCAAAAAGGAGGCGCGCATGTGGCCCAGTATTGTTGGGATCCTCGCGATCGTGGGCGCCGTGGTTGGCGTGAAACACTGGATGGGTAATAACGAGTACAAGCAGCGCGAAGCCCAGCGCGAACGTGAAGAGAACCAAGAGTTCTCGGAGTAAACGCCGGTGGCGGGCTCTCGCGCACCGGCGTCGTTATTTTGTGCACTGCTCGCTCTACGCGAGCCGCGGCGCTTACTTCGTGTGCAGCTCCACGTGCTTGACGAAGCGCTCGATCGCCTTGCCAAGGAAATCCTGGGTGCCCTGGTTGAGAACGCCGTCGATGTAGAGCGTATCGACCTTGGCCAGGTACACCTCCGGCTGCGCGACAACCGGCACGTCCATGAACATGAGAGTCTGGCGCAGGATGTGGTTTGCGCCAAATGCGCCATACTGGCCGGTGGAGGCGGTGGCGATGAACGCGGGCTTGCCCTTGAGCAGCTGCGCCGACGGCGGGCGCGAGATCACGTCGAGCGCGTTCTTGAGCATGCCCGGCACGGAACGGTTGTATTCCGGGGTGACGAAAATGAGGGCGTCAGCTTCCTTCGCCTGGGTGCGAAGATGTGCAGCCTCGGCCGGGATGTTCCCTTCCGAATCCCAATCCTCGTTGTAGAACGGAACGTTGCCGATCTCGATAAACTCGGCCTCGTAGCCCTCGGGCAGATGGGAGACGAGATCGTTCGCCACCTTCTTGTTCCACGAATTTTCACGCAGGCTGCCCACGAAAACCGCGACTTTCACCATCGTTTGTCCTTTCATATGACACACATTCAACCTCTATAGTTTAACATTCAACGAACGTGTTGTCTGCACCTATTTTCCTGCGCAAATACACCCGCCCCAAAACACCCCCGCAGGCCATGCGCGAGGCGTATTATAGTTTCAGCGCCTCGCCTGAGGCACGATCGCCCAGCACGAAGCCGGGCGCCGCATACGGCACGCGGGGGTGCCGTCCCCCTGAAAATACAGCATTTCCAGGGTCACCAGCCCAGAGAAAAGGCAAGGAAAGGGAGCAAGGATGCTCGCAATCCGGAGCGCTTATCTTAGCTTTCGCGCGAACCCATTCGAGGTTCCGTTTGAGGAAGCGACCGAGTACACGTCGGACGCGCTCATCATGATCGACGACGCCGGTCGCGTCACCAGCGTCGGTAGCGCGCCCGAGCTCCTCCCGCAACTCCCGCCAGGCACCGAGATCCACCACTACCCCCACCACCTGGTAATCCCGGGCTTCGTGGACACACACGTGCACTACTCCCAAACTCAGATGATCGCGGCTTACGGCGAGCAGCTCCTGGATTGGCTGCGCGAATACACGTATGCCACCGAGCTCCAGTTCGAAAACCCGCAGCACGCGGCCGCGGTCGCCCGCGTTTTCTTGGACGAGCAGTTGCGTAACGGCACCACGACCTCGGCGGTGTATGCCACGGTTTTCCCGCAGTCGGTGGACGCAATCTTCAAGGAGGCCCGTGAGCGCGGGATGCGCCTGATCGCGGGCAAGGTGGCGATGGACCGGGGCGCGCCGGCCGGTTTGCTCGATACTCCGCAGCGTGCCTACGCCGAGAGCGCCGAGCTGATCGCGCGTTGGCACGGTACGGACCGTCTCGAGTACGCGATCACACCGCGTTTTGCGCCAACGTCCAGCCGTGAGCAGCTCGAGGCGCTCGGCCAACTCGCACACGAAAACCCCACGGCGCTGATCCAAACCCACGTTTCGGAGAATCCAGCCGAGGTGGCACTGGTGGCCGAGCTCTTCCCCGAGCGCGCCGGCTACCTGGACGTTTACGACCACTACGGCCTCGTGCGCCCGCGCGCGATCTTTGGGCACGGCATCCACCTCACGGACGCGGAGCTGGCCACGCTCGCCGAGCGCGGCGCCGCGATCGCGCACTGCCCCACCTCGAATTTCTTCCTCGGCTCGGGGGCGTTGAACGTACAGCGTGCCGCCGACGCCGGTGTGCGTCTCGCGCTCGGAACAGACCTGGGCGCGGGCACGAGTTTTTCGATGATACGCACGCTCGGTGCGGCGTATTCTGCGGCGCAGGCGAACGGGGTGGCTCTCGACGCCGGTCGGGCTCTGTACCTGGCAACCCGCGGTGGCGCAGAGGCTCTGGGGTTAGGCGAGAAAATCGGCCAGATCGCGCCTGGTTTCGAGGCGGATTTGGCGGTACTGGATCTGCATTCCACCCCGATCATCGAGTATCGGATGCAGTTCGCGGATACCTTGCGAGAAGCACTGTTCATTCAGATGACAATGGGTGACGACCGCGCAATCGCCGCCACCTATGTGGCCGGCCGCCGGGCGTACACACGAGAGTGAGAATAATTATTCAAACCATTGCATACGCGAGGCAAAATATGGAACCATACGCCTCCGCCGTCGTCACGACGAACGGCACCGAGCCCCAGAACCCGCTAATCCCCACGAACACGAATGAGGTTGGCGGCGGTAAGGTGCTCGACCTCATCTTCGAGGGCCTCGTCTACTACGACGAGAAAGGGGCGGTTCACAACGGCGCGGCCGAGTCGATCGATACCACCGACTCCCAGAACTACACCATCAAAATCAAACCGGGCCTGAAGTTCTCAAACGGCGAGCCACTCACGGCGAAGTCGTTTGTGGACGCCTGGCAGTACGGCGCACTCCTGAAGAACGCGCAGCTTTCCTCCTACTTCTTCGAGCCAATCGAGGGCTTCTCGTACGAGAAGGATTCCCCGCTCACGGGCCTGAAGGTTGTGCCGAACGAGACCTACGCCGGCGATCGCAAGCCGGCCGCGATCTTCCAGTCCTTCACATTCCCGAAGTCGATGCCGCACTTCCAGGGCGAGGAAGGCAAGCTGCGCCGCGCGGCCCTGTCGTACGCGATCAACCGCGACGAGATCACCAAGGTGATCTTCCAAGGAACCCGCACCCCGGCGTCGGACTTCACCTCCCCGGTGATCGACGGCTGGTCGAAGGACGTGCCAGGCAACCAGGTACTCACCTACGATCCGGCGAAGGCGAAGGAATACTGGGCGAAGGCGGACGCGATCTCGAAGTGGGACGGCACCTTCAAGCTGGCCTACAACTCCGACGGCGACTACTCGAACCCCGAAGTGGACGCCCTGCTCAAGAAGGTCGCAGCGACCACCGATAAGGAGGCCCAGAAGGCCGACTACGCGAAGGTCCAGGAGATCCTCTTCGCGGATCTTCCGGCGATCCCGCTGTGGTGCTCGAACGTGGTGGGTGTGAAGCTCGGCTGGCTCAAACCGACCGTGGGCGGCACCCTCTTCCAGGCGATCGTGCGAGGCGAGGCGCCCACCGTCGTTTCGCTCACTACGGTTTTGGTGCTCGTCTATATTTTCGCCAACCTGCTCGTTGACCTCCTGTACGCCGTTCTTGATCCGAGGATTCTCTATGAAAACTGAACACTTTGTTGCCGAAACTGACGAGACCGGCCGGGTTCCTGGCGCTCACCGTTCTCGGCTTCATCATGATGGGCGACGCCGTCCGCGACGCGCTCGACCCCAAGGCCCGCAACCGTTAGGACGAACCATGAGTGAGAATACTTTTCCGACGACGTCGGGTGCAACCGATTTTCCAAAACCCGTACACTTCGCTGGATCCGATGTATTCGATCTACCGCGTGATCGAGGAGCCGATGCGTGTCCATAGCGTGGGGAGTAAGAAGGAGCGGGCTGCGCGCGTGGCCGAGCTGCTGGACATGGTGGCATTGCCGAAATCGACGATGCGCCGCTATCCGAACGAGCTCTCGGGCGGGCAGCGCCAGCGCGTGGCGATCGCGCGTGCGCTTGCGCTGAACCCTGATCTCGTGGTGTGCGACGAAGCAGTGTCTGCGTTGGACGTGCTGGTGCAGGATCAGATCCTTCACCTGCTCACGGATCTGCAGGCGGAGCTGAACCTGACTTATCTTTTCATCACTCACGACTTGGCGGTGGTTCGCGCGATCGCTGATGATGTGGCCGTAATGGAGAAGGGCAAGATCGTGGAGCATGCACGCACGGACGCCGTGTTTGCCACTCCCCAGATGGAGTACACGCGGGCGTTGCTTGATGCGATCCCGGGCGGGAAGCTCGGCTTCTGACCACGCCCAGACAGAACTTCAAATTCACCGTGTGCAAGCGCATGAAAAATTGTCATGCGCTTGCACAATGCTTACATGTTTTCAAACGCCATCAAATTCGTCAGACATCTGTGTTACCTTCGTGATGTGTTCCCCCAACACACGCGTGTCCCCTGGATGCGCTTCTCAACGACGAGGAGAAACGATGACACATCGCAAACACTGGCGGACACTGTCGTCCGCCCTAGCCGCGAGCGCCTTAGCGTTCACATCCGTCGTTGCGGCAACACCCGCAACCGCAACTCCCGAAGCTCCATCCCCAGCAACACAGGCCCCGACGTCGCCAACTGGCCCCCAAACGCCAGCCGAGGCTCCGACGTCGGAGACGCTCGTTGCGCCGGAAGGCAACGGCACGTCGTCGGTGACGGTTCCTGGCCACATCACCGTCTCTATCGCGCCAACTACCCCCGCCGATCAGCCCGCGTACGTTGGCGAAACACTCACCTGGAAGGTCGCGCTGACGTTCCTGTCCGAGAACCAGCCAACGAACGAAGCTCAGTGGTGGCGTCTGGAAAGTTCCGGGGCGAACGTCACCGGTAACACCACCTGCAACTACACCCGCAAGAATGGCGACACTCGAACATCCGCATCCTGCACAGTCAGCGCGAAGGTGACTGAAACAGGCACCTTCGCACCTGAACTCAGATTCGGCGTGCGCCAGGATCCTCGAGATAAGAGCAGCCGCGCGCCGATCAGCGAGCAGTTCACTGTCCGCGGGCAGGCAGTCAACGTACTGCCGGCGTCGCAGCGGCCGGCAGCACCGGGCGTCGAAGCGGTCAAGGATCTGGTAGAGATTTCCCTGCAACGCGAGAGTGCCGACGAGCTCACCGAATTCCACATGGGCGATCCAGTGCTCTACAAGTTGCGCTACAACTTCAAAAAGTCCGGCGTGACCGTCAAGCCAGTGCAGGCGAACCTCCAACACACGGCACCCGGCGGCCCTGTGGGTTGGGCGAATTGCGAGCGCAAGTATAACGACGCCGACGCCGGCTACTGCGATCTTCCGCAGGTCACTCTCACACCAGATAACATCACCGACGGAACCTTCACGCCTCGCATCACGTTCGATGTGAGCAGCTCCGCTGGAACAAAGCGCGTTGAGCTCATCGGTGAGCCGTTGAAAGTCTCCCCCACCCCACGTGACATCGCCACCGACGTCGCCTCCTCGCGCACCGGCGTCGTCACAGGCAAGTCCGTTCTTCTCGCCCGCCCGGGCGATCTCGGGTTCACCTGCAGCCGGATCGTTGCACTCACCACCGCGCCCGACGGCACGATGCTCGCCGCGTGGGACGGCCGCCTCGGCGGTAAAACCCCAGGGAGCCACCAGTGCCCTGATTCGCCCGGCCCGAACTCAATCGTGCTGCGCACATCCGCAGATAACGGAGTCACATGGTCTGCTCCGCGCGTGATCGCTGCCGGCCACGAGAGCACTAAGGGCAACGATCTGCTCGGCTACTCCGACCCAAGCTTCGTCGTTGATCGAGAAACCGGCAAGGTGTTCACGTTCTTCGTGCGTTCCCTCGACGCTGGCTTCGGCTCGTCTGTGGCTGGAACCGACGCCAACCAGCGCAGCGCCATCCACGCGGCCGTGATCGAATCTTCCGACAACGGAAAAACCTGGAGCGAACCGCGAACGATTACCGCAGATATCACGAAGGGCATTGGCGAGAAATCACGCTTCGCCGCCTCGGGCGAAGGTATCCAGCTCAAGTACGGCCCACATAAGGGCCGCCTAGTTCAACAGTTCACGGTCCGAAAGATCGACAACCAAAACTACGCACGCTCCGTATTCTCCGACGACGGCGGAAAGACTTGGGTTCCGGGCGAACTCTTCGGCCCGGGCATGGACGAGAACAAGGTTGTCGAACTCTCTGATGGCCGGCTGATGGTGAACTCGCGCTCGAGCGGCAGTAATTCCAACCGCAAACTGTGGATCTCAGCAGACCAAGGAGCTACTTACCAGCAGTTCGATGGACCGACGCTGAACGATGCAGTCAATAACGCCGGCTGGACCCGCGCGTTCCCGAACGCGCCGCAGGGCGATCCTCGTGCGAAGATCCTGCTGTTCACGAACACTCCTGTCAAGGAGATGCACAAGCATAATCCTCGTCCGAATGGCACGTTGCGCGTTTCCTTCGACGATGGCCGAAACTTCACTGATGGCAAGGTTTTCAACGATGGCTGGACTGGCTACTCCACGATCACTCCTCTCTTCGCGGGCGGAGCATTCGATTCCGGCACGTACGGTGTACTCCATGAGGGTCCGCGCTCGGATTGGGGCGTGAGCTACATGCAGCTCAGCTTCGACTGGCTCGGCGGCAATCTCCTCGTCCCAGGCGGTTTCGACCGCGAGGTTCACCCGGGCGGCAACCTCGTTTCGCTCACTCTCGACAACCTGGGCTCGGCAAGCAGCTCCGCGACAGTGAGCGCAACGCTGCCAAAGGGTTGGGCGCTCGCCCCGGCGTCGACGTCGGCGGCGGACGTCACTGCCACCGACAACGCGACTTTCCCCGTGCAGTTCCCCGCGAACGTCGCGGGCGGCAAGCGTGCGCAGACCACCGCGAAGCTGGTGGTTCCTGAGGGTACGAAGCCGGGCACGTACACGATCGGCCTGACGTCCACGAGCAGCAAGGGCGAGGTGACGTCGTCGTTCGTCGTCACGTTGCCGGAGGGGAGCGTTTCCGGCGACGAAACTCGCGTTGAAGGTTCCACTTCCATAGCCGACGCCGACGTCGACTATTCGCAGGTGGAGGGCAAGGTTGTTCAAACCCAGCCGCTCACGCCGTTAACACCCGCCGAACCGGTACCGGGTAAGGACATCACGATCGAGGGCGCCCGCCCGCAGATCGATATCCACGGAACTGTTCCCGAGATCGATATTCAGGGCGCTCGGCCGGAGATTACGATCGAGGGCGCTCGGCCGGAAATCGACATTCACGGAACGGCACGTCAGGAGCTCGTGCCGGTACGGATTGTGGTGAAAGTGGTTACGTCTCAACTCTTGCCAATCTGGTTCCCACAGCCCCCGCGCATAGTGTTCCCGATCCCCGCGCGCCATGCATGGCATGCAGCGCCGTGGCACCACGTGAACATGTGGAACCCGGTGAGCCGGGTCCGTGTGACCAACCCGCTGTCCGGCGTCGGGCGGTGGCATCAGCCACAGCGCCACGCGCCGGCGTTCGGTCAGTGGCACGGGCATGCCCCGTTCACACACAACTGGTTCGGCCAGGCGCGGTTCATCCTGCCGTGACACACCGAGGTTCTGACAAACGCATTTAATCTCGCGCGCCGACATGTGGGGTGGCGGGTTGCCGTAAAAGGCAACCCGCCACCCCACATGCGCCTCAGCACAATCTGTGGACGTCTCGCCTCCGAGACATAACCACAGTCACGCGGAACAAGAGACCGTTGCTGAGGAGAGACACGACACTCCACCACGCCCCACAGTTCGGCGATAATTGGCCCATGAGCATTCTTTATGTGCCATTGCGCGCGGTCGGCGAGTGGGTATTGCAGGTGACGACGGAGCCGGGTGGCGTCGTCGGGGCAGAGTTCCTGCGCCCCTTCGGCCCGCTCGCAACCCCCGACGCCTCGGCGGAATTTAGCGGCGAAGAGGCAACAACGATGAGCTCTGTCGATTTCGACAGTTCCAGTACCAACTCTCACGCCTCTCCCCTCGCTTCCGTTTCCACAGAATCGCCTTCTGTTCCCCACAAATCCGCCTACGAGAAGGACCTTGACCGCCATTCGGGCTCGTGGGTGTATGTTGAGGCGGCGCACGGTGGTGGTTCGGGGGCATTCGTGAGCGTGGACGAATTGCGCGGGATTAATCGAGTGGCCACGGAGGCTGTACTCGCGTGGGAGGCCGGCGATTTCGCGGCCGCGAGCGAGGTGCCCGTCGTCGGGAAACGTACGGAGTTTCAGGCAAAGTTCGTACGCACGCTTCGGGAAATCCCGGCCGGCGAGCTGGTCACATATTCGTCGCTGGCGGAACTCATGGGACACCCACGGGCAGCACGCACCGTGGCCACATGCTGCTCGCACAACCCGGTGCCGTTCTTCGTTCCGTGCCATCGGGTGATCCCGATGGCCGTGGAAAATTCGCTCATGCGTGGCGTATGGCCATCAGATTTCGGGAAGTTTATGGGCAAGCCGGCGCTCAAAACCGCCCTCGTCGAAAAAGAGTTCGGCCGCTAGCCACACACCCGGCACCCAACCCTCGCCCCAGCGTCGGGACACCCGCCGACGTCGGGAATCCCGTGCACAACTCCGTCAATCCAGCCAGGCGTTGCTCCATGCGCAACGCCTCACCCAACTGATTGAGTTATGCACGAACGGGTGGGAGGAAAGCGCACTGCTTTCCTCCCACCCGTGATTTCGAGGTGAGGAATCTTCCCGCACGGGGAAGCTTTGTGATCAGTCGAAAATGAATGCCTTTTCGATGATCTCACGGTCGAGATTCAGCTCTTTGGCTGCGCGCACAACGAAGCCTTCGTGGTTATCCGCCTTGGCCTTGGCGTAATCATCGTGGTACTTGCCGCCAACCTTCGAGAACGCCTCGTGAACCTCATCGGTGGTCTTGCCAGAATCATCGGCGAGACCCTTCAGAGTCTCCTCGCGCTCGCCAAAGCGCGGGGTGTACGACTCCATCGTGTCCACGTCGATACCGAGCTCAGCCGCCATTTCCTCAATGAACTTTGCGTGAACTTCGTTCACTGCCGGATCGCCCACCTTATGAGCCTCAACGCCAGCGGCATGCAAGCCGGGGACCAGCTCGTCAGCGTTCTTGCCGGTGATCTCCATCAGGTTAGCAAGAAGCTTCTGGTGCATTTCTTCGGTGCTCATCATGAGTATTCACTCCTTCACATTTATCGAAAACGCAGGGACTGAAGCCTGTGCTCCATCCGGGCCCGCGGGCCGCGTTTTCTGTATGAATCCAGAATACACCCATTTAGTTAAATATCAAATTATTTAAATCTGGACTTTTTATGGACAACTGCCGCGCCACCGATATAGCCACCCCGCACACAAAAAACCGACGCCGGCACGCAACTTGCGCACCGGCGTCGGCAGAAAAACCAGCCCTCACTCCGACGGCATCAAAATCATCACCGGCTCTCCCGAGCCCGCCTCAAGATTCGGCTCCGACGCCGCGTAGCTCACCAGCGACGTCACCACCACGGGGGTCAGCATCGAAACCGCACGCTGCGCAACAGTCTCATCAATACGCAACACCGGATCGCCAGCCTCAACCTTCTGACCCAGCTCAGCAACCGCGCTGAAACCCACGCCAGCCAAAGCAACCGTGTTCACACCAATGTGCACCAGCACCTCAGCGCCACCCTCGCTGCGCACCGTGAACGCGTGATGCGTGCCAGCGATCATCGTGATCTCACCCGAAATCGGTGAACAAAACTCGTTCCCCTCCGGCAGCACCGCAAAGCCCTTGCCCATGTGTCCACCAGCAAAAGTCGGATCCGGCACATGCTCAAGCGAGCTCAACTTGCCCGCCACCGGCGCAAAAACATCCACCTTGTGCGCAAGTGGGCCATCACCATGCTTCTTGAAAATATTGAACATCGTTGTCCTTTCAGAAAATTTGAGCCCCGAAGCGGCGCTCAACACACACCTAAGCATACCGGCACAACACCGGATTTGAAGAATTCTTAAGCGGCCAATATAGCATGGGTTACGCGGTCCACCGAGACCCGCCAAGCGACGCCAACCACGCAACTTTCGCCCAAAACCCGCCGACGCCGGGGCACGGCTTGCGTGACGACGTCGGCGCGCCAGACCGCCCGCGAAACCGCCGTCGGCGCGTCACGAACGCAACGTACCGCGCCCACCGAGCTCAACAACGCCACTGAAGGCGACATCGGCGTCGAAGAACCACTCGCCGGCCACCACGAAACGCTCACACTCGCGGATCGACGGGAAACGCGAAAAATGGCGTTCAAAATCCGCAATATACGCGTAAAACTGCGGATCTAGCCGCACCACGGGCGCCTCATCGGTAGTCAACACGAGGCGGTAATCAGCGTCGAACTCGTACGCATCCGAACGGAGCAACGCCAAGTCGTTCGTGGTCTTCACCGGGAGGAAGCGATCGCGATCAACCACAATCGGCCGCGAATCAGCGAACTTCTCCACGATCGCACCCATCGCGCTCTCGATCTGGATCACGCGCGGGGAATCCGCAAGAGTCGGATCCACAGTCTTCTTATTGCGAATCAGCGGCAAACCCACCACGCCCTCAGTAGCGCGGAGCAGATCCCGCAACGCCTCCAAATCAAACCACATCGTGTTCGTGTTGAAATACATGTGGCGGTCCAGATCCGCGAAAGCCTCAAGATCCTCGATCGGGGTCTGCGCGCGATCACGCAAAATGATCCGCCCGTCCGAACGACGCACCGCGAAATGGCCACCCTTCACATCCGCCAACGTTCGACGGCACACCTCCGGTGCGAAATCAGCACCCGACTGCGCGAACCAGCCCGCAATCGCCCCCGACGGATACGCCCCCAAATTATCCGAATTCGCACAATTCAAATACCGGTAACCAGCGTCGAGAAGCCGATCCACGATCCCCGACTCGTAGAAAGTCGTGAACAAATCACCATGCCCAGGCGGACACCACTCCAGCTCCGGATCCGCCTCCCAAGAAATCGGCTCGAGGCTCTCCTCAAGAATCTTCGGCTCACGGTTTTGCACCACATCCACCGGAAGGTCCGTGGCAAGGCGCGAATCCATGGCCGCGAGCGTGTCCTCACGCGTGCGGAAAGAATTCAGGAACATTAGCGGGATCACCGCGCCCGTGCGCTCACGGGCGCGCAGCAACTGCTCGGTGGTGATCTCGAGGAACGACTTTCCCTCACGAACCGTGAGCAGACTCTTCGCACGATCCAACCCCATCGACGTGCCCAGCCCGCCGTTGAGCCTTAAGAACACTGTGCGGCCAAGCGCCTCGCGAGAAACCTCCGGATCCAAATCCAGATCCGACACGTGCTCCACGTCGCGCAACGGCTCAATCTCATCCTCAGCAATCAGCCCCGTAGCGCCATTCGCGACCTGCACAAAATACTGCTCAAAAACGCGCATCGCGGTTTCGCGAGCGCCGTCGGCGCGCATCTTTTCCAGGTTCGCATCGAGGGCGGCCTGCTGCTGTTTCGAGAGTGTGTGCGTTCCCATATTCTCCTCCACGTGTAACGGCGCTGCGCCGACGAAACGGGCGCGGTTACCTGAACGTTCCGTTTCCTGCGCACCGACTGGCGTCGTTGCCTACTGGCTCATTGTAGCCTGTTAGCGGCCGCCGACGTCGGGGTTCGGCCCGGACGGAACCTACGCACCGGCGTCGTTCGCACCGGCAAACGAGCATACTGATCCACCTGGATCTCACACAGCCATATGCGCAAATCGCACTGCAACGAAGGTGGCATCGTCGCCCGGTTTAAACCGGGGGAAAGCTTCGAAATCGGGGTCAGATTTTTCTGCGTCCCGGAGGCTATTGAGAATATCCGCACCTTCTCCAGCCAGCGTTCGATTCGCGAGTTCCTCAACGCTTCCAACCACACCGTAGGAAACAGCGGCAGCATACCCATCCGAAAATGCAACAACACCTCGAACACGGCCGGCAGGATAATCTGCAACAATAGCG
This sequence comes from Arcanobacterium wilhelmae, assembly GCF_029632765.1. Taxonomy (NCBI): domain Bacteria; kingdom Bacillati; phylum Actinomycetota; class Actinomycetes; order Actinomycetales; family Actinomycetaceae; genus Arcanobacterium; species Arcanobacterium wilhelmae. The sequence goes on from NZ_CP121247.1 coordinate 1,962,604, forward strand.
CGCTTAGCCTCCGTTGAACTGATATCCGCAACCCAATATCCGCCATCACGATTTCGAAGTTCCCGATTTCGACGAAGCGTATCTTGGATGGATTCGCGTGCTTCGCGGGGAGGTACCCCTAGCTCACGCGCATGAGCGACCATCTCCCCAAGCGCAGAATCATCAAGACGCGACAGCTTGTCGTCATAGATAACATCGCTCTCTCCGTCGTCAAAAAGAACAACCAGATATTCATCCCCTAGACTCAGAACGCTGAGCCTCGGCAACGACGAACTCTCACGAGAATCCCAACGAAAAGCAACGACACCCGCACTCGGTTCATCAATACGTCGATATTCATGGCCCGCAGCGAGCGCGTAGTACTCATCGGCCGTTGCCTTGGCAGCGCTGTCCACTGCTTGCTGGAGTTCGGAACACCCAGAAAACTTGTTGCTCTGCGCCAATCGTTCGACAAGATGCGCGCCAAGCGTTCGTGAATACCACGCAGGATCCGAAGGGCCGGGAGTGATATCCAGGCTCGTCAGACCACTCGCTCCGTCGAGCACTACTCCGACGCCAGCTTGGGTATCTAGCGCCGCAAAATCTTCGTTCGCTTTTCCTGAACCGCGATCGCTCACCACTTCGCTCATCACTGGAACTACATTCTGTGTGCTCGCCGCACCAGTAGCGTCAAATGGCTCGGGCATCGATCAGCCTTCCGTCGGGGTGTGTAACAGCTCTTTACTCTAGCCAATAATAACTAGACCAGCCGCAACAGCCGCTACACCCAATCCTCCCATCGGAACAGCCTTCTTCAAAATACGATTCCATGAATTCTGAACGATGAAGGAGAAACCCGAAAAAGCAATCAGTAGCGCCCCTGCCAGCACAACCATTGTGCCCGCTGTTTCTTGCGCACTGTACTCCTTACCTAGTTGTAAGGTGCCGATCGTGAATGAGATAAGCCCTGCGAAAAAACCAAGGAATTCAAGGTTGTCACGTTTAGCATCGCCGAGCGCATCGACATCCGCCTTCAACGAATCAATCATCACTACTGTCTGAGCCGCTCGCCCATCAATCTCTTGGACACGAGATTCCATCGCAACGGTTTGCTGATCAAGTTCTTGCGCTCGAACTTCCATCATTGCAGCCTGATAGCCGCCAATCCGAATTGGGTAATCATTGCGGTAAGAATCTTCCGAATCGATTGCCCGAGATATCCACATCTTCGCTTCGCCGAAGTTCCCACGCAACGCCTCAAGTCTGCCTCGGGTAGCAAAAAATTTGGGATAGTTCGTACGAAGGCGATCCGCCTCGTCCAGCGCTTCAAGGGCAGGCTCCAGCCATTTCTCTTTGATCTCCAGAGAAAACTCGGGTGTGCGAGTCTCACATAGCGTCGCCACCAGATCAGCAAACAGATGGGCGTATCCCGCATTTTCAGGTTGACCTCTAAAATTTTCCTCCGCTTGCCTCAGTAGTTCACGGGCGGTCTCGCGGTTCGCAGTAGAAAGCTGCGACGAGAGTGCATGGAGCAACTTGAGGTGAATGAAGGCCGGGGATTCTATAGGAAAAACGCCACGACCAAGGCGCGCGCCATCTGCAAGTAAATCCTCCAATAGGCTTGTGTCGCGCCGATAGCGATAGTAAATGTTCAAGCAGTAGAAGATTGCAAACCGGATATCCGGCGCAAGCTGAGAATCTTGCCAATCTTCTTTCAAGCGTTGAACAAAAATCCCCGGACGATCCGTGCTCCGCGCAATCCGCGCCAACGCGTTCTCAAATTCTTCGCTTTCAGGAGTGCCCAAATGTCCGAAAAGCTGATCGGCTACATGCGAATCTATGTACGCATCAATCGCAACTTTCATGTCAGGAGGTGACATCTCGAGAATTTCCTGAGGACGAGTCTTCATTGACCTTCTCCATCCATTTAATATTAATTATACATCAAAACAATACTTTACTACATAAAAAGTATCTACATGTTCCTTAAGTGAATAGTAATTTTTAACACACTCGAACCGCCAACCGTCATTCGCTCCAATAAATACCGATCAAAACATATCGTCCATCCGCCCTTTCGATCGCATCAACATTGGACTCAAGCTGGGTTGCCCTGGCAGGGCGCGATATTCGGCCCCTGCCACAACGCTCCCGCCGCCGATTTCGGCACGCCTGCGTTCATGTCGTTACGCTCACCTGTCCCTTCGCCGCATTTAGCGAAGCAACACGAAAACACCCTCCACATGAACGCGCTAGTCTGACCTGCCGGCGCCAGCGCGGCCGCCGACGTCGGGGTTCGGCCCGGCCGTAACCTACGCACCGGCGTCGTTCGGCCCGGACGGAACCTACGCACCGGCGTCGTTCGCACCGGCGTCGCGACGGCGCTTCCACACACGCATCGTCGCCAACCGCTGGCGAAAGTGCCGCTTGCGGCGGCGTCTCCACGGACGCACCGGGTGCGCAGCGAAGCGGGAGTTAGTGGTGAGCGCGCGGACGCCGTCGAGCGCAAGAAGCGCAACTGCCGCCCAAATCCCGCCATACGTCCAGATCTGGCCGGGCGCGATGGACTCGCCGAGCGCGAGCGCCGCAAACGTCACGAGCACCGGCTCGACGTAACTGAGCAAGCCAAATAGGCCATACGGAAGCATCCGGGCCGCAACCACGTAACCGATCACACCCAAAACGCTCATCACTCCCACGCCGAGCATGACGGCGAGAAGCCGGGCGTCGGTGACGATCCGCAAAAAGGTGTGGCTCCCCGACGCCATCCACAAAGCCACCGGAAGAGCGAAGGTCATCTCCCAGGCGAGAGCAGAGACGCCGTCGGTGTGAAAATAGCGGCGCACCACGAAATACGCGGGATAACCGAGCGCGATGAACAGCGCCACCCCGCCGAGGCTGCCCGTGCGGATCACCTCGAACACGACTGCCGCCGCAGCGACGAGCGCCGCAACCGCGGTGAGCGGGCTCATCTTTTCTTTGTAGAGTACGCGCCCGATCACCACCATCACGAGCGGCATCAGGAAGTAGCCGAGCGCAACCTCCAGCGCGCGGCCCGCCTGCGGCGCCCAGCCGAATAGCCACATTTGGGCGGCGAGCATCGGCGCACAGAACGCGTAGGCGATGAGGCGGCGCGGGTTCGTGCGCATGCGTTTGAGCTCGAGCCAATAGCCGCGGAGTTTGCCGACCGCCGCGAGCGCGATCAGCACGCCCGGCACCGTCATCACCATGCGCCATGCCCACAGCTCGATGCCGTTCAGCGGCGCGGCGAGCGCGGCGAGGTATGAGAACAGCGCGAACGAGAGCGAGGTTACGAGAGAAATTAGAGTGCCCATCCATTCCAGACTATCGGGGGCGACCGGCTGGCCCCAAAAGATGGGGCGAGCACCGGCGTTGGCGTGGGAGAATTGGCGCATGGATATCACGTTGAATACTGGATCGCCGATCCCGCAGCTCGGCTTCGGCACGTACAAGATCGACGACGGCGGGGCGCCTGAAGCGGTGGCCGGTGCGATCGCGGCCGGCTACCGGCATGTTGACACCGCACAGATGTACGGCAACGAGGCCGGCGTGGGCGCGGGGATCGCGCAGTCGGGCGTGGCACGCGAGGATATTTTCTTAACGACGAAGCTGGACAATCCGAATCATCGGCCTGACGACGTGCGGCGGACGTTGGGAGAGTCGCTGGAGCGTCTGGGCACGGATTACGTGGATTTGTTCCTCATGCATTGGCCTCTTCCGGGCGAATACGACGGCGATTTCATCTCCACGTATCGCGTGATGGAGGAGTTTGTGGCGAGCGGTGAGGTGCGGGCGATTGGCGTGTCCAACTTCCAAACTCACCACTTGGAGAAGCTGATGGCCGCAACCCAGATCGTGCCGGCCGTAAACCAGATCGAGATTCACCCGCGCTTCCAGAACCGCACGGTTGCCGCGTACTGCCAGGCGCATGGGATCGCCGTGGAATCATGGAGCCCGCTGGGGCGTGGGCGCTCGCTGGAGTTGCCGGCGATCGTGGAGATCGCGGAGCGTCTGGGGGCGAGGCCGGCGCAGGTGGTGCTGGCGTGGCACCTGGCGAAGGGCTTCGTGGCGATCCCGAAGTCGATCACCCCGGCGCGCCAGGTGGAGAATTTTGGCGCGCTTGAACTGGAACTTTCGGCGGGTGATGTTGCCGCGATCGACGCCCTCGATCTGGGCGAGCGCGGGCGCGTGGGCATGAACCCGGATACGATGGAGCGCGGCGAAGGCGCTGCGGAGTAACAAACTTTCTGACTGTGAGGGAGAGCCAGCTCGGCTCTCCCTCACGTTTTCGCGGATGTCCCCCGGTTTCTCTCTTTCTGCGTGAAACAATATGGGCAGCTGTGAGGTAGTCGAGGGAGAGGAGACGAAAGTGGAGAACGCTCAGGGGGCGACGGCGCCGCGCGAGATTCGCTCGGCGGCGGAGATTTTGCCCGAGGCTCGCGAGTTTGTGCGCGAACATTTGGCGGGTGCGAAGGCCAGTGAATATGGCCGGCGCTACCGCTACGAGCATTGTCTGCGCGTAGCACGGATCGGGCGCGAGATCGCGATTGCTGAGGATATGGATCCGGATCTGCTCGAGCTCGGGTGCCTTCTCCACGATGTCGGAAAGTATGACGCCGAGGTGCCGGTGGATCACGGACGCGCGGGCGGTCTGGTTGCGCTCGAGTTTTTGCTGGCGGAGGGCCTGCCGGCCGTGCAGGCCGAGGAGCTCGCGCAGGGAATCGCAATGCACACGGACGGTTTGTGGAATGCCCGCAGCGATGATGAGGGCTCGCCGCGCGATGCCCGCGGCCGCGAGTATTTGAGCTTCGATCGGGAGCCGAGCCTGCTGGCGCGTTCAATTGGCGACTGCGACAATGTGGATCGTTTCTCGCTGTATCGCGTGGCCGATACGCTGCGATATGTGCGCTTCATGGAGAAATCCACGCACGAGCAACGCGTTTGGATCGCCGGCAACCTTGAATACCTCGATTCACAGTATTCTTACCAGTGTTCAACCGCAGCGGCCCAGGCCCGCTGGGAGCGGGCACTGGCCCGCCAAATTGAGTTCTACCAGGGCCTCGCCACCGAAATCGGTGAGTAATTTCCGGAGTGATACTTGGCAAGTGTGCAATTTCGCCAACCTCAATCGCTTTTTAGCCGTATATACGCCCAAGAGTCGATTGAGGTTGGCGAAAAAGTAGGTTGACCGAGTATCACCTTGGCCTGCGGCTGACCATCAGCACAAACTACTGCACGGAGGTGTGGCGTTCGATCGAGCGCACGCCCCACCAGGTCACGCCGCCAAGAAGTACAAAGTTCGCTGGGATGAAACCTAATCCGAGCACATTCGGCTGTCCTCCTGTCCGAAGAGCCTCAACGAACTGCGGGAGCATGAACCCCCAGCTCAGGGAACCACTCTCGAGATTCATCACTCCTGGAATCGCCAGCATCCCCACAACGGACACTACCTGCGAGGCTACGTAGAGGACCACCAGCGCACTCACAAACCCGCCAACGCCGAACTTCTGATACTTCTCCTGAGCCGTGATCGAGATGAGCGCCGCAACAGCTGCCACATCGAGGAACAAAACCACGAGCGTCAGCACAAGGCCGGCCACGAAGTAGCCCGTTCCCATTGCCGTCAGAGTATTCCACAGGGGTGCCAAAGCTTGAGAAAAACTGATTCCTGCTTTACTGCCGTAGTGCCACATGATCGACAGAACGGCGAGGAGGACGATCAGGATCGAGGCAACCAGCACTAGGTATGCGAACACCACCTTCGCCCAGAAGATTTCGCGGCCCCTCGCCGGCACTGAGAAGGTGAAGTAGGCGCGCGGCCCACGCATTGTGCGCCAGTACCCAATCGCAAGTATCACAGCCGTGGCAACAACAGCCGCGCCCGCGCCTCCTACGGCGGCGCCCGATGCCATCCCCGAAACAACACCGATTCCAAGCATCTGCAAGGGGAACGAGAGCGCCACAATCACGAGCGCTACGGTAAGCGTCCCCAGGACAACCGTTTTCTTGTGATCGATCCATTCCTGCGCAAGAAGTTTTCCAAACATCAGCGGTATTCCTTTCGTGCGAGGGAGTCGATGGAGAGCCCGGTTTGTGCGCGGAGGTCGTCGGCGTTGCCCGAATAGAGCACGCGTCCGTCTTTGATCATCACCACATCGTCGAAGATGGTCTCGACGTCGGAGACGAGGTGGGTGGAAATAAAGAGCAACGCATCCTCTGGGAAATCCCGCAGGATCCCTTCGAGGATCACGGTGCGGGCACCCGGGTCCACCCCGGAGATCGGTTCGTCGAGGAGGTAGGCTTTCGCGCGGCGCGACATCACGAGCGCCACTTGCACTTTCTCGCGCGTACCCTTGGAGAGTTCCTTGAGTTTCGCGCCAGGTTCGATGTGAAAGAACTCGAGCAGGCGCAGGGCTTTCGGTTCGTCGAAGTCGGCGAAGAAGCGCGAGTAGAGGCGCACGGCGTCGGCTACCTTTTGTTCTGTGTTCAGGAACTCGTCACTGGGCAAGAAAGCGACCTGCGCTTTGGTGGCGAGCCCGGGCGCACCCCCGGCGATCTGCACAGTGCCGGTGTATTCCTGTATCAGCCCGGCGAGGATCTTCAGGAGCGTTGTTTTGCCGGACCCGTTGTTGCCGATCAGTCCAACAACGCGCCCCGGGTAGAGGTCAAGCCTGATCGTGTCGAGGGCGGTGAGTTTTCCGTATTTCTTTGTCAGCGAGTCAACGTGAATCAAAGGTTCCATCGTTGTTCCTTAATCTGTGGTGGTCCAGCGCTGCGCAAGGAGTTTCGTTGCCCCGTCGAGCGAAAGACCGAGGCCGCGAAGCGAAGCGATGTGACGGTCAGTTTGCTCGATGGCTACGGCTTCCCGACGTCGGGCGATCACCTTTTCGTCGGTTGTCACGAAGCGCCCTTGGGTACGTTCCGCGACAGTGAGCCCGTCGTCGTCGAGTGTGCCGAGCGCTCGCTGGATTGTGTTGGGGTTTGCTCCCGCTTCGAGCGCGAGTTCGCGCACGCTGGGGATTTTCGCGCCTGGTTGCCATTCGCCGGAGATGATTTTATGGCCAAAGTTCTCCGCCAGCTGGATCCAGATGGGGCGGGAATCGTCGAAACTCATCATCACCCTTTCCTGTATCACTGTATTAATACACTAATACAATCTCACGTCGGTCCGGCTGTGTCAAGCAAGTAATACAGAGGCGCAAAACTCATCGCCAGCCGAAGCAGAAATCCCGCGCATCATTCCCCGAACTGAACATCGCGGCGTTCCAATATCCCCACACCAAAACCCAAACAACACCCGAAACACCCTCATGCCAATGAAGTCAAAATCCACACAGCCTGTGGATAACTGTTCGTTCTGTTTGACCTATTTTGATTTAATTTTCTTGCCTCCACCCAAAGCGGGAGATATACTGCGAAGCAAATTTAGATATATCGAGGAGGTGAAAGCGATGAAGACATTGATTGATATCGACGAAAAAGTCCTCCAGCAAGTGATGGAGATGACCGGCGCTCCCACAAAGAAGGCTGCTGTGAACGAGGTGCTCGCAAACTATGTGCGCCAGCAAAACATGTTGAGGTACATTGACCTCCTGAAAACCGGAATCCTCAAAGATCTTGACGATCCCGAAGTGATTCGCGAGGCTCAGCGATGAACACTTATTTCTTGCTCGACAATTCTGCCCTGCAACGAATCTACCGAAGTGACGCCGTCCTCATAGCCATCACCGATCTGAGCAAATCAGGACTCGTCGCCTCATGCCTCACGCAATCGCTCGAGGGTGGCTACAGCGCACGTTCCCTACGAGATTGGACATTGAAACGACAGGCCGAAGCCGCATCAACTCGCTTCCTCCCGCCGATTCCCGACGTCGCGGCCATCGCCTTGCGTATGCAGGAGGCGCTTTTCGCGGCTGGGTGCGGACGCGCAGTTGGAGTGAGCGATCTGCAGATAGCGGCGACGGCGGTGGCGCACTCGAACGAGAAACAACGAGTGATCGTGGTGCACTACGATTCGGATTTCGAAACCCTCGCGGAGGTTTTCCCCGAGTTCAAACAGCGCTGGATCGTGCCGCGCGGAACCGTCGATTAAGTCCGCCCGCTACGCTCACTTGGCCGGTACCGGCAACGAGACAGCACCGGCAGGCGAGATGCGCACTCACACTACATTCACAAAGCCAGTCCAGCGCAAGAATCAGTGCCCATCTGTCTTATTCGCCGCCGATATCCATTCCGCCGAAGTTCGAGAAGCGCGCAAAATGGCCCTGGAACGCAAGTTCCACCGAGCCGGTTGGCCCGGAACGATGCTTGCCGATGATAACTTCAGCGGGCGGCGCTTCCATTCCCGCTTCTTCAGCATCGGGGCGGTTGATGAGGATCACGACGTCCGCATCCTGTTCCAGCGATCCCGATTCACGAAGGTCAGAAACCTGCGGGCGGCGATCGTTGCGTTTCTCAGCATCACGGTTGAGCTGGGAAATCGCGATGATCGGGATCTCGAGCTCCTTCGCCAGAAGCTTGATCGAGCGCGAGAACTCCGAAACTTCTTGCTGGCGAGATTCCGGCGAGCGCCCGCCGCTCGTGAGGAGCTGCAGGTAGTCGATCACCATCAGCTCAATACCTTCCTGCTGGCGCAGGCGGCGCGCCTTCGCACGGATCTCGCTCATCGTGAGGTTCGGCGAATCGTCAACGAACATAGGCGCATCGCCGATCCGCTCGATTGTCTGTGCGATGGTTTCCCAGCCCTTTTGATCGACGTTGCCGCGAATCAGATCCCTCAAGAACAGTGAACCCTCGGCGGCGAGCACACGCATCATCAGTTCGTTTCGGTTCATTTCGAGAGAGAAGAAGGCAACCGGCTTGTTCTCCCGAATCGCAGCATGGCGGCAGAAATCCATTGCGAGAGTGGATTTACCCATGCCGGGGCGCGCGGCCACAATAATCATCTGCGACGATCGCAAGCCGGAGAGCACGTTATCCAGATCGGTGAAGCCAGTAGACAACCCTGCAAGCCCACCGTTACGCGCTGCGTTGGCTTCGATCTCTTCGATCAGCCCGGGCACCACTTCGCCGATCGCCGCATAATCCTGGGAGACACGCGAGGAGGTCATCGCGAACATCTCTGATTGCGCCTTGTTCAGCAGTTCGGCAACATCACCGCCCTCAGTGCTGTAACCGAGTTGCGCGATACGCGTGCCTACCTCGACCAGCGAGCGCAACTGCGCCTGCTCACGAACGATCTGCGCGTAATACGTGGTGTTTGCGGCGGTCGGCACCCCGGCAACCAGTGTGTGTAGGTAGGCGCGTCCGCCGATCTGCTCAAGTTTTCCGCGGCGATCGAGTTCGCCGCCAACCAGCACCGCGTCGGCCGGTTCACCTCGCGAGAAAAGGTCCATGACCACTTCGAAGATGGTTGCGTGAGCCGGGCGGTAGAAATCGTTCGCCCGCAACACTTCCACGACCTCGGCGATCGCATCCTTGGACAGCATCATGCCGCCAAGCACGCTCATCTCTGCCTCAAGATTCTGCGGCGGTGTGCGCTCAAAGCTCGAGTTTGCAACGACTTCGCTCACGGGGTACCTCTTTCTCTCGGCCCCCATCATATCCGCCACCTACGACAGTTTTTCCGGTTCACTTTTTTCTCACATTCCCGACGCCGGAGCCCGGCGATTTTGGTCCGGTACCCGACGTTCACCAGTCACTTGGTCAGCTTAAAAAGTTTTAAGTACACTTCATATTTTTCTATTTTCGAGCAAAATTTTAAGTACGTTCAAAATTTTTCATTCCCGACGCCGGTGCTCGGCGCACATACGCAGGAAGAGGTGTCTCTCCAGGGCTACTACTCGGGCGAAGCAGGGCGCGCTTCGGGCGACTCGGGGTTAGCGAGCGCATGACGCCAGACACGCGCCTCGAGCGCGGGATCTCCGCGCGAGCTCGTACGCCTCCGGCGGAGCCCACCGAATGCGGACGCAGCCGCCCCCTCCCCACCGGCGTCCGACGTCACCCTCCCCACCGGCGTCCGACGTCACCCTCCCCACCGGCGTCCGACGTCACCCTCCCCACCGACGTCGGGAGCGCCACACCACCCACGCCGCGAGCGCCCTTAATTTCCGCCACAAATCGGCGTAAGCTGGAAAGAACTGTTTACACGCGCCACCTTGAGGAACCGTATGTCGAAAACCTTCCATTCCCTGCAATTTCCGAACTACCGCCTGTGGTTCACGTCGAACTTTTTCTCGGCGACGGCGATGTGGGTGCAGCGCGTGGCGCAGATTTGGATTGTGCTGACGATTCTGACGGATAATTCGGCGATCGCGGTGGGTATCGTGACGGCGTTGCAGTTCGCGCCGCAGATTTTCCTTGGCCCGCTCGGCGGCGTGCTCGCCGATCGCGGCAATCGCCGGCGCGTGATCCAGATCGGCCAGATCATCATCGCTACGCTCTCGCTAATCCTCGGAATCCTCGTGGTGACGGAGGCGGCGCAGCTGTGGCACGTGTATCTGCTGGCGCTGATTGCGGGCACGTCGGACGCACTGACGTCGGCCACGCGCAACACATTCGTTTCGGAGCTGGTGCCGCCGGAGTCGCTGCCGAACGCGATTTCGCTGAACTCGACGGCGTTCAACATTGCGCGCCTGATCGGCCCGGCAACCGCTGGCGTGATGATCGACTGGTTCGGCGCCGGCTGGGTGCTGATCGTCGATTTCGCCCTGTTTTTCATCCCTGTTGCCACGCTGGCCGTAATGCGCGCAAAGAACTTCTTCCCGTTCACGGCAGTTCCGCGCCACAAGGGCATGATCCGCGAGGGCTTCGCATATATCAAAAAGCGCACGGACATCCAAGGCATCCTGATCTTGGTTGGCGTGATTTCGGGCCTGGGCTTCAACTTCCAGATGACACAAGCACTCATGGCAACCCAGGTTTTCGGGCGCTCCGCCGGCGACTACGGTCTGCTGGGTTCCGCCCTTGCGATCGGTTCGCTTTCGGGCGCTTTGCTTGCGGCGCGCCGGGCGGCTCCGCGCTTTTCGTACATTTTGTTCGCGGGTTTCGTTTTCGGTTTCATGTCGATCGGCGCGGCTTTCGCCTCCAACTATTGGGTGTTTGCCCTGCTCATGGTGCCGTGTGGTTTCCTCATGCTCACGTTCCTCATCGGCTGCAACACCCTGATCCAGACCTCCGTTCCGCCCGAGCTTCGCGGGCGCGCGTTGGCGATCTACTTTGCGATCAACTTGGGCACGACGCCGGTGGGCGCGATTCTCGTGGGCTGGGTTGGCGAGCATTTCGGTGCGAGGTGGTCGCTGGCGATTGGCGGTATCGCGGCACTGATCATTTCACTGATCGTGTTCGTGTGGACGAAGTCGCATTGGGACGTGGAGCTTCATCGTTCGCGCCACTGGCCATTCGTGTCGATTAACGGTCCGCGCGAGCGCGCGCACCTGACCGATCAGGAGAAGGCGGATCTGGCGGCGCAACGCGTGCGCCGCGGCGACGAACACGCCACCGAATCCTGAGTTTGGTTACAACCCCATCCAGGCTTCGCCGCGCACGCGCCACAGCATCGTGGCAGCGCGAGCGCCCATGAACACGAGCGCGTAGCCGCCCCACAGCAGCAGCATGCCGAGCGTGCCGGCGTCCCAGAACAGGAACGCGGCGGCGATCGGCGCGAACGCGGCCAGCGCGAACACCATGTAGCGGGCAAGGGCGCGCGTATCGCCGGCGCCGATGAGCACGCCGTCGAGGATGTAGGCCACGGCCGCCACGGGCATCGCGGCGGCGGTCACCCACATGGCGTTGCGGGCGACGGCCTGCACGGCGCCGTCGGCGGTCATGATCCACGGCACCACGAACGCGAGCGCCACGTAGGCCGCGCCCACCGCGATCCCGGCGCGCACACCCCACGCTTCGCAGCGGCGCAGGATGCGGTGCACGTCGCGCGTATCTCCGCGCCCGAGCCCTTGGCCGGTGAGGATCTGCGCGGCGGTGGCCAGGGAGTCCATGCCGAAGGAGGCGAAGTTCCACATGGTCATCACGATCTGATTTGCGGCGAGTTGTACGGTCCCGAGGCTGGTGGCGGCCGAGATTTGGAGGATGAGCGCGGCTCGCAAGCACAGGGTGCGGATCACGAGCGGGCCGGCGTCGCGCAGAGAGCGCAACACTCCGCCTCCCGACGGCGTCAGCGCGGCCTGGTGTGTGCGCGCGAGTTTCACGACAGCCCACGTGAGGTATGCGCCCATCGCGGTTTGCGCGATTGCGGAGCCGGCGCCCGCTCCGGCAACTCCCCAGTCGGCGCCGTAGATGAGGGCCGCGTTGAGGGGGATGTTGGCGAGTGCGCCGGCGGTGGCTGCTTTGAGCGGGGTTTTCGCGTCGGCGAACCCGCGCAGGGTTCCGTTTGCGGCGAGCACGAGGAGCATTCCGGGCAGGCCGGGTGCGGAGGCTCGCGTGTAGGCGACGGCTTGTCCGGCGACGTCGGGGGCCGGGTTGAATAGGCCGATGAGCCCGGGCGCGAGCGCGAACAGGGCGACGCCGAGGCCCGCTCCGAGTGCGAGGGCGAGCCACATACCGTCGATTCCTTGGCGCAGGCCCGCCGCCGGTTTGCCGGCGCCGACGAGGCGCGCGGTGGCGGCCGTCGTCGCGTAGGAGAGGAAGATGCAGATCCCGACGAGCGTGCCGAGCACGGTGAATGCGAGCGAGAGGCCCGCGAGCTGCGCGGTGCCGAGGCGGCCGACCATCGTCGAGTCGACGGCGATGAGCAGCGGTTCGACGAGGAGCGTTGCGAGGGAGGGTAGGGCGAGCGCGAGGATTTGGCGGTCAAGTTCGCGGCTAGAGAGCGGTTTGTGTGTCATCGTCTCCACCCTACCGCGTTCGCTGGTTTTCGCTCGGTGCGCGGAGCCGTGGGTGTTCGGGACCGGGCGTTCACTGCTGGGTGTTCGGGACCGGGGTGTTCGGGACCGGGCGGGCCTGCAGAGCTAGAGCATCCGCACGAAGCCGGGCGGGGCAGACAAGGCCAGCTGTCCTACCGCACGAAGATCAGCTAGCCTACCGCACGAAGAGCGGGATCAGCAGCGTGGCGAAGTATCCGCCTGCCATGAATGGGCCGAAGGGAATGTGTGTTTTTCGGGTTGCGCGTTTTGTGAGGATGAGGATGATTCCGCAGGTGGCGGCCACGAGGTAGCACGCGATGGTGGCCACGATGACGTGCCCCCATGAGAGGTAGCCGAGGAGTGTTCCGAGACTGAACGCGAGTTTGACGTCGCCGAGGCCCATTCCTTTCCCCCACGAGATGATCACTTGGGTGAAGTAGAGGGCCGTGAGTGTGAGGCCGGCGAGGAGGGCTCGCCCGATCGCGTCGGAGTCGGCTTCGAGGATCCCGACGAGCACGACGGCGATCGCGCTTGCGAGCCCGAGGGGGTAGGTGATGGCGTTGGGGAGCCGGTATTCGGCGATGTCGATGGCGCAGAGTGCAACGATCGGTGCTGTTGTTGCGATCAGCGCGACGGCAAAGGCTGGGCGACCGTTCCAGGTGATGGCGAGGAGGGCCATGATGCTGGCCGAAGCGAGGAGCACCCCGAGGTTTCGTCGATTCGCTCGTGGTTGCCAGGAGCGGGCCGTCAACTGGGTGTTCGAGTTGGCGTGATCGTTCGGCGCCTGTTTATTTCGTGAGGTGGACATCGAATTGCTTTGCGATCTCGGATGGTGTTGAGAGGAGGTCGATAGAGCCGTCGTCGTGGAGGCGCACGTTGACGGAGACTTCGCCGCACATGATCTCGCTTTCCACTGTCAGTTCGTCGTTATTTTTTGCAGCGTCGACTGGCGGTTGATCCAGAAATTCGCTGTCGTCACCGGCGTTGTTTTCCGCGTCGTGCTTTGCCTGCTCGAGTTGTTGGGCTCGTTCATCAACACGTTCTTGAAGCTTTTGGGAGACGGTGAGCAGGTTGCAAGTGCCGAGCGTTTTCCCTGTTGTTGCGGCGGCTGTTGCTCGCTCGTATTGTCCTGATTCGAATTTCTGTGTGCTTTGCACTGTGACGCTCACGCGGTTGCCGTTCATGGAGAGATTGGTGAGGTGAGCGTCGTTTTTGGCTGCGAACTGGGCAGCTGATTCTTTCGGCGAATCTACTGCGCCGCTGGTGAGTAGGTGGCCGTTGAGGTCCGCTTCGATGGTGGGCACAGCTTGATCGACGATTGCTTTTGCACCGGCTAATGCCGACGAGTCCGCGGCCGCTTGCAGCCGATCCATCTGATCTCCCATGGTGGCGACACGTACGACGTAGAAGAAGCCGAACGCGAGGAACAGGAGCGACGCTCCTATCACCATGATGATCATCCCGCCGCCGCGTTCACTGCGAAGCTTCGTACACTGCATCTTCTCGGTTCGATTCATCCAGATATACCTAGCTTCCCCTTGATACGCCTATTTTCCACCCAAGATCCGAATTGACTTGCCAACCTTGTCAAGATCCCCCTTGCGAGACTCTTCAAAAATCGCAAGTACAGTAATCACTCTCTTATCTGAAACAGGTATGAACCAAACGCGTCCAGGCACATCATCAGCGCTCACTTTAATGTCCCAAAGATCAACCTTAACTCCGTCGATCACCGGATAAGTGAAATGGGTATCTTTTACCCCATAACGTGAGAAATCGGTGAGAAATTGCGCTTGCGCCATCTCGAGTGTTCGCATCATTTTATCGCTTTTGACCATAACGTAATTTGACGACCCCTTCAATCGAGAAGGCGCTTGATGCACGTTCGCCCATGTGGAGACTTCTGGCGTGTTCTCTAGATCCTTCGGATAAGCAAACTCCACCAGGTTATCAACTTGATCCTTCACCCAACCGTCAGGAACCTTCGGTTCCGTACCTCCACCTTTTTCACAGCCGGTAGCAAGCATGAAACACAACGCCACAACAACACACCACAACTTCTTATTCCTCATTCGACAACCTCTATTCTAATAACACCATAATTAACTTTGGAGGATCATTTCGAGTGATTTGCTTTCGGAACGTAAGGTACTAGTTCCCTTCGACCGTTACTTATATTACTAAGCGCCAGTGCACTACCCGCCACCTGGTCTTGCTGGTCAATCTGGGTCTGATTATGAACAACCCACCAATCGAAGTTCCAACCGTTCCCTTCTCGACTCGACCGCTCAGTACTTAATTCTTGAGTGTAAGCAGAGCCATGCAGATAGAGCGCGCGAGCAAGGGGATTGTCTCCTTCTGGGAGCGACTCATAGATGCCGCCATGACGCAAAACGTCGTACATCATCATAGGGTGTTCGATCAACATACTCGTCTTCACATTCATCATCTTCTCCAAATCTGAACGAAGTTTGGCGTCTTTGATCTTCGAAAGGTCAATTGTGGCAGTCGTGACAAGCGTCTTCCGTTTTGTGTCGCGATCCCCAACCCCCGCGTCAGTAAATAGCTCACGAGAAGTGACCACACGCAGAGATATCGCCTTACCAGATTTATCCCAGACAGGCTCGACCATAAAACCCATATCAGCTGATGCCTCCGCAAATACTTGCGGAAGGTCTTTCGGCTTCGTTTTTATCGAAGTGCTACGACCGTTTTTCCCATTATGCGTGAGCTTTCCTTGGATTTTAGACTTGACTGAAGCCTCCGCCGCAGCACTCAACATACCCGATTCCATAGTCTTGAAATTCCCCGAATTTTTCTCTCTCAGCCAAGAAACTGAAGCGTCAACTTTCGCTTTTGCTACCGCTTTCGCCTCATAAGGAATTCCCACCTCAATTTCGACATTCTTGCCAATTTCCGCATTCTTAGTCAGGGAAGTGCCCTCGGGTGTCTTCAGTTCTAATTCGATGTCTGCACCAACTTTGCCTCGACCACCACGCCATTCCTGTCGGACATCGCTATGCCTATTAATAACCTCTTGAAGCTTCGAGGAATCAGGATTCGCTTTGTAGTCTTTGTAAGCTTCCTCAACGTCGCTCAAACACCGAGAGTCTTCCGATTTACATTCAAGGACTTGCTGGGACACATAGCCACCACCGGCGGCCACATTCCCCTCAAGTTGCTGTTCGATAGCTTTAGTCTTTCCCAGCCCCGGGCCCAGCTCGAGTTCAACGCCCTTTCGCATGATATAGAGGAGAGTGGCCGATCCATCGCTATGACTCTCAAACCCAACCTCATCCGAGGATTTATAGTCCGCGGAGCCATTAATCACTCCCGTCTTCCCAGATAAGCCGCGAGTTGCACTATCTGTTGTTATTTCTTTATTTACAACAACTTTATCGGGCGCGAGATCCTCTGCAACGGATGTTGCACATACGGCGTTGTCGCCGGTGATGATATTGGAGAGCATGCACCCGAGCTGGCGGCCAACGCCCGTCGCCGCAACCACCATCAAGGAAATAAGCAGCGCCGCAACAACAAACATGCCCACGTAGCCAAGCGCAGACGCACCACGCTCACCACGCCACGACACCACCCCACGCCACCCCCGGCAACTCGCTTCACCAATCACGAGCATGTTTACTTTCCACCCCAGCTGATCGCTACGCGACGATTCAACGCACGCCCCTGCTCAGTATCATTCGACGCAACAGGCTCCTTCTCACCCTTACCACTCGCCGTAATCTCGACGCCAGGGAGGGCTTGACGTAGAACACCCGCAACAGCACTGGCTCGAGCCTCAGAAAGCTTTTGGTTATGAGCATCATCAGCCACAGAATCCGTATGACCCACAACCTCAACCTTCGCCGTACCCGCAGCCTTAATCCGAGCAACAGCCCTATCAATAATCGCCTGAGCCTTACTTGTGAGTTCAGCCTGATCCGGAGCAAACAACACCGACGCATCCAACTCCACACCCGAACCCGTCTCAGTCACAGCACCCTCAGACACCGCAAAATAAACATTGTCTACAGGCTGCTCAATAGCACCAATATTTCCAATTTTAGTTTTCTCATATGAAATAGATTCATCTATTTTTTTGAGCCGTTCAGGCGAGAAAGTAGCAGGATCTTGCCATCCCTCACCCAGCTTCACAAAATCACCATGAGCAAGCTTCTTTCCCGCAGGGAACGAATCGCTAATCGGAACATCTTGAACGAGCTGATTATCAGAAAGCTCAATATCCACACTCGTCGTTGTTTTATCAACAAAAGGAAACAGTGCCCAACCCGTATACGCGAACTTATTCTCCGACACCTCAGAGGGCAAACTATCCGAGGGAGTGTTTAATTCATTCACAGTCAAATGGTATTTCTTCGCCTGCATATCAAGGATAGAAAACCCCCGAGCAAGAGACAACCGCCAAGGGCTGGGGCGCCCAGCACCACTCGAGAACATCCCCAAATCGTCCAGCCCACGCGCCCCTTCAGGCAACACAATCGAATAATGCAACAACACACCACGATCCGTCCGAGTCAACCCATGAATCGTGGTGATCAGCCCATCCTTATGCTCGAAATTTGACACATCCAACGCCACATTACGCGCAAGAACCGGCACATCCGCCGTCCCCGTCGGAGCTTTCTCCGGACCACGGTCAACCTTGACCTTGACCGTCTGGTCACTCAACGGTGACACCACCTCCACCTCAGAAATACCCTTCGGCAACGGCGGATACGCCACAAAACTCGGACGCGGCTCAGCAAACATCGCAGTAGGCACAGCATCAACAACGCTCCCCGGCTTACCAGCGACTGAACTGTTTAGCGCTAGCGGATGGTATATTTTCCCATCGGCACGCAAAACGGGAGCATCATCATAACTCAACCGATCTCCGACATAATTATCCACACTTGGATGCGTAAAAGCGAGATTCACCCGTGTCGAATTCTCACCGGCCCGTACAGAGTAAACATGGATCTTCCCACCATTAAAACTTCTCTTCCTGCCCTCAGCCTTCGTGATCTCCATCGACCCCACAGGCTCTTCCAACTTCGGCAAATCAGAGCGCACCAACGCCGTCGCCGCCCCCGCATCCAACGCGCCACCAGCCTCGGAAGAGGCAGAACCCGAAGCAACAACAGCACTGCCGGACCCTTTCGAGCTAGCCCCTGCAGAACATCCTGCAATAAGTGCGGCTACCGCAACTCCTGTACATAACGCTAATTTCAACCGCTTTACCATCTTCCACCTTCACGAGCAGATGACTAAGTTCATTAATACGTACGGCGGTGCCCATCAAAATCAAATCTCCGTAGACACCGCCGCATGTAATAGCTGCTACTTATTTCGCGCCTATACCCTTGACAGCATCTGTGATCTTACTAACTAGAGACTTACCGATCTCCGTGTCCACAGCGGTAATAATCGCAGCAACAATCGCCGCTGCAACGAGGAACATACCGACATATTCGAGAGCGTCGGCGCCGCTCTCTCGGCGGGCTTCCAAGCGATCTAGCAGGGAATTCTTTGCAATGGTGGCCTTCACCGAAGCACGAATAAGAGCGTTATTCATATAACACCTCCAAGGATTGAAAACAGTCGCAGCATCACGTTTCCGCTCTACCGCATCTTGCACTGGCACAGTAGCACTAATCCGCCGAACAATATAAAGAAGAATCAAAAATAATTGTCACACAACGGATCTGCCAGGCAATTTCGAAATAATTACAGGCGGCACACAAGAAACACTCAGACTGATGCGTAATATATGTACGAAGCGCATCTCATGCGTTCATACTCTTGCACACTCACCAGTGAGAGAAAGCGAATGTCAGCGGATCTACTTACATCACCAATTCACCACTCCCAAATATCAGACTTTCCAGTCTGGATGAGTGGAGAATCACAACACCCATTCACGGTATTGAACACCACACAGTCACGGTATTCAGCCATGGTGGGGGCAAACAGCGCACTCCCGCTCCTCGCCTATATCCAGCAACAACACCTCCCACGGATCATTCTTCTCTATAGCGCGCACCAATCAGTTCCCGCACACTACGTTGCGTCGATTCTCGAAACACAGCTCACACACGTAGACATCGTCTTCCTCAAAACCCGCACGCCAGCGTCGACGTCGCTGACTTTCCTTAACCACGCACTCGATTGCGCAACGAGCACAACACAGGCACTCGACTACTACAACCAAATCGCCAGCTCAAGCATCTCCGGAACGCTCACTCGATCGTTGTTCCACAAGGCAGACCACGGGTTCAACGTTCCCACCCTGCTGAAGTCACTCGTCTTTCGCAAGCACGTCATCCTCAACGGCCCGCCACAACAAATCCAAAGCGCATCCCAAGTTTTAGCGTCCGTTGATCCGTCGCGTGTCACGCTCACCTACTACACACACGACTCGGCACTTCCGGCTGCCTACCGACAATTCATCCAATCGTTCCCGAATTCGCGTCAGCTCCCCGCCGTCGCGGAACACAACCAGCGCAACACAACTCTCGAATTCTTCATCGTCGGACCGGAACCACTCAAATTACGCCAGCCGATCGCACAGTGCCCCCGCTGCCATCACGCTCTCTACAGCGAATACTGTCCCATCTGTCACACACGCCCACACCCACGTCGGAGGTCATGAGCACATACTGAACCGTGCACGAAGCCAACAATCCGAGAAAAACCCTCGGAAAGTCAAAGGCATCCTTTTCCTTATACTCGCCGCCGTGCTCGCCGCGCTGGTGTTCGGGGCTATGTCGATCTACGTCAAAACAATCCAATCGCAGGTCGGCGATTTCATCACCATCTACGAAGCCAAAGACGAAATCCCGCCGTTCACCTCCCTCGACGAAACACTCCTCGCTAAAAAGCGCGTCCGCAAACGTTGGGCATCGGAAAGCGCCCAGGTATCACTCAACGCACTCCAAGGCCGGCGCATCGGATTCACGGTTGAGGCTGGCACAACGATTAGCGCGACATGCTCGTTCCCAACTCTGACATTGACCCGAACGAACGCGAAATCGCGATCAACGTCGATTCAGTGACCGGCATCGCCGGCCGCATCCACACAGGCGACCACGTTGACGTCTACGCCGTTTTCGGCGACGTTCCCGGCCTGACAAAACAGGTACAAGTGATCGCTCGCGATATCCGCGTGGTCTCCGTCAAAGGCGAAAAGACAGTACAGGCCGAAAAATCCGGCAATGTCTCCGAACAGAACGTCATCCCCGTCACCGTCGCGGTTCCAACGAACACCGCACTCGCAATCACATACGCAGCGAATTTCGCGAAAGAAGTCCGCCTCGTTGGGCTCCCTCAAGACGGAGTCATTAACCGCAAGGGCGACAAGAGCCTATTCGACGCCCAAAATCTCGGTGGCAAAAAAGTGGAGGAACACCGCTAATGTACAAAGCGATCATTGCCGTTACTGACACACATGTTGAATCCGACCTTCGCGGCATGCTCAGCGAAATCGCGAGCGTGGGGATCGCAGGGATGGCGAAAACCCCTGGCGAATTACGCGATTACTCCCAGCGTTTCCAGCCCGACCTCCTCTTCGTTCCCGAGATCTTCGGATCCGCACCCAGCCTCCCGCTCGTCAAGGAACTGGCAATCCGCCACCCCGCCACTGCGATCATCGTCCTGTCACAAGACCGCACGGAAACCGCGCTCGTCAAGGCACTCGAAGCGGGCGCGAAATCGGTAGTGAGCTTCCCCATCGGCTACGAGGATTTCCGGTACAAAGTGAACACAGCGCTCGACTGGTCATCGCAAATGCGCGAAGTGATTCACGGCGCCACCGAAACCTCCGCCCGATCTCGCGGGCGAATCCTCACACTCACCGGCGCCAAGGGCGGGGTAGGAACCACCACACTCGCCACTCACATCGTGACAAGCATCATCAACGATTACCCAAACCTCAGCGTGTGCCTCGTTGACCTGGATCTCGAGAAAGGTGACGTCTCCTCAGCACTCGACGTCAAGCACACCACCTCAATCGCCGATCTCGCAATCGTCTACAAGGATCTGTCCTCGGCCACTGTGCTGGACGCGGTGATCGACCACGAAAGCGGCGCGCATCTCCTTCTCGCACCCAGCGACGTACGCCAAACGGAGCTGATCTCCCCTGAAGCAATTCGCACCATCCTCGCGTTACTGCGCCAAGAGTTCGACGTCATCGTCGTCGACGCCGGCGGATACGTTTCGCCCGCCCAAGCAACGGCAATCGAGGTTGGCGACGTCGTCGCTACCGTCACCACTGCCGACGTCCTGTCGATCCGCACGATGAAAAAACGCGTTTTCGCATGGGAAAATCTCGGGGTCTGCCAGGAACGCGAGCTCAAGGTGATCGTGAACAAGACCGACCGGGGTTCGTCGTTTCCCGTCGAATCGGTGGAGAAGCTCACCAGCGCAGCTGTGCTCGCGCAGCGGATCCCGCTCAGTGCGCGCACGATCGAGCCGGCGCTCGTCAGCCGAGATCCTCACGCCGTCACCGACACGAACTGGTGGAAGTTAATTGCAAACATCCGCAACTCCCTCTTCGACACGCACCTGCGCACGCTCAGCCTGTCGGCGTCCGGGCACGCTCGCACCGACGGTCTTCCCGACGCCGGAACACCGGTTGCGTTCAACACCAACCGCCAGCCCCGACGTCGGTGGCTTAGCCGGGTGCAGAACCAAACGAGCGAGTCCGGCGCCATCTCCCTCGAATTCGCGGGAGTATTCACAGTCTTTCTCATGCTCCTTGCCGTCCTGTGGCAAGGAGTGGTCGCCGGCGTCTCGCACCTGTGGCTTGCCCAAGCCGCAACAGAGAGCACGCGCGAATACGCGATCTCTCAAAGCGTGGGCCGGGCCGAGGCAGCGGCCCGCAACACAATGCCAACCGCATTTGCCGACCATCTGTCCGTCACACAACTCGGCGCCGGCGCCCACGGGCAAAAGCTGAAAATTCAGATCAATTTGCCGCGCTCCATGTCTTTTATCCAGACGTTCAGCACCGAACGCGACGTCGTCACGGAGTAAAACGCGATGAGGAAATCAATCAAATCCGCCACACGAAAAAGCCGCGAGCGCGGAGCATCGTCCCTCGAATTCGTCGGCACATTCATCGGGTTGCTCCTCGCAACGCTCGTCGTCATCCAGCTTGGGATTGCGGGATGGGCGATCATGCACGTCACCGACGCCACACGCGACGGCGCGCGCCTCACCGCCATCGGCCACAACGGCGAATTGTTTATCTCGAGCAGACTTCCGAACTCAATCGCCATAACACGCATCGAATGTTCCTCGAACACCACCGAAGCGCGATGCGTTGTGCGCGCAAAAGTTCCCTCTCTCCTTCCCCAGGTTTCGTTCGGTGAATTCACTCGCACCGTAACGATGCCGCAACTGCACTAGGACTCATTCATGTCAGCACGTAGCTACCAGACCTTCGTCGGGAAAAACCAGATCGTTAGCACACGGCCCGACAACACCGAATCAGAAAACCTTGTCACCACCTTTCACCGCATGCTCCTGAGCGAAGTAGATCTTCGCGAGCTGAGCAAACTCGAAGTAAATCAGAGGCGTGCACGCCTCGAGCGCGTCCTCGCCCATCTCGTCTCACGCGAAGGGGTGATTCTCTCCACCTCGGAGCGAACACGGCTGATTCGCCGAGTTGTTGACGACACGGTGGGCCTGGGCGCTCTCGAACCGATCTTGAACGACTCAACCGACAGCGAAATCATGGTGAATGGACCCGACACCATCTATGTGGAACGCGCCGGCGTGCTCCAACGCTGGGAGGGGTCCTTCGCGAACGACGAACAGCTGCGCCTCACGATCGACCGCATCGTCTCCGCCGTCAACCGCCGAGTTGACGAGTCGAACCCAATGGTCGACGCCCGCCTCCCAGCCGATGCCCGCCTGCCGCGAGGCGCGCGAGTCAACGTGATCCTCCCGCCGCTGTCGCTCAACGGCCCCATCATCGCGATCCGCCTGTTCCCCGAGGCGATTTCCTTAGCGAAACTCATCGAATGGGGCTCGCTCAACCGCATGACCGCCCACTTCCTGGAAATCTGCGTCAAAGCGCGTCTCAACATCGTCGTCTCGGGCGGAACCGGATCCGGCAAAACAACGATGCTCAACGCCCTGTCCTCCTTCATCGGTCACGGCGAACGAATCATCACCGTTGAGGACGCCGCCGAGCTGAGCCTCGACCAGCCGCACACGATTCGCCTCGAAACCCGCCCCGCCAACGTCGAAGGAAAAGGCGCCGTCACAATCCGCGACCTCGTCCGCAACGCGCTGCGCATGCGGCCGGACAGAATCGTCGTCCGCGAGTGCCGCGGAGGCGAAGCCCTGGACATGCTGCAAGCGATGAACACCGGCCACGAAGGGTCCCTCACAACCGTTCACGCCAACTCCGTGACCGACGCCCTCGGCCGGCTCGAAACCCTCGCCTCGATGTCCGACGTCGACATCCCCTTCGAAACGGTGCACTCGCAGGTCAACTCCGCGATCGACGTCATCGTCCAACTCGAGCGCGCCTCCGACGGGCGCCGGCGCGTCACCAACGTCAGCTACATCGATTCCGACGGTAGCGCAGAATTCCACGCCGTCCCCATCGGGACATGGGAACGCACGCCGCTCTGCGAGGGGTTCATCACGCAGCCGATCCCGGAACAACTCCGCGAACGTCTCCTCCTCGTGGAACCGGAACTCGACAGTTGGTGGAAATGATGGTAATCCTCCTTTCGCTTGCCATCACGGGCATACTTCTGCTGGCCACCCTCGGCATCTACCAGTTCATCGCGCTCGTTTTCGACCGAATGTCCGCGATCTCCGCGGCCACGATCGTTGACACTTCGGGATCACCAACCGTATATCAGGTGATCAACAAGCGCCTCGAACGCACCAAGCTCGGGGCCTACATCGGCATCGAACTCGAACGCGCGGGCTCGCGGCGCACCATCGTCGACGTCGTCGCCGCCGCCATCGGGCTGACCATCGTTTTTACGGCAACCATTTGGGTGCTCCTCGCTCCAACTCTCGCCGTGCTCGGGCTCGGCGCAGCTGTAATGACGATTCGCCTGTTTCTTCAACGCCAGCAGCAGCGCCGGCTGACGAAAATCATCGCGCAAATGCCCGAAACGGCGCGCGTGCTCGCGAATGCCTCGCAGGCCGGGCTTTCCCTTGCCACGGCGATCGAATTCACCGCTTCCGAGATTTCTGAACCCTCACGTAGCGAGATGCAGAAGATCGCCGACCGCCTCACATTCGGCGTTTCGGCCGAGGACGCCCTCGAGGAGTTCCAGCAGCGCATCGGCTCCCGCGAAGTCGGGCTGCTGATTTCTACCCTCATCGTGTCGGCGCGATCCGGGGGTCACCTCGTTTCCGCGCTCCACGATATTTCGATGAGCCTCGAGCAGCGCAAAGAGATCCGTCGCCAAATGAACACGATCCTGTCCGAATCGAAGACGACGGCGAATTTCCTGGTGCTCGTCGGTATCGTCGCGCTACTCGTTATCAACCTGATGTACCCCGGGACTGTCCAAAAAATGACGACAAATATTATCGGCATCGTCGCGCTGCTGGTGAGCGGCGGGCTGTTCGCGTTCGGCTGGGTACTGATCCAAAGGATGGCGCGAATCGATGCTGAGTAATGACCTTTTCCCGTTAGTCATTGGGCTCGGTGCAGCTTGTGTAGTCGTTTTCACCCTGATCGGTGTCCGTCTGTGGGTGGTGCAGCCGCTGACGACGACGGCGCTGGAGCTCAGTATCGAGGGAGACGAACTCGCCAACTCGCTCAAGCCCAAGGAATCGTTTCTCATCCGCATCGGGCGACCATTCGTTGCGTATCTGCGTCGGCTGCTTCCCTATTCCGCGATCGCGGCAATCCAGCGCAAGATCGACCTTGCGGGCCGCCCGAAGGATGTATCCGTCGATTCGGTGTTAACCACCTACGCGGGGTTGGGAATCCTCTCGCTTCCATTAGCCACCATGTACCTCCTGCAAGGTAGCTACCTGCTAGCGGCGTTACTCGTGGCACTCGTAGGAGTCTTGCCGATGATGCGGCTCACGACTGCGGCGCGCAAGCGACGCGAAATGATCAACCGCGACCTGCCCGATTTTATGGATGTTCTCGCCGTGACCGTAAGCTCCGGGGTGGGATTCCGAGCCGCGCTCGCCACCGTCGCCACGCGTTTTGGAGGGCCGCTCGCCGAGGAACTCGCGATGACCTTGGACCACATCAATAACGGCTTCTCGTTGCGCGTGGCGTTCAGCGCGATGCGCGCGCGGACCGATTCGGAAGCGGTGAACGAATTCGTGTCTGCCTATATTCAGGCGGAGGAGCTCGGCATTCCCTTGGGTGCGACGCTACGGCAGATCGCGTCCGATATGCGCGACGCCTCAGCGCAGCGCAACTTACAGAGGGCGCATAAGATGACGCCGAAGATCACGCTGATTTCCACTGCGATCCTAGTGCCCGCGGTCATTATCCTCATCGTGGTTGGCATGTTCCTGGGGATGGACATCGACTTCGGGAACCTGTTCGGGAAGTGAGCGCCGTCAACCCTTCGATCCATAACTTGAAGTTTTTGGTGTGTCCCGGGCGTGTACCGAATGTATGGAAAATGCTTTTTATCCACAGGTGTGGAGAACGCTGTGCGCGGAATGGCGGGGTTTTCCCACCGAGTTATCCACCATTGTGGGTAACTGTGTGCAAAATTGTGGATAACTTTCCGAAAGTTTCCACAACTTGTCCACGAAACTCGCGGAATAATCCACAAAAAACCTTCAAGTTTCCACAGGGCCTGTGGATAACTTTTCGTAGCGTTCACGTGATCTCACTGCGATCACCGTTTATGGTTCGCCCGCTCACGCACTCCAACGCTGATAAAAAACTGTCCGCGAATATTCGCGGACAGTTTTCATCTCGTCATTGTAACGCCGTGGGTTCTTCCCAGGGGCGCCGATTGAGCTTGCGAGAATAGATCACGTAGGCAACAACGAGGACGAGCACAGCCAGCCGGGCCCAGCTGGAATGCCAAAACGCCAGCAGACCCATCGAAATCAGGAGTACACCGAGCACGAGCCCAACACTCTCGCGGCCCTTCCCGTACTCGAGCGCACGCGTCACTGACCAGCCAGCGAACAGCACGAGTAGTGCAGCCTGGATAAGCAGGATCCAAAAATCGGTGCTCGGATCGGCACTATTCTGTGTGAACGAAATCCCCAGCCCCGCCCACGCGAGCAACGGGAAGTAATCCGAGATCGCCGTCGTGGTTGTTGTGGCATTGTTCGGTGAAGTCATTGTGCGCTCCTCAAGTTGGCAGAACGATCTCAAAGCGGCGGGTGGAACTTTCCCCTCGCGATGAAAGAGACGCATCGGCCGTGCCTGCCGAATTGTCCCCATCAAATGAGCTGTCCTCATAATAAGCCAAACGGGCCGGCGGAGAGGTTTCCCTCTCCGCCGGCCCGCGTTGAATTTCAGCCGGATTACATCAGGCAGCGACAACGGTGATGTTGGCGCGTGCCTCGATGTCCTCGCCGAGCTTCACAAGTGCGGTGTACTCACCAACCGACTTGATGTGCTGCGAGAGGTTGATCGAGCGGCGATCAACATTCTTGCCGGTTGCGGCGTTGATTGCCTCGGCAACATCGGCGGTGGACACGCCACCGAAGAGGCGGCCGTTCGCACCGGCGGTCTTGACGATCTCGAAGGTTGCGCCCTCGATCGCCTCGCGTGCCTCGCGTGCAGCCTCGATCGATTCCGTCTGGCGCTTGCGGCGCGACTCGGTGATCTGATCGATCTGACGCTGAGCGCCCTTGGTCCACACGGTGGCGTAGCCACGCGGGATCAGGTAGTTGCGTGCGTAGCCATCCTTAACGGTGGCCACTTCGCCGGCGTCGCCCAGGCCCTTCACTCCGTGAGTCAGAATAATCTTCATAATCTGTTACTCCTCTCAGCGGTTCGAGCTGGTGTAGGGGAGCAGTGCCATCTCGCGTGCGTTCTTCACGGCGCGAGCAATCTGACGCTGCTGCTGGACGGTGACGCCGGTAACGCGCTGCGAGCGGATCTTGCCGCGGTCCGAAATGAACTTGCGCAGGGTTGCGGTGTCCTTGTAGTCGATGTTCTCGATCTTCGCAGCCTTGAGGGGGTTGCCCTTCTTCTTCGGCTTGCGCAGAACTGGCTTTGCCATTTTTCCTCTTCTCTATACGGGGCGCGTGGCCCCAAAAAGTTCATGAGTTGCGGGTTTCCCCGCGTTCGCCGTGGCGCGGTCTCCCGACGCCGGTGGCAGTAAAAAGATCAGAACGGCGGGTTGTCGTCGAAAGACGAGCCGCCTGCCGGTGCCTGGCCCCACGGATCACCTGCCGAACCACCCTGGGGAGCATCGTAGGATGCGCGCCCCTGGCTGTATCCGCCCTGGTTTCCGTAGTTGTTGCCTCCACCGAAGCCGGAGTTTCCGCCGCGGTTTCCTCCACCGTTGCCGGCGCGCTTGGACACCTGTGCGGTGGCGTAGCGCAACGACGGACCCACTTCATCCACCTGCATCTCAACGGAGGTTCCCTGGGAACCATCGTTGCGCTGGTAGGAGCGGACCTGAAGGCGGCCGGTGACGATCACGCGCATCCCCTTGGAGAGGGATTCGGTGACGTTTTCCGCGTAGTCACGCCAAACCGAGCAGCGAATGAACATCGCTTCGCCATCTTCCCACTCATTCGTGGACCGGTTGAACGTACGCGGGGTGGACGCCACGGTGAAGGAAGCAACAGGCGTACCAGAGCCTACGTACTTGAGTTCCGGATCAGCCGTGAGGTTGCCGGTGACGGTAATAATCGGTTCGCCTGCCATGTTCTTCTCCTTAGTTCTTTGCCTGCTTGGGCTCGAAGCGGAGGAGCTTGGTGCGCAGAACGGACTCGTTGAGTCCGAGCTGGCGATCGAGCTCCAGCGCAGTTGCCGACTCGGCGGTCATGTAGACGACCACGTAGACGCCTTCCGACTTCTTCTTGATGTCGTAGGCGAGGCGACGGCGGCCCATCACGTCCGTCTTGTCCACGGATCCGCCTTCGGCGGGGACGACGGCGAGCAGCTTCTCGAGGTAAGACTGCAGGTTACGCTCATCAACTTCAGGATCGAGGATGATCATCATCTCGTACTGACGCATGGTGTACCCACCTCCTTTGGTCTAAAACGGTTACGGTCCTTCCGTAACAGGAGGGTTCATGCTTGTGCACCAGCCACGGGTGTGACACGTGCACCCGCACTACTTTACCGGATTTTCCTGGATAAGTCGTTGCGTTTTGGGCCACATGTGGATAACTGGCCGAGCGAGGAAAACGCCCGCCGGTGGGCACGAATTTTTCGTCCCCACCGGCGGGCGGTGATCTTCCAGCTACTTATTGTTCCCCGCTGGCGCAGGATTTTGCTGTGTCGGCGAGGGCGCAGGCTTGGGCTGTTCCTTCGGCGCTTGTTTCGTCGGCGACGGCGCAGGCTTGGGCTGTTGCTTCGGCGCATCCGACGTCGGCGACGGCGCTTGCGGCTGCTCTTGCTTCGGCGCCTCGGTAGTCGGCTCCCGGGTCGGTTCCGGCGACGGGGGTGCCTTGTACTTCGGCGCAGGAACGTACGGTTGCGGCGGTGGCTCTTTACCCTCAGGGAGGGGGAACTTCACTGGATCCATATCCGCGAGCGCAATACTCATGTATTCGTGCATGACGATTCCGGGGAGATTGCCGCCGGCCACCTGAGTCTCACCACCGAAAGGCGTGAGCCGTTCTTCTTCGCCCTTCGGGCCAACCTGGATCATGTCGACAACGGTTGCAAGTTGCGGAGTGTACCCACCGATCCATGCAGACCACGGACCGGAGGAGGTGCCCGTCTTTCCGGCCATCGGGTGATCTTTGACGCCTTTCCCTTCGGCGGTTCCGCCCCAGTCGTACACGCCCTGCATCATTTGGTTCATTGTCCGAACCTGGTTGGCATCGACCGCCTGGTTAGCGGTGGTGGGCCCAGAGTAGACAACGTTTCCGTCGCGATCACGCACTTCGCGAATGATGTGCGGGGTGGCTTGCTTTCCGTCGTTTGCGAGGGTTCCGAACACCTTGATCATGTCGATCGGCCGCGGGGAGGCGGAGCCGAGCACGTTACCAACTCGCGAATCCAGACCCGGCGTGTTCTCGGGGAGCCCGAGATCGATTGCGGCCTGCTTCGCCTTATCTGCACCAACTTTCTCGTTCATGATGATGAAAGGAGTGTTGATCGATTGCGCGGTTGCACGCGACAGTGAGACGATGCCGTGGTCGCGACCATCGACATTGTTAAAGGTAGTGTTCCCCACTTTGTACGACGCCGGCGCAGGAATTCGCGACGTTGGCCCCCAGCCTTCGCGGACCGCGGCGAGCAGGCCGAACACCTTAAATGTGGACCCGCCCTGGCCACGATCCTGAGTGACGAGGTTGCGCTGACGCTTCGAGTAATCGGCGCCTCCGTACAGTGCCACAATCTCACCATTCGTGGGGTTCATGGAGACCGCCCCCACGTAGTTATTCTTCGGGCGATCCGCAGGCAATTCGGCCACTGCGATCTCAAGCGCCTTTTGCATGCGCGGATCGATCGTGGTGGTGATGGTATACCCGCCACGGTTCACTTCTTCTTCCGTGAACCCCGCCTGGTTGATCATCTCGGCCTTCACGGTGGTCACCAAATATCCGGTGGTTCCCTTCAACGATTCATTCGTGGCCGTGGGGATGGTCTGCGGCATCGTCTTATCGGCGGCGTTGTACTGCTCGGCCGTGATCCAGCCATCTTCCTTCATGATGTTGAGGACGCGTTCGTATCGCTGTTGTGCCCGCTTGGGGCTAATCTCTGGGTCCCACGCAGAGGGAGCCGGAATGATGCCCGCAATGAGAGCCGACTGCTCCAAGGTGAGATCCTTTGCGCTCACGCCAAAGTATGCCTTGGCCGCAGCCTCGATTCCGTAGGTTCCGCGCCCGAAATAGATCGTGTTGAGGTACTTTTCGAGGATCTGTTCCTTAGATTGGTTCTGATCGATCTTCAGTGCCAGGAGCGCTTCCTTCGCCTTCGACACGAGCGTGGCATTAGTTCCCGTGTAGTAACGCTCGGCGTACTGCTGTGTGAGGGTAGAACCGCCCTGTGTGGGCAAGCCACGCACATTGTTCCAGAACGCACGCGCAATACCCTTCAGATCCACGCCGTTGTTCTGGAAGAACCGGCGGTCTTCACTAGCAATAACAGCATGTTGAACGAAGGGTGACATTTTATCGAGCGTAACGGAATCACGGTTCACTTCAGAAAACGTGCCGAGCTTCGTGGTGCCGTCCGAGTAGTACGTCATCGTATTTTGGGCCAGCGCGAAATCCGCTGGTTCCGGGATCTTCGTGGCAACGTACAGGCCGACGACGCCACCGATCGCCAGCGCAACGAACGCCAGGAACGATCCGACAACCACTCGCCAGGAGGGAACCCAACGATGCACAGGGCCGTACCCCGCGCGGGGATAGTTCCATCCCTTCACGCGCTTCGGCTTACCACTTGCTGTCGACGTGGCCATACTTCCTCACTTGTCGTTATTGATGTGCTTGCGCGGAGCTTTTAGCTGCCGCGTCAGCCCGGAGAGACGGCGATGATCCCGTTTCGGTTCCTCAGCCGACTCCTCATTTTCCGATCCTCCGAAGGGATTGCGGAATTCGATGAATTCGTCTTCCACCTCGGCGTCGATATCGTAAAAGCCTTCACGCCGGCGCGATTTCGCTTCCTCTTCGGAAATCAAGAAAGCATCGATCCACCGGCTTCTGGGGTCAGAGTCTACTAGCAGCGCCTTGAAGAAAAGTGTGAGAGGCACCGCAAGAATCGAGCCGAGCCATCCCACAACAACCGTCCAGATGGTCAGCGAGATGAACGTAACCGACGTTGACAAGCCCACACGATCGCCTGTGAACTTCGGTTGGATGAAGTTCTGGATCACAACGTTCGACACCACATACAGCACTGCCACCCACACCATGGCCTGCCATCCCTGATCGAGAAGCGCCATAAGCATCGGCGGTACCACGCCGATAAAGAATCCCACATTCGGGATGTAGTTCGTGATGAAAGCCCACACGCCCCACGTCCATGCCAGCGGAACCCCGAGCATCTGCATGCCGATCGCGTCGATCACGGCCACGATCAGTCCAAAAACGGTGGAGATGATCCAGTATTGGCGCACGCGCCGCTCGAAGTTCCCCAGCGCGGACGCCAGGTGCGAATGCGACATGCGCATAATCGTGTTGCGCGAGCTCATAATCATGGTGTCCACAGTGATGAAAATCAGTGCCACCACCACGATCATGATGAGCCCGCCCACGGACGAGACATAATCGAACAAGCTCCACGCCCACCCCACGATCGAGTTGAAGTTGAGCTGGTTGAGATACACCGAAAGATCCTGAGTTTCGATGCCCTTTTCCTGCGCGAACTGCAGCACCGTTTGCACGATGTTTTCGAAATTGTCCGAGTATTGCATCAAGGTGGCCGGAAGCGGGGTCAAGCTGAGTACCGTAATCCCGACAACGATCAGGATGAACCCCACCACCGCAACGATCACGGCGGTCGCAGCCAACCACGACGGCCACCCCTTCTTCAAAAGCCACTGCCCAATCGGCCGGAAGGCGAGCACAACCGTGAACGCGAGGAAGACCGGCCCGAACACGTTTTGTATCGCGAAAAGCCCCGCACCGACAAGTACGAGCATCGCACACACCGCGAGGATAGACAGGCCGTTGATCTGGCCACTGGCCTGCGCCGGCTCCTCGCCCGCATCGGCCGACGGCTGCTGACTCACCGCCGAGCGCGGTTCCGCCGGCTCGCTAGCCGCAGCCTCCCCCGCATCGGCGGGCGCCGGCGTTTCGACGGCGTCGCTCGCACGCTCAGATTCGAATGGGTTTTCCTTCTCCACGGCAGTCTCCTTCTTCCACGGTTTATTCTGCCTGATAGGTACGACAGTTTTTGCCGAACACTCTCACCCGTGGCAGATTTCCCGCTCAGCGTGAGTTTCGATTCCCGACGTCGGTGCGCGCGTATGCGAGCGCCAGCAGGCAGTACGCAACCCCGGCGACGACGAAGACCGGCCGGCTCCAGCCCGACGTCGGTAGCACGAGCGCGGCAACAAGAGCCGCACAAATAAAAGCCGTATTGAACGCCATGTCGTAGAAGGCGAAAGCGCGCCCGCGGTAGCGGTCTTCCGTCTCTGCCTGGACAATCGTGTCCACCGCAATCTTCGAGCCCTGCGCCGAGAACCCTAAGATCACAGCGGCAATATACAGCCACGGCGTGTGCCACGTGGTGGCGATCATGAACTGAGAAACTGCCGCGATCGCCAGACACCAGCGCACCCACGTCGCCGCGCTCATCACCGTGTTCGCCACCGGAGTTCCCACAACCGCGAGCGCGTTGCCCACGAACGACACCCCGCCCACGATCGCAAACTGAGCGAATCCGGCAGCAGCGTCGGACGGGTCGGCAAGCAAATGGCGCGAAATCACGATCAGCGCCACAAAATTAAACCCGTAAAAGAAACGGTGAGCGGCGATCGCACCAAGAGCATGAACTGGGCTGCGACGCCGGTGAAGATACCGAGCGCCCGCAACCATATCGCCCACCACTTTGCGCACGTCGCGCCAGGTGCTACCCGCATGCTGGTGGTGCGGGCCGAGCGCACCGGCGTCGAAAAACATGGCCGCGAGCGCAGACGCGATCCCGAAAACTGCAGCGGACGCGACGAGGGTGCCGCCGGAGGTCCAGCCCGCCGGCAGGACCAGCGCGAGTAGCGCGCCGAGTCCACCGCCGACAGCCGCCATCAGGGATCCGAGGGTGGGCGTGATCGAGTTCGCAATCAAGTACAGGCGAAGCGGGAGCGTGTGCGGCAACGACGCCGAGAGCCCGGCCAGCAGAAAACGGTTCACTCCCAGTGTGGCCAGGGCAAACACGTACACCACGGGGGTATCACCCACTGTCTCTACAAGCACCGCGAGCAGACCAGCGAGCAGCAGCCGGATCGCGTTGCCCCACACGAGCACGTTGCGCCGACGCCAGCGGTCCAGCAGTGGGCCCGCGAACGGACCCACGAGCGTGAACGGTGCCAGCAGGATCGCGAACGCCACCGCGATCTCCCAGGCCGTGGCCTGCTTCGTCGGGTTGAAAATCAGGAGCGTCGCCAAGCCCACCTGGAACAGGCCGTCGCCGGTTTGAGAAACCAGCCTTACGGCGAGCAAGCGCCGAAAGGCCGAATACCCCAAGCTCTCGCGCAGTTTCACTGCTGCTCGTTCCACCACGCGAGCAGGCGGCGCGTGGCCTCCTCCTCGCCGAGTGGGCCCTCTTCCATACGAAGATCGAGCAGATACTTGCGGGCGCGGCCCACCTCGCGGCCGGGTTCAAGGCCGAGGATCTCCATGATTTGCGCGCCGTCTAGATCCGGACGGATCGCATCCAACTCTTCTTGCTCTTTGAGCGCCACGATCCGGGCCTCGAGATCGTCCATCGCGGCCGAGAGCCAGCGGGCCTTGCGCTTGTTGCGCGTGGTGACGTCGGCGCGCGTGAGGCGATTGAGGCGCTCGAGGAGCTCCCCGGCGTCGGTGACATACCGGCGCACCGCCGAATCCGTCCACGCCTGCTCGCCATACCCGTGGAAACGCAGGTGCATTTCCACCAGGCGCGCAACCTTCTTCGTGGAGGCTTTGTCGAACTTCAGTTCCTTCATGCGGCGCTTGGTCATTCGCGCGCCCACCATATCGTGCGCGTGGAAGGAGACCGTGCCATCCGATTCGTACTTGCGAGTGGCTGGCTTGCCGACGTCGTGCATGAGAGCCGCGAAACGCAACACGAAATCAGGGCTGGGAACGGCACCGTCGGGCCCGGTTTCCAGCGCGATCGCCTGGTCGAGCACGGTGAGCGTGTGCTGGTAGACGTCCTTGTGGCGCCCGTGCTCGTCCACTGTTGCGACCAGCGCAGAAACTTCCGGGAGGACGACGTCGGCCACGCCCGTTTCGACCATCAGCTCGATCCCACGGCGCGGCGAGGCGCCCACAATCAGCTTCTCGAGCTCCGCCTGGATCCGCTCAACTGAAACGATCTCCAGGCGGGCGGCCTGATCAGCCATCGCGTGCATCACGCGCTCGGACACGTCGAACTTCAACTGCGAAGCAAAACGCGCGGCACGCATAATACGCAACGGATCGTCGTCGAAACTCTGCTCGGCCGCCACCGGCGTATCGAGCACCCCGGCTTCCAAATCATCCAACCCGCCACACGGATCCACCAGCTCAAGCTCCGGCACCCGCACCGCCATTGCGTTCACGGTGAAATCGCGCCGAGTCAGATCGCCCTCAAGCGAATCCCCATAACTCACCTCCGGCTTACGGGAGCCCGGATCGTACTCTTCCGTACGGTAGGTGGTTACTTCCACCACAAGTCCGTCTTTCGCGGCACCGATCGTGCCGAACTCCTTGCCGATGTCCCACACGCCGTCACCCCACTCTTCAAGCAGTTTTTCGGTCTCTTCGGGCCGCGCGGACGTAGTGAAATCGAAGTCGTGAATCGGCCTTCCAAGGAAGGCGTCGCGAACTGGACCTCCAACGAGTGCCAATTCATGGCCAGAACGTGAGAAAATAGATCCCAGTTGAAGGATTGCCGCAGGAAGTTGCCGCAAAGACGCAAGTCCTTGCATCAACACCTCGGCACGCCGGTTCGTGCCGGCGGAAGGATTTTGTGTAAGCGAAAGCGATTCATCGGTAGGCACCTAATAAGGGTGCCACGAAATCGGATCGAATCCCACCCCGCTTGCACCTTGAACGTACAGAAGAATCATGAGGAGAAGAGTTCCAGCGCCGCCACCCACCCCGCGCGGCGAAAAACCGCACACCCGGCTACGCTCCCGGCGTGCATCAAACCTGCCTGTCTCAAACGAGACGTCGGCGGGTGGTGTGATCATCGCCGTCCACAACGGCCACGCCTATGTGGCAGTGATCGCCCGCCGTAACCGTGGCGGCCGCCTCGAGTGGGTCCTCCCGAAGGGCCATCTGGAGGGAGTCGAAACGGCCGAGCAGGCGGCAGTGCGCGAAATCTCGGAAGAAACCGGCATCTATGGCCGCGTGCTCAAGCACCTGGCATCGATCGACTACTGGTTCTCCGGGCACGATCACCGCATCCACAAGGTCGTGCACCACTTCCTCCTCGAGGCCCTGGAGGGCACGATCACGGTGGAAAACGATCCCGATCACGAGGCCGAGAAGGCCGAGTGGGTGCGCATTGACCGGGTCGCCACCCGGCTCGCATACCCGAACGAACGGCGCATCGTGGGCGACGCCGCCGCGATCTTGCGTGGTGAGCGCGAGTGAAGCGGGCACTGCGCGCGCTCGCTGCGGCTTCCCTCGCGTTCGCTGGGCTCGCAGGCGCGGCTTTCTGTGCGCCTGCGCAAGCCTCCCCGACGACGTCGGGATCGCCCGCCGTATCCGCTATTCGCTTTGCGCTAGGCGCAACTCGCGCACCGGCGTCGGCGATTCATGCCCAAAAATCAACCGAGCCGCAGCTCACGATCACATCCGTGGGCGCGCCTGTGCTCAGCGCGGACACTCCGCTGCGCGTCACGGTGAGCGTGTCGAACCCTGGAACTGAGCCGATCACGCTACAGCGCCTTGATCTGCGCGCGGCCTACTCATCGCCGCTCACCGATCAACACATCCGCGACTGGATGGACGGGAACCTCGATTCCGCGCTCGTTACGAGGGATTCCACGCCTCTCACCGTGGCGCCTGGAGCGAGCACGCAACGCACCATCGTCGTTCCGGCCCAGGATCTGACCTGGGATACCAGCCAATTCGGCTGGGGTCCGCGCGGTATCCTCGTACGCGCATATACACAAAACGGCGTTCTTCTCTCAGACACCAGTTTCATCATCGTCGCACCGAAAGTGAACCTCGATCGCACGCCGACCACCGTCGTCGCGCCGCTCACGCGTTCGTCACAAAACATCACCCAGCAGGGCACTCTCACGGAATTCCTCGCCCAGGCCCAGCCGGTGCGTCTCGCACAGGAGCCGCAGCCCACGCCGTCGACGTCGAGCTCCGCACACGCTTCCACCGCACCGCTCGTTCCCGCGCCAAAAACGCCAGCCGGACAGGCATCCGAGCCAGGTGATCTCGCCGCGCAAGTGAGCACTTTCGTCAAAGAACCCGAAAACACGGCACAAATCACGCAAATCCTCGCGGACGCCCCCACCACCGGCGTCGAATTCCTTGCAGATCCCACACTCAATTTCTCAGAACAGATCGCGCCCGCGCTCCAGGCACGAACCTACCGCTACCTGCCAGCGTTCGATGCCTCAATACCCGCCGCGGGCGCCGCTGGAATCGCCAAAGCGACGAAACTCGCAAACGAATCCGTCACGTTCGACCTCTCCGATACCCAATCACTTAACCTCGCAAAAGCCGGCGGATACAACGAAAATATCGTCTCCTCCAACGCGTTCTACCCCAATGCGGCCCTCACCTACACGCCTGCCGCCTACACGCCCGCGCACACATCCGGCCTACCGACCGACGTCTTCCGATACGACCAGTCGCTCGCCGACGCCCTCGCTGGCGTTCTTCCCGGCACTACCGCCACCGGAACGCGGGATTCGGCCGGAACTCTCTCCGCCCTCGATTCGCGCCAGCTCGCCCTCACCGTGGCCGCTATGCAGTACCGCGAGCGCCCCAACGACCAGCG
Organism: Arcanobacterium wilhelmae; assembly: GCF_029632765.1. NCBI lineage: Bacteria > Bacillati > Actinomycetota > Actinomycetes > Actinomycetales > Actinomycetaceae > Arcanobacterium > Arcanobacterium wilhelmae. Next base: position 1,999,219 of record NZ_CP121247.1, read on the forward strand.
CGGAATCATCGCCGCGTTCGAACGCGGCACCACGCTCGACCTCGCCACTGCAAAAGCTCTCCTCGACGCTCCGTGGGCCAAACCCGCCTCGCTCGAGGAACAAAAAACTACGCCGTCCACCGGCGAATACGCGGCACGCAATACACGCCCTGGCGCCGACGTCGTCGCGAAAGCTGCCCTGGACTCGCTTAACCAGGCCCGAAAACACCTTGCGTCGATTGCGAAGGCTACGCCGTTCTCGGCCGACGTCACCGAGATCACTGATCTATATACGTCGCTCTCACTCGCACAAAGCGCCACCGGGATCCCGTCCGTGGCAACCCACCAGATCGCCGGGATGGACATCGCGGCCGATCCGCACCTTGCTGTAAAAGTTGCCGAAACCTCCACGATCAACATGATCTCCGAGGCGTCCTCTATCCCACTGCGCGTGGTGAACTCACTTCCGTTCCCGATCTCGGCGAGCGTGGTGTTGCGCATGCCCGATCAACGCCTCCGTGCGGATTCGCCCGCGCCAGAAATCGTGGGCGCAAACAACGCCGCAACGTTCTCGATCCCCGTCAAGGCGTACGGATCCGGCGATCTCTCTGTGGAAGCCCAGGTGCAAACCCCCACCGGCGCAGAGCTCGGCACACCCACCGAACTCGATATCCGGGTCAGAGCCCAATGGGAAAACGTCGGAACGATCGTTTTCGGCACGGTAGTGGTGCTACTGTTCGCAATCGGAGTGGTGAAGTCGGTGAAGAAGGGCAGGCGCAGCGCGCCGGTATCGGCCAATGAATTCGGCGAGAATGTCAAACGTTCATCCCACCAAATATCTGACTAGACTTGCCAATATATTGTGGAAATTGAAGGAGAGGCGAACGTGAGTAACGAATTTGCACAACCCGGCGATCGTATCGCCGAGCGCTTCGATCTGGTGTACCCGATCGAACACACGCTCGGCTCGTCGGAGGGCGTTTCCGTGTGGATCGCCCGCGACACGATCCTCTCCCGTAGCCTGCGCGCAATCCTCGTCCGCCACGGCGCGGCTCACGCCGCCGAGGTTGCCGACGCCGCCCGCCGCAGCGCACTGATCACCGACCCACACCTTGTCTCCACGATCTCCGTGATCGATACGGACTCTCTCACCGCGATCTTCACCGAGGTGCCGCCAGGGATCCCGTTCAGCTCTTACCTTGACGGCACGCCCGTCGATCCACGGATCGTGTGGGCGCTCATGGGCGAAGTTGCCACCACAGTGAACAATATTCGCCACCGCGGGGTGCGCCACCTGCGCTTGGACGCTTCCGATATTCTGATTCAAGACGCTTCGGGCGTGGTTGTGGACGGTTTCGGCATCCAGGCCGCACTCAACGACGTCGATATTTCCGTTCCGTGGGAGGATCTGGACGCGCGCGAAACCCGTGGTCTGATCGATCTCGCGGCCGCATTGCTCCTGGGCCGTAATGTTGGTGATCCGCAGGCGAGTATTGAGCATGCCCTCGAGGTCGAGGGGTTACCCGAGCCATTGCGCCAAGTGTTGCTGATGTCGTCCGAGGGGAAAACTCCGGCCGATTTCGTTCGCACGCTCGTTCCGTGGCCGGAACTCGATACGTCGTCTCTGACGATCATCAACGAACCGTCCGATTTCGGGACCCGCCGCCCGGTTCCGCCGGCAACATCCTCCGACGCCGACCGCCCCACCTTCAACGCTGGCAAGGTCGCGTTCCCGCCGCTGAACTCTGCTCAGCCGGAGCCAGAGCCGGAACCGTCGGGCCCGGCCGACGACGGCGCTCACGCCGCTGAGAGCGGTGAGGCAGATGATTTGGCAGTATCAGGCGCCGCTGGCGCGGCTGCCGTTGCCGGTGCAGCCGCGGCAGGTGCCGCTTCGAACGCCGCCGGGGCTCCGGCGTCGTCGAAGGAAGAAGCCGCGAAAGCTGTGGAGGAGGCGTTCGGCATCGACGACGCCGGCTCGGTGAGCAACGTGAAGTGGCCCAAGCCCGATGGTGAAGAGTTCTCAGCATCGTCTGTGGGCGAGCCGGGTGCCGCCGCAAGCCTCGCAAACCTCGGTGCCCTGGGTACCGACCCGAACTTTGTCTCCCCGGTGCCGCTCGCGGAGCCTGAGGAGGAAACGGAGCCAGCCGCACAGCCGGAAGAGCCAGCCGCACAGCCGGAAGAGCCAGCCGCACAGCCGGAAGAGCCAGCCCCTGCTACCGAGGCGCCGAAGGCCGCTGAGCCCGAGCCGGTTTCTGAAAGCGATCCAGAGCCTGCCGATGAGTCGACGCCCGAACCGACCACCGTCCTTCCAGCCGTTCCACCCACAGCGCCCGGGTCAGCAACGCCTGCCACTCAACTGCATGCCGTGAGTAAATCGGAGCCCACCACCGCGCAGGCACCGACGCGCCGAGAAATCGGAACCGACGAGCAACCCGTCGTCGTCCCAGAACACCGAGGGCGTGAGCATTCGAGCGTCACCCGCCGCTCTGCGTTCGATCCGAAACGGTCCGGCCACGGCCCCTCTCACGGCGTCGTCGCTGGCACGTCCAGCGCAAACGCCGTCGGGGAACTCGTGCCCCCGCGCCGGTTCAACCCGTCGAAGATCGTCGTCGGCGTATTCGCGGTCGGCGTTGTACTCGCAGCTGTCTGGGCCACCGCGTCGATCTTCCGGCCGCTGGATCCTGTCGCGCCAGCCTCAGGCCCGTCGTACCCGAGCCTGAATTCGCCGAGCGCGCCGGCCAGCGCCGCGCCAGAATCGTCCGCACCCGCGCCGACTGTCGCCCCACAGATCACATCCGCAGATGTGAAGGTGATCGGCTTTGAGAAGTTCCAGGGTGCACCGCAAACCGACATCAACAACGTCAGCGGCATTGGCGCAGTCTTCGACGGCAACCCGCAGACACGTTGGCGTTCATGGTGGTTCTCGTCGCAAGAGATGAAGCCGGCGGATTCCACTGTGATTATCCTCCAGCTCAAAGAGAAGGCCACCGTTTCCGAAGTGACCATCGACGAGGCGGGCAACGGCGGGAATATTGAGTGGTTGGGTGTCGTTCCTGATAAGCCTGCCGATGGCACCATCATCGCGCAGGGTGCCCTCAACGGCACAACCACCCTGAAGGTGAAAGAGCCGGTCGAAACCGATTCGATCACCTTGCGGGTAACGAAGCTTCCTCAGGATTCGAAGGGGAAGTTCCGTCTGGACATCGCAGAAATCACTGTCAAGTAACAACTACCGGAAAGGCCATTCATGGCAGTTCATGACGTCATCATTGTTGGATCGGGCCCCGCAGGTTGGACCGCCGCCGTCTACACGGCGCGAGCCGGCATGGAGCCGATCGTGCTCGCAGGCACCCTCGAGGCCGGCGGTGCGCTGATGAACACCACCGAGGTGGAGAACTACCCGGGCTTCCCGGATGCGGTTCTCGGCCCGGACCTGATGGATAAGATGCAAAAGCAGGCCGAGCACTTTGGGGCAGAGGTTCGCTACGAGGACGCTATCCGTTTCGAATTGGACGGCCCGGTCAAGAAGATCCACACTGATTCCGAGGTGTACGAGGCTCACACGGTGATCCTTGCGCTCGGCTCGGCCTACAAGAAGCTCGGGCTCGCTCGCGAGGCAGAGCTTTCGGGCAAGGGTGTATCCTACTGCGCCACCTGCGATGGCTTCTTCTTCAAGAACCGCGAGATCGTAGTTGTTGGCGGCGGCGATACGGCCGTCACCGAGGCCCTGTTCCTCGCACGTTTCGGCTCCACGGTTCACGTGGTGCACCGCCGCGACGAGCTGCGCGCCTCGAAGATCATGGCGGATCGCCTGCTCGCGAACGAGAAGGTCGTGATGCACTGGAACAAGGAAGTGGTCGATACGCACGGCGATGCCGCGCTTGAGTCCGTCATTTTGCGCGATACGGTGACCGGCGAGGAGAGCGAGCTTCCGGCCGCGGGCCTGTTCGTGGCGATCGGCCACGAACCGCGCACTGCCGTGCTCGATGGCGCTCTCGAGCTGGAAGACGGCGGCTACATCAAGGTTGCCGAGCCCACCACGGCCACGTCGATCCCCGGCGTTTTCGCCGCTGGCGACGTCGTGGATCACGTCTACCGCCAAGCGATCACTGCTGCTGGTACCGGCGCGCGCGCCGCAATGGATTCGGAGCGTTACCTGATCGACCACAAGGCCGAGCTGGACGCCGCGAAGTAGCATGAGCGTTCCCAGCGCCGGGGAGCCTAGAGAGGCCGGGGAGCCTGGAGAGTTTGACGAGGCCCGCATCCGCTTGCTGTTTTTTACGGCGAGCTGGTGCGGGCCTTGCGTGCAGATGAGGCCTGTGTTTTCGCAGGTGGCGCGCGATTTTGTGAGATGGGTTGCGAGAGAGTTTCCGCTCGCGCCCGCAGTTTCGGTGCGTTTCGTCGACGCCGGTGGGCCGGTTCCGCTCACGCAGTTACGCGGCTTAGGCCGGGCGCCAGCCGCGTCACCCGACGTCGACGCCCGGTCCGCGTCACCAGCCGACGACGTGCGCACGCACGCAACCGGCGTCGACGGCGTCCAGTCCGCGTCACCAGCCGACGACGTGCGTACCCACGCAACCGGCGTCGACGGCGTCCACCGGACCGGCGGCCGTTCTGTTTCACGTGAAACAGAACCCAGCGAATTCATGCCGAGCACCGACGTCACCCGCGCGGCAGCACCAACAGCTCCAGCGCTTTTACCCACAACCGAGCTGTGGATCGACGGCGAACTCGCTGGCCGCGTCGAAGGTGCCGTTCCTGCCAGTTCACTACGTGAGCGGCTTCACGCATTTTTCGAAAACTCGTGGCATGATTAGCCAAAACGTGTTTTCGATCCGAGGAGGAATTGTGAGCGGCCAAAACAGCATTTCGTCAAAGATTGCCTCGGCAGCCGCCGCAGGCACGCGCCTGGACCCTTGGTTCGATGCGTACGCCGATCGCGCGCTCGGCATGAAGCAATCGGAAACACGTTCGCTGTTTGCGGTCGCCAACCGGCCCGAGGTCGTGTCGCTTGCGGGTGGCATGCCGAATATCGTTGGCCTCCCGCTCGATTTCCTTGCGGACATGACCGCGCGCCTGATCCGCGAGCGCGGCCCACAACTGCTCCAGTACGGTGGTGGCCAGGGCGAAGAGGAACTGCGCGAGATGATCCTCGAGGTGATGCGCGCGGAGGGGATTCGCGCACATGTGGACAACATCGTTGTGACCACGGGAAGCCAGCAGGCGCTGGATCTTGTCACCCAGATTTTCGTGAACCCCGGCGATACGATCGTGGCTGAGGCGCCGAGCTACGTTGGTGCGCTCGGCGTGTTTCGCGCTTATCAGGCGAACGTGGTGCACGTGCCGATGGACGCGGACGGCATGATCCCGCAGGCCCTCGATGAGACGCTCACGCGCCTCGCCGCCGAGGGCAAGCCGGTGAAGTTCATTTACACCGTGCCGAACTTCCATAACCCGGGCGGCGTGTGCATGTCCGACGAGCGCCGCCCGCAGGTGGTCGAAATCGCTCGCCGTCATCACGTCCTTATCCTCGAGGATAACCCGTACGGCATGCTCGGCTTTGACGACCAGGTGATGCGTCCACTGCAAACCTACGATCCCGACGTCGTCGTCTACCTCGGTTCCTTTTCGAAGACTTTCGCGCCCGGCTACCGGGTGGGTTGGGCGCTCGCGCCGCACGCCGTCACGCAGCGGCTTGTTCTTGCGAACGAGAACGCGGTGCTTTCACCGACCAAGGTGGGGCAGCTGTCGATCGCCGAGTATCTACGTACCTACGATTGGATGGCGCAGATCAAGGAGTACCGCTCAATGTACAAGGGCCGCCGCGATGCGATGGTCGGTGCGCTCGCCAAGTATTTACCGCAGTGCGAATGGAACGTGCCGGAGGGCGGGTTCTACACGTGGGTGAAGATTCCGGATGGGCTGGACGCGAAGGCAATGTTGCCCCGAGCGACGGCGAAGCTGGTTGCCTACGTTTCAGGTACGGCGTTTTACATGGACGGCCAGGGCAGCGATCATTTGCGCTTATCGTATTGCTATCCACCGGAGGAGTCGATCGTGGAGGGCGTGCGAAGGCTCGCCGGAGTGATCGAGTCCGAGCAGGAACTGGTTGGCCTGTTTGGCACCGCCAACTTGCGCAAGCGCGCTGGCACGGAACGTCCGGGTACCGACGTGGTGTAGAACGCCAATGAGTGCTCTGCGGCAAACGACAATCGGAAAGCCACGCCAGCGAATCGACGGAACCGGCGCGCCTCCTCTGCTCAGTTTGCGCAGCGACACTCGAACACTTTGGCGTCAATATCGCCGCCGCCCAGCGTTCAGTCATCACGGCAACATCTCCTAGACAACTGAAAACTTACCGTCGCGTCGGCGTCGGGAAATACTCTGCTAACGAAAGGACAACCCATGGACAAGCCCCTCACAGTCGCGGTGCTCGCCGGCGGGCTCAGCCACGAGCGCGATATTTCTTTGCAGTCCGGACGCCGGATCGCTGCGGCTCTGACCGACAGCGGTATCCAGGCGAAGGTTCTCGACGTCGATTCGCAGCTTTTGCAGCGCCTCGAGGCGTTGGAGCCGGATGTTGCGTGGCCGCTTTTGCACGGTTCGACGGGTGAAGACGGATCGTTGCAGGATTTACTCTCCCTGATTGGCTTGCCGTTTGTTGGTTCTGACGCGGTGGGGTGCCGGCTTGCTGCCGATAAAGCGGTTGCGGCTTCCGTGCTGGCTGGCTCGAGCGTGCACGTCCCTGAGTCGACGGCGCTCCCGCAGTCGCTTTTCCGCGACGTCGGCGCTGGACGCGTCCTGGATTTGATCGAGGAGCGTTACGGCTTCCCGGTGGTGATTAAGCCGACGAAGTCGGGTTCGTCGCTGGGGCTCACGATCGTTCGTTCGAAGGCGGAGTTGCCGGGTGCGATGGTCGATTGCTTCGCGTATGGGGATACTGCTCTGATTCAGAAGTTTGTTGAGGGGCGCGAGTTTGGCGTGGCCGTGGTCGACTTCGGGGAGGGGCCTGTTGCGTTGCCGCCGGTAGAGGTGGTGGCGTCCGGTCCATACGATTTCGATGCGCGTTACAACCCGGGCCGAGTGCAGTATTTTGTTCCTGCTCGGGTGACAGAGAAGGAGCGTGACGTTGTCGCGCAGCTTGCGGTGGATGTTCACCGTTCGTTGGGGCTCAAGCACCTGTCGCGTACGGACATTATTCTCGACGCCGACGGCGTGGCCTGGTTTGTTGATGTCAACACCTCCCCGGGCATGACGGAGACGTCGCTTTTCCCACTCGCCGTTCAGGCCTATGCTGCCGATCGTGGCGAGGCGGTTGAGAGCGTGTATCTTCAGATCCTTGCGCGCGCGGGTGCAGACGCCGACGCGGATGAGTGAGCTGTCTTAGGCTTGAGCGCAGGCTGCTCGGGCAGTGAGCTGAGGGTTTTGATGAAATAAGCCCAGTCTGCTCGAGCAGTGAACTCAAGGTTTTGATGGAATAACCCCAGCCTACTCGAGCAGTGAACTCAAGGTTTTGATGGAATAACCCCAGCCTGCTGGCAGACTGGGCCCCGGTTGTTCGCAGGTATTCCTCGACGCTCGTGCTCGGAGCTGTGCATGACGTATACGGTGGAGGGGCGTTTCACGTGAAACGCCCCTCCACCGTATACACACACCCGGCCGATCGGCGATCACTCCCCGTGTTGCACACAGAACTCGACCGCACCATCGCCTCTGCCTGCTGTCACCGCACAGCAGCTTGGCTCGTGGCGGTACTTACTCATCCAGCCGATTCCTCGTGTTGCACGGGAAACTCGACCCCTCCGTCGCCGAGCTCACTCAAGATACGGTTGAGATCGTCAAGGGAACCGAAATCAATCGAGATCTTCCCCTTGCGTTGCCCCATATTCACCTTGACCCGGGTATTCAGACGGTCCGCCAGGCGTGTAGCCAGCGCTCCAAGTTCATCCGGGAACTGCGAGATCCTCGGGCGGCGGCGTGCCGCCGCCGCCCCTTCTTCACCCATCGCAACAATTTCTTCAACTGCGCGCACGGACAGGCCTTCGGCCACGATTCGCTGCGCGAGACGCTCCATCGCAGCCGGATCAGTCAGCCCAAGTAACGCACGGGCATGGCCCGCAGATAGCACACCGGCAGCAACGCGTCGCTGCACGAGTGGCGGAAGCTTCATGAGGCGGAGCGTATTCGAGATCTGGGGGCGTGAACGCGCGATCTTGCGGGAAAGTTCTTCCTGCGTGCAGCCGAAATCCTCGAGAAGTTGCTGGTACGCTGCCGCCTCTTCCAGCGGGTTCAGCTGTGCACGGTGGAGGTTTTCGAGGAGCGCGTCACGGAGCAGATCATTATCCTGCGTGTGACGAACGATTGCTGGGACTTCCTTCAAACCAGCACGCTGAGTGGCGCGCCAACGCCGCTCACCCATGATCAACTCGTACCGAGCATCCGGATGATCCCGATCCGGTTCAGAAAGCGGGCGAACCACGATCGGCTGGAGGACACCGACTTCCTTGATGGAATCAGCGAGCTCTTGGAGATCGTCCTCATCAAAAATCGTACGAGGTTGCGCCCGATTTGGAACGATCCACGTCACATCGATTTCGCCATACGTGGTACCCGGTATCGGAAGGAGGTTGTCATCAGCTGTTTCAGAAACGCTGGGATCACTCATCTGAACAGCACCCTCTGTGTTCGCGTCGGGCGCGCCCTTAGCCGCCTTGGCCGCCGGCGCGCCAGAAACCGTGCTCAGCTCGTTGGGTTTGCCCGACTCAGCGTTTGTTCGAGCAGATGGAGTATCGCTCTGGCCAGAGCCCTGTTCGTTCGCTAGTTCCGCTCCAGAAACTACTTGGGATGTCGTAATTTTGCTTGACGCCTTATCCACCGTAGTGGTCTTTTTTCCGCCACTCTTTTTAGAGACACTTTGGCGCGAACGGTGAGTTTTTTCGCCGCCTAGCTCAGCCGGCACCGTACCCGAGTCCACATCCGTAGCGCTGCTAGCGCTGGAGTCAGCCTCCGTATCAGGCTTCACATTCGATCCAGAGAAGAAGACGTCGATTGGGCGGTTCTTCTTCTCTTGCTGGTTGTTCGGGATCAATGAGCCAAGCCCGACGCCGAGCCCTCGCCGTTTCTCTGCCATAATCTATTTCCTCGTTTCAAACATTACGTAGTGCTGGAGTGTGACTTAAGCGCGTTATACCGCCGTTATGTTTTTACGTTTTTATTGTGCTCTGCCCGCAAGTTCAAAGGCTGCCGCCATATAAGCCACTGCTCCAGACGAACGTGGATCATACGTAATCACCGTTTGATGGAACGATGGCGCCTCAGAAATGCGAATGTTGCGCGGAATTTCCACCGACAGCGTTTCGTCGGGGAAGTAGGAGCGGACCTCAGCAGCGACATCTTGGGCAAGGTTCGTACGCTTATCGAACATCGTGAGGAGAATAGTTGAGATAGCGACGCCTTGATTCAAAGACGCCTGCACAGACTGGATCGACTTCATGAGTTGGGTGAGCCCTTCGAGCGCGTAGTACTCGGTCTGAATGGGAATGAGTACCTCTCGTGCAGCAACTAACGCGTTGAGAGTGAGAAGACCGAGGCTCGGTGGGCAATCAATGATCACATAGTGGAGTTGCACTCCACGGGAAGCAAATTCTTCCAATGCCGAATCGAGAGCATCGCGAAGGCGGTACTCACGACGATCTTCGGAGACGAGCTCAATCTCAGCGGAGGAAAGATCGATTGTGGATGGAGCAACGAACAACGAATCGAATTCGGGAGCCGGAGCGACCACGTCGACCAGAGGCATCTTCCCCATAATCACTTCGTAAAAAGACGGTGTACCGGAAGCGTGTTCGACGCCAAGGGCAGTTGAAGCGTTTCCCTGTGGATCGGCGTCGATAACGAGTATGTTGAGTCCACCGTTCGCGAGTGCCGCCGCAATATTTACAGCCGAGGTGGTTTTGCCAACCCCACCTTTTTGATTGGCTACTGTAAAAATGCGCGTTTCACGTGGAACTTTAAACTGTGCGTCTTTGAGCTTCGTCATCAGTGCGCGGTCATTCACGAGATCCGCGCCAACTGGCGTTGCCGATCCTTCAAATATCGATGCCCAGTCGTTATGTTTGCGGGTTGGCTCCAGCTGTGAAGCCTTCTTTCGGGGGTCAGACACGTGCAACACTCCTTTGTTTCAATGCATCAATTCTATCGATTTTTGCACCTAATCGACCACAGATATTTATATTTTCACAGCTACTTGTCAGTAATAAATTATTTATCCACAATCTCATTTGCGTCACGCGCTGTCCACAGATTCCCGCTGTTCACTTGCCACCGGGTTGAGAATCGGCTATCACTGCTCCACGTTTCACATGTAACGGGAATTCCAGGTTGTTAGTATCGTGCATCCATAATTTGGATTCCTATCCTCGATACTTCCATGCAGTGAGCACACCTGAGATTCGTTGTTTCACGTGAAACATCCTGTTTGTGGCTTTTCACAAATCAGTGGCGTGGGTGCTTCCGCGTGTTTTATTTTCGAGCTCGGTCCGACTCGCTTTGAATGTTTCACGTGAAACACGCTCAGCACATCCCGCCAACAGATCATCGCTTCATCAAAGTCACCGCGACGCTGAACTCAGCAAAGTTCATTCTCCACTGCTGCGCTATAAATCGGGTGCCTTGAAGTTTGTTGACGTCAAAATACGGCAAAAGTTCGAAGCAGTCGATAGGTAAATTTCGCTGTGCGCAACCTATGGCACCACCATATTTCGCACGCGGTGCCATCAGACAATTTTTGGTTGCACTCACGAAGTGCCCAGGCACTTATCTCGGCAAACTTCTTGCATAGACCTCCGATCGCCGTTCGGCAGCGTCACACGAGAAACGACACCGTGGGAGTGTAGCCAACTGGCATCGTGCGTGCCGATAATTTGCAGCATCGCCGCTCGATACCACTTTGCCGGATTATACACCGCGACATCACGTGACCCTGCCCAGCGTTTCAATGGTGCGCTAGGGGCGGACTCATCTCTTTAATCGCAAGTACCGCATCGACATGAGCTCTTCTGCGCATTTTCGCGGCACACAATCCCAACGTATCCAGTGTCTACAGTGCACCAATTTCTCACGATGTGCGTGTGTCGACTTTGACGTTAAGTGTGCGGCGAGAGGCAGTTGGAGTTGACCTAGCGATTCATCCACCGGTGCCTATTTACGTTGATTAGGATGGCGGAGCCCCCACAACAAACACACACCGCTCGTCGCCACGGCGGGACCGACTATTGACGAGATTTAAAGAAATTCGGAGGAATATACTGTGAATGGAAACTCTCATCGTTGACATCAGGTCATGAAGCATTGCTGCGGAGCATCGATCCGTTTCACGTGAAACATCAATCCTCGGTGATACTAACTTCAGCGCGTTCTCCCGCAGCCCCAGCGACGTCTTCGCCATGAAATCTGCTTCAAGTAACTAATGCATCACCGCAAGCTCTTTTGCCGCATCCGGGACGTGCTTGAACCGGGAGTACTCGGTCCCTCGGTTCGATGTTGAAACAGTTAACAACCCTGCCAGAGAAATATTCGGCGTTGTCGATTGCACGCGGTAATTCCGCCCGGTGTTCTTCGTCAGATGTGAGCGGCGTATAGAAGCCGGCAATCCTTTCAACTCAAACCACGCCGTCATATTTCCCGTAGAAAAGCACGATGCACATTGCGAAAGTAGCCGCCGTCGTCGAACGCCCAACCGCTTTCTACCTCGCGAGTGCTCACGGCGAATTGAATTCTTCGAGGGAGAGGCACATTCTTCCCTCGCCATCTCATCGTCAATAAACATGCACCTCAAGGCAATCCAAGTTCGGCGTTGTGCCTCAGCATGTCGGCACTTCAACTGAAACGTTTCACGTGAAACGCCTCCGCGAACTGGCCAAGATATGCACACGCAGTAGCGAGTTCCAATGCCCAGTGTGTGGAACAACCGCGTCGGACGAAGCGCACAGCTCCACACAAAAGTCATCGGCTCACATACCCGAGTAGTCGGGTTTCACGTGAAACATCCAAACGCGACTAACGGTGAAGTTCAGCGATGGCGCTGTTCGCGCTTCGTGATTTCGACGATCCGAGTCCCTTCCTCGGCACCCCACACATCAACATCATGGACGTCGACCCAATCCGCACCAAATTTGCGTAATTGCTTATCCGCCTCGTCGATTTCAATTTCAGCACGGTCGCCCTTGAGGGCAACAACGCGACCACCGTCGCGAACTAGAGGCATTGTCCAGGGAATCAGCTTCTTCAGTGCTGCCACCGCACGGGCGGTAACAACGTCAGCCGTGTAGTCGCCCATATCTTCCGCGCGTGAACGGATCACAGTAACGTTCGTCAAACCCAGAGAGTCTACCACATACTGCAACCAGTCTGTACGGCGTTCCATCGCCTCAATCAAATCAACATGAACGCTTGGGCGAGTGATCGCCAGAACGAGCCCAGGAAACCCAGCGCCAGAACAACATCCGCCACAGTAGTTGATTCTTCAATAAACGAGTTAATGGCGGTTGAGTTCAGAATGTGTCGAGTCCACAGTTTATCCATCTCACGAGGACCAACGAGCCCGCGAAGCTGCCCCTCATCCTCAAGCAACTCGGAAAACCTTACGAGATTCGCCCACACGGAGGAGCCGAAATGCTCGGCGCCGCCCTGAGGTGCGCGCTCAACAACGATGGGACGCTCGTCCATGTGCTTCACCATTCCTCAGAAAACCAATAGTTCAAGAGTGCCATACCACGCCGCACCGCGCCAAAGCGGCTATCAGAATACCGCATAAAACGTGGGCTTCCCCAAGCAGGGAAGCCCACGTACAAGCTCGAGTCACTCAGCCGAGCACGGTGCCGCTAGAACGGGCAGAACTTGGCGAAACGTCTGGAACACACCCAACATCGGGTGATCTTCAGACGCCAGGCCACCAGCGACATCCAGGCCACCAGCGACATCCAGGCCACCAGCGACATCCAGGCCACCAGCGACATCCAGGCCACCAGCGACATCCAGACCGCCAAGCTCCAGCCGGGCCCGCAGCGACATCCGGACCGCCCAGCTCCATCCGAAACGCTCAGCTCTGGCCCGGAATTACTCAGCAGAACCCTCGTCAGCCGAACCCGCCGAATCCGCCGAACCCGCAGACTCAGCAGGCTCCGCGCTCTCGTCGTCAGCAACCGAAATCACCACGTGGCGATCAGCGCCCTGACCGTACGAATCTGAAACGAGCCCGGCCTCGGCGGCGACGTCGTGAACCACCTTGCGCTCAAAGGGGTTCATCGGACGAAGCGAAACATCTTCGCCGGTCTCAAGGACTTCGGCGACGGCGTCGGCAGCGATCTTCGCAATCTTCGCACGGTGATCGGCACGGTAGCCGAGGATCTCCAGCATGAGGCGCGAACGCTCGCCGGTCTCCTGCTGCACCGCGAGGCGCGTGAGCTCCTGCAGAGCGTCGAGCACGTGGCCGTCGCGTCCGATGAGCCGCTTGAGACGTCGATCGTGCTCGTCGTCGGAAACGATCGCCACGGAGGCACGGTCGGCCTCCACGGAAATCTCGAGATCGCCGTCCAGATCGGCGATATCAAGCAGCTCCTCCAGGTAGTCAGCTGCGAGGTCTCCCTCTTCGGCGAGGGCCTTCTTGAGTTCAGTATTTTCTGCCATGGTGTTCCTTTATCGTGGGAAAACGGAAGTTCAATTGTGTGCCGGCCCGACGCCGGTTAGCGGCCGACGCCGGTGCGCCGGGTTCCACCGGCCCGACGCTAGTTTGTCGGTCCGCCGTCGCCGACGGCGGAGCGCCTGATGCTTGGCAGCGGGAGGCGGGTTCGATGCCCGCCTCCCGCTGGGACGTTTAGAAGTTGCGATCTTTCTTGTTGCGCGCTGCTTTCTTGGCGCGTGCGGCCTTCTTTTCCGCTGAGCGCTGGCGCTCAGCGAGACGGCGCTCGTAACGTTTTTGTGCACGCTCAGAGTCCGTCAGTCCGTCTTTTCCGATCTCCTCGCCAGCATCGTTGAACTGCGCCTCGCCGGCCGCATCTTCAGCGCCGTCGGGGAGCGGATTGCCGAACGCATCAACGTTGGATCCAGCCTTCTTGGAGCGGTTCTTGCCAAGCGGCTGAACGCGCTGACCGCCGGTGTTCTCCTCTGTACCTTCCTCGGGCGGGAGGCCAGCTTTGATGCGCTTGGCGCGATCGCGGGCGAGCTTGCGCTTGTGGGCCTCAGAGCCAGGGGTGGGGTTCGTGAGCATCAGCCAAGTCTGCTGGCCAATGTTCCAGAAGTTACCGGTGACCCAGTAGATGAGCACGCCGATCTGGAAGGCGTAACCGGTAAAGATGTAGATGAGTGGCATGCCATAGAGCATCGTCTTTTGCATGGTCTGCATCTGGTTGGCCATCGGGTTATCCGGATCCGGCTCGTGCTTGGGCATATTCCAGGTCATCATTTGCTTCTGCTGGAAGAACAAGGTCACAACCAACAGCGCAATCATCACCACGGCTACCACGGTGATGCGAGTGGACATACCGGCGAAGATCGGAAGATTCGAAGTGGCGATCGAGGAAGTGAGCGGCGCACCGAAGAGCTCTGAGCCACCGATCTGCTGGGCAATGGTCTCGTTGATCGGGCCGATTGCTGCGCGCTCGTACGTCCCCTTCGACAGCGGATCGATCGCGTAGAGCATACGGACCAGCGCAAAGAAGATCGGCATCTGGATCAGCAGTGGGAAGCAGGAGGCGAATGGCGAGGAGCCGTGATCGCGGTAGAGCGCCATCATTTCTTCCTGCTGGCGCTGGCGCGAAACCTGATCCTTGCGGCCCTTGTACTTCTTCTGAATCTTTTGCATCTCGGGCTGCAGCTCCTGCATGGCCCGGGTGGAGCGAATCTGCTTGTTGTACAGCGGGATGATGAGGATTCGGACCACCACGGTCAGGCCGATGATCGACCACACCCACGCTGAACCGGCGCCCTGGGGCAGGCCGAGGGTGGTGAGGATCGCGTGGATGCCGTACATGATCCAGCTAATAACCCACATGATGGGGTAGAGAATGCTATCCATACCTTGCTTTCTTACTTGTTGTTGCCCTCGACGCCGTGGCCGCGTTGGCCTGCCGAGGTTTCCTCACTCGCGCGCCGCGCAAGTAGTTCCTGGTACCCGAGTGGCTTTGTGGGCCATTTTCCTCGGGGTGGCACCCAATCGACGCCGCCGGCGGAGAACTGGTTGCATCGCATGAAGCGCCATACTGCTAAAAGTGTACCTTTGAACGCGCCGTGAATCTGCAGTGATTCGACGGCGTACGCCGAGCATGTGGGCTCGTAGCGGCATCTGCGCGGAAGGTGCGCGGAGATGCGCTTTTGGTAGAACCGGATGGGCGCGGTCAGCGCCGAAACGAGCGGGTTTTTCATTGCCGTTCCGTTGCGTTGACGCTCGCGTTTTCCGCCGACGCCGGTGTGCGACATGCGCCCAGCTCGCTCGCGGTTCCAGACGCCGGTGTGGGAGTGACGTCGGACGCTGGTTGCGCTGTCAGCGCCTCCTTTTCGGGTGCGAAGAAGCTGGCCGGGAGTACTCCGGCCTTAATCAGGCTTTTCACGACGGCACAGCGCAACTCCGCGCTCGACGCGGTAGCCGCGGACGGGTGAGCCCGGACAACCACGGACGATGCTGACAGAGAGGGGATCAGAGGGCGCATAATATGGCGAAGCCGCCGGTAGACTCGGTGGCGGACCACTGAGTTTCCGACGGTTTTAGCCACGACGAAGCCGACCTTGCGGTCGGCCTCTTTCGTATTTTCGCTCGCCACGACGTGGCAAACGAGAAGCTTGTTCCCCTTGCGGACGCCGCCTCGGATGGTCTGAGCGAATTCCTCAGACTTGCGCATCCGGTTGGCGGCAGACAGCATCAGGCAGAGAGCTTTGCGCGGCCCTTACGACGGCGGGCTGCGAGAACTGCGCGGCCTGCACGGGTGGACATACGCTTACGGAAGCCGTGGACCTTCGCGCGGCGGCGGTTATTCGGCTGGAACGTACGCTTGGTGGTCATTGGTACTCCCACATTTTTACTCGGCGGACACCCTCTGGCGAGGGCGTGTGTACTTCTGTTGCACACATGACCTATCAAAACTACCGGACTTTTCGGCGAAATGTCAATGTTCGGCGCGTCCGGTGACCGACGTCTCAACCGTGAAAATGTTTTCCACGGCGTTATCAACAGGTGACGATTTTCCCATCCGTTGTTCTCCACAGATGTGGAGAAAATATGGATGGATTCTTTGCCCTGTCGGCGTGCGCACTCGGTGACGTAATTACACACGTGTAATATCCACACCTGTGCACAAACCTGTGGATAACTCGAATGCATTTCCACATCTTGTGGAATACCATGGTGGATAACTCCGATGGAAAGAAGGACCG